>JAHZFO010000019.1:0-35497 GCA_019421285.1 Clostridiales bacterium
ATACACATCGAAGCAGTAAGAAGTATCCGCAAGGGCTTCAATTTCTCGATGTGTTAGAGTATATTTCAACACATTTTGAGTGGCAGGAAAAGATCCATGGCGCTGCAATTTGTACCCGGCAATTCGGGGGCTGGAAAATCCTTTCAGCTATATCAGAAAATCTTACAGGAAGCCGGGGAGCATCCGGAGAGAAATTATCTGGTGATCGTACCGGAACAGTTTACGATGCAAACACAGAAAGAACTGGTATCGTTGAGTCCACGGCACGGGATCATGAATGTGGATATCCTGAGTTTTGACCGCCTGGCACACCGGGTGTTTGCGGAAGTGGGCGGAGATCAGACACCGGTGCTGGAAGATGTGGGAAAGATTCTGGTGCTGGAGCGTGTGGTACAGGAACAGAAGAAAAAACTGGGAGTTCTTGGCAGCAGTCTGGAAAAACTGGGAACCGTCAGTGAGATGAAATCACTGTTATCCGAGCTGATGCAGTACGATATTCACCCGGAGGAACTGGACGAGATCGGCAATCTGGCAAAAGACAAACCGTTGCTGTATCACAAATTAAAGGATGTGCAGACCATTTATCAGGGATTTTCCGAGTTTTTGAGAAAACGATATATCACGGCGGAGGAAGTGCTGGATCTTCTGTGTGAGAAGATCGGAAGCTCCCGGCTGGTGAGAGACAGCTGGATCGTTCTGGACGGATTTACCGGATTTACCCCGATACAGAATAAGCTGCTGCGGGAACTGCTGAAGATGGCGCGGCAGATCTGGGTGACGGTGACACTGGATGAGAAGGTGTCTGTGGCACAGTTAAAACGTCCGCAGCATCTGTTTCGGATGAGTGGGGAGATGATGGAGTCTCTGACCCGGATGGCAGCGGAAGAACGGGTGGAAGTTCTGGATCCCTGGTGGGTGCATCCGGGAGAACACAGCCGTTTCCATGAGGCACCGGCACTCGAATTTCTGGAGCAGCATTTGTTTCAGTATGATAAACGGCAGTACCGGAAGGAACAGGAAGAGGTACAGATCTTTCAGGCAGGCAATCCGAAAGAAGAGATGGAGGAGATCGCCAGAAAGATCCGTCTGCTGGTGCGGACAAAAGGCTACCGATATGGAGATTTTGCGGTGATCACCGGAGATATGACAACGTACGGAAGCTATGCCAGACAGGTGATGGAGCAGTGCAGGATTCCCTGCTTTATCGATGAAAAACATTCGATCCTGATGAATCCGTTTGTGGAGTACATCCGGGCGGCGGTAAATCTTGTGGTGGAGCATTTTTCCTATGAGAGTATGTTTCGTTATCTTCGCTGTGGGTTGTCCGGTATCCCGGTCTACCAGGTGGATCAGCTGGAAAATTACTGTATCGCAGTTGGAATACGTGGGGAAAAACAGTGGAACGATCACTGGGTCAGACGGTATCGCGGGATGGAAGAGGGCAGTATCGAAGCGATTAATAAGATCCGGAAACAGGTCTGGGAAAAGATCGGTTCTTTTGCGGCGTATATGAAAGAAAAAGAGCACACGGTAGAAGAACGGACGCGGATGCTCTATCACATGATCGTAAAGGACAGGATTCAGGAGCGGTTAGCGGAAAAAGAACAGGATTTTGCTGCGCAGGGCGATCAGGCGATGGTCAAGGAATACAGCCAGATTTACGGAATGATCATGGAACTGCTCGATAAAATGGTGCAGATGCTTGGCAGCGAGACGATCACGGCGAAGGAGTACGGACAGCTTCTCGATGTGGGATTTCAGGAGATGCGGGTGGGCATCATCCCGCCGACGGCAGATCAGGTGTTGCTTGGTGAGATGGAGCGTACCCGACTGAAAGACATTAAGGTACTGTTTTTTGCGGGGGTCAACGATGGAATTATCCCGAAACACGGGGGAAGAGCCGGTCTGCTGTCCGAGTCTGACCGTGAATTTCTCGACAGCCGTCAGGTAGCACTGGCACCTACAGCAAGAGAATCCATGTATATCCAGCGTTTCTATCTGTATCTGAATCTGACGAAACCTTCCCGGTGTCTGTATCTTTCTTACGCTCAGTCAAATGCACAGGGGCAGGCACAGAGTCCGGCGTATCTGATCGCGCTGATTCTTCGGATGTATCCGAAACTGGTGATCCAGGATAATCCGAAAGACGAGATCAGCCAGATGCAGATGGCACAGCAGGCAACGGAAATTCTTCTGGCAGGACTTCGAAAGGATGGAGAACAGCAGCAGAACGATGGCTGGAGGGAACTGTTTTCCTGGTATCTGCGGTCAAAAGAGTGGAAGGAGCAGTGTCTTCGCTGGATCCAGGCGGCATACGAGGACGCACCGGAGAGCAGCATCGGAAAAGCGGCGGCGGTGGCACTTTACGGGAAAGAACTGGAAAACAGTGCGACGGAACTGGAACGGTTTGCAGCCTGTGCCTTTGCACATTTTCTGCAGTATGGTCTGAAGATCGAGGAACGACAGGAATACGAATTTCGTCAGGCGGATCTGGGCAATGTGATCCATCAGGCGCTGGAACAGTTTTCACGAAATCTCAAAAAAAACCGGCTGACATGGCGTAGTCTGACGGATCAGGAACGGGATCAGCTGATTGATACGAGTGTGGAGGAAACCATTCACGACTATGGCAATACGATTCTGGAGAGCAGTGCAAGAAACCAGTATATGATCCTGCGTGTAAAACGGATCCTGCGGCGGACGGTCTGGGCACTGCAGCAACAGCTGAAAGCAGGAAAATATGAACCAAGTCGGTTTGAAATCTCTTTTTCTATGGAGGAAGATCTGAAAGCATCGAATTTTCAGTTATCGGAGGATGAGCGCCTGCGCCTGCGGGGGCGGATTGACCGGGTGGACCGCTATGAGGAGGACGATACGATCTATGTGAAAGTCATTGATTATAAGTCCGGCAATACGGCTCTGGATCTTACTTCGGTGTATCACGGACTGCAATTGCAGCTTATCGTATATCTGAATGCAGCACTGGAGCTGGAAGAAAAGAATCATCCGGGAAAACATGCAGAACCGGCGGGGATGTTTTATTATCATGTCAAAGATCCACTGGTGGATGGAAAACCTGGGGATGAGGAAGAGGAGATTGAACGGAAACTGCTGGAAAAATTAAAGGTGGACGGACTGGTCCGGGCAGAAGAAAAGATCTTAAAGGATCTGGATCGGGAACTGGAAGCAGGGAAAAAATCGCTGGTGATCCCGGCAGCTTACAATAAAAACGGCAGCCTTTCAAGTCGTTCCAAAACGGCAAGCAAAGAACAGTTCGAAGAACTCTGTGCCTATGTCAACGATAAGATCCGTGAAAATGGAACACGGATCCTTAGCGGGGAGATGGAGAAAAATCCATATAAATTAAAACAACGGACCGCCTGCGACTATTGCAGCTTTAAGGAGATCTGCGGATTTGATGAAAAACAGGAGGGAAACAGTTTCCGGAGACTTCCGACATTTTCCGATGAGGAACTGTGGAAGAAAATGAGAGAGAAAGGGGAGAAGGAAGATGGAAATGAAGTGGACACCGGAACAGCAGAAGGTCATTGAACTGCGGGACAGAAATATCCTGGTCAGTGCGGCGGCAGGATCCGGTAAGACCGCTGTTCTGGTAGAACGAATCCTGGGAAAACTGACCAGAAAAGATCATCCCATCGATATCGATCAGCTGCTGATTGTGACATTTACCCGGGCAGCAGCCGGAGAGATGAGGGAGAGACTGACGGAAGCTGTGGAGAATTATCTGGAACAGGATCCGGAAAATGAACATCTGCAAAGACAGCAGACGTTGATCCACAACGCACAGATCACGACGATCGACGGATTCTGCTCTTATGTGATCCGGAACTATTTTCACACCATCGATCTGGATCCCGGATTTCGCACAGCGAATGAGGGAGAGATCAAACTGCTGAAACAGGATGTGGCAAAAGAGGTGCTTGAGAGCAGTTACCAGGAGAGAACCGAAAGTTTTGATCGTTTTGTGGAGAGTTTTGCCACGGGAAAAAGCGATGAGGTGCTGACGGAACTGATTCTCCGGATGTATGAGTTTGCCATGAGTAATCCCTGGCCGCTAGAATGGCTGGACAGCTGTACGAAGGCATACGAGACCCGGACAAAGGAAGAGCTGGTGTCCTGTATATGGATGAAAAAACTGTGGGAGGATGCCGGACACCTGCTGGATCAGATCACTTATCTTCAGGAACGGTGCAAAGAAGTGATCTACAGTCCCGACGGACCATATATGTACGGAGAAGCGCTGGAACAGGATCTTTTGTTTCGAAGAGATCTGGAAGAGGCTTTCGCAACACAGGATTTTGACGGATGCAGAGTCCTGCTGGATAGCTGGAAGCCAAAAGCACTGTCACGAAAGAAAGATGACAGTGTGCAGGAGGATAAGCGGGAGCTGGCGAAGAACCTGCGGGATCAGGCAAAAGATGCTGTGAAAAAACTGCGGGAGAATTATTTTTATGAGACAACGGAGGAAGTGCTGGAAGAACTGGAACTTTGCAGGGAGCCGGTGCAGGAACTGATTCGTCTGACCCGGCAGTTTATCGAGACATTTTCGGGAAAAAAGCGGCAGAAAAATATCGTTGATTTTACAGATATGGAACACTTTGCGCTGGAGATCCTGGTAAAAAAAGAAGACGGAGAGATCCGGTATACCCAGGCGGCGGATGAATTTTCCGATCGGTTTGAGGAAATCCTGATCGATGAGTACCAGGACAGCAATCTGGTGCAGGAGACTTTGTTGCAGAGTGTGTCACAGCTTCGCTTCGGGCGGCATAATCTGTTCATGGTGGGCGATGTGAAGCAGAGTATCTACCGGTTCCGCCTTGCCAGACCGGAACTTTTTATGGAAAAATACGAAACCTACAGTCTGGAAGACAGTGTATGTCAGAGGATCGACCTACACAAAAACTTCCGAAGCAGAGACGGAGTGCTCGAAGGGGTCAATCAGATCTTTTACCGGATCATGGGAAAGGATCTGGGAGCGGTGGAATACGATGCAGATGCGGCATTGTATCCGGGTGCGGTATTTGAAGAAAAGCCGGCGGGAGTACCGGAAGAACCGGCGTGCCAGGTGCTTGTGGCACAGACCGGCACGGACGGTATGGATGAGAAGATGCAGGAACAGAGTGATCAGGAGCTGGAAGCACGGATGATCGGAGAAAAGATCCGCAGCATGGTGGGAACAGAACTGGTCTGGGATAAGAAAGAAAAACAGTATCGTCCCGCACGTTATCAGGACTGTGTGATCCTGCTTCGGACGATCACCGGCTGGGCGGAGAACTTTGTCAATGTGCTGATGGACATGGGAATCCCTGCCTATGCTACCTCAAAAACAGGATATTTTTCCACGACAGAAGTACAGACGATCCTGAACTATCTGCGGATCCTGGATAATCCGATGCAGGAGATTCCATTTACCGGTGTCCTGTTATCGCCGTTAGGCGGGTGCAATGCGAGAGAGCTGGCACTGTTAAAAGCCTGCTATCCGCAGGAGAAAATCTATGGCTGTGTCTGGAACTATCTGCAGGAGGGACAGGACGGGGAGTTGTGTGAAAAACTTGGCAATTTCTGGTCTGTCTATGAAAAACTCCGTGAAAAGGTTACTTATACGCCGATCCATGAACTGATCGGAGAGATTCTGGCAAAGACCGGATATGGGTTATACGCAGGTGCGATGCCCGGCGGTGCACAACGGCGGGCAAATCTGCAGATGCTGGTGGAAAAAGCCATGGAATATGAGAGCACCAGTTACCGGGGGTTGTTTAATTTTATCCGGTATGTGGAACAATTGCAGAAATACCAGGTGGATTTTGGTGAGGTCAATATCCGTGGAGAACAGGAAGATACGGTGCGGATCATGAGCATCCACAAAAGTAAGGGACTGGAGTTTCCGATTGTCTTTGCGGCAGGGATGGGGAAACGGTTTAATATGTCCGATGCCAGCAACGGTCTGGTGATCCATCAGGATCTGGGAATCGGGATGCAGGCGGTAGACCCCAAGGAGCGGACGCAGGCATCGTCACTGGTACGACAGGTGATCCAGAAGCAGATCCGGCTGGAAAGTCTGGGTGAGGAACTGCGTGTGTTGTATGTGGCACTCACAAGAGCAAAAGAAAAGTTGATCCTTACCGGAACGGTGAAAAAGATAGAGGACTACCAGGCAGTGCAGGTGGAGGCGCGGGACTGGCAGGAAGAGAAACTTCCTTACGGGATGCGGGAAGGCGCACGCTGCTACTGGGACTGGATTTTTCCGGCACTTGCCGGAGCAAACGAAGAGTTTCCGGTGCAGATCCTTGAGATGGAACATCTGATCACGGATCAGGTAACAGACCGGGAAGACCGATTACGTCAGAGAGCCGCATACGAAACTTGGGATCCGCAGGAGGTGTTTGATGCGACGATCCGAAAAGATCTGGAAGAGAAATTTTCCTATGTGTATCCGTATGGATATTTACAGGAGATTCCGGTGAAGGTCAGCGTATCAGAACTGAAAAAACAGGGCAGAGAGGAGCCGGAGGAAGAAACTGTCTATCTGTACGCGGAGAAAGAACAGGAGCCAATCATTCCTGATTTTATGAAAGAAGAACAGGAGCCACTGTTACAGGGGGCTGCAAGGGGAACCGCATATCATCGGATCCTGGAGTGCCTGGAATATTCAAAAGCAGATTCGCAGCAGGCGATCGAGCAGCAGATCGAAGAACTGTTGCAGAAAGAAAAAATCAGCAAAGAGGCGGCTAAAGTGGTACGTTCCAGTCAGATCAGCTGGTTTGTGCGTTCGGCTGTGGGAAAACGGATGAAAGAAGCCTTTGTGCTTGGCACGCTGCACCGGGAACAGCAGTTTGTGATGAGTATCGATGCCAGTGAGAGAAATCCCGCGTGGAATCAGGGCGAGCAGATCCTGGTGCAGGGAATCATCGATGCTTTCTGGGAAGAGGCGGACGGCCTGGTGCTGGTGGATTATAAAACTGACCATGTAAAAGAGGGACAGGAACTGATCGACCGGTATCAGAGACAGATGCATTATTACAGTCAGGCGTTGGAGCGCGCGTATGGAAAAAAGGTAAAAGAGTGTTATTTATATTCATTTGCGCTTGGAAAAGCGGTTGCTGTGGAGGTGTAACCTCCGCGGCAGCCGCTTTTTGTAGATATTTAGAAGAAGTCTTAAGATATTTTAAAGATTCCCAGGATTTGTTGACATCTAATATTATACGATGTATAGTATTAAATGCAAAACAACATACGGTCCGGGAAACCGGGGGAAAGGTATGAGCGGAGTCTTTTTGTGAAAACAGATCGGGAAAGAGTTCGAACATACAGAAAAAAGAAAAAGGGGTGCGATATGGTATTTAATACAGGAGCGGCTCTTTTGGATGCCATTGTTCTTGCCGTTGTCTCGAGAGAGAAGGAAGGCACTTACGGATATAAGATCACACAGGATGTGCGGAAGGTTATCGACATTTCCGATTCCACCCTGTATCCGGTGCTTCGCAGGCTGCAGAAAGATCAGTGCCTGATGGTCTATGATCTGGAATGTGCGGGGCGCAACCGGAGATATTATAAAGTAACCGAGCAGGGACTGGCCCAATTGGGGTTATACAAAGAGGAGTGGAAGAGATATTCATCCAATATTTCCATGGTTTTTGAGGGAGGAATCAACAATGAATCGTGAGCAGTTTATTGCACAATTAGCGAGACTTCTGCAGGATCTGCCGCCGGCAGAACGGCAGGAAGCCATTCGCTATTATCAGGAATATTTTGACGATGCCGGGGAGGAAAACGAGGATGCCGTGATCCAGGAACTGGGTAGTCCGGGAAAAGTAGCAGCAAGCATCAAGGCAAACCTGCAGTATGGCGGATCGACATTCGGAGCGAGTGATACCGATATGGAAAATACAGGGACAGAAAGTCAGACGAAGGACGCCGATGGCTGGCAGCAGAATGGGCAGACAATGAACAGATGGAATCAGAGTACACAGCAAGGCTGGCAGAATGCAGATACGCAGGGACAGAGCGGTCAGCAGCAGAACTGGCAGAATAGAAGTACGCAAAGCCCGTATGCGATGCAGGCGAGAAAACCGAAACGCGGTGTTGGCGGATGGGCACTGCTCATCATTATACTGGTCTTTGCATCTCCGATGCTTCTCGGCGTTGGCGGTGGAGCACTTGGCATTTTTATCGGAATCCTGGCAACCGTATTTGCCCTGTGGATCAGCTTTTTCGCCGTAGCGATTGGAATGATCGGAGGCGGGATCGCCGTTCTGATCAAAGGGATCCTTCATGCGATCAGTTCACCGGCAGCCGGACTGGTAAGCATGGGCGGCGGTCTGATCTGCATCGCACTGGGAATCTTATGCGCAGTATTTTTCCTGTGGTTTACCTTTCAGCTGTGTCCGCGTGTATTACGTACCACGCTGAATTTTATCTCAAGAATCGTACATAAAGGAAAGGAGGCAAGGGCAGAATGAAGCGTTTGAACAAAGGGTTACTTGTAACCAGCGGAATCTGCGGGGGACTCGGGCTTGCCCTTCTGATCTGCGGGATGCTTCTCGGAGGAATCCGGGGAGGAAATGATCTGGTGGATGCACTTTCCATCAACAGCGGGGATTTTCAGGAGATGAAAGATGAGGTTATGAGTGAAATCAGTGACCATACCAATTTTGATCCGGTTAACTGGTTTGTGGAATGGGTAACGGATATATTTTAAGCGTGGGTCCGAAAAAATAACAGAGAGTAAAAATTTACATGATAAAAGGAGAATCAGAATATGGAAAATAAGAGATTATATCGTTCCTCAACCAATTATATGATCTGTGGAGTCTGCGGCGGAATCGGAGAATATTTTAACATCGATCCGACGCTGGTGAGACTGGCATGGGTGATCTTTTCCTTTATGGGAGGATCCGGAATCCTTGCGTACGTCATCGCATCGATCATCATTCCGAAATAAAGAACAATGTGAATAGAAAGAGAAAAAAAGGTCATACTTCAAGAGAAAAGGAGTGTGACTTTTTTTATGGGAAAAGAGAAAAAGATAAGCCGGGAGGATATCGCAAAGATGAGCCGGGAAGAGCGGATGAAATATGAGATCGCGCAGGAACTCGGACTTCTCGATCAGGTGCTTGAAGAAGGGTGGAAGACTCTGTCTGCAAAAGAGACAGGAAGAATCGGCGGGATCATGAACCGCAGACGAAAGCAGAAAGAAAAAGAAGGCGGGATCAGTCAGGAGAAAGAGCAGTAAATGCCTGATGCCAGAGATCAGCAAGGAGGGTATTACCATGTGGCGTCAGATGAATCCCGTCGGTCGTGATCGCATCGACTCCTTCCTGGCGAGCTGCCTGTCGGAGGATTGAGTCCGTCGTGATAAAATGAGCAGAATAAGAGAGTGCCAGATCGTGGATGATCTGGCTTTCTTTTTCGATATAAGAATGCCAGGCGGAGTATTCTGCCGGTTCATCAAAAAGAAAAGGTTCCAGTAACAGGATGGTGGAAGTATGCTGGCATAAAAGATCCAGCACTTCCCGGTAAAAAGCAGAAAACTCCAGAGGAATCCTGGAGTGAGAAGTAAAAAGTTCCACGGGGATATCATTGACTCCGGCAAGGAGGGTGATCGCATCCCAATGACCGCCGATCCCGTCCCGACGGAGCATCTGTAACACCCGTTCAATGGTAAATCCTTCATGTCCCCGATTTACAAATCTGGCGTCTGCATATTCCGGTCTGCGGGCAAGGAGAGAGACATAGCCGTATCCAAGATTGGCAGGATCAAAAAGATGATCCGCATCGGTGATGCTGTCGCCCAGAAAAAGATACTGCTTCATATAATCCCTCCTTTGGTCATAATACTAGTACAGCGTTTTCAAAATAACTATACCATACACTTGTCTACGAATCCGATTGCACAGGTCTAAAAGCCTCAGCGTAGCCCGCTACGCCTACGTTTTTAAACCTGCACACTCGAATCCGTATCCTGCGTGTATGGTATAGTTATTTATGAAACGATGTACTAGAGCGTGTCTGAAAAATCATTTCCGCAATCTGCAAGCCCCGCTTTGCGGTATATTTTACCCTCATTCGGTTGCCGTAGCCCGCTACGCCTACGTTTTTCAGACACGCTCTAGTTCGTGCTGTTTGTCAGCAGGGTATTCAGATTTAATTTTAAGATCCGGTCAAACTGTGTCAGCGAAGTATAGCGATAGCCATATGCAGCGGATTCAAACAGTACATAGAGATCGTCACCATCCACATAGATCTGTTCGAGTTTTGACGGAAAACGGATCTTCTGCAGCATGGTGTCTTCTTCAAGAAGCATCTGCAGAGAATTCGGAAATACTTTCAGAGATCCCGGGAGCACCCCGTAAGAATGAGAGGTGAGGATCCTGTTTTTATAAAATGCCACACCCTGTGCCCGCTCTGTGATCACGCGCATCCCGGATGGCAGGGCAAGTGGTGTCAGCGAATCCACACCCAGCTGACCGGTTGTTATCGTGTCATCATCGACGGTACTGGTCTGTAAGGTTCCATCTTCGGTGATATCATATTCTTCCAGTACGCTTGCAGAATTGGAAGTATAATAACCGATATATAATGCATTATTGTAATAGGTCAGAAAAGAATTCCGTGTAATTGCATACAGATCATAAGACTGCGAATAGGAAATCGGCTGATAGTCATCCTGAAAACAATAGCTTTTCAGCTGCTCCAAGGTGATTGCATTGACCTGTGGAATACCACGGGACATACAGGAGATCCAGATATTGTTATGAATCGAATCGTATGCGATCCCGCCGACATGAGATTTATTTCGAAGAACAATTTCTTTTACAAATTCATGGGTCTTTTTATCAATGACGTAGATGACAGAGTTATGCGTATTGGTATGACAGTAAGCAGTGACCAGAAGGTAATCTTCGGTAACGGCAAGTCCCTGGGGAGTCATGGAAGTACAGATGGAGGAAGTGTTTTTCTCTCCGAAAACCTGTGTTTCTGTAGCATTAAGTCCAGGAATAATATAAGTACCATAATCAATTTCGGTAGCACGTCCGTATAAAGCTGCCCGTTTGACCTCCGGTGTCAGGGAAAGCAGATCCCGTCGGCTCTTAAAACTGTAGATTTCTTCCTGCACGGTGCCGGTAGCTGTTGCCTCACGTTCCACCCGTCTGGTATATGCAGAAAAAAGGAGAATATATGAGGTAACTCCGATTCCGACCACAAGGAAAAAGACGAATATCCAGAAAATCCGGCGATGCTTTTTTGTGGATTTATTTTCTTTTTTGTGCCTGTTTTTCATAAGTTGTCTCCCAAGATGTGATGATACTGTCAATCTAACTGTTCAGTAGGTTATATTCCGCGAGATGATTTTAAATGCATGTTGGCTTATAACTGTGAAGGTACTGAAAAGTTACCTGTTAATCATATCTTATTTTAAGAAAAAATACAATTAAATATATAATATTCCTGAGTGGTTTAAAAATCTCCGGATAAAATGAGGAAGGGCCGATACCCTTTCGGATACCGGCCAATATGAAAAAGGAAATCTAAAAATAACTGTTACCACTTAATGAGGGGGAGGGTGTCACAACAGGCGATGTTGTGACATCCTTTAACAAAGTGTGGTTCGCTTTGTTGAGTATTATATTACATGGAAAATGTGATAAAAATGTGTCTATGTAATGAAGACTTTATAAAATTTCAAAAAAAAACAGAAAGAAATTCTTTAGATTTTCAAACCGCGATATCGGTTGATGCATGCATAGACTTCCTGGATTCGTGGCATGGCGAGGTTCGGAGCAAGCCGACCGCCCTCGGAGAGAATCTCGAGTCCTCTGCCGGATAATTCTGTATCAAGTCGATCTATGATCTGCTGCAGTGTGTCTTTCCCATTAAAAAGCCGACGTTCCGTATAGCAGAGAATAGCTGAAAGTGCCTGGATCTGTTCCTGATCAGCCAGCTGTTCGAGACAGCGCAGATCGATGGTATCGTGATTGACGGAGATACTGTCCATACCGAGTACCTTCATCTTCAGACGGCGATCCGGACGGAAAGCGGGATCAGGCTGAATCACACGGCGATAGTCTGCAACAGCACCTGCAGGAGCGGAGGGCTGAATAGAAGGGAAAGCTTCCGCTTCTTTTTTGGCAAATGCTGTGATATCCACTGGTTTGTAATGATCCATCTGTAAAATCGTATCTGCTACATGAAAATAAGATCCTGAACTACCGGCAACCAGAATCGAGGAGATTCCCTGTGTATCACTCAACCATTGCACACGCTCAATGAATGGTGTGATCGGTTCCTGATTGCGGTTGACTACCCGCTGCATCAGTTCATCGCGAATCATAAAGTTTGTGGCACTGGTATCCTCATCGATCAGAAGCAGGTGACTTCCCGTTTCCAGTGCTTCGATGACATTAGCGGCCTGAGAAGTACTTCCACTGGCATCTTCCGAATAAAAGGAATGGGTATCCTTGTGGTTCGGCAGATCATTGATAAAGAAAGAAATGTCTGTGTGTTTGATGCTTCGACCGTCCTCGGCACGGATCTTTACTGCGTCATCTCTGGTGATCACATATTCTCTTCCGTCTCCCGCAATATGGTTATAGACACCCAGTTCGAGCGCTTCAAGCAGAGTGGATTTGCCGTGATAACCGCCACCAACGATCAGCGTGATACCACACGGGATCCCCATACCGGTCAGCGGACCGTGGTTTGGAAGATGCAGTGTGACTGCCATGGAATCCGGTGAGACAAAGGAAATTCCGTCTTTCATCGGAAGAGGAGACACGCCGGATTCCCGCGGAAGAACAGCACCGTTTGCGACAAAAGCGGTAAGATTTCGTGTAGCCAGTTCTTTTCGGATAAAGGTCTGATCTTCGGCAAGTGCCCGCACCTGTTCCAGCTTCCGTGCATCCAGATTCCGGTAAAAAAGAGAAGCTTTCACGCAGACCGGAAGAAAATCAAAGAGAATCTTGATCAGTTCACTGGAATTGACCGTACGTCCGTTTGCAGGAAAACCGACCTCCATACGAAGAGTCAGATCACCGTTTTTTGCATCCATCGTGCAGGCGGAACGCTCCAGGATTTCCTGTCCAGGTCTTGAGATGGAGATCAGACCGCTTTTTCCGGAACCTTTGGCGCGAAAACTGTATTTTTCAATGTGCGCAGCAAATCCACGGATCAGCTGATCCTGAAGCGCGATCCGCATCTCGCGTGTCGCATACAGAGCCTCCGGGAAACCTGCCTGAGCACCTTTGATATGAAGGCTGAGCTTCGACGGTGCGGCAAAGGGATCGCCCTGTACATGGTCGATAGAGAGTACATAGCCCGGAAAACGGTAACTGCCCTTTGTGTCTTTATACGCCGGATAACTTTTACGGTTGATCCGGAAAAGAAGATCTTTCAGATCCTGAGAGGTATTTATCATGGTATTCATCCTTTCTGGAAAATTCCTTTGATACCGGATTGTTCCGTACGTCGTCCTCTTTTAATCCCGGTATCATTCCATAAAACAGTATAACAATATTGTAAAATACAGACAAGCGGGAAGAAGGACTTTTGTTTACGGGATTTTGCAGTTATAATAAAGAACAGAAAACGTTCAAAAATGAGCAGAAGGAGAAATGGGATGGAGATCGAAAGAAAATATCTGATCAAAAAACTGCCGGAAGATCTGGCACAATATCCGCATATGGAGATGGAACAGGCGTACCTTTGTACGGAACCGGTGGTGCGGGTGAGAAAAGAAGGAGAGGATTATGTGCTGACTTACAAGTCCAAAGGACTGATGGTGCGGGAAGAATATAATCTGCCACTGACAAAAGAGTCTTATGAACATCTGCTGGAAAAAGCGGATGGAACGGTGATCACAAAAACCCGTTATCGCATCCCGGAGAAGAACGGACTGACGATTGAACTGGATGTTTTTCACGGAAGATATGGAGGACTGCTTCTTGCAGAAGTGGAGTTTGCAACCGAGGAGGAGGCAAACAGCTACTGTCCACCGGAGTGGTTCGGAGAGGACGTTACGATGTCCAGTGCGTACCATAACAGCACGCTGAGTCAGAAAAAATAAAGAACAGAACGAAAAAGAGACTATTTTGTGATGCTTTCAAGGGGATACCTCAGTTTTCACAAAACAGTCTCTTTTTTATAAGAGCAACGGGTCAAAGTCTGTGTTTTTACAAAAACGTATCGACTGTCGCGATTCGTCAGGTATCACGAAAATCAAACAGATCTTTCACCGGAACTTCCAGAACATCTGCAATATCAAAAAGTTTATTCAGAGAAATTGATGTTTTTCCATTTGGTGCCTCAATATTGCTGATATGTGTACGGCTGAGGTTTGTTGCCTCTGCCAGTTCTGCCTGTGTAAGTCCACGAAGTTTGCGATAATAAGCAATGGTCAGACCAAGAAGCCGAAACTCATTGATGCGTTTATAGTCCATATCCCTATTCCTTTCTCCATACAAACAGACGTATCGTCTGTGTTTTTCTTAGCGTACAGCAGAATATATCGAAAAGAAACAATGTGAGAATTTGCAAAAATAAAGTAAAATATTGCAAAATAGAGGAGAAATTTTAAAAATGCAAGAAAAGGACAGGCAGGTACACAGTTTCAGACTATTTTTCTTCTGTATCAGGAGAAGATTTTATTCTGGGAGGACGGTAATGATAGACATCCTCATAAGATTCGAGTTCTGCTTCACTGACCGGTGCGGACGGAATCAGTCCGGTGCAGTCATGTGTGGATGCCGCATTGGACAGATAGTCATAGGAATCGATCAGTTTCTGGTTTTCTTTCTCTTTCATGGGCAGTGACCTCCGTAAAGGTAATTATAGGATTAAAATATGCAAAAAAATATTTTTTATACAGAAGGGAAAGAGCTGGTGGAATAAAAGCCTTTTTCAGACAAGCTCTAGTACAGCGTTTTCAAAATAACTACACCATACTCTTGTTTACGAATCCGATTGCACAGGTCTAAAAGCCTCAGCGTAGCCCGCTACGCCTACGTTTTTAAACCTGCACACTCGAATCCGTATCCCGCGTGTATGGTATAGTTATTTATGAAACGCTGTACTAGAATATAAAAAGAGAAGAACATTTCAGAGAATCGTTCCCGAAATATTCTTCTCTTTTCTACATTATTTTACAGATGCTGCAGATTTCTGCTTTATTTTAATTCCATGTTTCTGACGGAAAGCATCAATCGTGGCAAGTCCCGGTCCGGATACCGGACGGATCCATTTTCCGGAATAAAGATGGTGTTGCATCAGAGTATACCGGATCGGCTCGTCAATATAGCAGAAGGCAAAAACGAGAAGGAACGGCGCATGGAAATAAAAGTTCGAGAGATATACGAAAGGCAGAACCATCAGATACATAAACGTAATCTCAAGAATCGATCCAAATGCCGCATCGCCGGCAGAACGGTAGGTATCGTTCTGCGCCCAGTTTCCCATACGGATGATTGCTGCCACACTATAGATGATCAGCATACCGGTACCGATCCGATAGGATTCGCCGGAAAGACCCAGTGTATGTAACAGCGGGTTGTGGATCAGTAACAGGGTAAGACAGGCAACTGCGATGATGCCGCTGCACAGATAGATCAGACGCTTTGCTCTCTGATAAGCGACTTCGTGATTGCCTGCACCAACCTCTTTTCCGACGAGAACGGAGGCAGCATTGGAAAATCCGCTGAAAAAGGCGATGATCAGTCCTTCCAGAGTACGGAAGACGGCGACAGCGGCGATAGCCTGCTCGCTCTGACGACCGAGAACTATATTGATCAGCATATTTCCGACACCGATAAATACTTCATTACAGATGATCGGGAAACATTTTTCCAGGTACTGTTTTACATAGATCTTACTCCAGCGAAAATGTCTGGAAAACTCCAGGACATACGGGATTCTCTTATACAGAATGCAGATGACCAGAATCAGGACATTTACGATACCCGCCATAACAGTTCCGACGGCAGCTCCTGCTGCACCCATTTTCGGAAGACCGAACTTTCCGAAAATGAACAGGTAGTTGAAGAAACAGTTAGCGACAACGGAAGCGATACCACCGTAGAGCGGAATCTTCACCTGTTCGATGGAGCGAAGCAGGGCACTGGCAGCCATTGCGATGACCTGAAGCGGATAGGCAAATCCGACGATACGCAGATACGAAATCCCGATTTTCTGGATCTCCGGCTTGTCCGTGTACACACCCATGACAAATTCCGGTGCCAAGATGGCAAGACAGGCGAAAAGAACACCTACCGTCATCATGAAAAGCAGTGTCATTCCATAGGAACGGGTGATGCCGTCATGATCCCTGGCTCCCCAGTACTGAGAGAAAAACAGCATACCGCCACCGACAAATCCCCAGTACCCTGCGAACATCAGGCTGGAAAACTGTGCACACAGACCAACGGCTCCCACAGCTTTTTCACCGATCGAAGCAAGCATGATCGTATCCACCATACTGCCTGTTGTGGTAAGCAGGTTCTGAAGTGCTACCGGTACTGCGATGATCGCAATGTGCTTCAGAAAGTAGCCCCAGTCAAAGTTTTTGTGATTCATTTGTAAAAACCTCCAATAACATATAATATAGCGTTATGTTCCAAGTGTAACAGTTTTTGAAACGGAAGTCATCAAAAGAAGCCAGAAAAACAGCACAAAAAAATCCTAACGTTTTCATGATTTTGTACAGGAAAACAGCTGTCAGGAAATGCCCTGTCCTGTTAGAGCGTGTCTGAAAAATCATTTCCGCAATCTGCAAGCCCCACTTTGCGGTATATTTTACCCTCATTCGGTTGCCGTAGCCCGCTACGCCGCCCTCATTCGGATAAACTCTCCCACAAACTGGAACTCGCAGCTCACGAAAAGCCTTTTTCAGACACGCTCTAGCCCGGATGAACCTGAAGAGTTACTGTTCACTGGTAATATTCCGCGAGGCGTGTTGCTGGCACGGAATGAACCGTAATCCTGAATATGATGAATCCTGCAACTACAAAATGTAAATTGTCAACAATTCCATTATCTGGTATACTTAGCATATTAAATGAAAATTTGGAGGAAAGATTAATGAGTATAAAAGAAGAAATCCATGCTTTGACAGACGAGATGCTGACGAACCTGGGAAGACTGGTTGCCATTGATTCTCAGCTTGGGACACCGGCAGAGGGAATGCCTTTTGGAGAAGGACCTGCAAAAGCACTGAAAGTAGGACTGAAAATCGCGGAAGAACTGGGATTTAAGACCGTGAATCTGGATAACTACTGCGGATATGCAGAGATGGGCGAGGGGGACGAGATCGTTGGTATCGCCGGTCATCTGGATATCGTGCCGGCAGGCGGTGACTGGACACATGATCCATTCACACTGACACGTGACGGTGACTATGTGTACGGCCGCGGAACCACCGATGATAAAGGACCGATTCTTGAAGCTCTGTATGCGATGAAACTGCTGCGTGATTCCGGTGTGAAATTAAACAAACGTGTCCGCCTGATCATGGGATGTAACGAGGAAAACGGTTCCAAATGTATGGAACACTATAATGAGGTTGCAGAAGAATTGTCCTGCGGTTTTACACCGGATGCAAGCTATCCATGTATTCACGGAGAAAAAGGCGGCGTGCATATGATGGCCTATTCCAAAAACACAAAGATCATCTCCATGAACGGAGGATTTGTGGTCAATGCGGTCTGCGACTCCTGTAATACCGTGATCCCTGCAGAAGCGGGACTGAAAGAAAGACTGGAAACAGCACTTTCCGAGACAAAACTTCAGGAATATAAAGTGACCGAAGAAAAGGGAACTCTGAACATCTATGCCAAAGGTGTTCCGGCACATGCAAGTACACCGACACTGGGTGTCAATGCAGCGGGTGTTACCTTCGAATGCCTGGAAAAAGCAGGATTTGAAGATGATTTTGTTACCTTCTATAATACCCATCTGGGAACTTCCTGCGATGGTGCAGGAATCGGACTGAAGTTTGCCGATGCTTACGGAGATCTTACTTTCTGTAACGGTATCGTAAAGACTGAGGACGGTGTAATCTCCTGTACGATCGATATCCGTGTTCCGGTTACTCTGAAAGAAGAGGAGCTTCGCAGCATGTGTGAAGGAAAACTGGAAGACGAAAATGGCCGTATTGAGATCCGGAGCGTAGGGGAATCTCTGTTCTTCCCGGCAGATTCACCGCTGGTGACTGCTTTATACAAAGCCTATGTCGATGTAACCGGAGATACCGAGAACAAACCGATGGTAATTGGCGGTGGAACATACGCAAAATCCCTGAAAAATATCATCGCCTTCGGTCCGGAGATGCCGGGCATTGATTATCGGATCCACAGCGCGGATGAGTATATTCTGGTGTCAGGCATGGAAGAGTCTGTGCTGATTTATATGGAAGCAATCAAAAATCTGCTGGCTATCTGATGAGAGTCGGAGAAAAACTACTGTCAACATCCGGGGTAGAAGTTGACGGTAGTTTTTCTTTTATGGTATTTGATTTCCGTGTGCAACGAGTCAAAGTCTGTGTTTATATGAGAGTTGATCAGTGCCGGATAACCGGAGATAAATAAAGAGAGCATACGCAGAAGGAGAAACATATGGATGAGAGATTAAAACAACAGCTGGAATTTGTTCTGGAAATTGATAAAGAAAAGAATATTTTCCGCCAGACCCATCTGTCCGGTCAGGGCAGAAACGAAAACGATGCGGAACACGCATGGCATATGGCGATCATGGCGTATCTGCTGCGGGAATACTCCAACGAGCCGGTGGATATCGGACGGGTGATGCTGATGTGCCTGATACACGATATCGTGGAGATCGATGCAGGAGATACCTATGCATATGACGCAGACGGTCTGAAAACGCAGAAAGCCAGAGAAGATGCAGCAAAAGAGCGGATTTTTTCCCTGCTCCCGGAAGATCAGAAGCAGGAACTGGTTCGGATTTTCGATGAGTTCGAAGCATTTCAGACGCCGGAGGCGAAATTTGCCCGTGCCATGGATAACCTGCAGCCACTGCTATTAAACGACAGTAACGACGGCGGCGACTGGAAAGAACATGAGGTAAATGCTGAAAAAGTGTACGGAAGACAGCGAAAAACAAAACGCGGTTCAGAAAAACTTTTTGAAGTGACAGATCAGATTCTGAAAGAAAATATTGCAAAAGGGAATTTGCCGGAATAGTGGTAAATACAGAACAAGGAATCTTTTGTCTGATAAAATTGGAGTAGGCATAAAGAATATAATTTATCAGAATTGGCACCTTCCAGCCTGGTTTTCCATAATGTAATATTATGAAACAGACCCAGGAGGTTAGGATGAAACAAGTAAAATTCATAACAGGACTGATGGCTTTCGGGGTGGTCAGTCTGTTTGCCGGATGTGGGGAAAAGGAGAATGAAATGACAAAGGTTACCCTGAATGAGGTGGCACATTCGATCTTTTATGCCCCACAGTATGTCGCACTGGAAAATGGATATTTTACACAGGAAGGCCTCGACCTCGACCTGGTGACCGGGTACGGGGCGGATAAGACGATGGCAGCGGTCATTTCCGGGGAGGCGCAGATCGGATTTATGGGAGCGGAAGCATCCGTGTACGCGTATCTTGAAGGCGCCAACGACCCGGTGATAAACTTCGCACAGGGAACCCAGCGTGCGGGAAACTTTCTGGTAGCAAGGGAAGAGATGGCGGATTTTCAGTGGAGTGACCTGAAAGGAAAAGAAGTGCTGGGAGGACGAAAAGGCGGTATGCCGGAGATGGTTTTTGAGTATATCCTGAAAGAGAATGGTCTGGATCCGGCAAAGGATCTTTCGATTGACCAGAGCATTGATTTTGGTTCTACTGCTGCAGCTTTCTCCGGTGGAAAAGGGGAGTTCACAGTGGAATTTGAGCCGGCGGCCACAACACTTGAAAAGAACGGGGATGGCTTTGTGGTTGCTTCGCTTGGTGTCGATTCCGGTTATGTGCCCTATACTTCTTACAGCGCAAAGAACAGCTACGTCGAAAAACATCCGGAGATCATCCAGGCGTTTACCGACGGTCTGCAAAAAGGAGTGGACTATGTGAATTCCCACACGGCGGAGGAGATCGCGAAGGTGATTCAGCCACAGTTTAAGGAAAATGATCTGGATACGATAACCAGGATCGTGGAACGTTATCAGAGTCAGGATACCTGGAAAGAAAATCTGGTGTTCGAGAAAGAATCCTTTGAACTGTTACAGGATATTCTGGAGAGTGCCGGAGAACTGGAAAAGCGGGCAGATTATGAGAAACTGGTGACTACGATATATGCGAAAGAAGCAATGAAAAAATAGTGGAATTGAAAACAGATGTACCGGATAAACAGGTGACATAATATCAAAAAACTGTAAAAAAGATCATATCCTCATAATAAAACGATAGGTGGATATGATCTTTTTGCGTTAGTTTTTCATCTCATACTGCATCATCTCATAATGAAGGATACATCCCTCATAAATCTCTGCAGGAAGCAGTGCACGGGCCACCAGTTTCGGTTCATTCTCCGCAGCGTCCTGACGTTCCAGGTGGGCATAGTCGCCATCGATGGAAAGTACTTTATAATCACAGGTCAGCATCAGACCATCACCTCATTTCTCATGATATTTTTTTCATTATAACAAATTTTTCTCGAAAATGCATCCATCCGGTGTTATAATTGGCGATAACAGAGTATAAAAAGTTACTGTTCAGCATAGATTCAGTGCATCGCGCAGCGTGTTACTGAGCACGGAGTGAACAGTAACTATAAAAAGGGGCGTAGAGAGTTGAAAAAAAGAAGATACAAATATCTTGCCGGAGTACTGCTGTGCCTTGCAGCGATAAATATACAGGTACCTGACACTGTTCTGGCAGGCACCTGGCAGCAGGAAGAAAACAACTGGTGGTATCAGGAGGAGGATGGAATCTGGCCGGCGTGGCAGTGGAAAGAGATCGATAATAAATGGTATTATTTTGATGAGAATGGTTACTGCGTTACCGGATGGCGAAAGATTGATGATAACTGGTATGATTTTGACAAAAACGGTGTGTTGCAGACCGGACGATGGATCGATGAGTATTATGTGGGAACCGATGGCAGGATGCTGATGGACACCTGGGTCGGCAGATATTGGGTAGACAGTGAGGGGAAAAAGGATACTTCGATAAAAAAAGAAAAAGACCTGCCATTAGAGAGTCTGACACTGAATAAGGAATCAATTACCCTGCTCCGGGGGGAGACGGCAAATCTTCTGACACAGTGGCAGCCGCAGGATACCACCCGGTGGAAATACATGCAGTGGACGAGTTCTGATCCCAGTGTGGCAGAAGTTTCCAGAGGAAAAATAACGGCCGTGGGAGAAGGCACTGCAATCATCACGGTCAGCATGGGAACGAAAGAAGCGACCTGCACGGTGACAGTAACGGACAGTGCGGTATGCAAGACAGCTTTGAAACTGCTGGATGCCCAGTACATCTGGGGAGGCAATGGACCCCAGGACGGAGGTGTGGACTGCTCCGGGCTTCTGATGTATGCGTATACACAGAACGGATATGATTTTGGTGCCGATCTGAACGCTGACAATTTTGCCCGGTACGGGCAGGAGGTCAGCCGGGAAGAACTGCAGCCGGGAGATGCGATCTGTACCTGTTATAACGGGGAACGATATCAGCATATTTTATTGTATATTGGAAATGATATGGTGGTTGCCTCCGAGTGCGGAGGACCGACGGTATGTTCTCTGGGATTGAGCTGTGATCAGCATGTGAAGGGAACAAAATGCAACTGCCGAACATGGAAACGCCCGTTAAATGAAAACGATCTTGTGAATGCAAAATTCGTCCGAATGGATCGTTATAAAACCTGAGAGAACGAACATTCAGAATACTTGGAAAAAACGGATGAGAAGTTTCTAAAATTTTCAAAAATATATTTGATATAAGCAAAATAATAATATATATATTACAGCAGAAGGAGAAAAAGATGAAAATTGGATTTATCGGATGTGGAAATATGGCGTCCGCGATGATCGGCGGAATCATAAAAAATCAGGTGGTAGCACCGGTGGATATCCTTGCTTCCGCAAAAACAGAGGTCAGCCGTGAAAAGAAAAAAGAAGAACTGGGGATTGCAATGACTGCAGATAACCGGGAAGTGGCAGCATTTGCAGAAGTTCTGATTCTGGCAGTAAAACCATTTTATTATGAAGATGTGATCAAAGAGATCCGGGATGTTGTAGCCGATGATACCATTGTTGTTTCTATTGCACCGGGAAAGAAACTGACATGGATAGAGGGATTGTTTGAAAAACCGTTAAAGATTGTCCGCACCATGCCGAATACACCGGCACTGGTAGGTGAGGGCATGAGCTGTGTCTGCGGCAATGCAAAATGCAGTAGCGAAGATGTGGATACGGTCTGCCGGATCTTTGCCGGATTTGGAAAAACGGAGATCGTGGAAGAGGATATGATCGATGTGGTGGTCGGTGTAAGCGGAAGTTCACCGGCGTATGTATTTATGTTTATTGAAGCGATGGCAGATGCAGCCGTGGCAGACGGCATGCCGAGAGCACAGGCGTACCGCTTTGCGGCACAGGCGGTACTCGGAAGCGCAAAAATGGTTCTTGAGACCGGTAAACACCCGGGGGAACTGAAAGATATGGTCTGCTCTCCGAAGGGAACAACAATCGAAGCTGTCCGGGTGCTGGAAGAAAAAGGACTGCGAAGTGCGGTTTTCGAAGCAATGAAAGCCTGTGTAAAAAAGGGACGGGAAGTATAAAATATAGAAATATAATGCGTATTTATGAAGAACATGACAGACGATTGCAGGATATGCAGGGAGGAAAGCGATGAGTAAAGTATATGTATTTCTGGCAGATGGATTTGAAGAGATTGAAGGACTGACTGTAGTGGATCTGTTGCGGCGGGCCGGAGAAGAGGTGGAGACAGTATCTATCATGGGAAGAAAAATGATCGAAGGTTCTCATAAGATCAAAGTGGAGGCAGATGCCCTCTTTGAAGAAACAGATTTTACAGAGGGTAAAATGCTGGTTCTGCCGGGAGGAATGCCTGGAACCAGACATCTTGGTGCATACAAACCGCTGACGGATATGCTGTGTGACTGGGATACAAAAGGAAAACAACTGGCAGCAATCTGTGCGGCACCAAGCGTTTTCGGGGATCTGGGTATCCTAAATGGAAAAGAAGCGGTATGTTACCCAGGATTTGAAGAGAGACTGACCGGAGCAACCATCGGAGAAGGAACAGTAGCGGTTACCGATCATGTGATCACAAGCCGCGGTATGGGAACGGCAATAGACTTTGCAGCGGCACTGATCGCACGGCTGCAGGATGAGAAAAAAGCAGAGGAAATCAAGGCATCTATTATTTACAGACAGTAATGCCGTGATGGAAGCATGCACGTTTCCGAGAGAAATTGTGCAAAGAGTCTTAAAAATCAGGAAAAAGCCCTTAAAACCGCAAAAAAAGCTGGCGTTTTTAAAGGGCTTATGATATACTACTCAGATGTATGAGTATGGAAAAATCTATGCAAAGGTGCAGGAAACTGAAAAAGAGCCTGCAATTAGCAATAATACAATTAGAAAATGATTTCCATAAGAAATTGAAGGAGGAACTATAGAACATGAGCGTAGCAGTAGAAAAACTGGAAAAGAACATGGCGAAACTGACAATTGAAGTTTCCGCTGAAGAACTGGAAAAAGCAATTCAGGGTGCATACCAGAAACAGAAAAACAGAATTAACATCCCGGGATTCCGTAAAGGAAAAGCTCCTCGTAAGATGATTGAAAAAATGTACGGCGTAGGCGTATTTTATGAAGATGCAGCCAATGCTCTGATTCCGGAAGCATACTCCAAAGCACTGGATGAGTGTGAAGAAACAATCGTATCTCAGCCGTCTATCGCTGTTACACAGCTGGAAAGCGGAAAACCGTTCATCTTCACAGCAGAAGTTGCTCTGAA
The DNA here is from genome assembly GCA_019421285.1 of Clostridiales bacterium. Lineage (GTDB taxonomy): Bacteria > Bacillota > Clostridia > Lachnospirales > Lachnospiraceae > Oliverpabstia > Oliverpabstia tarda. Next base: position 24,006 of record JAHZFO010000019.1, read on the forward strand.
ACCGGAAGTAACTCTGGGTGAGTATAAAGGACTGGAAGTTCCGAAAGCAGATCTGGAAGTAACAGAAGAAGAGATCGCAGGCGAACTGAGAAAAGAACAGGAAGAAAACTCCAGAGTACTGGATGTGGATGACAGAGCCGTTGCAGACGGAGATAAAGTAACACTGGATTTCGAAGGTTTCGTTGATGGCGAAGCATTTGACGGTGGTAAAGGAACAGATTATCCGCTGACCATCGGATCCGGATCTTTCATTCCAGGATTTGAAGAGCAGCTGGTAGGTGCAAACATCGGTGAAGAAAAAGAAGTAAACGTTACTTTCCCGGAAGATTATCAGGCAGCTGAACTGGCTGGAAAACCTGCAGTATTCAAATGCACCGTTAAGAAAATCGAAGTAAAAGAACTGCCGGAACTGGACGATGAGTTCGCAAAAGATGTTTCCGAGTTCGATACACTGGAAGAGTACAAAGCAGACATCAAGAAAAACCTGGAAGAGAAAAAAGCTGATGCAGCAAAACGTGCAAAAGAAGACGCAGCTGTAGACGCAGCAGTAGCAAACGCTACCATGGAGATTCCGGATGCTATGCTGGATACTCAGGTTAATCAGATGATTGATGACTTCGCAAGAAGAATGCAGTCTCAGGGACTGACTATGGATCAGTATATGCAGTTTACAGGAACTACTATGGCTTCTCTGCAGGAGCAGATGAAACCACAGGCTCTGAAGAGAATTCAGACAAGACTGGTTCTGGAAAAGATCGCAGAAGCAGAAGCTATCGAGATCGCTGACGAGAAGATCGATGAAGAGATCAACAAAATGGCTGAAATGTACAAAATGGAAGCTGACAAACTGAAAGAGATGCTGGGCGACGCTGAGAAAGAACAGATGAAGAAAGATATGGCTGTTCAGGAAGCAGTTACTATTCTGGCAGATGCTGCAAAAGAAGTAGAAAAAACAGAAGAGTAAGAAGTAAAAACCCGCATCCATTCTACGAATAGAAGGAAGGCCTGAATATGAGTTTAGTACCTTACGTTGTTGAACAGACAAGCCGTGGAGAGAGAAGCTATGACATCTACTCCCGTCTGTTGAAAGACCGTATTATTTTCCTCGGTGAAGAGGTAACGGATGTGAGTGCCAATCTGATCGCCGCACAGATGTTATTTCTGGAATCCGAAGATCCTGGAAAAGATATCCAGCTGTATATTAACAGCCCGGGTGGATCTGTAACTGCCGGTATGATGATTTATGATACGATGCAGTATATCAAGTGTGATGTATCTACTATCTGTATGGGACTTGCTGCAAGCATGGGAGCATTCCTGCTGTCCGGTGGAACAAAGGGAAAACGTCTGGCCCTGCCAAACGCCGAGATTATGATCCATCAGCCCTCAGGTGGAGCCAGAGGACAGGCTACAGAGATTCAGATCGTAGCAGATCAGATTCTGAAGACAAGACACAGATTGAATACGATTCTGGCAGCCAACACAGGTCAGCCGCTGGAAAAGATCGCATTGGATACCGAACGTGATAACTATATGACTGCAGAAGAAGCAAAAGCATATGGTCTGATCGATGATGTGATCACAAAGAGATAAAAATAAAGTAAAGATAAGAGGGGGCTGCCTGTACAGGTGGCGCCCTCTTATAAGTATCAGAAAGGAAATAGGAAACCTATGGCAATAAAAAACGGGGATTATAAAATTCGCTGCTCTTTTTGCGGAAAGACAGAAGATCAGGTACGCAAACTGATCGCAGGTCCGGACGGATCTTATATCTGTGATGAGTGTGTGGAAATCTGCTCAGAGATCATTGAAGAAGAAGTTGCCAGAGATCGGATGTCCGGAAGTGATATTAATCTGATGACGCCGATGGAGATGAAAGAAGTTCTGGATGAATATGTAGTCGGTCAGGACGAGGCAAAAAAGGTACTGGCAGTCTCTGTATACAACCATTACAAGAGAATCCTCTCAGGCAGAAAAAATGATGTGGAATTGCAGAAAAGTAATATTCTGATGCTTGGTCCTACCGGTTCCGGTAAAACTTTCCTGGCGCAGAATCTGGCAAGAATGCTGAATGTTCCCTTTGCGATCGCAGATGCCACTACGTTGACAGAAGCCGGTTATGTAGGAGAAGACGTGGAAAACATTCTGCTGAAGATTATCCAGGCCGCTGACTATGATATCGAGCGGGCACAGCAGGGAATCATCTACATCGATGAGATTGATAAAATTACAAGAAAATCCGAAAATACTTCCATTACCAGGGATGTATCCGGAGAAGGTGTGCAGCAGGCACTTCTGAAAATCGTGGAAGGCACGGTTGCATCTGTTCCGCCACAGGGTGGAAGAAAACATCCTCAGCAGGAATTTATCCAGATTGATACTACCAATATTTTGTTTATCTGTGGTGGTGCGTTCGAAGGTCTGGAAAAGATCATCGAAAGTCGTATGGATACCAAGACCATTGGATTTAACGGATCTCTCGGTATGAAACATGAAAAAAACGTGGGCGAGATCCTGAAAGAAGTGATGCCTCAGGACTTTATCAAGTTCGGGCTGATTCCGGAATTCATCGGACGTGTACCGGTTGTGGTATCTCTGGATGCACTGGATGAGGATGCACTGGTACGAATCCTTCAGGAGCCGAAGAATTCTCTGGTAAAACAATACAAAGCATTGATGGATATGGACGGCGTGGATCTGGAATTTGAGCCGGATGCACTTCGGGAAGTGGCAAAAACAGCTATGGAGAGAAAGACCGGAGCAAGAGGTCTGCGTTCCGTGATCGAAAAGACTATGATGGATGTGATGTATGAAGCCCCGTCCAATGAAAACATGAAAAAATGCGTAATCACCAAAGAGGCGGTAACCGGCAAAGGAAAACCAGTTGTGACTATCGAAGAGAATCCGGAAAAAAAGCCGGCACGTTCCTCCAAAAGACGGGGAACCAAGAGAGCAGGAAGAACGGAAACCGCCTGACGGGAGGTAACAGATGACAAATGAAACACAGGTAATGCCGGCAGTTGCCCTGCGTGGAATCACGATTTTACCCGATATGATTGTTCATTTTGATGTGAGTCGGAAAAAATCCATCCGGGCAATCGAAGAGGCTATGACCAAAGATCAGAGAATCTTTCTGATCACCCAGAAAGATCCGAAAGTGGAAGAGCCTTCAGAAGATGATCTGTATAAGATCGGTACCGTTGCCATGATCAAACAGGTAGCAAAAGTGCCGAAAGATATGCTTCGTGTGCTTGTAGAAGGTATGGAACAGGCAGAACTGATGCAGCTGGAAGACGGTACGTCTTATCTGGAAGCCGAAGTAGATGTGATGGAGCAGGAAGAAGAGAATCTTCCGGATACGGTAAAAGAAGCGATGCTTCTCGGTATGAGAGAACTGTTCAGTGTATACTGCAAAGAAAATCAGAAAATGAATCAGGAGCAGGTGAGACAGACACTGGAAATCGATGACATCATGGATCTGGTAGATCATATTGCTGTGAATATCCCACTGACGTTCAAACAGAGACAGCAGATTCTGGAATCGACATCTTTCAGTGAACGGTATGAGATTCTGGGTGTGATTCTGTCAAATGAGATCGAAGTGATGCGTCTTCGCACGGAGATTCAGGAAAAAGTAAAACAGCGGATTGATAAGAATCAGAGAGACTATATCCTCCGGGAACAGCTGAAACTGATCCGGGAAGAGCTGGGAGAAGATGACACCGTATCTGACGGAGATCACTTTATGCAGGAAGCAGAAAAACTGCAGGCACCGAAAGAGATCAAAGAACGTCTGATCAAAGAAATCCGCCGGTTTAAGAGCCTTGGCTATAACAATTCAGAGAGCAGCGTGTCGAGAGGTTATATTGAGACATTGTTAAAGCTGCCTTGGGAGAAAGCATCCAGAGATAACAGGAATCTGGATAAAGCCAGTCAGATTCTGGAGGCTGATCATTACGGTCTGGAAAAAGTAAAAGAAAGAGTTCTGGAGTTCCTTGCTGTGCGGACACTGACAAAGAAGGGAAGTAGCCCGATCCTCTGTCTGGTCGGACCGCCCGGAACCGGAAAAACATCGATCGCGCGCTCAGTAGCACGATCATTGAATAAAAAATATGTCCGAATCAGTCTTGGCGGTGTCAGGGATGAAGCAGAGATACGCGGACACAGAAGGACGTATGTGGGAGCCATGCCGGGGCGGATCGCCAACGGGCTGATTCAGGCAGGTGTAAAAAATCCGCTGATGCTTCTGGATGAGATTGATAAGGTAAGCAGTGATTACAAGGGAGATACGGCATCTGCTCTGTTAGAGGTTCTTGACTCTGAGCAGAACAGTAAATTTGCCGATCATTATGTAGATCTTCCACTGGATCTTTCGGAGGTACTGTTTATTGCGACAGCAAATGATCCTCAATCCATTCCTCGTCCTTTGATGGATCGTATGGAAGTCATCGAGATTTCTAGTTATACGGAAAATGAAAAAGAACACATTGCGAGAGAACATCTGATTCCAAAACAGATCAAGGCCAATGGTCTGAAAGAAAGCCAGCTGGTAATCGGGGATGAGGTATTAAAAGACATTATTGAAGGATACACCAAAGAAGCCGGTGTGCGTAATCTGGAGAGAAAATTCGGTGAGATCTGCAGAAAATCTGCAAGAAAGATCCTGCAGGAAAAAGAAAAACAGGTGGTAATAACAAAAGACAATCTGGAAGATTTTCTGGGCAGATCCCGTTATACTTACCAGAAAGTCAATGAAAAAGATGAGGTTGGTATCGTGCGTGGGCTGGCATGGACAAGTGTTGGCGGAGATACCTTACAGATCGAAGTCAATCTGATGCCGGGGAAAGGAGATTTTCTTCTGACCGGACAGCTTGGAGATGTGATGAAAGAGTCTGCACAGGCAGGTATCAGCTATATTCGTTCTGTAGCAGACCGGTATGGTATCAAGCCGGAATTTTTCAAAGAGCATGATCTGCATATACACATACCGGAAGGAGCTGTTCCGAAAGACGGACCGTCTGCAGGTATCACTATGGCGACGGCGATGCTCTCCGCCATCACCGGACGGGCTGTGCGTGCAAATCTTGCCATGACAGGTGAGATCACCCTGCGGGGACGGGTACTTCCGATCGGCGGGCTGAAGGAAAAAATTCTGGCTGCAAAATATGCCGGTATCACAAAGATTTTAGTGCCGGATCAGAACCGGCCGGATGTGGAAAAAATTGATGGAGAGATAAAAGATGATCTTACCATTGTGTTTGTAGAAAAGATGGAGCAGGTGCTGAAAGAAGCACTGGTATAGAAGGAGAAACCTATGATTATAAAAAATGTATCTCTGGATATCGTGTGCGGTATCACCAGTAAGATGCCGGAGACCGGAAGACCGGAAGTGGCATTCGCAGGAAAATCCAATGTGGGCAAATCTTCCCTGATCAACGGACTGATGAACCGGAAATCCCTTGCACGTACCAGCGCCGCACCGGGAAAGACACAGACGATCAACTTCTATAATGTGAATGAAGCGATTTATCTGGTGGATCTTCCGGGATACGGTTATGCAAAGGCTTCGGAAGAAATTAAAGCAAAGTGGGGCAAGATGATCGAAGATTATCTTCACAAATCAAAAGAGATCCGCTGTGTATTTCTGCTGGTGGATATCCGCCATGAGCCGGGAAACAATGACAAGATCATGTATAAATGGATTCTGGATCATGGTTATGAACCGGTTATTATTGCGACAAAACTGGATAAGATCAAGAGAAGCCAGGTGCAAAAACAGATAAAACTGGTTCGACAGGGACTGCAGGTAGTACCGGGAACAAAGATTATTCCGTTTTCTGCCCAGACCAAACAGGGACGGGAAGAAATCTGGGAACTGATCGACGAACTGACAGGAATGGCAGAGCAGGAGAAGACTCCAGAGGCATAAATCCTTTACATCGCGAAGCGTGCTGCTGAGAACGGAGTGAGCAGTAACAAATTTGCGAATTCCAACAGGAAAAACTTGTAATATAAAAGAAAATCAGATACAATTAGGCTTGATATGCGAAAAAACACGCAATCAGGCCTATTTTTCTGTGGCAGTCGCTATAGAAAAAACAAAGGTAACTATTCAGTAGCCACTGTCCCGCGAGGTGTTTTGACATGAATATGTCAAAATCCCGAGGCATACAAGCCATGGCTCGTAACTGTGAAGGTACTGAACAGTTACAAACAAAGAATAACAATTTCGTAAGAAAGAAATGGAGAGGCAATGGGAATCATAAAAGCAGCAAAACTGGCCTTCGACTATCTGCGATACGAAGAAGAGGCTGAAGAACCGGAAGTTAACAGAGCCATTGACCACGTGGATCTGGATATAGAGGAAGGAAAGTTTATCGCTATTTTAGGACATAACGGAAGCGGAAAGTCCACGCTGGCAAAACATATCAATGGTTTGCTGGTGCCTACAGAAGGAACTCTGTGGGTGGATCATATGAATACCGCTTCGGATGCAGATATCTGGAATATCCGTCAGAAGGCCGGCATGGTTTTTCAGAATCCGGATAATCAGATCATCGGCACAGTTGTAGAAGAAGATGTGGGATTTGGCCCGGAAAATCTGGGTGTTCCCACAGAAGATATCTGGAAGCGGGTGGATGAGAGTCTGAAAGCGGTGGGAATGACCGCTTACCGCCATCATTCACCAAACAAACTGTCCGGCGGACAAAAACAGCGTGTAGCTATTGCAGGCGTTATGGCGATGCATCCGAAATGTATCGTTCTGGATGAGCCAACTGCCATGCTGGATCCCAACGGACGAAAAGAAGTACTGAAAGCAGTACGGGAACTGAACAAAAAGGAAGGGGTAACGGTTATTCTGATTACTCATTATATGGAAGAAGTTGTATTTGCTGACGATGTGTATGTGATGGATCGCGGACACATTGTGATGCACGGTGTTCCGAAAGAGATTTTTTCCAGAGTAGATCAGCTGAAAAAGTACCGTCTGGATGTTCCTCAGGTTACGCTGTTGGCGTATGATCTGAAAGAGGCAGGTCTTGCAATCCCGGATGGTATTCTGACAATCCCGGAACTTGTGGATGCACTGAGCAGACCGGAGATTCGCGTACCGAAAGGCTGGAAACTGCCGGAGCATACCCCGAAAAAAGAAAAGAAAGAACTGCCACAGGGGAAAGAATCTATAAAACTGGAACACGTAGGATATACTTATAATCCTGGCAGTGCTTATGAGATGCATGCGTTAAAAGATGTCAATCTGGAAATACCGCAGGGACAGTTTGTTGGAATCATCGGACATACCGGAAGTGGAAAATCCACCCTGATCCAGCATTTTAATGGACTGATCCGTCCGACAGAAGGACATATTTATTTTGAGGGACAGGATATCTGGGCAGACAAATTTCCTCTTCGTGGACTGAGAAGTCAGGTAGGACTGGTCTTCCAGTATCCGGAACATCAGTTGTTTGAGACCGATGTACTGACCGATGTCTGTTTCGGACCGAAAAATCAGAATCTGCCACCGGAGGAATGTGAAAAACGGGCAAAAGAAGCCCTGGAACATGTGGGACTGGATGAAAGTTATTATGCGAAGTCCCCGTTTGAACTGTCCGGAGGACAGAAGCGAAGAGTTGCCATTGCCGGTGTTCTGGCGATGAATCCCAAGGTACTGATCCTGGATGAGCCGACCGCAGGACTGGATCCTATGGGGAGGGATGAGATCCTTGATCAGATTGCAAGTCTCCATGAGACAAGAGGAATTACCATTATTCTGGTATCCCACAGCATGGAAGATATTGCGAAATACGTGGAGCGGATCATCGTTATGAATCACGGAGTAAAAACTTTTGATGATGCACCGAAAAAAGTATTTGCACATTATAAAGAGCTGGAGGCCATCGGACTTGCGGCACCCCAGATTACTTATATCATGCATGCATTGAAAGAAAAAGGACTGGATGTGGATACCAGTGCCATCAATGTAGATGAGGCAACCACATCGATCCTGCGGGCACTCTGGAAAAAGGAGGAAGATCACAAATGATGCGAGATATCACAATCGGACAGTATTATCCGGCAGATTCCATTCTTCACCGTCTGGATCCCAGAGTAAAATTCGTGAGTACGCTGGTCTATATTGTATCTTTATTTGTATTTTCTTCCTGGCTGGGATATGGGGTGGCAGCACTGTTTCTGGTGGCGATGATTGTTTTGTCCAAAGTTCCTTTCGGATTTATGATAAAGGGATTAAAGCCGATCATGGTGCTGTTGCTGATTACGATGTTTTTTAATCTGGTCTTTACGCCGGGCGAAGTATTATGGTCATTCTGGATCCTGAAAATTACCAAAGAAGGCATCCGGCTCGCCATCAAGATGGGTATCCGTCTGGTATTTCTGATCATCGGTGCATCGATCATGACACTGACTACTACACCGAACCAGTTGACCGATGGTCTGGAACGACTGCTTCGGCCGCTGAACAAGATTCATGTGCCGGTTCATGAAATCGCCATGATGATGTCTATCGCCCTTCGGTTTATTCCGATTTTGATGGAAGAAACAGACAAGATCATGAAAGCACAGATGGCACGTGGAGCCGACTTTGAGACCGGTAATCTGATCCAGAAAGTAAAAAATATGGTTCCGCTGCTGGTGCCATTATTCATCTCTGCCTTTCGCAGAGCCAACGATCTTGCAATGGCGATGGAAGCGAGATGTTACCACGGCGGTGACGGAAGAACACAGATGAAACCGCTGGCATATGAAAAAAGAGATTATCTGGCATATCTGGTAGTGGCAGGTTATCTGGCACTCAGTATCGTATTTCGGGTAGTCGGTATTTAAAAAGTAACCGGTTGACAGTATTCTGCGAGATGCTGAACAGTTATGAATAGAATTGATTGGTGAAGCAAGCTGTTTTCCGGTTCATGATGGGCCGGAGAACAGCATTTTTACTTTACAGCAAATAGTTATATTTGTGAAAACGTGGAAACTTTGAAAGGAAGAAAAATGAAAAGAGTAAAATTGACGGTTGCCTACGATGGAACCAACTACTGTGGCTGGCAGGTACAGCCGAACGGTCTGGCGGTGCAGGAAGTTCTGAACCGGTGTCTCTCAGAATTCCTCGGAACTGAGACAGAGGTGATCGGAGCCAGCCGTACCGATGCCGGTGTGCATGCGCTGGGTAATGTCGCAGTTTTTGACACAGAGGCACGGATGCCTGCGGAGAAGTTTTCCTATGCGCTGAATACACGGCTGCCACAGGATATCCGTATCCAGGATTCCTGCCAGGTGCCGGAAGATTTTCATCCGCGGTTTCAGGAAACCATAAAGACATATGAGTATAAGATCTATAACCGGCAGTTCCCGGATCCGACGAAACGGCTGTACACGTATTTTTATTATTATCCTCTGGATGTGCAAAAGATGCGGCAGGGAGCTGGATATCTTATCGGAGAACATGATTTTAAAAGTTTTTCCACCTATAAACCGGAGGTGGAGAATACGGTTCGTACGATCTATGAACTTGACATTCACCGGTCGGAAGATAATGTGATCACGATACGGATCAGGGGAAATGGATTTTTGTACAATATGGTGCGGATCATAGCAGGAACCCTGATCCGTGTAGGTGGGGGTTATTATCCGCCGGAACATGTCAAAGAGATTCTGGAAGGAAAAAACAGAGAGCTTGCCGGAGAGACCGCGCGGCCGGAAGGGCTGACTCTGGTAGAGATCCGGTATCCGGAATGGGAGGCGAAAAAAGATGGACATCTCGTATCAGTGGATCCGCTCCCGCAGAAAGACGATTGCGATTCAGATTGACCGGAACGGACAGGTGATTCTGCGGACACCCTATGGGATTACGAAGAGGCAGGCGGAAAAATTTCTGGATGAGAAGAAGGACTGGATTCTGAAGAACATCCGGCAGGTGGAAAACAGGAAAACAGATCAGATTATGATCAGTGAAGAACAGCGTCGGGAAGGAATCGAGCGGGCGAAACGGATTTTCCCGGAACGAACAGCATATTTTGCTTTGAGAATGGGTGTGGATTATGGCAGGATCACTATCCGGGAACAGAAAACACGCTGGGGGAGCTGTAGCAGCAAGGGCAATCTGAACTTTAACTGGAAACTGGTACTGCTTGCACCGGAGCTGCTGGATTATGTGGTGGTACACGAACTGGCACACCGCAGGGAGATGAACCATTCGAAGAATTTCTGGAAAATCGTGGAGGCAGAACTTCCGGATTACCGGGAACATCGCAGGAGACTGAAAGAGTGCCGGATCTGAGAGTGCTGAAATGCCGGAGGGTACGGTTGAGGTCAGGAGATCCTGAAAAGTGTCAGGAAACCGTCAGAATTCACCGGTAATGGCCCGCAAGGTGTTTTGGGTGAGCGGAAGTCAAAGAAAGCTGAAAAAACCTGGAAAAATCACGAAAAAATGATTGACACACACGGAACAGTATACTATAATAATCGAGTATGACGTAGTGCGAAAGTATCTTACCAAAGCCCCGGAAAGATATTTTTCATTATAGAGATAATTATAGTTTAAAGATTGAATTACAGGAGGGAAATCCATGAACAGTTTTATGGCTAATCCAGATAAGATTGAAAGAAAATGGTATGTAGTAGATGCTGAAGGCTGCACATTAGGACGTTTAGCTTCCGAAGTGGCAAGCGTATTAAGAGGAAAAAACAAACCAGTTTTCACTCCTCACGTAGATACAGGTGATTATGTAATCGTAATCAACGCTGAAAAGATCAAAGTGACCGGTAAAAAATTAGATCAGAAGATCTACTACAGCCACTCTGATTATGTTGGTGGTATGAAAGAAACCACTCTGAGAGAAATGATGAACAAGAAACCGGAAAAAGTCATCGAACTTGCTGTAAAAGGTATGCTTCCAAAAGGACCTCTGGGAAGACAGATGATTAAAAAACTTCATGTATACGCTGGTGCAGAGCACGGACATGAAGCTCAGAAACCGGAAGTTTTAACATTTTAATAGGAGGTAAGTAACATTGGCTACTACAAAATTCTACGGAACAGGAAGAAGAAAAAAATCTATCGCCAGAGTATACCTGGTACCAGGAACTGGTAAGATCACAATCAATAAAAGAGACATCGACGAGTACTTCGGACTGGAGACTCTGAAAGTTGTTGTTCGTCAGCCACTGACAGCAACAGACAATACAGAAAAATTTGACGTTCTGGTAAACGTTCACGGTGGTGGATTTACCGGACAGGCTGGAGCTATCCGTCACGGTATCGCTCGTGCCCTGCTGCAGGCAGACGCTGAGTACAGACCAGTTCTGAAAAAAGCTGGATACCTGACTCGTGACCCGAGAATGAAAGAACGTAAGAAATACGGTCTCAAAGCAGCTCGTCGCGCTCCGCAGTTCAGCAAGCGATAATCGACTGCTCAGACTATATCAAAATGGTTCAAAAACCCCGGAAAATCAAGGTTTTCCGGGGTTTTACTATA
>JAHZFO010000002.1:0-152268 GCA_019421285.1 Clostridiales bacterium
TTGACATATTCATGTCAAAACACCTCGCGGGACAGTGGCTACTGAATAGTTACTATTTTTCTTAGATAAACTTATACAAATATCTAAGACAGTAAAAGCAAAACCAATAATTTGAAAAGATTAAAATAATTTAAATCACCAAATTATAATCAAAGAAACAGTAAAAAATCAAAGCCAGATTTTCCATTAAGCGCGGAAATTTTCTTTCCCCCTTCCAAACAACAGCAAAAAGCACCGGACTCCGGGGGCAGGCAGCACTTTGTGGGCGTTTAGGGCAAGCTTTGAAATCCGACACTTACGGAGACTTTCGCTTGGGTCAGCTGACCCAAGTGAATATAGTCGCAGTTAGTGGCTAGTTCAAAGTTGCCCTGCCCACGCTGCCAGCCCCTGGAGTCCGGTGCTTTTTGCGTCCGGCGTAAGGGAAAAATCAAACTATTTAGTCCAGTTTAATCTCCTTCCACAACTTACTGTAATAATCCTGCGTCCCCCGGTCCAATGACCTGAAAATCTCACAATTATCCAGCACATCACTGGGAGGAAACAGTGCCGGATCCTCTGTATACTTCGCAGGCAGAATCTCAGCCAGCTTTTTATTCGGCGTTCCATAATGATTATACTCAAAACTGATCTTTGAAATATCCACCCGAAGCAGATAATTCAGGAACTTTTCCGCATTTTCCATATTCTTACAATCCTTTGTGACTGCCCAGGAATCTACCCAGACGTTGGATCCTTCTTTCGGAACCACATAAGCCAGATCGTCATTATACTCTGTTGCATAAGGAGCTTCTCCGGAATACACCAGTGCGATAGCAGCATTTTCAGCGATCATTTCGTCACGTGCGGAATCCAGCAGATACGCCTGTACCATCGGTCGCTGTTCAATTAAAATCTTTTCCGCCTCATCCAGTTCATCCGAATTATCTGTATTAATGGAATACCCAAGCATCTTCAGCGCAGGAACGAAGGAATCCCGGACACTGTTTTCCATGATGATCTGGCCACTGTATTTTGAATTAAAAAGAATATCCCAGGAATCCACCTTTTCATCCACCAGACGTGTGTTATAAAGAATGCCCAGTGTACCCCAGTAATGCGGAATCGTATATTTGTTTTCAGGGTCAAATGCCTTCGAAAATTCCCAGAGATGTTCGTCTACATTGGCAGCATTCGGAATATTGTCAAAGTTGATCGGAAGAAGTTCATCTTCTGTACGAAGCTTTTCCAGAATATAATCGGAAGAACAGATTACATCATAGTCCACAATATCTGCCTTATATTTCATATACATTTCTTCCGGGGACTGATATTCTTCATACAGGATCTTGATGCCGGTTTCTTTCTCAAAAGAATCGATAATGGAAGGATCCAGATAATCTCCGTAGTTAAAAACAACCAAAGAATTATTTTTGTTATAGCCGCACCCGCTAAGAAGAAAAAGGGATCCGGAAAGTACAGATACTATCAGTAATTTATGTTTCATATTCATGAGTCTCTTTTTACACCTCCATACTGTTTTTTCTTCCGGATAAGAAGTTAAAGAGCAGCAGCAGAACAAGAATCAGCAGAAACAGGAGCGTGGAAAGTGCATACATTTCCGGCTGGATTCCACGTTTCACTTCAGAATATACCATCGTAGAGATGGTGTTGATCCCAGGCCCTCTGGTAAAATAGGTGATCACAAAATCATCCATCGACATTGTGGCTGCCATCAGAAAACCGGACATGATGCCCGGCATCAGTTCCGGCCAGCAGACTTTGAAAAAGGCATACAGTGGGGTGGCTCCAAGATCAAGTGCAGCCTCATATGCATTTTTATTGAGAGTCCGAAGACGGGGCAGGACATTTAAAATCACATACGGAACACCGAATGTCACATGCCCGATAAATACAGTGGTAAATCCCAATTTGATAAAACGGATAAATAACAGTGTCAGAGACAATGCAGTAACGATCTCGGCATTTAACATCGGGATATTGGTAGCTCCCAGCATGATAGAGTAATTTCGCTTTTTCATTGCGCTGATGCCGATGGCACCAACCACACCGATAATGGTGGCTGCCAGTGCAGAGCCGAAAGCCAGTGTCAGGGTGGTGGTGAAGGCATCCGTGATCCGACTGTTATCAAAAAGGTTTGCATACCATTGAAAAGTAAATCCACGCCAGGTAACTCTGGCCTTGGATTTGTTAAAAGACAGTACAACCAGAACGATAATCGGCAGATACAACAACAGAAAGATGAATGCCATATACAGTCGTTTGACCCATGTTTTTACCATATGTTAGTTCCTCCTTCTGATTTATCAAAGACGGACATCAGCCCCATACTTATCAGAGTAAATACCAGTAGTACAAAGGAAAGTCCGCTGCCCAGATTCCAGTTAAAATTGTAGGTAAATTCCTGTTCAATGATATTTCCGATCAGTAAGGTATTGGATCCACCCAGAATGTTTGAAATAACAAAGGAAGTCATGGACGGAACAAATACCATCGTGATCCCGCTGATGACTCCGGGAAGAGACAGCGGGAAAATGATTTTTCGCAGAATGGTAAAATAGCTGGCGCCCAGATCCTTTCCGGCTTCCACAACATCGTCTCCGATGGAAGAAAGAGAATTATAAATCGGAAGGATCATAAATGGCAGAAAATCATAAACCATACCAATTAAAACTGCCTGGAAGGTATAAATAATATGCACTTTCGGAAGATGCAGGAAGCCAAGCAGAGTATTTAATACGCCGTTATTAGAGAGAATCAGCTGCCATGCCATGGTTCGAAGCAGAAAGTTCATCCACATCGGAAGAATAAAAAGAAAAATGATGAAATTACTTTTCTTCAGATTCAAACTGCATAGCACCAGTCCCAGCGGGTAAGCGAGGATAAAACAGATCAAAGTCGTAAGAAACGCCATTTTAAGAGAAGTCCACAGAGACTTCAGATGTACAGGTTCTGTAATGGCGAGAACATTTGCCAGAGTAAAACCACCGTCTGCGCCGGTAAAGGCGTAATAGAGAACCAGTCCCAGCGGGATCAGGGTAAATCCGATGATCCACAGAATATAGGGAAAAGCAAACCAGGTTTTTTTAGGACTATTCATTAATATCCACCGCCTTTTCATCCTCAGATTCCGGTTTATGCATGATCTGAATATTGAACGGTTTGACAAAAATCCCCACTTCACTGTCTGCCGGATACATATCCGTGCTGTGTACCAGCCATTCAAAATTATTGGCCAGAACAGTCATCTCATAATGTACGCCTTTGAAGATGACGGAAGTCACACGGCCTTTGATAATACCGACTTCCGGTTTCACCAGTTCTATATCTTCCGGACGGATGACTACGTCTACCGGGTTATTAGTTCCGAAGCCCTCATCTACACATAAGAATTTGGCACCGAGAATTTCCACCAGACGATCCTGGATCATAGTACCGGCTAAAAGGTTACTGTCACCGATAAAATCGGCAACGAAAGCGTTTTGTGGCTCGTTGTAGATATCTTCCGGCGTACCGATCTGCTGGATATAACCGCCGTTCATAACCACAATAGTATCGGACATGGTGAGAGCTTCTTCCTGATCGTGGGTGACGTAGACAAATGTGATTCCCAGTTCATTTTTCAGACGGATCAGTTCGTACTGCATGTCCTGGCGCATCTTGAGATCCAGAGCACCCAGGGGCTCGTCGAGAAGAAGCACTTTCGGTTCATTGACAATGGCACGGGCAATGGCGATTCTCTGTTGCTGCCCACCGCTCAAAGCATCGATTTTACGCTTTTCATAGCCGTCCAGATTCACCAGTTTCAGTGCATATTTGATCTTGTCATCAATATAGGCTTTGCTTTTCTTTTTTATCTTGAGACCGAAGGCAATGTTTTCTGCCACGTTCATATTCGGGAAGAGGGCGTATTTCTGAAATACGGTATTCAACTGGCGTTTATTCGGAGCCAGCTGTGTGATGTTTTTTCCGTCAAAGATAACACTTCCCTCATCCGGAAATAAAAAACCGCCGATGATTCGAAGCGTTGTAGTTTTACCACAGCCGGACGGACCGAGAAGGGTGAGAAATTCGTTCTCGCGGATATAGAGATTCAGATCGTCGAGAATCTTTTCACCGTCAAAGATTTTGGTAATATGCTGTAAATCTATTAATCGATTGCTCATACTATCTCCTTTTTATCATCAGAAATTTGGCGGGGAGGAGATCCACAGGATCGTAGCACCCCATTTTCCGGCTTCCAGCCAGTGTTCCTGGCCGGCGGGAAAATAAAACGTTTCTCCTTTTTGTATGCGGTAGGTTTTCTTACCCAGCGTAAGAAGGATACTTCCTTCCAGCACATAGCCCATTTCCTCGCCTGCATGAGGGGGTTCCACACAGGAACGCCCCCGGGGAGCAAGGGTCATACGGATGGGTTCCATCTGATTTTTCTGTGCGTTTGGAACCAGCCATTCAATCTGGTGTCCAAGTTCAGGATCATCTTTCAGAAAATAATCTTCTTCCCGAAAGACAATCTGTTCCGGTGTGTCATCTGTAAAAAATTCCTGAAGGCTGCTGCCAAGACACTGCAGGATATCTGCGAGGGTACTGATGGATGGTGAGGTAAGATTTCGCTCAACCTGGGAGATGAATCCTTTGGTAAGTTCAGCCCGGTCTGCCAGTTCCTGCTGAGTCAGTCCATTCTGTGTCCGCAGACTTTTCAGTTTTGTTCCAATGTCCATAAAAACTCCTTTAAAAGGCACACGAAAATCCCGATTATCAGCCATGTGGCAGGTAAAGAGCCCCGTCTTACCGATAATCGGGAAAGTATCGTATTACTAAATTCTGTGTTTACTATTATTAAAATCAATTATAAAAAAAAAACGATATTTGTCAATGGAAATTTATTAAAAAAGTACTGAATATTTTTGCGATTCATAGACTGAAAAAAAAGCGTGTAAAATCTATGAAAAAAGTACAAAAAGAAGGGAAGGAAGATGAGCTTCTGATCCTTTTCGTAGCGATATTGACACTGGCCGGATTATTTTTTTTATATAGTACAGGTACATATAATGGAAAAGTAAAGTTTGGGGATGCAGGATACTATCTGAAAAAGCAGTTATTTGCCAGTGTGCTGGGCATGATTGCTTTTTGGGTGATGGCACGGATCGATTATCATCGGGTGGCGGCTTTTGCCACGGTACTGTATCTGTGTTCCATCGCGTTGTCTACGGCTGTCTTATTTGTAGGAAGATCCTATAATGGGTCAAAACGCTGGCTGGCACTGGGACCATTGTCGTTTCAGCCGGCGGAATTTGCAAAAGCAGCGGTAATACTGTTTCTGTCATTCAGGATCAGCAACCGGAAGAAAAAGACAGACAGTCTCTGGTTTATGCTCCGGACGATGGCGGCGCTGTTACCGATTGTCGGGCTGGTGGGAACAAATAATCTGAGTACGGCGATTATTATTCTTGGTATCGGCGTGATTCTGATCTTTGTGGCATACCCGAGGTATCTGCCTTTTCTTGGAATCGGAGTCGCGGGGATTGGATTTGTCGCGATTTTTTTGAGTATGGAAAGTTATCGGCTCGAACGCCTTGCCATCTGGAGGAATCCGGAAAAATATGAAAAAGGGTTTCAGACGATCCAGGGCTTGTATGCAATCGGAAGTGGGGGAATCTTCGGGCGTGGGATGGGAAACAGTCTGCAAAAATTGGGATTTGTACCCGAAGCACAAAATGATATGATTTTTTCTATCATCTGTGAGGAAACAGGACTGTTTGGAGCTATACTGGTTATCCTTCTGTTTGGAGGCCTGATCTGGAGGCTCATGGTGGCAGCAGTTCGGGCAGAGGATCTGCTGGGAGAACTGATAGGCGCCGGAATCATGGGTCATATTGCACTCCAGGTAATCCTGAATATTGCTGTTGTTACAAATACGATTCCCAATACCGGGATTACATTGCCGTTTATCAGTTATGGAGGAACATCTGTATTGTTTTTGATGGGAGAGATGGGGCTTGCATTGTCAGTCACCAGATATTCCCGTGCTGCATAGAATAAGATAACAGGGCATGTGGGAGCAAACGAGTGAGTGAAATATGGATGCGTGGAAATGGTCCGCTGGAAGGAGAAGTAAAGGTTCAGGGATCGAAGAATGCTGCCCTGCCAATGATGGCGGCTGCAGTGCTGCATGAGGGAAGGACCGTGCTTCACAACTGTCCCCGGATTGCAGATGTGTTTGAAATGGAAGCAATCCTGCGGTCGATGGGAGTAAAGACCGCGTGGAGTGGCCATACACTGGAGCTGGACTGTAATAAGATCTGTGAGACCGGTATTCCCGGAGAAGAGACGCGCACGATGCGATCTTCCATCCTGCTGCTCGGAAGTATGCTTGGAAGATGTAAGCGGATCCGGATCGGTTATCCCGGCGGCTGTACGATCGGGGCACGTCCTGTTGATCTGCATCTGGATGCAATGAAAAAAATGGGTGTCCTGATCAGGGAAACAGAGGGGGAGATCTGCGGAGAATGTCCGGAGGGCCTTTCCGGTGCACACATTCATTTTCCGATTTCCAGTGTGGGTGCTACGGAAAATGCTTTGCTTGCAGGTGTTACGGCACGGGGGGAAACGCTTCTTGAAAACTGTGCTCTGGAGCCGGAAATCATGCATCTGTGTCATTTTTTACAGGCGATGGGAGCGGAAATCCGTGGAATCGGAACAAGAAAAATCTGGATGCGCAGAGCCGCGGCTTTGCGGGATGTGGAATATACGATTCCTACAGACCGGATCGTAGCGGGAACCTGTCTGTATGCCGCTGCAGCCACAAGAGGTCAGATCGGTCTGAAAGATGTGGATCCGCAGGAAATGAAATCTGTACTTCGGGTATATGAGAAAATGGGTGGACAATGGGAGATGAGGAGTGGTACACTAAGGGCGAATGCAGCCGGAATCCGTTTTCCGGTGGAGCAGGTGTGTACGATGCCGTATCCCGGATTTCCCACGGATATGCAGTCAATTCTGATGTCGGTGCTTCTTACAGTTCCGGGAGAAAGCAGGATCGAAGAAAGGATTTTTGAAAAACGCTTTCAGATAGTGGAAGAGCTGAGAAAAATGGGAGGCAGGATCACGGTTACCGGCAGACAGGCGGTTGTCTGTGGTGGCAGACAACTGACGGGGAAAACGGTATGTGCCAGGGAACTGCGTGGAGGTGCTGCGCTTGTGGTGGCGGGGCTTTCAGCACAGGGAGAAAGCGTCGTGAAACATGCGGAGTATATAGAACGGGGATATGAACGACCGGATCAGTTGTTCGGGCAATTGGGTGCGGTAATCAGAATAAGGGAACAGGTGGAAGAATGAAAAAAAGATTCAGAAGAATAGAGCTGACAAAAGAAGGAAAAATGATTACAGCCGGAGCTGTGGCAGCCATCGTGCTGCTGGCTCTGCTGGCATTTTTCTTTTTGTTTCGGGTAGACAAAGTGTATGTGGTGGGAAATACCAGATACACCGATGAAGAAGTAAAAGAATATGTGATGACAACACCATTGACATCTAACACGGTGCTTGCGATGTTATTTGAAAGACATAAAAATGCAGAAAATATTCCGTTTGTGGATTCTTTTGATCTTGAGAGAGTCAATGCCCATACCATTCGGATCCATGTAAATGAGAAAAAAATTGTCGGTTATATCACTCAGGGAACAGAGAGGCTGTATTTTAACAAGGACGGACTTGTGGTGGAAGTGACTGCTATGGAACAGGATGAAATTGATTCCATGGATCAGGAAGAAGAAGAACTGAATCAGTTAAAGGAGCAGGCCGCACAGGAAGCTGCCGCAAAAGAAGCGGATGCGGCACTGGAAGCTCTGACAGGAGAAAGTGCCGATACAACGGACAGGGCAGATACAGAAGATGCACAGACAGAAGATGGTATAGAGAGTGATACGCAACAGGCAGACAGTACAGAGGGACAGGTACTGCAGGCTGTAGAGTCTGATACCGGGAATGAAAACGCGACAAAATTTAAGGCAGCAGTAACAGATGTGCCAAGAGTTATCGGCATCACAGACAAGGAAAAAGGTATCGCACTCGGAGATACGATTCCGGCGATTGCAGATGGTATCTATAATTCAATTCTTGGAATCACCCGTATGGTGGAAAAGTATGAAATTCTTCCGGAGATGGTGTGTTTTGATGAGAATCAGGAGATTATTCTGGTGTATAACAATGGAAACATCCACTGCAATCTGGGAAAAGATACGCTGTTGGAGGAAAAGATTACCAGAGTAGCGGCAATTCTTCCAAAATTATCTGATTTTACGGGTATTCTCCACCTGGAAGATTATGAAACGGATATTACCAACATTATCTTTTCGAAAGAGACGCTGTATACACTGAAAATGGAAATTGCACAGATTGAGGGAAGAGATTTCGGCGAAGATACGGAAGATCCGGCGGTAGATACACAAACTGAAGACGGATCTCAGGATCCGGCAGGAGAGGGAGAGGGCAGCACAGATTCTGCAACAGATGAAAGTGATACACAAGGAGACACCGTGACAGATCCTGATTCTGATGCTTCCGGTGAAGATACAGAGACACAGGATGACAGCACACAGGACAACGGATCCGGAGACGGAAGCGATAGCAGTACTACCGAAGAGGACGGGGGGATGACGGACACCGGGGCAGGAACAGCACAAAACGGTACAGATACGTCGGAGACACAGAAAACTGCGGGGGAGTAAACCGCAGGAAAACAAAATCCGGAAAAACCTTACAAAATTCGAAAAAAAACATGAAATCTGAAAAAAATAGTTGATTAATTAGAGAAGAAATTATATTATATAACCATATGTAACTCTTTAAGATAAGGCAAAAGTACCCTGAAGGGAATAAATATAAGCGCAAGCAAAAAAGGAGGAAGTACTTTGTTAGAGATTATGACAAATGAAGCGGAATCATCTGCAAAGATTATAGTAATTGGTGTAGGTGGAGCCGGTAATAATGCAGTAAACCGCATGGTAGAAGAAACAATCGGCGGTGTGGAGTTTATCGGGGTAAACACTGATAAACAGGCTTTGACTCTTTGCAAAGCTCCTACCGTATTACAGATAGGTGAGAAACTGACAAAAGGTCTTGGAGCCGGAGCAAAGCCTGAGATCGGTGAAAAAGCGGCAGAAGAGAGTATGGAAGAGATCCGTCAGCTGATGGAAGGTGCTGACATGGTATTCGTTACCTGTGGTATGGGTGGCGGAACCGGAACAGGTGCTGCACCGGTTGTTGCAGGTATTGCAAAAGAGATGGGCATCCTGACTGTCGGTGTTGTGACAAAACCGTTCCGTTTTGAGGCAAAAACCCGTATGAGCAACGCTCTGATGGGAATTGATAAATTAAAAGACAACGTAGACACTCTGATCGTTATCCCGAATGATAAACTGCTTGAGATCGTTGATCGTCGGACTACGATGCCGGAAGCACTGAAGAAAGCAGATGAAGTTTTACAGCAGGCAGTACAGGGCATCACAGACCTGATCAACATGCCGGCACTGATCAACCTGGATTTCGCAGATGTTCAGACTGTCATGAAAGACAAAGGAATCGCTCATATCGGTATCGGCGAGGCAAAGGGCGACGACAAAGCACTGGAAGCTGTACAGCAGGCTGTATCCAGTCCGTTGCTTGAGACAACCATCCAGGGTGCAAGCCATGTGATCATTAACATCTCCGGAGATATCTCCCTGATGGATGCAAATGATGCTGCAAGCTATGTACAGAACCTGGCAGGCGAAGATGCAAACATCATCTTTGGTGCCATGTATGATGATACCGCAGTAGATTCTGCTAAGATCACGGTTATTGCAACCGGACTGAATGATGCAACTGCAAAACAGGCAAGCGTAAGCAAAGCTTCTGCAGTATCTGCTCAGCCAGTACAGACTGCACAGGTAAAAGAAGCAGCACCGGAAAAACCTGCATTTTCCCAGGGTATGACGATGCCGAGCTTCCAGATGCCAAAAGCAAATCCGGGAGCACCGACCAGCAGTACTGTTCCGAGAAAAGATATCCAGATTCCGGATTTCCTGAAAAGAAGATAAAACAGAAAAATAAAAACCCCGGGGGTGAACTCCGGGGTTTTTTGACTCTTACGTAAAAAGCAGACAGAAAGGAACAGATATGGAAAAAGAAGAATTACTGTTGATTCATGGAACAGAGTATAAAGAGATGACAAAAGAGATCCTGTATGCTGCCGGACTGGAAGCACAGATCGGAGCGAGGGACAAAAAGATTGGGATCAAGCCGAACCTGGTGGCTCCGTCGGAGGCTTTTCTGGGGGCAACAACTCATCCTGAAATTGTGGCTGGAATCATCGAATATCTGCAGGAAGCGGGATTTCAGAATATCATCATGCTGGAAGGTTCCTGGGTAGGGGATAAGACGAGAGAATCCATGCAAGTCTGTGGATATGAGAAGCTGAGCGAAATGTACAAGGTTCCGTTTAAAGATATGCAGGCAGATCCCGGAGAACTGACGGAGTGCGGAGGGATGGAACTTGAGATCTGCCGGGAGGCAAAAAGTCTCGATTTTCTGATCAATGTACCGGTGATGAAGGGGCATTGCCAGACGAAGATCACCTGTGCACTGAAGAATATGAAGGGACTGCTTCCAAACCGGGAAAAACGTCATTTTCACGCGATGGGACTGCATAAACCGATTGCACACCTGGCAGTCGGGCTGCATCAGGATTTTATTCTGGTTGACAATATCTGCGGGGACTGGGACTTTGAGGACGGAGGCAATCCGGTGGAGATGAACCGTTTGATCGCCGGAAGAGATCCGGTACTGGTTGATGCATTTGTCTGCCATGAGATGGGGTATGGGGTGGAAGAAGTGCCGTATATCCGAATGGCAGAAGCACTGGGGGCCGGATGTGCAGACTGGACACAGGCCAGGATCCGGGAACTGAATCCACCGGTTTCACAGGTGGTAAAGACCGGAAGGAGAAAAGTAGTGGAAGTAGCGGATGCCGTAGAGGAGGTGGAGTCCTGCAGTGCCTGTTACGGGTATCTGATCCCTGCACTCGACCGGTTAAAAGAAGAAGGCGTTCTGGAAAAACTGGATACAAAGATATGTATCGGACAGGGATATCGGGGAAAGACAGGAACGCTTGGAATCGGCAGCTGCACCAGGGGGTTTGCTTCCTGTCTGCAGGGATGTCCGCCTACTGATGAGGAAATCTATCAATTTCTAAAAAAATGTATACAGGAAAAAGAAGAAAGGATATAATAAGAAAGACAGAAAACTGTCTGGAAAATAATGTTTCTGTATGGAAAAGACAGAAAAAAGGAGGAACATGCTGTGAAGATTTTATTTTATGATACAAAAAGTTATGATAAAGAGTCTTTTGAAGCAAAAGCAAAAGATTATCCGGATATTCAGATCGAATATCTGAAATCTGAACTGGTTCCGAGTACTGCAAAACTGGCAAAAGGATACGATGCAATCTGTGCATTTGTCAGCAGTGATGTGGGAACCGAAACGATCGATGTCCTGTCTGCGTGTGGAGTGAAATTGATTCTGATGCGCTGTGCGGGATTTAACAATGTAGATGTGGAAAAAGCGACTGCGTGTGGAATCAAAGTCATGCGTGTGCCTGGATATTCCCCGGAAGCTGTAGCAGAACACGCGATGGCACTGGCCCTGGCTGCCAACCGGAGAATTCATAAAGCCTATGTGAGAGTTCGCGAAAACGACTTCAGCCTTGGTGGTATGCAGGGAGTAAATTTCTACCGGAAAACAGCCGGTATCGTGGGAACCGGTAAAATCGGTGCGGCAATGGCGAGAATCTGCCATGGTTTCGGCATGAATGTCATTGCCTATGATAAATATCAGAATCCGGCACTGGATTTTGTGACCTATGTATCTTTGGATGAACTGCTGGCACAGAGTGATCTGATCTCCCTTCACTGCCCGCTTATGGATGAGACTTACCACATGATCAACCGGGAATCCATCCAGAAGATGAAAGACGGCGTGATCCTCGTCAATACTTCCCGTGGCGGTCTGGTAAAAACAGCTGATCTGATCGAGGGCATCCGTGCAAGAAAATTCTTTGCGGTCGGTCTGGATGTATACGAAGAAGAAAAGAAAAATGTATTTGAGGACCGTTCGGATGAAATCATGGAGACTTCCATCACCGCGAGACTGCTGTCCTTCCCGAATGTTATTATTACCTCTCATCAGGGATTCTTCACTTATGAAGCATTGGATGCCATCAGTGAGACAACTCTTAACAATGCAATGGCGTTTACAAAAGGGGAAAGAACAGGAAACGAAGTGGAAATTGAGTAAAAAAGCATTGAATTTCCATCGGTATTATATTATAATGAACTCGGTTTAGAAAATAGTATGAAAAAGCGTTGACGAAGAAAGTAATGCAGTCAGATCTTTACAGAGAGAGAAATGTATGGTGGAAGTTTCTTATGGACAGGTTGCAGGAAAACCACTTCTGAGTTGTGCGTAGAAGGGTGAGATTTCATCCGAAGCGTTACCGGGTTGCTCTGTTACAGGCAATAAGAGAAAAATAAGGTGGAACCGTGCATAATAGCACCCTTAGGTGGCAGTCTGTCATCTAAGGGTGTTTTTTCGTTACTCGGGTAATGAGTTAAAGTCTGTTCTTTCATGGAATCTTGACTACTGCCGCAATAGCGTGTTTTTCTCGCTGACAATGGTAAAAAGGAGAAGAAAAATGGTAAATTTTAAAGAAGATGAACAGTTAAAAACACTGAATCATTCCTGTGCCCATGTAATGGCTCAGGCGATCAAACATCTGTATCCACAGGCAAAGTTCTGGGTTGGACCTGTTGTAGCAGAGGGCTTCTATTATGATATTGATCTTGGAGAGGATGTAATTCGTGATGAGGACATCGAAAAGATCACAAAAGAGATGAAAAAAGTTGTAAAATCCGGCAAAAAGATCATCCGTCGTGAAGTGTCTAAAAAAGAAGCACTGGAAATGTTCGCCGATGATCCTTATAAACTGGATCTGATCGCAGATCTGGAAGAGGGAAATATCACTGTTTACGATCAGGGTGACTTTACCGATTTGTGTCGTGGACCTCACGTGGATAATGTAAAACTTTGTAAACATTTTAAACTGATTCGTCACTCCGGAGCTTACTGGAAGGGTGACAGTAAAAACAAAATGCTGCAGCGTATCTACGGTGTATGTTTCCCGACCGCAGAAGAACTGGAAGCACATCTGCAGTTACTGGAGGAAGCAAAAGAAAGAGATCACAGAAAGATTGGAAAGGATATGAATTTGTTCATGGTTGACGATCTGGTTGGACGTGGTCTGCCGATGTTCCTGCCGAAAGGATATACAATCTGGCAGGAGCTGGAAAATTACATCAAGGAAAAAGAACGTAAACTGGGTTATCTGCATGTTATGACACCTTGTGTTGGTACTGTCAACCTGTATAAGACTTCCGGCCACTGGGATCACTACAAAGAGAACATGTTCCCGCCGATGGAGATGGAAGGGGAATCTTTTGTTCTTCGTCCGATGAACTGTCCGCATCATATGATGATTTATGCAAACAAAAGACATTCTTATAAAAACCTGCCGATCCGTATCGGTGAGATTGCGCATGACTTCCGTTATGAGAGCAGCGGAACGCTGAAAGGTATCGAACGGGGAAGACATTTCTGTCAGAACGATGCCCATCTGTTTGTAACACCGGAACAGATCAAGGATGAATTTACAAAAGTAGTAGAACTGATCTTCAGTACCTATAAAGATTTCGGAATCACCAATTACCGTTGTGTACTGTCTCTGCGTGATCCGGAAAACAAAGAAAAATATCATGATGATGATGAGATGTGGAACACAGCAGAAGATGCACTGCGTGATGTAATGAACAGCATCGGAATCGAATACACCGAAGAAATCGGAGAAGCTGCATTCTATGGCCCGAAACTGGATGTCAATGTACAGCCTGCCATCGGTAACGAGATTACCCTGTCCACCTGTCAGCTGGACTTCTGTCTGCCGGAAAAATTCAATCTGTCCTACATCGACAGCAACGGAGAGAAACAGACACCGGTTGTTTTGCACCGCGCAATTCTTGGATCTCTGGATCGTTTCATGGCATACATTCTGGAAGAGACCAAAGGAAACCTGCCGACCTGGCTGGCACCTGTTCAGGCACGTGTTATGCCGGTTAAGACCGATGATGAAGGTCTGAATGCATATGCACAGGAAATCGTGGATGCACTGGAAGCAGCAGATGTCCGTGTGGAACTGGATGACCGTGCAGAAAAACTTGGCTATCGTATGCGTGAAGGTCAGGTAGAAAAAGTACCGTATCTGCTGGTTGTCGGATTCAATGAAAAAGACGACAGAACCGTTTCCTTCCGTCTGCATGGCGAAAAAGAAACTACGGTTCTGCCACTGGATACTTTTGTAGAAAAGATTAAAGCAGAGATTGCAGAAAAATCAAGAGAACACATTCACGTAAACTAGAGCGTGCAGATTGCGGAAATGATTTTTCAGACACGCTCTAATTGCAGGAAAATGGGAAGAATTATGTTTTATTGATATACAATAGAAAAATCCCCTGTGGAAGTTCAGGATTTCCAACAGGGGATTTTTTTCGGTGAATATCAATAATTAATCCAATGGATTGATTTTGTTAGCAGAAATATACGTCCGTGTAAAGAAAAAGCTGCTGCATATGATGTATGCAACAGCTCGGATGCCGCTGGCCGGACTCGAACCGGCACGGCTGTTAACCGCTTGATTTTGAGTCAAGTGCGTCTGCCAATTCCGCCACAGCGGCATGAAAAACGGTTTGCTAAAACCGACCTTTATAATATCATATCAGCGGATAAAAAGCAAGCATTTTATTTTGGGATGGAAAAATAGATTTCCACTTGTATCGGAGTAAGAGAGCGGATATAATAAAAAACAGGGCTCTCTACACAGCGAAAGCAGAGCCGGAAAAAGGACTGCAAATAAGAAAACGGGGGAAAAGTGATGGCAGGACAGACAAACTGTGAGAGTTGTGCGAATTATGTATACGATGAAGAATCCGATTGCTACTGCTGCGAAGTGGATCTGGATGAAGATGAGATGTATCGGTTTTTAAGTGATACTTTTTACCAGTGTCCGTATTATCAGCTGGACGACGAATATCGGATCGTAAGAAAACAAATGTAAAAAAAGAATAAAGTCTCTGTTTCAGTTTGACAAACAAAAGATTCTTCATTAAAATTGAAAAATAGTGGTAACTGTAAAGTTATAAAGCAGTTACGGACAGTGAAAAAGAAACAGGAGAACGGAGGAAAACTATGTATCAATATCAGGATCAGAAGGAAATGCGCCGGGCCCTTAACGGCAAGATGATCGTTATGCTGGTGGGAATCATGCTTGTTATGACAGCTCTGACATCCAGCCTGTCTTACGGTATACGGTGCTGGTCAATGGCAGGAATGGCGGACAAGGGGAATGAAGAGGTTCTGGAGGCATTAAAACAGATTGACATTACAAGCGGAACACTTCGCGCATGCAGCGTAGTATATTATATTCAGGCAGTGATCGAAACCATGGTGGGAATCTTTTGTTTCCGGTTAAACAATCGGCTGGATAAGGTTGCACTTTTGTGGAAAATGAGCCTGGGAATTCTGGGTCTCGAAGTTCTGGCGGGTGTTGCACTGACAGCAATGCATATGATCAGTCCGTTTATGATCATTTCCAATCTGCTGTTACCGTTGTTTCTGCTCTGGGCGGTTAGTGGCCTGAAAAAGGTAGCGAAAAATCATCCGGATCGTATCTATGCGGTAGAACCGAACAATCGGAAAAAAGGAAAGGAAGCAGATAAAACTTCCGTTCAACCGAAAAAAGCAGGACAGAAGAAAAGTCTGATGGAGCATGCAACACAGGTAACACCGGAGAATATCACACCACTGGAACTGACCAGGGAACTGGAGAAAGAGGATGCCAACGTAACAGAAGAGGTTCAGGAAGCATCTGAGGAAGAGGTTGCAGAAGTGACAGAAACAAAAGAAGAGAAAAAGGAAACACAGGAGCAAGAATAAAGGATCAAAATTCCCTGCCATCCGGCCAATGACCGGTTGTGTGGGGAATTTTATAGTTTACACGAGACCTTGACGACTGTCGCGATAATGTGAGAAATCTAACAGAAAGAAGGCGAGGCAATGCATTTTTTTCATTTATCCGATCTGCATATCGGGAAGCAGTTATATGGATATTCTCTGCTGGAAGATCAGGAGTGGATCCTGACAGAGATTTATGAATTGATCCGGGAGAAACGACCGGACGGTGTCCTGATCGCTGGTGATGTGTATGACAAATCAGTACCTGCAGCGGAAGCGGTTACGGTATTTGACCGGTTTCTTACCAAAGTAAGCCAGCTGGAACCGAAGATTCCGGTGCTGATCATCAGCGGGAATCATGATTCTCCGGAAAGACTGGCGTTCGGTGCAAAGATTCTGAGCAGGCAACAGATCTATGTGGCGGGAACCTGTCCACAGATACCGGAAGACCATCTGAAAAAGGTCACTTTTCAAGATGAATGGGGAGAGACAGAGGTATGGATGCTTCCGTTTGTGAAACCCGGATATGTGCGAAAACTAATGGAAGAGAGCAAAAGGGAAACAGACAGAGAGGACGGAGCAGGAGAACAAAGAGACCGCGACGGGGAAACAGAGATAAAAGTGAAAAACGGATGGGAAGAGATACGCAGGGATTATAATGAGGCGGTAAAATTTCTTCTGGAGAGAGAGCAGGTGGATACGGAGAAACGAAATATACTGATTTCCCATCAGTTCTATACTGCAGGTGGTGAGACACCGAAAACCAGTGATTCCGAGACGATAAGTGTGGGAGGACTTGATCAGGTGGATATTTCGTGTCTTGCGCCGTTTTCCTATGTGGCACTGGGACATATCCACCGCCCGCAGTCGATGGGAAGAGAAAGTATCCGTTACTGTGGTTCGATGTTAAAATACTCGGTCAGTGAGTGGGAACAGGAAAAATCGGTGACAGAAGTGATTCTGGAAGCACCGGGACAGGAACCGGTGATTCAGCTGCATCCGCTGCATCCGTTACGGGAGATATGCGTGATCAGGGGAAGACTGGAAGAGATTCTGGAAGCGAACAAAGACAGTATCTGCGAGGATTATGTCAGTATTGTTCTGACAGATGAAGAGGAACTGTATCAGCCGAAGGAACAGCTGGAACGGATCTTTACGCATATTCTGGAAGTGAGGACAGAGAGAAACCGGAAGCTTGTACAAGAATGGGAAGACGGACAGGCAGAGGATACACAGACAGATCCGAAACTGGTTTTTGAACAGTTTTTTTCCCAGATTCAGGGACGGAAGCTGCAGGAAGAAGAGGCGGCAGTGCTGGAAGAAGTATTTGCGAAAATCAGGGAGGAAGAAGGATGAGACCGATGATACTGACGATGTGCGCATTTGGTTCTTATGCGGACTGCGTGACAATAGATTTCGGGCAGGTGCAGCAGGGTGTGTTTCTGATCACGGGAGATACCGGGGCAGGTAAGACAACGATCTTTGATGGGATCACCTATGCACTGTATGGACAGACCAGCGGTGGACGGAGAGACGGAACCATGATGCGCAGCCAGTACGCACCAGATGGGACGAAGACATATGTGGATCTGACATTTTCCACCGGGGGACAGGTCTGGCGGGTGCTTCGAAGTCCGGAGTATGAGAGGGAGAGCAAAAGACGGAACAAAGACGGTGGGAGGACGATGACAAAGGAGCGGGGCAGCGTGGAGCTGTATCAGCCGGATGGCAGTCTGTATCCGGGAAACAGACAGGAAGTTAACCGGAAACTGGTGGAAATCCTCGGTGTGGATGCCAGGCAGTTTATGCAGATCGCGATGATCGCACAGGGGGATTTTCTGCGGCTGCTGCTGGCAAAGTCCGATGAGCGAAAAGAAATTTTCTCCCGGATCTTTGATACAAGAATCTTCGGACGGGTGCAGGAGGAACTGAAAAACAGGAACAAACGGTGTTACGGTGAGCTGGAGGATAACAGAAAGTCCTGTCTGCGGGAGATAGAACAGCTGGAAGTTTCGGAAAGCACGGTTCAGGAAAAGGAGGAACTGCTCCGGACAGGACAAAAAGAACCGGATCTTGAGGCGGTGCTTGCTTTTGCAGAGCGCATGCTGGAAGAAGATAAATTGCAGTATGAACAGAGCCGGAAAGAAATGAAAAAAACAACTGCGGCGCTGGAAAAACTGAATCAGCGCTACAGTGTGGAAAAAGAGAGAGCAGAGAGTTTTTCAAAACTTACGCAGCTGGAAAAACAGATTCGTGTGCTGGAAGAGAAAAGAGAAGAAAAGGAACAGGAAAAGGAACGGATCGGTGCCGCAAAGCGGGCGGCAAAAGTAGAAATGGTTTATGTAGGCTACCGGGAGACGGCAGAGAACAGAGAACGGATGCAGATGCAGGAAAAACAGCTGAAAGCGTGGCTGGAGGAACGGAAAGAGGAAACAGAAAAACTGAAAGAAAAGGAGAAAATCTGGAACAGTTATGTACAGAAACTGGAGGAGAAAGAAGTGCCGGTGCTTGAACGGCTGCGACAGGCACTTGAACAGTACGGACAGCTGCAGAGCCATCTGAAAGAAGCACAGCGTCTGGAAATACACCGGCAGCAGGCAGCAGACAGTTACCGGAAAGCAGACCTTTCTTACCGGCAGCAGGCCCAGCGTTATGAAACTCTGTATCAGGAATATCTTGCCGGACAGGCAGGGATTCTTGCTTCCGGGCTGCAGGACAATTATCCCTGTCCGGTATGTGGTTCCCTCCATCATCCGGCTCCGGCGGAGCCGGTTTCCGAGAATCTGAGCCAGGAACTGGTGGAAAAAGAGAGAGAACGCCGAAATCAGGCGGAAAATACCAGGGAAGACCGAAGACAGAAGTATCAGCAGTCAGAAAACCTCTATCAGCAGGAAATAGCGGTCATCCGGGAGCAGCAAACGCATCTGTTACATAGAGAACAGACAGAGGAAGAAAGTCTGGAAGTGATGAAAAACCGCTGGGAAGACTGGGAAGAAAAAGCCCGGAAACGATTGATAGACGGAGAAGAAAAGCTTCAGATATCCAAAAAAGAGCTGGATCGTGTCTCCGGGAGTCTGCAAAAATTCCTGCAGGAAGAAAACAGGAAAAAAGGTCAGCTGGAAGAGGTACAGCGACAGTGTAAAACTTTAAAACAACAGGAACAGGAAAAACAGAACGCTTATGAACAGGTGCGGAGGGAACAGCTTTTTGAAAAAGAAGAGGATTTTAAGAAAGCATGCATGAAACC
This sequence comes from Clostridiales bacterium, assembly GCA_019421285.1. Classification (GTDB taxonomy): domain Bacteria; phylum Bacillota; class Clostridia; order Lachnospirales; family Lachnospiraceae; genus Oliverpabstia; species Oliverpabstia tarda. Next base: position 19,340 of record JAHZFO010000002.1, read on the forward strand.
TGCGGAGCTGGAGCGGAGGAAGAAAGCAATAGATGCCTACGAAGAGGAGTTGCGCCGGAGCTGTCAGGAAGTGGAATGGCTGAGAAGCCAGCTGAAAGAAAAAGAAGCCCCGGATCTTGAACAGACGGAAAAGGAGTTGAAAGAACAAAAAGAACAGCAGAGGCTGAAGGAGAGAGAACTCCGAAAGCTTTACAGCCGACGAGAGACGAATCAGCAGGCAAACCGAAGACTGCAGCAGCTGACGAAGGAGAGAGAAGGACTGCGAAAACGGTATCAGGTACTGAATACTCTGAGTCGCACTGCCAACGGGAGCCTTACCGGCACGGCAAAGATCGATCTGGAATCGTATATGCAGCGTCAGTATTTTCAGCATATGATCCGATGTGCCAATCGTCATCTGGAACGGATGGCTGCCGGACAGTTTCTGCTAAAATGCAGAAGTATGGAAAATCTTTCCACTCAGGGGAATACCGGTCTTGATCTGGATGTCTACAGTCTGATCACCGGAAAGGTGCGGGATGTCAAGACCCTTTCCGGTGGAGAATCCTTCATGGCAGCACTGGCACTGGCACTTGGTATGACGGATGTGATCACACAGGCTGTGGGAGCAGTTCATATCGATACCTTATTTATTGATGAAGGATTTGGTTCACTGGATGAAAACGCCAGGGAACAGGCAATCCGTATCCTGCAGGGACTCTCCGGAGGCAGCCGGCTGGTGGGAATCATTTCCCATGTAACGGAACTGAAAGAACAGATTGAGCAGAAGCTGGTGGTGACAAAAGGAAAAACCGGAAGCAAAGTCGAGTGGAAATAAGAAAAAGACCTATGCAGACCGCAAAATTTGTGGTACTGTTTTTAATATGGTCTGCAAAGACAAAAAGTAGTGTAACTGTGAAGATGTTGAACAGTTACAAAGTAGTTACAAAGCAGAAAGGGGTAAGAATCATGAGACAGTATCATGAGACAGAAAAAAAAGAGATCCAGAAACTGGCAAAGATGTACCGGGAATTTCTGGATGCAGGAAAGACAGAGCGGGAATGCAGCAGCAATATCTGCAGAATCGCAAAAGAACAGGGTTTTGAAAATCTGGCGGATGTGATCCGTGAAGGAAAGCAGTTGAAAGCCGGAGATAAAATCTATGCGGAAAATATGAAAAAATCCGTAATCATGATGGAAATCGGAACAGATGACATCGAAAACGGTATGCTTCTGATAGGTTCCCACATCGATTCTCCGCGTCTGGACATCAAACAGAACCCGTTATATGAAAACGGAGGTATGGCTTATCTGGACACCCATTATTATGGTGGAATCAAAAAATACCAGTGGGTAGCTTCTCCGATGGCGATCCACGGTGTGATCGTAAAAACAGACGGAACAACCGTGCAGATAAACATAGGTGAGAAACCGGAAGATCCGGTTGTGGGAGTGACCGACATTCTGGTGCATCTGTCCGCAAAACAGATGGATAAAAAAGGAAGCGTTGTCGTTGAAGGAGAAGCACTGGATCTTCTGGTGGGCAGTCAGCCGATGGATAAAAAAGAAGATGAAAAGGAAGAAAATCCGGTCAAAGCTTATGTGTTACAGCTGTTAAAAGAACAGTATGGCATTGAAGAAAAAGATTTTGTATCTGCCGAGCTTGAGGTTGTGCCTGCAGGAGCAGCAAGGGATTTCGGTCTGGACAGCAGTATGATCATGGCTTACGGACAGGATGACAGAATCTGTGCCTTTACTTCTCTGATGGGATTCTTACACAGCAAACCGTCTGCAAAGACAAAAGTATGCCTGTTTGTGGATAAAGAAGAGATCGGAAGCGTGGGAGCAACCGGTATGCATGCTCATTTTCTGGAAAATACTGTTGCAGAAGTGATCAACAGTCAGGGGGAATACTCTGAACTGAAACTGCGCCGCGCTCTGAAAAACTCAAAAATGCTGTCTGCAGATGTCAATGCCGGATATGATCCGCTGTATGCTGAAGTATTTGAAAAGAATAATTCCGCGTACGTTGGAAAAGGAGCGGCGATAAGCAAATATACCGGAGCAAGAGGAAAGAGCGGTTCTAATGATGCTAATGCAGAATATCTGGGTATCTTACGTAAAGCGTTTGATGATGCAAAAGTGGAATACCAGACAGCAGAACTGGGACGAATCGATGCAGGTGGCGGTGGAACTATCGCTTATATTCCGGCAGCTTACGGTATGGATGTGATCGATATCGGTGTACCGATCCTGAATATGCATGCACCGTATGAAGTAAGTTCCAAGGCAGATGTATACGAGACAACCAAATGCTACAAAGCATTTTATGAAATGTAGTAACTATTCAGTAGCCACTGTCCCGCGAGGTGTTTTGACATGAATATGTCAAAATCCCGAGACATACAAGCCAAAATGCCATCACCGAAGGTGATTTACGCGAGCAACGAGTCAAAGTCCGTGCTTGCACGGAACCTTGAGGAGTGCCGCGATAACGATAAAAACTCGCAAAGCGTGTTTTTATCGTTTAAATGCATTTTGGCTCGTAACTGTGAAGGCACTGAACAGTTATGAAATGTAAATAACAGGGGCTGTGGTGCGTGCCGGTAAGACCGTACAACGGCCTCTTGTATAAAGGAAGAGGACGATGACAGACCAAACTGCTTACTTAAACCTGGTACTAGAAAAACTGAAAGAACGAATCGCAAAGCTGAATCTGTCCCTTGAAGAAGGGGCAAAAGAAGTAGAAGACATGCATGAATACTACTGGGAAAACTATACGGAGATGGATCAGTACGGATATGAGGATTATGATAATCAGCAGGCTCTGTTGAATCAGCTGAATACAAATCAGCAGCAGATGCATCTGAAACACCGGTTTCAGAAAATGCTTGATTCCCCTTTCTTTGGCAGAGTGGATTTCTGTTATGACGGAGAAGATGCGGCGGAAAGTTTTTATATTGGTATCGGCAATTTTGCTGAAAGAACCGGACAGACACCTCTGGTATATGACTGGCGTGCCCCGGTGAGCGGTCTCTTTTATGATTTCGATAAAGGAGAAGCCTGGTATGAAGCACCGGGAGGACGGATGGATGGAGAAATTGTCTCCAAGTGGCAGTATAAGATCAAAAACGGGAAAATGGTCTATGCCTTTGAGAGTGATGTGAAGATCGATGATGATATCCTGAAAGCGGAGCTTGGAGCCAATGGAGATGTCCAGCTGAAAAATATTGTGCGGACGATCCAGAAAGAGCAAAATGCGATTATCCGAAATACCAGTGATCGGATTCTGGTGATCCAGGGAGTGGCTGGAAGCGGAAAGACTTCGGTGGCACTTCACAGGATTGCGTATCTTTTATATCATGACCGGAAAAACCTGAAATCCTCGAATATTCTGATCTTATCGCCAAATGGTGTATTTTCAGATTATATTTCCCATATTTTACCGGAACTGGGAGAAGAAAATATTCAGGAAATGAGTTTTGATCTCTTTGCTTACCGGGAACTCAAAGATGTGGTGCCGGACTGTGAAGACCGGTATGATATGATTGAAAGGAACCTGGTACAGCCGAAGGAGCGGGGAAGATACTGGGAAAAGCAGTCTCCGGATTTTCTGAACCAGATGGAAGGGTATCTGATGGAACTGGAGGACAGTCTGATGGATATCCGGGATTTTACGTATCGAAATTACGAGATCAAAGCATCTCGAATCCTGCTTTTGTTTTATACCCGGTTTTTGGAGATTCCGTTACTGTCCCGGATGGATGCAGTGCGGGAATATGTGGTTGATGATTATGAAACTCTTGCCGGACGGGATCTGAACGAGGAAGAACAGCAGTATTTTTACGAACAGTTCATGGCGATGTATGAGACGAGAGATATCTATGTGCTGTACAGCCGTTTTCTGGAGTCTGTCGGGATGTGTCCGCTTCCATCGGTATGGTATGAGAAGCGTTTGCTGCGTTATGAGGATGTCTATCCGGTGCTGTATCTGAAATATCGTCTGTTACAGCCCGCAAAACGCGCAGGAGTCAAACATCTGGTAATCGATGAGATGCAGGATTATACGCCGATGCAATACCAGATTCTGTCACAGCTTTTTCCGTGTAAGATGACGATTCTTGGAGACCGGGCACAGACTATGGATGAAAAACAGCAGGATGTGCTGACATTTTTACCGGGGATTCTCGGGAAAAAACTTCGAAAGATCGTGATGGATAAAAGTTATCGGAATACGGTGGAAATCGCTGCTTATGCGGCTGAACTTGCCGGAATTACTGATCTTAAACTTTTTGAACGCCATGGAAAACCGGTGTGTGAGAAAAAAATTACAGAGAAAGAAGTTATCACACAGATTCTGAAGGAACTGCGGGTACAGCCGGACGGTTATGAGACAGCAGCAGTTCTTACCATAACCGATCAGGAAGCGTGGGAGATGGCAGCAATCTTGAAAAAAGAGCTGGGAGATGAACAGGTTACCTATATGAACAAGGACAGTTCCCGGTTCAAAAAAGGTATTACGGTGACAACGTTCTATCTTGCAAAGGGCCTGGAATTCGATCAGGTATTTACTGTCTGGGGCAGACAGCCGGAGGACGATCTGATCCGGCAGGCAAAATATATCTGTGCAACGAGGGCACTGCACGAACTGTATATGTATCAGGTTGTGACAGAGAAAAGCAGAGACAATAGAGAATAAGATACCGGGAAAATAGAAAACGGACAAAAAAGGATATCACCGCCAGAAAGTTACTGGCAGAGATATCCTTTCTTTCCTAACTCCTGTCCGATCAGATCCAGAGTTTCGCCGGAGTCCGCGGAGACGGTATGATAATGGTAGCCGGAAGTGACATCTTTCAGTGGCGTGGATTTGCCGCTTTTTAACTCTTCCAGAAAGAGCTGTACGTCTCTGCGTGATGAAATATGCAAAGGTGCCTGGAGCTGGCCGTAGATTTTATGATGAACAAAGACATCTTCAACGGTGCCGCCGAGATCCACAATAGTGCATAACTCATCGACAATCTGTTCACTGGTGTGAAAAACTTTGAAAATACGGGAAACACGGAGAGGGGCCTGGATCAGATATCCGCGATTGGTGGAAAGCACTTCATGCCCCTGAGCACGAAGCAGTGCCATATCCTGAACAATCACCTGGCGGCTGACGGTAAAATGCTTTGCCAGTGAGGCGCCGGAAATTGGTGTCTGTGTCCCGGATAAAAGTTGTAATAGTTCCTGTCGGCGTTCGCTGCCTGTCATGAGATTCCTCCTGTTGTGATATGATATGAGAATTATAAGCGTACAGAGTACGGAACAATTCGGTATCAAAGAGGTCAGAATACCTTTTGACCCCGACATCTTAATATATAAAAGAGTATATGCCAGAAAGAGGATAATTTCCAGTTATATTTTATGAGAAATTTATAAAAATTTTCTGATAGTTTTCTTGCAGGAAGCATTTTCCAGGGTATACAATAAAGTATATGAGAAAGGAGAAAAAAAGGATATGAATGAAGTCAAAAACAATTCGCCGAAACGGCCTGTGATTTTCTATTATGCAATCGTACTGGTCGTTCTGTTGGCTCTGAACTTTCTGCTGGTGCCTTGGATGAGTGAGCGAAGTGTAAAAGAGACCGGATATAACGAGTTCTTAAGCCAGGTCAGTGCCGGTAATGTAACTGAAGTAGAGGTACAGGAACAGAATGCTGTAATTTACTATAAAGTAAATGTAAACGGCAGGGAAGAGATCTGCAAGACAGGAACTATGAATGACCCGGAGCTGGTAGATCGGCTGAATCAGGCGAATGTAAAGTTTGGTTCTGTGATTCCGCAGAAACAGTCCATGTTGGGTACCCTGATTTTCAGCTGGGTGATCCCGATCCTGATCTTTGTGCTGATCGGAAACTGGCTGTCAAAGAAAATGGCCAAGAGCATGGGTGGCGGTCCGGGCAGTATGATGTTCGGAAAGAGCAATGCAAAGATTTATGTAAAGTCATCTACCGGTATCAAGTTTTCTGATGTGGCAGGTGAGGATGAGGCAAAAGAACTGCTGACGGAGATCGTGGATTACCTGCATCATCCGGAACGCTACCAGGATATCGGTGCACAGATGCCGAAAGGAGCCCTGCTTGTAGGTCCTCCGGGAACCGGTAAAACATTACTGGCCAAAGCGGTAGCCGGTGAGGCGGAAGTACCGTTTTTTTCCATCTCAGGATCAGAGTTTGTGGAGATGTTCGTAGGTATGGGTGCTGCAAAAGTGCGCGACCTGTTCAAGCAGGCGAACGAAAAAGCACCGTGTATCGTATTTATCGACGAGATCGATACGATCGGTAAAAAGCGTGACGGCAATATCGGCGGTAATGATGAGAGAGAACAGACTCTGAACCAGCTGCTGACTGAGATGGACGGATTTGACGGATCCAAAGGTGTTGTCATTCTGGCAGCAACCAACCGTCCGGATTCCCTGGATCCTGCACTGCTTCGTCCGGGACGTTTTGACCGGAGAATCCCGGTGGAACTGCCGGATCTGCAGGGAAGGGAAGAGATCCTGAAGGTTCATGCAAAGAAGATCAAGATTGCAGATAACGTAGACTTCAGTGCTATTGCGAAAGCTGCAGCCGGTGCTTCCGGTGCCGAACTTGCCAATATTGTCAATGAGGCAGCACTCCGTGCGGTCAGAGATGGCAGACGATTTGCCACACAGGCAGATATGGAAGAGAGTATCGAAGTGGTTATCGCCGGTTATCAGAAGAAGAACCGTGTACTTTCTGAGAAAGAGAAACTGATCGTATCCTATCATGAAATTGGCCATGCACTGGTAGCAGCAAAACAGACGAATTCTGCACCGGTACACAAGATCACCATCATTCCCAGAACTTCCGGTGCCCTCGGCTACACGATGCAGGTGGAAGACGGCGAACATTATCTGATGAATAAGGAAGAACTGGAGAATAAGATTGCTACATTCACCGGTGGACGCGCCGCGGAGGAACTGATCTTCCATTCTGTCACAACCGGTGCTTCCAACGACATAGAACAGGCAACCAAACTGGCAAGGGGTATGATCACCCGTTACGGTATGAGCGATGAGTTCGACATGGTGGCGATGGAAAATGTCAGCAACCAGTATCTGGGCGGTGATTCCTCCCTGAGTTGCTCCTTCGAGACACAGACACTGATCGACAAGAAAGTGGTAGAGCTGGTAAAACAGCAGCACGAGAAAGCACTGCAGATTCTGCAGGACAATATTATGAAACTGCATGAACTGGCAAAATACCTGTATGAAAATGAAACCATCACCGGTGAAGAATTCATGCAGATTCTGGAAAGACAATAGAAAAAGCCCTTTAATTCTTAAAAAAAATGTGGTAATATGAAGACTATATCAGAGCGTGTCTGGTTTCAGACACGCTCTCGTGGTTGCATTACATATTAATCATTAGTTTAATGGACCAATGATTGATTATTTTGAATTGAGGAGGAGTGTAATGGAAAAAGAAGTAGTTTCCAAGAATTTTATTGAACAGATTATAGAAAAGGACCTGGCAGAAGGGAAATACGAGACAATCTGCACCCGTTTTCCCCCGGAACCGAACGGATATCTGCATATCGGACATGCAAAATCCATTCTGTTAAACTATGGTCTTTCTCAGGAATATAACGGAAAATTCAACCTGCGGTTTGATGATACCAATCCGACCAAAGAAAAGATTGAATTTGTGGAGTCCATCCAGGCAGATGTAAAATGGCTGGGAGCTGACTGGGAAGACCGTCTGTTCTTTGCATCCAACTATTTTGACCAGATGTACGAAGCAGCCATTAAACTGATTAAAAAGGGAAAAGCATTTGTATGTGATCTGACAGCAGAGCAGATCCGTGAATACCGCGGAACCCTGACAGAGCCTGGAAAGAACAGCCCGTACCGTGACAGAAGCGTGGAAGAGAACCTGGATCTGTTTGAACGGATGAAAAACGGAGAGTTTGAGGATGGAACAAAAGTTCTGCGTGCCAAGATCGATATGGCATCTCCGAACATCAATATGAGAGATCCGGTTATCTACCGTGTGGCACATATGACACACCACAACACCGGAGACAAATGGTGCATCTACCCGATGTACGATTTCGCACATCCGATCGAGGATGCAATTGAGGGAGTTACTCATTCTATCTGTACGCTGGAATTTGAAGATCACCGTCCGTTATATGACTGGGTGGTAAGAGAACTGGAATATCAGTATCCGCCAAAGCAGATTGAATTTGCAAAACTGTACCTGACCAATGTGGTAACCGGAAAACGTTATATCAAACGTTTGGTAGAAGAGGGTATCGTAGACGGCTGGGATGATCCGCGTCTGGTATCCATCGCCGCTCTGAGAAGAAGAGGATTTACACCGGAATCCATCAAGATGTTTGTGGAACTGTGTGGTGTGTCCAAGGCAAACAGCTCTGTGGACTATGCTATGCTGGAGTACTGCATCCGTGAAGATCTGAAACTGAAACGTTCCCGTGTGATGGCGATCCTGGATCCGGTAAAACTGATCATTGACAATTATCCGGAAGGTCAGATCGAAGAGCTGGAAGCTCCGAACAACATGGAAAATGAAACTCTGGGAACCAGAAAAGTACCGTTTGGCAAAGAACTGTACATTGAGAGAGAAGATTTCATGGTAGAACCTCCAAAAAAATACAAACGTCTTTACCCGGGCAACGAAGTACGCCTGATGAATGCCTATTTTGTAACCTGTGTGGGTTATGATACCGACGAAGATGGCAACGTGACAGCCGTTCACTGTACGTACGATCCTGCTTCCAAGGGAGGCAATTCGCCTGACGGAAGAAAAGTAAAAGGAACCATTCACTGGGTAAGCGCACAGGATAATGTGCAGGCAGAGGTTCGTCTGTATGAAAATATCATTGATGAAGAGAAGGGTGTTTATAACGAAGACGGTTCCCTGAACCTGAACCCGAACTCTCTTACGGTTCTGAAAAACTGTTATGTGGAAAAGAGCCTGAAAGATGCGAAAGCATATGACAGCTTCCAGTTCGTAAGAAACGGATTTTTCTGTGTGGATGCAAAAGATTCCAAAGAGGGAGCGCTGGTATTTAACCGGATCGTTTCTCTTAAGAGTTCTTTCAAACTGCCAAATAAATAAAAAGATAAGAAAAGCGGAACAGCTGCAGATCTGTGAAACAGGAGCAGTCGTTCCGCTTTTTAACTTACATGAACAATCAGTCTTCTGAATTGTCAGAAGGAGTTTCTTTTTCAGAAGCGTCTTCTTCAGATTCTTCTATATGTTTTTCGTCTTCAGGAACAGGCGAATCTGAAGGAATCGTGGTGTAGCTGCGGCACGGGGTGCAGCTGCTGACTTCCGGGTTTTCTTCTTCACCATCCCACAGATCATCGAAGTCCTCCTCACCGAGGTCATTGACTTCTTTACATTTTTTTATATAGGCAAAGGCAGCACCTAAAGCAGTACCAACGATGGCCAGTCCAGTCAGAGTTTTTAAAAGTTTTTTATTCATTTGCGTCAGTCTCCTTTTTTGTACTCTCATATCATAATATCTATTCTAATCCATTTTGCGTTAAAAGAAAAGGATTATTTTTAAGAGAACAGATGGTGGAAGGTGAACAGTGTTACTATTCACTGGCAATATCCCGCGAGGTGTTTTTTGTGAGCGAAGGTCACAGAAAACCCGAGACATACCGCGCGAATTTATGCGATCAGCATAAATTCTGTGCATCGCGCAGCGTGTTACTGAGAACGGAGTGAACAGTAACTGAACAGTAATGCGTTTTCGCTTGCATCAGGCGGTGACAGGAAGTATAATGTAAGAAATCTGAGAATGTTGTCTGAAAAAAACGGATAAAACAAAGCAATGACAGATTGGGTTGAAAGGAAGAGGACAGAAATGTATAAAGCTTGTATTTTTGATCTGGATGGAACACTGGCAGATACGGTAGAATCCATTGCAAATGTTGCAAATCAGATTCTGGAACGTTTTGGAGCGCCGGCACAGCCGGTAGAGGACTATAAATATCATGCAGGCGATGGCGGAAATGTACTGATGGAACGGTGTATGAAAGCTGCGGGAGCAGATATGAGCCGCCTGGAAGAAGGTCAGAGACTATACCGTGAGATTTTTGCCAGAGATCCATTATATAAAGTTACCGTATTTGACGGGATGAAGGAGACTCTGAAAGAACTGAAGCGAAGAGGCGTGAAGCTGGCGGTATTGTCCAACAAGCCACATGAAGCGACATATCTGGCTGTGACCGGACTGTTTGGCAGCGATACGTTTGAAGTTATCCAGGGGCTGGAAGTGGGGATGAAGAAAAAGCCGGACCCATCCGGAGCATGGAAAATTGCGAAAAAACTACAGGTGGAGCCGTTGGAGTGCATGTATGTGGGAGACACGAATACTGACATGAAGACCGGAAAAGCGGCAGGGATGTACACCATTGGAGTGCTGTGGGGATTTCGGGAGCGAAAAGAACTGGAAGAGAATCATGCGGATGAAATTATCGACCGACCGGAAAAATTACTGAAGATTCAGGAGGAAAAATAAAATGTACAGCAAGGAGTGCGTAGAAACCTTTTTAAAACAGCAGGGACAGCTTTTTGATGAACCTGTGGCAGAGACTTATGAGGAAGCAGAAGAATTTCTTGAAGAATGTATGGCTGTTGTAGTAAAAAACATCAAAGAAGTAAAAGAATATCTGGATGAAAGCGGCATGGATGTTGAGGGGATGAGTAAAGAAGAACTTCTGGAAGCCAGTGAAATCTTCTCTTTGCCGGACGGAACCTATTTGATCGTGGAAGGATGACAACGCTACAAAAAGCTATTCTGGAAATCTTGTAACTATTCAGCCACTATTATATATAGAATGAATAGTTACGAAAATTTTATGGAATAAGAGAAAATTAAGAAACCTCCTGTGTCTTTCTAAATATTTGGCTGTTACTATAGTTCCTTGTAAACTAGAGCGTGTTTGAAAAAGGCTTTTCGTGAGCTGCGAGTCCCAGTTTGTGGGAGATTTTATCCGAATGAGGGCGGCGTAGCGGGCTACGGCAACCGAATGAGGGTAAAATATACCGCAAAGTGGGGCTTGCAGATTGCGGAAATGATTTTTCAGACACGCTCTAGGGAAAACTCGTAACAGAGAAACTGTAAAACAGTTACAAAATATTTTAGAAAGATACAGGAGGTTTTTATGAAGAGGAAAGACTGGACAGGTGGATTATTTTTTATTTATCTGGCGTTTGTGATATGGGTTATACTATTGAAGTTCAGCACATCACCAGATGCACTTCCTCATTTGCGAAATATCAATCTGATTCCTTATGGAGATTGCCTGATGGTAAATGGAAATCTGGACATCAGGGAACTGGCGGAAAATATATTGATTTTTGTACCATTTGGAATATATGGAGGTATGTTGGCGCGAGAAAGAGCAGGGGGAACAGTGATCCTCGCCGGGGCAGGATTCAGTCTGTTTTTAGAAACACTGCAGTATTTGCTTGCTATGGGAGCAAGTGACATTACTGATGTAATCAATAATACTCTGGGAGCAGTTATAGGGGTTCTTTTGTGGAAGGCATTTCGTAAAATTGCGGGAGAAAAAAGCTGGCTGATCGTTCAGATTCTTGCAACTGTGGGAACTGTTGGTATGTTGGGAGTGAGTGTACTGATTTGTATCGCAAATGCATAGAAAAAGAAAATGTGATATGTAACAATAATAGACAATATATATATAAATGTGCTTTTGGGCTTTAAATATTTGTAAAAGACATTGAATTCCCAAACGGATAATGCTAAACTAAGAAAGACATAAGAATCAACGGAACTGTTGAGACAATGAACAGTTTCGAATGAGTTCCTTAAGGAGGGAAAAGCAAATGAGAATCTTAGTTACAGGTGGTGCTGGTTATATCGGAAGCCATACATGCGTAGAACTGCTGAATGCAGGTTATGACGTTGTTGTTGTGGACAATCTGTACAATGCCAGTGAGAAAGCTCTGGAGAGAGTAGAAGAAATCACAGGAAAAAAAGTAGTATTTTATAATGCGGATATTCGTGATAAAGAAGCCATGAACGATATTTTCGACAAAGAGAAGGTAGACGCAGTTATTCATTTTGCCGGACTGAAAGCGGTAGGAGAATCTGTAGTAAAACCAATCGAGTATTATGAAAATAATATTGCAGGAACTCTGAATCTGTGTGACGCCATGAGAAATCACGGAGTTAAAAATATTATCTTCAGTTCTTCTGCAACTGTATACGGAGATCCGGCATTTATCCCGATCACTGAAGAATGCCCGAAAGGAACCTGTACCAATCCTTACGGATGGACAAAATGGATGCTGGAACAGATCCTCACTGACCTGCATACCTCAGATCCGGAATGGAATGTTATCCTGCTTCGTTACTTTAACCCAATCGGTGCTCATAAGAGCGGCATGATCGGTGAAGATCCGAAAGGAATCCCGAACAATCTGCTTCCATATGTTGCACAGGTTGCCATCGGTAAACTGGAATGTCTGGGAGTCTTCGGTGATGATTATGATACTCCGGACGGAACCGGTGTACGTGATTACATCCATGTAGTAGACCTGGCTGTAGGTCATGTAAAAGCATTGAAAAAACTGAAAGAAAAACCGGAAGTTCGTGTATACAACCTGGGAACAGGACATGGTTACAGTGTACTGGATGTGGTTCATGCATTTGAAAAGGCATGCGGTCATGAAGTAAAATACCAGATCAAACCGAGACGTGCAGGTGACATCGCCATGTGCTACTGCGATCCTACCAAAGCAAAAGAAGAGCTGGGATGGGAAGCTCAGTACGGCATCGAAGAGATGTGTCAGGATTCCTGGAGATGGCAGAGCCAGAACCCGGATGGATATGCAACCGAAAAATAATAGCTGCTCGGCAGGTATCCCGTAACCGGGAAGATACTGGAAAGTTACGGGAAATGAAGTATAAATAAAAAACATATAGCCCTGGATTTCGTACAGCGTGAAATCCGGGGCTATTTTTAAATTTACGCGAGCAACGAGCCAAATTCGCAAAGCGTATTTTATCTCGTTGCGTTGCAAATTAATTATGCATTATGAAGAATTGATTTGTGTTCGTAAATCGGTTCGCAGGTCAGCTGGATACCGAGACGTTTGAAGGTCTGGATATCAACCTGAGACAACATCACACTTGTGTGTACCTGACAGCCTTTCAGGTTCGGGATCTGTTCAAGTGCTTTCTGAGCAGCCGGGTTCAGAGCAGTACTGCTGGAGAGCGCGATCAGGATCTCATCGGTGTGCAGTCTCGGGTTGCGGCTTCCCAGATAAGAAGTTTTCAAAATCTGGATCGGTTCGATGGCAGCAGGGGAAAGAATATGTGTTTCATGGGAGATGCCAGCCAGCTCTTTCAGTGCGTTCAAAAGAAGAGCGGCAGAGGATCCCAGCAGATCAGAGGTCTTTCCGGTGATGATTTTACCGTCAGGCAATTCCATGGCAGCAGCCGGTGCACCGGTCTGTTCTGCGCGATTCAGGGCAGCACTGACAACCTTACGATCCTGTGGTGTGATATGTGCCTGCTTCATCAGCAGTTCCAGCTTGAAGACTTCGTCTTCTTTTTTGGAACCATCTACCAGTCCGGTCTTTGCCTGATAATACCGGCGGATGATTTCCTGACGGGAAGCCTCCTGGCATACCTCATCATCGATGATACAATTTCCAGCCATATTGACCCCCATGTCTGTCGGAGATTTGTAAGGGCATTCACCGAAAATCCGTTCAAACATGGCTTCCAGTACCGGGAAGATTTCCACATCACGATTGTAATTGACTGTAGTTTCTCCGTAAGCTTCCAGATGGAAAGGGTCGATCATATTGACATCGTTCAGATCAGCAGTGGCAGCTTCGTATGCCAGATTAACCGGATGCTTCAACGGGATATTCCAGATCGGGAATGTCTCAAACTTCGCATAACCGGCACGAACACCACGTTTCTGCTCATGGTACAGCTGAGACAGGCAGGTAGCCATCTTTCCGCTTCCCGGACCCGGAGCTGTGATAACAACCAGAGGACGAGTGGTTTTGATGTAATCATTCTTTCCATAGCCTTCGTCACTGACAATATGAGAAACATTATTTGGATATCCGTCAATGGAATAAAGAATGTATACCGGGATATCCAAGTTCTCCAGTTTCTTTTTGAAGGCATCTGCGCTTTTCTGACCGGTGTACTGGGTGATCGCAACGCTTCCCACATACAGACCTTTTCCGCGAAATGCTTCGATCAATCGCAGTACATCCAGATCATAGGTGATACCGAGATCTCCACGAACTTTGTTTTTTTCGATATCTCCGGCACTTATAACAACAACGATTTCTGCCTGGTCAGAAAGCTGCATCAGCATCTGTAGTTTGCTGTCCGGAGCAAAACCGGGTAGCACACGGGATGCGTGATAATCATCAAAAAGTTTTCCTCCAAACTCTAGGTAGAGTTTGTTGTCAAACTGATTGATACGTTCCCGGATGTGTTCAGACTGCATGGATAAATATTTTTGATTATCAAATCCGATTTTCATCTAACCTTGTCCTCCTGTATAAAAAATAAAATAACATAACTGTTCTGTGTCTTTTATAAACACCGCCTATCGGACAGTTAAAAAATACATTCTCTAGTATACTACAAAAGAGACGAGAAATGCTATACAGAAATGAAAAAAAAACAGTAATTTGAAAATTCGATGACGAAAGGGGGAAAAGAGTTGATTTATCGGGAAGAAATCTTTATAATAATGTAGGTATTAAAAGGAGGAAATTATGGACCAAAGACCGAATAATTATAACGATCAGGGGCCGAACGGACAGGGACCGAATGGAAATGGCGGACCCGGAGGTCCAAAGAATAAATCATCTCTGCTGGTGCTGCTGATCTGTGTACTGGCAACCCTGCTGATCTGGACAGTGTTCAGCAATATTTTACAAAGTTCCACATCGAAAGAAATCACTTATGATAAATTTCTGGAGATGCTGGATAAAGGAGAAGTCAAATCAGTAGAACTGCAAAGTGGTGTGCTGACTATTGTTCCAAGGGAACAGAAAGTGGAGGGTGTGGAATTTGAATATTCTACCACTGCGATGGAAGACAGCACAACATTGACAGCGAGACTTCTGGAGGCAGAACAGAAAACCGGAAATAAGATCACTTTTAATGAGATCCAGCCAGACCCAACCGGATCGATCATCTATACTATTTTAAGTCTGCTGGTACCCTTTGTATTCCTGATTATCCTGATGAACTGGTTGATGAGAAAGATGAACAAAGGCGGCGGAATGATGGGGGTTGGAAAGAGTAAAGCCAAAGCCTATGTACAGCAAGAAACCGGTGTTACGTTCAAAGACGTAGCTGGTGAGGATGAAGCGAAAGAATCCTTGCAGGAAGTGGTGGATTTCCTGCATAATCCGGGAAAATATACGACAATCGGTGCAAAACTGCCAAAAGGCGCCCTTCTTGTAGGACCTCCGGGAACAGGAAAAACTCTGTTGGCCAAAGCAGTTGCCGGAGAGGCGCATGTACCATTCTTTTCTTTGTCAGGGTCTGATTTTGTGGAGATGTTTGTCGGTGTGGGTGCTTCCCGTGTCCGTGATTTGTTTGAAGAAGCTAAGAAGAACGCACCGTGTATCATTTTTATTGATGAGATTGATGCAATTGGTAAAAGCCGTGACAGCCGGTATGGTGGCGGTAACGATGAACGGGAACAGACACTGAACCAGCTGCTTGCGGAGATGGATGGTTTTGATTCATCCAAGGGTATTCTGATCCTGGCGGCGACCAATCGTCCGGAGATTCTGGATCCGGCACTGCTTCGTCCGGGTCGTTTTGACCGTCGGGTTATTGTGGAACGTCCGGATCTGAAAGGACGTGTCAATATCCTGAAAGTGCATGCAAAAGATGTGTCACTGGATGAAACCGTGGATCTGGATGCGATTGCACTGGCAACTTCCGGAGCAGTAGGATCTGATCTTGCTAATATGATCAATGAGGCAGCCATTCTTGCTGTAAAGAACGGAAGAAAAGCCGTTTCTCAGAAAGATCTCTATGAAGCAGTGGAAGTTGTCCTGGTCGGTAAAGAAAAGAAGGATCGTATTCTCAGTCAGGAAGAACGTCGGATCGTTTCTTACCATGAGGTGGGTCATGCACTGGTAAGTGCACTGCAGAAGGATGCGGAGCCTGTGCAGAAGATTACGATTGTACCGCGGACCATGGGAGCACTCGGATATGTCATGCAGGTACCGGAAGAAGAAAAATATCTGAATACCAAAGCGGAGCTGGAAGCGATGCTGGTAGGTCTCCTTGGTGGTCGTGCTGCAGAAGAAGTGGTATTCGGGAATGTAACAACCGGAGCATCTAATGATATTGAAAAAGCTACACAGATTGCGAAAGCGATGATCACCCAGTACGGCATGTCTGAAAAGTTCGGACTGATGGGACTGGCGAGTGTGGAGCATGAGTATCTGAACGGCCGTGCAACTCTGAACTGTGGCGATGCAACAGCAACTGAGATTGATCATGAAGTGATGAAGATGCTGAAAGAGTCTTACGAGCAGGCAAAACAGATGCTTTGCGAACACAGGAAAACACTGGACAAGATAGCCGCATTCCTGATCGAACGCGAGACGATCACCGGAAAAGAATTCATGGAGATTTTCCATGAAGCAGAAGGTACAGAGGGAAAGGAACCGGAACCCGCAGAAACAGCAGTGGAAGCAACACAGGAAACACCGGATGCGGAACCGATGACAGAAACCGCATTGCAGGAGGAAGAAGTAACTGTGGATCCTGTCAGCGATACACCAGAAGAAAAGAAAGTACAGGAGCCGGTGAAGAAAGACTCGCAGGAATCTCCGATACGGGAATAAAAGAAATATCTGCCGGAAGGCAGGCAAAGAGAAAGGAAAATGGAACAGGAGACTGCGCCATTTTCCTTTTTTCAAAAACAGAGATCAGAGGAATACAGGAAAGAAGGGAAAACAGGGGTTATGTTTGATATACAGGAAGAACTGAAAAAACTGCCGGGAAAACCGGGAGTTTACATTATGCACGATGCGAAAGATACGATCATCTATGTGGGGAAAGCCATCAGTCTGAAAAACAGGGTCCGGCAGTATTTTCAAAGCAGCAGAAATCTTGGAATCAAGAAAGAACAGATGGTGCAGCAGATCGCCCGGTTTGAGTACATCATCACAGATTCCGAGCTGGAGGCTCTGGTGCTGGAGTGTAACCTGATCAAGGAACACCGGCCGAAGTACAACACGATGCTCAAGGACGACAAAACTTATCCGTATCTGAAAGTGACGGTTAATGAGGAATATCCACGGGTACTGTTTGTGCGGCAGATGAAAAAGGACAAAGCAAAATATTTCGGACCGTACACCAGTTCCAATGCGGTCAAGGATTCGATGGAGCTGATCCGCAAGCTCTACCATGTCCGTACCTGCAACCGGAATCTGCCACGGGATATCGGCAAGGAGCGCCCCTGCCTGTATTATCACATCAAACAGTGTAAGGCACCGTGTCAGGGGTATATTTCCAAAGAGGAGTATCAGAAGCAGATTGAGGGGGTGCTGGATTTCTTGAACGGGGATTATAAAAAACTGTTAAAAGAACTCGAAGAGAAGATGCTTGCGGCATCAGAAGAACTGCGTTTTGAGGAGGCCGGGGAATATCGGGATCTGATGCAGAGTGTACAGAAGATTGGTGAGCGTCAGAAGATCACCGGAAGTCAGGGAGAGGATAAGGATGTGATCGCGATGGCGATGGATGAAGAAGATGCAGTGGTACAGGTGTTTTTTATCCGGGAAGGTAAAATGATCGGAAGAGATCATTTCTATCTGCGGATCGCAGCAGATGCCACACCATCGCAGATCCTTCTGAATTTTGTGAAACAGTTCTATGCAGGGACACCGTTTATCCCGAAAGAGCTGATGCTGCAAAGAGATATTGATGAGATTGAAGTGCTGGAGGAGTGGCTCAGTAAAAAACGGGGACAGAAAGTGCATATCAGGGTGCCGAAAAAGGGAACGAAAGAGAAACTGGTGGAACTGGCAGCAAGGAATGCACGAATGGTACTGACCCAGGATAAGGAGAAACTGAAACGGGAAGAGGGAAGAACAATCGGAGCTATGAAAGAAATCTGCGATCTTCTGGAACTGGACAGTCTGCAGCGGGTAGAGTCCTATGATATCTCCAACATCAGCGGATTTGAGTCGGTAGGTTCCATGGTGGTTTATGAAAAAGGAAAACCGAAAAGAAACGATTATCGCAAGTTTAAGATCAAATCTGTACAGGGACCGGACGATTACGCCAGCATGGAAGAAGTGCTGACAAGGCGGTTCCGGAGAGGAATTGAGGAACAAAAAGACAAAGAAGAAGAGGAATTCAGTGGTTTCAGTCAGTTCCCGGACCTGATCCTGATGGATGGTGGAAAGGGACAGGTGCATGTGGCAGAACAGGTACTGGCAGAACTCGGGCTTACGATTCCGGTATGCGGTATGGTCAAAGATGACAATCACCGGACAAGGGGGCTGTACTATCAGGAGCATGAGATTCCTATCAGTCACACCAGTGAGGGGTTTAAACTGATTACGAGAATCCAGGATGAAGTGCATCGGTTCGCTATTGAATATCACCGTCTGCTTCGAAGCAAGGGACAGATCCATTCGATTCTGGATGATATTGAGGGTATCGGGCCGACACGGAGAAAGGCACTGATGAAATATTTCAAATCCATCGAGGAGATCCGGGTGGCAAGTGAAGAGGAACTTGGCAATGTTCCGTCGATGAATCGGCAGTCTGCACAAAAAGTGTACCAATTTTTTCATTCTTGATGGTTGATTTCTTGCAGTTTGAGGTTTCATGTGATAAGATATTTATAAAGTTTTGAAAAAGGAGAGCGAGATATGAAGGCTGTAAAACTGACCAAACTGGTTCAAGAAATGAACCTGAAGAATCTTACGCCGGAAGTGGACATGGAGCATGTACGCATCACTCTTCCGGATATTAACAGACCGGCCCTTCAGCTGACAGGATATTTTGAACATTTTGCCTCTGAACGTGTACAGATTATCGGTTATGTAGAGTATACTTATTTGATGCACCTGAATCCGGAAGAGCGAAAACGCAGTTTTGAGAATTTTGTATCCAAACAGATTCCCTGTGTGATCTTTACGACGATGACGGAACCGGATGAAGATATGCTGGATATGGGAAGAAAGTACAATGTGCCGATTCTTGTAACAGAAAAAACCACATCCAATTTCATGGCAGAGATTATCCGCTGGCTGAATGTACAGCTGGCACCGTGTATCTCCATTCATGGTGTACTGGTGGATGTATATGGCGAAGGTGTTCTTATCATGGGTGAGAGCGGTATCGGTAAGAGTGAAGCAGCTCTGGAGCTGATCAAACGCGGTCATCGTCTGGTAAGTGATGATGTGGTGGAGATCAGCAAAGTCAGTGATGTGGAACTGGTGGGAACTGCACCGGATATCACCCGGCATTTTATTGAACTGCGTGGTATCGGTATCATTGATGTGAAGACGCTGTTTGGTGTGGAAAGTGTAAAAAATACCCAGTCCATCGATCTGGTCATCAAACTGGAAGAATGGAGCCGGGATAAAGAATACGACCGTCTGGGACTGAAAGAAGAATATACAGAGATCCTTGGCAATAAAGTGGTGTGCCATTCTCTGCCGATCCGTCCGGGTCGAAATCTGGCTGTTATCGTGGAATCTGCGGCAGTCAACCACCGTCAGAAAAAGATGGGATATAATGCGGCACAGGAACTGTATAACCGTGTACAGGCGAACCTGGCAAAAAAGAAGGAGGACTAAAAAGATGAGTTATTGTTTTGGAATTGATATCGGAGGAACAACCGTAAAATGCGGATTATTTACAACAGAAGGTGTACTTCTGGAAAAATGGGAGATCAAAACCCGTACAGAAGAAAATGGAAAAGCAATCCTTCCGGATGTAGCAGAAACGATCCTGAAAAAAATGGAAGAAAAAGGAATTGAGAAAACAGAAGTTACCGGTGTAGGTGTAGGTGTTCCGGGACCGGTTGTAAAAGAAAGAGAAGTACAGGTGGCAGTTAATCTGCACTGGGGATATACCATGCTGGCAGATGATCTGGAAAAACTGCTGGATCAGATTCCGGTAAAAGTAGGAAATGATGCCAACGTTGCAGCTCTTGGTGAGATGTGGAAAGGCGGTGGAGAAGGTACAAAGAACCTGATCATGGCTACACTGGGAACCGGTGTCGGCGGCGGTATTATTGTGGACGGTAAGATTGTCACCGGAGCACATGGAGCAGGTGGAGAAATCGGACATGCCTTTGTGGAACCGGAAGAAACCGAAAGCTGTAACTGTGGAAATAAAGGTTGTCTGGAACAGCTGGCTTCTGCTACCGGTATCGTAAGAATCGGTAAAAAAATCATGGCAGAAAATACTGCTGAGACAAAACTGCATCTGGATAATTTCAGCGCAAAAACCATCTTTGACGCATATAAAGAAGGCGACAGTGTAGCAAAACAGATCGTAGATAAATTTGCCGAATATCTGGGAACCGCACTGGCTGTTTTCACCTGTGTAGTAGATCCGGAAGTAATCGTTATTGGTGGTGGTGTATCCAAAGCAGGTCAGCCTCTGATAGATGCAGTGGCAGGCTACTACAAAGAACACGCTTTCATCAGCTGTAAAGACACTCCGATCGTTCTGGCAAAACTGGACAACGATGCCGGAATCTACGGAGCTGCAAAACTGGTAGTCGCTTAGATGAAAATAAGAACAAACAATGAGATGAAATCGTTGTCTGAATGTAACTATTCAGTAGCCACTGTGAAGGTACTGAACAGTTACGTCTGAATAACAAAAAGAACGGATACAATACCATGTTTTTCATGGATTTGTATCCGTTCTTTTTGTTGCATTGTATTGCGATAACCGGTCCGATGGACCAATTATGATTCCATCTGTTATGTGGATCTGTCAGGCGGCCGGAGCTGCATCCTGTCCGCCGGTATCCGGAGTGGCAGGATCACCGCCTGCAGCCGGAGCAGAAGCATCCGGTGGTGCAGCATCGGTGCCACCGGTATCCGACGGTGTTGCGCCAGCACCGGCATCCGTTGTTGTGCCATCTCCGGTCGCAGAATCTGTGTTTTCTCCGGTAGTGGTATCACCATCTGTATTGCTCTCAGAGTCGGAAGGACTTGCTTCCGGTGAGGGCAATGGAGGTGGTGTAGGAGCCACATAATGGCGGGTACACCGCACAGTAGGAATTGTAGAAGTTTCAAAATATTCTGTACGGGTTGGGCATCCGGAACCTGCCAACAGTCCGCTGGAGGTACAGATCGTAGCCTGCTTTACAGTGGAAGGAATCTCAAAATCCACATAAGGAAGATCCGCATGAATCCGGCCCATAACCTTTTTCCACAAGTTTTTATGGAAAGATTTGCAGTCATCTTCCAGAAATTCGTTGGTGTCATAACCTGCCCATACGGCACAGGTGTAATATGGTGTAAAACCTGCAAACCACACGTCACGGGTTGCAGAAGTTGTACCTGTCTTACCTGCTACCGGCATATTATCCAGTTTCAGACCGTTACCGGTACCACCCTCATCGTTGACAACACTTTCGAGAGCACTTGTGAGCAGATAAGCGGTGCTTTCACGGAAGACTTCGGTTGTTTTTGGCTTGTTTTCCAGTACCACATCCCCGTTCTGATCCAGAATCTTGGTATAAAATACCGGTTTGGTGTAAGTACCACCGTTAGCGATTGCAGCGTAGGCAGCAGTCAGTTCCAATGTGGAAACACCGTTGGTGATACCGCCCAGGGCAGTAGGTTCTCTGGCGTCATCGAAAACCTGACCGTTGATTACTTCGTGATCGGTAACTTTTTCGAACCCCAGATCTTTCAGATACGTATATCCAAGTCGTGGGGTCACATCACGGAAGCACTGTACGGCAATGGTATTACAGGAATACTTGAGAGCATCACGGATTGTCATGGTACCGCGATAACCGCTGTAGGCATTTTTAACCGGGCGGTTTGTATTCTCATAAGTGATGGCCTGATCCACATAAGTGTCTGCCAGAGTAAGTCCAAGATCATTGATAGCAGGTCCGTAAACAGCCAGCGGTTTGAAAGTAGAACCAGGCTGGCGGTAGGTATCGGTTGCCCGGTTCAGAGTAAGACTGGCAGTCTTTTCACCACGTCCTCCGACCAGAGCTTTGACATATCCGGTGTGCTGGTCAATGATAACCATAGAAGATTGTGGCTGAGGAGCAAAGCTGATTCGTTCGGCAAGAATAGTTTCACCTTCACCAACGACGGCTGCTTTATATTCATCCACATAGTGTTGTGCTTCTTCTTCGGAGTCAAATAAAAGATCAAAATTATCTTCTCCATGATCTTTGAAATATAGTTTCATCATTTCTTTACTATAGTTCTGGATGGTTCCGTCTGCTTTCTGCACTGTCAGGGCCCAGTCGATACCGAGCTGTATATGAGCCGGGAAGTTTTCTTCATTTTGATATTCTTCATCCAGGATAGACTGAATTGCCGGATACTGTGTGGTATAGATCCGAAGACCACCACTGTAAAGTGCATTTTGTGCCTGTACTTTTGTATAGCCTTTCTGTTCTTGCAGATCGGTAATGATCTGTGAGGTCAGTTCATCAATGAAATATGAGTACGGGGTAGCGGTTTCCTGGGAAGAATCTGTTTCCTGGATCCGTTCATAGACGTTGTCAGCAAGCGCTTCCTGGTATTCTGATTCGGAAATATATCCCTGATTCCGCATATTGGTCAGTACCTTTTTTCGGCGTTTTGCATTTTCTTCCGGAAAACGAATCGGATTATATGCATAAGGATTCTGGGGGATTGCAGCAAGTACGGCACATTCGGAAAGTGTCAGATCTTCACTGTTTTTTCCGAAATAGCGCTGAGCCGCGGCCTGAACACCATAAGTTCCCGCAGACAGATTGATGGTATTCAGATAATTTTCCAGAATTACACTTTTGGTATCCATTCCTTCGGCAGTCAGGGAAGCTTCCAGCTGAAGTGCCAGATACTGTTCCTGGATCTTACGCTTGAAACGTTCGATCTTACCTTCGTTGGTCCAGTTGGTAAATACATTATTTTTCAGAAGCTGCTGTGTCAGAGTACTGGCGCCCTCATTAAAATGAAATCCATGGGAGACACCGTTTACAAAAGCACGTAAAATTCCCTGGATATCAATTCCATTATGTTCGTAAAAACGTTCATCCTCGATGGCAACGATTGCATGCTGCATATTCAGCGGAATCTTGCTGATCGATACCGACATACGGTTGGCATTGGGAGCGGACAGTTTCTGAAGCTGATTACCATCTGCATCATACACGAAGGTGGCATTTCCACTGGGCATGATGTTTACATCAGAGATATCCGGAGCAGTATCGAGAATAGCACGGAAGGCGCCAATCCCCATGCAACAGAAGATCACACATACTGCAGCAAAACTCAGAAACAGAATGCGCAGAAAAGTGACACCCGCCTGTTTTCCTCTTTTCGAGGAGGCGGAAGACAGTTGTTTTCGCTTTTTCTGGGTGGAATTTTTTCCAAAATTCATTTGTGTACCTCCTTTATCCTGCTTATTATAGCAAATTTCAAAATTCAATAAAAGACTGAATTAAAAAGTTCACATTTTCCTTGCATCCATAAAGGAAAATCCCCTATAATAAAAAAACAATGAATGATACTTATAAGGAGAATTACCATGTTAGAGCGATATAAAACAGTCTATCGTGGAAAAGAAGGGGAAATTATTGAAAAGAAATCTCGCTTTATTGCTACGGTACGTCTTGTGGAGACAGAAGAAGAAGCGCTGGCATTTATTGAAGAGATGAAGAAAAAGTACTGGAATGCCACCCATAACTGTTTTGCCTATGTGATCGGAGAGCGGAGAGAATGTGTGCGATGCAGTGATGATGGAGAACCAAGTGGAACAGCAGGAAAACCCATGCTGGATGTGTTACTCGGAGAAGAGCTGTATAACACAGCGGTTGTGGTAACAAGATACTTTGGTGGAACACTTCTGGGAACCGGAGGACTTGTGCGTGCGTATTCGAAGGCGGTACAGGAAGGTCTGGCACAGAGTGATCTGATCGAAAAACAGTATGGAAATATCCTAGAGATCGGAACGGATTACAACGGGGTGGGAAAGATCCAGTATCTGATCGGAGAAAATAAAATTCCGGTGCTTGCGTCTGAGTATACGGATAAAGTACGGTTTCAGGTACTTCTTCCAATGAGTGAGACAGAACACTTTCAAAAATTGCTGACAGAGGCAACAAATGCACGGGCCAGTCAGGAGATTGTGGATAGCTGCTATTATGCGGTGCGGAACGGGAAGATACTGATGGGGGATGAACTGAGAGGGTGAGAAACGCCGGTGCCAAAAATGACACCGACGTTTTCCCTGCGTTTTGACAGATCAATTGTTTTGAAACTTCCGGATTAAACAGTCACCGGTTCCGGATAAGTCTCGCCCAGTGTGTCGATTACAATAGTTGCAATCACCTGATCTTCCAGTGGTCTGTCACGGAAATCAGTTGGCACTTTGGCGATTTTGTCAATGACATCAAGACCTTCTGTGATCTTACCGAAGGCTGCATAAGCACCATCCAGATGAGGGGAGGTCTCATGCATGATGAAGAACTGACTTCCCGCAGAATCCGGATGCATGGCACGTGCCATGGACAGAACACCAGGGGTGTGCTTCAGATCGTTGGCAAAACCATTCTGTGCAAATTCTCCTTTGATGGAGTATCCGGGACCACCCATACCGGTTCCCTCCGGGCATCCGCCCTGGATCATGAAACCGGGAATGACACGATGAAAGATTTTTCCATCGTAGAAATGTTTGTTTGCCAGGCTGATAAAGTTGTTGACGGTATTTGGTGCGATTTCAGGATAGAGTTCGCCCTTCATCACATCACCGTTTTCCATTGTGATCGTAATAACAGGATTTGACATGATAAACGCTCCTTTTTCTTTTCATTTTCAGCTGTTACAGCTGTCAGAACTCATTATAATATGGAAAGAACAAAGGCGCAAGAAAAAGAATAGATGAGGAAATTATGGAAAGAGAAATTGATTTAAAGAAAATATCTGATGGAAAATTATATACAAATAAAGATATGGTAAAGGCAGGATGCGGTGAATGTCAGGGGTGTTCTGAATGCTGTCGGGGGATGGGAAACTCGATTTTTCTGGATCCAATGGATATTTACCGGCTGACAACAGGATTGGAATGTACGTTTGAAGATCTTTTAAGTACCTGTGTGGAACTTCAGGTGGTGGACGGATTTATCCAGCCGAATATGAAGATGACCGGAAAAGAAGAACAGTGTCCGTTTTTAAATGAAAAAGGCCGCTGTAACATTCATGCGATCCGCCCGGGGATCTGTCGGTTATTTCCACTGGGAAGATGCTATGACGGTGAAGGTGGATTTCAGTATTTTCTTCAGATATATGAGTGCAAAAAAGAGCCGAAGTCCAAAGTAAAGATCAAAAACTGGCTGGGCGTGGAAGAAATCGGAAGATATGAGAACTTTGTGGCACAGTGGCACTATTTTCAGAAAGATGCCCGGAAGGTGTTGGAGGGGATTTCACAGGAAGCACTGGTAAAGAAACTTCATCTGTATCTGCTGACACTGTTTTATCAGAAACCCTATGATGGAAAACGGGATTTTTACAGTCAGTTTGAGCAACGACTTCAGGAAGCAAAACAGCAGATTGGTATTGCAGGATAAACAAAATCAGACAATACTCGTTCCGGTGTACACAGATACGGAGAGAGTTCCTGCCCGTATAAAAGGCGATAAATGATCAGGGAACGATCAGGTTGCTTTCAGCGAATCCCTGTAGGGGATATAGGAAGTATCGAAAAGACAGAGTTCATCGAGACTGTTAAACTCCCGGACAATACCTTCTGGATATTTTCGAAGAGTCAGGGAAAGTTCGTCCAGATGATTACTGTAAAAAGCTTCCCAACTGAGGTCTTTTGAGCCAGGGTCATCGTATTCTTTCTGCATCAGTTCACAGAAACGGGCAGAAAACTGATTATCCCAGTAAGCGGGACCGGTCATATACCAGCAATTGCTGCCACCTTTTCGAATACGGGAAATTTTTCCGTTAAAACCGGTAGTAACACATAACTTGTCTGTTTTTTCTGAAGAAAAAGTACCGGCGTAATAAGATTCATATACATAAGAATCAAAAATATTTTCCATACAGTACAGATCAGAACAACAGATGTATGAATTCTTCAGCACTTTTCGTGCGGCATAAATAGATGAAAGATTATTTCGGACTGCATACTCTGTATTTTCAATCAGATACACACCATATTTTTCTGCCAGATAAGAAAATGATTCTTTTTGATGACCAACCACGATATAGATTTCCGGAATCTCAGCCTCGATCAGCTGACGAATCATCCTTTCAATAAGAATCTCTCCTTTGACTTTCAGAAAAGCTTTAGGCTTCGTATCAGACAGGGGTTTGAACCGGGAACACATACCGGCGGCAAGGATGATGGCATTGTCTACATGATAAGGACGGAGCGCATCATAATTTCCGTTTTGAAAGCAGTCATCGAACTCAGACTTTACCATAACGAAAGAATCCTCCTGTGAATAAAACACAATAATAACGTTACGATTGTAGTGCAGTTTTCAGGGAATGTCAAGAAAAATGGTGTGGGGGAGAAAAGGCTGCAACCAAAAAACACATAAAGAGACGGAAATGTAAGAAAACTGTAACGAAATATGATTAGAATATTAATATAAGTATAATATAATAAATAAAAAGTGTACGTTTGTATGTACGGAAAAATACAGGAGGGGAACAGATGAAAAAGAGAAGAGGCATATTATTCGCTTTGGGAATTGTACTGTCATTATCGGTGGCTGTTCCGGCGGTAGCAGCAGAAAATGTAACAGGTACTACTGTTACACAGGATTCTGTCGAGAATGAACAAGCGCAGGAAGCATCGAAAGAAAATGAGACAGATGCAGCTCAGATTCCACAGATACAGGATGAAGAAAAAACTGCGGACGCTGATGGGAAAGAAAAAGAAGTCACACCGACATGGGAAAAATATGAAACAGAGAACGGCGATGTTTGGCGGTTAAAACTGGGTGAGAGTACTCCACCGGACAATGATGGCTATGCACGTGACACGGTCTATACCAATAATGGAAATACATACTATATTAATAAAGATAGAGATATGTCGACCGGATACGTCAAAGTGGATGATTCAGCAACAGATCCGTCAGCTGATAAACTCGAACCGGGATTGTACTATTTTTCAAAAGAAGGAAACGATCCTTCCGCAGATACTCTTGGAAGTATGTTGAAAGACTGTTGGGCACAGGAAGCAGATGAAAACGGTGCATGGCATTATCTGGGATCCGATGGAAAAGCGGTAAATACCGGAGAAAAAGCAGGATGGCAGCAGCCTGAAAAAGACTGGTATTATCTGAAAGAGGATGGAACCATTGATACTTCTAAAGCAGGCTGGGTGCAGATTGAAAATGTATGGATGAAAGCCGGCAAAGGTGTGGCAACTATTCAGAAAGCAGGCTGGTATCAGATTGAAAACAGATGGTATATGCTGAAAAACGATGGAAGCAGAGACACTTCTAAAGTGAACTGGCAGCAGATCAACGGAAACTGGTACTTCCTGAAAGCTGACGGAAGCAGAGATACTTCGAAAACCGGTATGCAGACAGGAATAAATGGAAAAACCTATTTTTTGAATGCAGAAGGAGTACCACAGAACGGATTCCAGACAGTAAACGGCGTTGCCTATTATTTTGATGTACAGGCAGGAACAGCAAGACAGCTGGGAAATAATTGGCAGCAGATGAATGGTTCCTGGTACTGGATCGAAAACGGAAGGGTGGCAACCGGCTGGAGAGTAATCAATGGTAAGTGGTATTATCTGAATCCGGCAGACGGAAGAATGCTCACCGGATTCTATAAGGATGCAACCGGACAGTTGTTCTACAGTGATGGAAGCGGCGCAATGTTAAGTACTACCGGCTGGTATCTGATGAATGGAACCTGGTACTGGGTAAATGGAAACGGATCTCTGGCAACCGGCTGGATCAATGTTGGCGGAACCTGGTACTACATGGGTGAAAACGGTGCTATGAAAACCGGCTGGTATCAGGTGAAAGGTGTATGGTATTATTCCAATGGAAGCGGAGCGATGCAGACCGGCTGGCTGAATCGTGGAGGAACCTGGTATTATCTGACGGGAAGCGGAGCGATGGCAACCGGTTGGATCAATCTGGGAGGAACCTGGTATTACCTGAACCCGGGCAATGGTGATATGAAAATTGGTTGGTATCAGGTGAATGGTGCATGGTATTATTCCAATGGAAGCGGAGCGATGCAGACCGGCTGGCTGAATCGTGGAGGAACCTGGTATTATCTGACGGGAAGCGGAGCGATGGCAACCGGTTGGATCAATCTGGGAGGAACCTGGTATTACCTGAACCCAGGCAATGGTGATATGGTGGGTGCCGGCTGGCATCTGATCAATAACAAATGGTATTACTTTGGCGGAAGTGGTGCTATGTACAGCAATCGCTGGATCGGTAACTATTATGTCGGTGGAAACGGTGAGATGCTGACGAACACCTGGGTTGGTTCTTACTGGGTTGGAGCAGATGGAAAATGGATTCCTAATTATGACCCGGATGTTAATGCCAACTGGGTGAAATCCGGAAATACCTGGTACTATCAGAGACCGGATGGAAGCAAACTGACAAATTCATGGAAGAGAATTAATGGAAGCTGGTATTACTTTGGCGCAGACGGTGCCATGACAACCGGATGGAAATATGTAGATGGTTATAAATTCTACTTTGGCACAGATGGAAAAATGGTACAGGATGTAGACAAGCTGATTGGGAAACAGTCCAGCTACAGAATTACCGTAAACAGAGTTAAGTGTCAGGTTACTGTATATGCGGCAAATGAAACCGGTAATTATTGTATTCCGGTAAAAACATTTACCTGCTCGGTAGGTAAAGCAGGAACACCAACACATGCAGGAACCTATGCAACCCTGAAGAAACAGAATCCAGTAGAGTTGATGGGACCGTCTTGGGGTAAATATGGAACACAGATTAATAATTATGGTGACTGGTTCCATTCGGTAGCCTGCAGTAATCCGGATCCAACTTATGCGCTGGCAGCTGGAAATTATAATATGTTAGGTCAGCCGGCATCCCATGGATGTGTACGTCTTTGTGTACGAGATGCAAAATGGATCTATGATAATTGTGGTCTGTACACAAGAGTTGATATTTCGGATACCGAGTACACACCGTTTGACAAAGCACCGACTATTAAGATTCCGGCAAGTCAGAACTGGGATCCTACGGATGCAGATGCAAAAAGATAAATACATCGAACAGATCAGAAGAAGTCTTCTGATCTGTTTTTCGTTATATTACATATCAATAATTGATCCAGTGAATCAATTTTGATTTACGCGAGCAACGAGCCAAAGTCCGTGCTTGCACGAGTCCTTAGCGACTGCCGCGATAACTTGTGAAATTCGCGTAGCGTGTTGCTTATAGTTTATAAGTATAAGTGACTTAATAAAGAAAGCAGGTGATCTGTTTCTTACGATTTGCTGAATATCTGCTTTTTAGGCTTGAAAAGCCCCTGTAATTGTACTAGAATAAGACAGGTATAAGGAAAAAGATCCCATTTGAGAGGAGAATGATAATGAAAAGGAGAGCAAGTCTTTTATTTGGACTGGGAGTTTTAGTTTCTTTATCGATGTCTGTTCCAACCTATGCGGCTACGGATAACACACAGAGTATTCCACAGACGCAGGAAGCACAGCAGAATGAAGAAGGAACAGAAATCAGTAGTTATAAAATATCTGAAAAAACAGCGGATGGTCAGTGGCAGTTGCAGGATCAGAATGGAAATGTCGTGACCGGACATAATGGTTTTTATATAATGGGCGAATATTGCTATTATGTAGATGCAAAAGGTTATATCTGTACTGGATTTGTGGATGCAGCAGCGGATGAAACAACAGGAAAAGTTAATGTCTATCTTGCATCTGGCAAACCCGCAGACAGTGTTGCGGCAGGTACATACTATGCATCAAAAGATGGAGATACACCGGAAAAAGGCCTGGGAAATATCCAGAAGAGCAGCTGGGTAAAAGACAATACTGTGTGGAGATATCTGGATGAAAATGGTCGGGCAGTGGATACAAAAGAAAAAGCTGGCTGGCAGAATATCCAGAAAACCTGGTATGCTCTGAAAACAGACGGTACGGTAGACGAGTCTGTGAATGGCTGGGCAAATGTCGGCGATATCTGGTTCAACAGCACAAAAGGTGTGGGAACAATTAAAAGCGGCTGGCAGAATGTGGCAGATAAAACCTGGCTTTATCTGAAAGATGACGGTACTGCCGACAAAACAAAGAACGGTATGCAGAACATCAATGACAAAGTATATTTCCTGAAAGACGGTGTTGCACAGTCCGGAAAGCAGGCAGTCAATGGAAAAGAGTATATGTTTGATGCGGCAAAGGGAACTGCAACACAGGTGCTTGGTAATGGCTGGCAGAAGATTGATGGCAATTGGTACTGGTACGAAAACGAAGCACCGGCAAAAGGCTGGAGAGTAATCAATGGCAAATGGTACTATATGGAAACTAGTACCGGTGTTATGAAGACCGGATTTTTCCGTGATGCAAACGGCGGTCTGTACTACAGCGACGGAAGCGGAGCTATGGTAGGCAATCCGGGATGGAATGTGATCGGTGGTAAGTGGTACTGGATGAATTCCAATGGTTCTATTTACAGTGGCTGGCTGAGTCGTCCGAGCGGCTGGTATTATCTGAATGCCGATGGTTCTATGGCAACCGGTTGGGCAAAAGTAGGAAATACCTGGTATTATATGAATGGAAGCGGAGCGATGCAGACTGGTTGGCTAAACCGTGGAGGCACTTGGTATTATTTGACAGGAAGCGGAGCGATGGCAACCGGCTGGTATATGGTTGGAGGAACCTGGTATTACAGTAACTCTGATGGTGTTATGGTAACTGGCTGGGCAAAAGTAGGAAATACCTGGTATTATATGAATGGAAGCGGAGCGATGCAGACCGGTTGGGTTAAAACAGCCAGTGGTTGGTATTATCTGACAGGAAGTGGAGCAATGGCGACCGGTTGGTATGTAGTTGGTGGAAACTGGTACTACAGTAATTCTGACGGAACAATGCAGACTGGTTGGGTAAAAGTAGGAAACAACTGGTATTATATGGATGGAAGCGGAGCAATGGCAGCAAATCGCTGGATCGGCAACTATTATGTGACAGGAAGCGGAGCAATGGCAACCAATACATGGATCGGTTCTTATTGGGTAGGTGCTGATGGAAAATGGGTTCCTGGATATGGAAGCAGTGCTGGGACAACAGCAGGTACTGGTGGAGCCGGCTGGCAGCAGGTAGGAAATACTTGGTATTATGCAGACAGTAATGGAAACAGAGTTGCAAACAGATGGCTGAGAATCAAAGGCAGCTGGTATTATTTTGAATCGAACGGAGCAATGGCAACCGGTTGGAAACGTATCAATGGTTACAAATATTATTTCAATGCTGCAGGAGCAATGGTACAGGATCTTGACAGCGTCATCGGACGTCAGTCTTCCTACTATATCACTGTAAACCGTGTAGCATGTCAGGTAATGGTATATGCAAAGAGTGAAACAGGAAAATACGATATTCCGGTAAAAACATTTACATGTTCTGTTGGACTGCCAGGCACACCAACACCGACAGGTACGTTTACAACACCTGCAAAATATCGTTGGCATACCCTGATGGGACCATCTTATGGTCAGTATTGTACAAGAATCGTAGGTGGTGTATTATTCCACTCTGTAGCTGGTTCTAACATGACCAGTCACAATCTGAGTGCCGGTAACTATAATATGCTTGGTCAGCCGGCATCTCATGGATGTGTGCGACTCTGCGTAAGAGATGCAAAATGGATCTATGATAATTGTGCACTTGGAACCACAGTAACAATTTCTGATACAGCAGCAATGCTGTTTGACAAACCGGCAACCATTAAGATTCCGGCAGGTCAGGATTGGGATCCAACAGACCCAAACGTATAATTATATAATAGAAAACTGTCCGTAGACTGAAATGTTTACGGACAGTTTTTTGTTTTACAGGAAATTGTGTTCCTGTAAAGCAAAAAACGCTCCGCGAGGATGCGCACTTCGGTGTATAAGGTAGATGCTGCAAGCGACCGCCGCAGACGCGAGAATGTGCCTTGGCACATTCTTTGTTCTTACGTTGCATATCAATAGCTGGTGCGGTGGACCAATTTTGATTTTACGGAAAACATAAAACACCAGGTAACGAGAGATTACCTGGTGTACAAGAAAATTCATATTTTATTTTTGAAAAGCAGATCATGTGGTCTGATACGCGGTGAAACAACAAAGGGGTATTAGTAATGTTCAAGAATTTCCCGGATTCGCTGTGGAAAATCAGCACTCATATTTTTTGATTTTACATAGGCGGTAAGAAAATCAAGAACTCCTGTTTCAGTATCACGGCTTTGAGAAATGGCATTTAAGAATGCCTGCTGTTCTTTATAGGCTTCTTTTGAAATAGCAGCAACATATGCTTTACCGGTTCTTGTATAAGATTTCCCAATCGAATCAACTTTCAGATAACCTTTATTTTCAAGGACAACCAGTGCGGGAGCTACTGTATTTCTTTTTAAAGCAGGCGATGCTTTTAAAATTTCCGAAATCAGACAAGGATGATCCATGTTCCATATGGTATTCATAATCTGTTCTTCCCTGGGTGTCAATCCATACATATTTCTATCCTCCGTAAAATTGCATATTCTATAGTAGTTTCGTAACTATTCAGTAGCCACTGTCCCACGAGGTGTTTTGGCATGAATATGTCAAAATCCCGAGGCATACAAGCCAAAATGCCATCACCGAAGGCGATTTTTTATGCATTTTGGCTCGTAACTGTGAAGGTACTGAACAGTTACGCAGTTTCATACAGAAAACCCCATCTCCAACACATCCTAGTATAAAGAAAGGGGTGAAAAAAATCAATAGAATTGTAGAAAAATCAAACGATTTATTGACTTTTTGACATGAGATCCTATAAATAATCCGAGAAACTGCTTTTTTGAAATGATAAAACAAAAACCGTCAGAATCAAATTCTGACGGTTAAGCGTGCGTTAGAGGATTCGAACCCCCGGCCTTTTGGTCCGTAGCCAAACGCTCTATCCAGCTGAGCTAAACGCACATTTTTGTCTGTGTTGTTCGGTTGTCCCTCACAACAAAACCTATTATAAGGGAGAGTTAGTCAAATGTCAACACTTTTTTTGAAAAAAATTAAATTTTTTTAATTGTTAGAAAAACAGGCAAAATTATGGGATTGCTTGAAAAGAAAGAAATGATGTGCTAATGTTAGTAAGAGAATACACAGGGAGGGTATACAAATGAGAGCAAGTGGTGTGTTGATGCCTGTTTCTTCTTTGCCGTCCAGATATGGGATCGGTTGCTTTTCGAAAGAGGCATATGAATTTGTGGATTGCCTGGAGCGTGCAGGTCAGTCAAAATGGCAGGTCCTTCCATTAGGACCTACCGGATATGGAGATTCTCCGTATCAGCCGTTTTCCACATTCGCAGGTAATCCGTACTTTATTGATCTGGATATGCTGGTGGAAGAAGGTCTCCTTTTTAAAGAAGAATGTGAACAGCTGCAGTGGGGATGGGATCCGAGATTTGTAGATTATGAAAGAATCTACTTTTCAAAAAATGAGATTTTGAGAAAAGCGTACGGGCGTTTTGATACAGATGATAAATTTTATGCTTTCTGTAAAAAAGAGCAGGAATGGCTGGAACCGTACTGTCTGTTCCGTGCCATCAAGGACAGCCAGAACGGTGCACTGTGGACAACCTGGCCGGAAGAACTGCGAAAAAGTGATTCCAAAGAAGTGCAGAATAAGAAAAAAGAGCTGGAAAAAGAGATGGAATACTACCAGTTTCTGGAATATGAGTTTGACTGTCAGTGGAACAAACTGAAAACATATGCTAATAAGAAGGGAATCACCATTATCGGAGATCTTCCAATCTATGTGGCTATTGACAGTGCGGATGCATGGGCGAATCCGATGATGTTCCAGATGGACGAGAATGGTGTGCCAAGTGCTATTGCAGGCTGTCCCCCGGATGCATTTTCAGCGGACGGCCAGATGTGGGGCAATCCGTTGTATGACTGGGAAACACAGAAAAAAACCGGATACAAATGGTGGATTCAGCGTATGAAGAGAAGTCTTGTATTATACGATACCGTGCGCATCGATCATTTTCGTGGATTTGCAGAGTATTATGCGATTCCGGCGGACGCAGAAAATGCATTGGAAGGAGAATGGAAGGAAGGTCCTGGCATCGATCTGTTCCGGGCGATGGAAAAAGCACTGGGAGATATGGATGTGATCGCGGAAGATCTTGGAACTTTGGATGAGAAAGTTTTTGATCTGATGGACGAGACAGGATATCCGGGGATGAAAGTCCTGCAATTTGCTTTTGATTCCGGTAATACAAACTTTTATCTGCCGCATCGCTATAAGAAAAACTGCGTCGTATATACAGGAACTCACGACAACGATACGACAAAGGCATGGTATTATGGCATGAACGACTGGGCGAGAGAGTACTCCAAAGCATATCTGAATAATTATGACCGCCCGTGGGAAGACATCCCGTGGGATTTTATCCGGGCGGCAGAAGCCAGCGTTGCCGATCTGGCAGTGATTCCGATGTGGGATCTGTTGTGCTGTGGCAGCGAAGGAAGAATGAATCATCCATCCACACTGGGGGAAAACTGGAAATGGAGGATGCTTCCGGGCGAGTTCCGTGAGGATATCATCGGACGACTGCGCTGGCTGACAGATACTTTCCAGAGAATGCTTGTTCCTCCGAAAATCGAAGAAGAGCAGGAGGAAAACGAAGATGAAACAGATGCTTCAGTATCTGAAAGCGTATAAAAAAGAGTCGATTATTGCACCACTGTTTAAAATGCTGGAAGCCAGTTTTGAATTGCTGGTTCCGATCGTTATGGCAAACATCATCGATGTCGGTATCCAGAATGGCGACAAGCCGTATATCTGGAGAATGTGCGCACTGATGATCGCACTGGGCTTGCTGGGACTGGTATGTTCCCTGACGGCGCAGTATTTTGCTGCAAAGGCGGCGATGGGATTTGGAACGGCGCTGAGAAAGGCACTGTTTGGACACATCAACAGCCTGAGCTATAACGAACTGGATCAGATCGGAACGCCGACACTGATCACCCGTATGACCAGTGATATCAACCAGGCGCAGACCGGTGTCAATATGATGCTCCGTCTGTTCCTGCGTTCTCCGTTCATCGTCATCGGAGCAGTTGTGATGGCTTTTACTATCAGCGCAAAACTGACGATCATTTTCCTGATTGCAGTACCGTTAATCGGACTGGCAATTTATCTGATTATGCGTATCACTGTACCGATCTATAAAAAAGTACAGAGTATTTTGGATCAGATCGTGCTTCATACGAGAGAAAATTATGTAGGTGCCAGAGTGGTACGTGCATTTTCCAGAGAAAAAGATGAGACGGAACAGTTTGATGAAATCAGCGGCAGCCTGAAAAATACACAGCTGTATGCCGGTAAGATTTCTGCACTGATGAACCCGATCACCTATGTGATGGTCAATATCGCGATCCTGTGTATCCTGTGGTTTGGCGGCTGGCAGGTACAGATCGGCAGCGTATCCCAGGGACAGATTGTGGCGCTGGTCAATTATATGAATCAGATTCTGCTGGCGCTGGTTGCACTGGCGAACCTGATTGTTGCTGTAACAAGAGCACTGGCTTGTGCGATACGTATTAATGAAGTTTTCCGGGTAAACAGTTCCATGAAAGAGGGCGCTGAAGAAAAAAATACGCAGGAAAGCGGGAAACCGAGAGTCGTGTTTGACCATGTGACTTTTACTTATGGTGGGGCGCAGGAAGCTTCTCTGACAGATATCAGTTTTTCGGCAATGCCGGGAGAAACGGTTGGAATCATCGGCGGTACCGGATCCGGAAAGTCCACACTGGTTAACCTGATTCCACGGTTCTACGACGCTACAAAAGGTTCGGTTACTGTAGACGGTCAGGATGTGAAAGCTTATACTTTCCGGCATCTGCGTGAGAAGATTGGTGTGGTTCCACAGAAAGCAGTTCTGTTCCTGGGAACCATCCGAAGTAATCTTCAGTGGCGTAAAAAAGATGCGAAAGAGAGCGAACTGTGGAAAGCCCTGCAGATCGCGCAGGCGGAAGAAGTGGTGAAGAAGAAACAGAAAGGGCTGGATGAAAAAGTAGAAACCGGTGGAAGAAACTTTTCCGGAGGACAAAGACAGCGGCTGACCATTGCACGGGCACTGGTCGGGGAACCGGAGATTCTGATTCTTGACGACAGTGCTTCCGCATTGGACTTTGCAACGGATGCGGCTCTGCGAAGATCCATTAAAGAAAGTACCGGAAATGCAACGGTATTCCTGGTATCCCAGCGTGCGGCAACCGTCAAAAATGCAGATCAGATTCTGGTGCTGGATGACGGAAAACTTGTGGGGAAAGGAACTCATGAGGAATTATTGAAGAATTGTAACGTATATAAGGAGATCTGTATGTCACAGTTTTCCAGTCAGGAGGTGGCACAGTTATGAAAAACAAAAAGACCATAAACCGTGTCCTACAGCTGATTCGCCCGTACACGTATCTGGTGGTCAGTATTCTGGTACTGGCGGCAGTCACAGTAGCAGCTACCCTATATTCGCCCATCCTGATTGGTAAAGGTGTGGACTGTATGATAGAGAAGGGGCCGGTAAGCTTCCCGGATCTGAAACTGGTGCTGCTCCAGCTGGCAGTGGTGACTGCAATCTCTGCGATATCTCAGTGGGTGATGAGTCTTCTGACCAATAAAATGACATACAAGATCGTAGATGATATCCGCAGACGGGTATTTGCCCATATGGAAATTCTTCCGCTCCGTTATATGGACGCGCACCAGCCGGGTGATGCGATCAGCAGAATTTCCACAGATGTGGATCAGTTTTCCGACGGTCTTTTAATGGGATTTACCCAGCTGTTTTCCGGTGTGATGACGATTCTCGGAACACTGGGATTTATGATATCCATCGATGGAAGAATCACGCTGATCGTGGTATTGATCACGCCGTTATCTTTTTTCGTGGCAAATTTTATCGCAAAACGTACATTTACCATGTTCCGTCTGCAGTCTGAGACGAGAGCAGAGATGACTTCTCTGGTAGAAGAAATGGTGGGAAACCAGAAAGTGGTTAAAGCATTTGCCTATGAAAAAGAGGCGGAGGAACAGTTTGATGATATTAACCAGAGACTGCAGTCCTGCAGCCTGAAAGCGACCTTCTTCTCTTCCATTACTAATCCTTCCACCCGCTTTGTCAACGGACTGGTGTATACGGGCGTTGGTATTTTCGGTGCATTTTCCGCGATCCAGGGAAGAATTACCGTTGGTCAGCTGAGTAGTTTTCTGAATTATGCCAATCAGTATACCAAGCCGTTTAACGAGATCTCCGGCGTGGTGACAGAACTTCAGAACGCGCTGGCATGTGCGGGAAGAATCTTTCATTTTCTGGACGAAGAACCGGTACCGGAGAATGCGGCAGATGCTAAGACGCTGAATCAGGTGGAGGGCCGCGTGAGATTTGAGGATGTAAGCTTTTCGTACACCAGTGAGGTGCCACTGATCGAACATATGAATCTGGAAGTAAAACCGGGACAGCGGGTGGCAATTGTAGGTCCGACCGGATGTGGTAAGACGACAGTAATCAATCTGCTGATGCGTTTTTATGATGTAAATAAAGGAAAGATCACACTGGATGGAGTACCGATTCAGGATCTGACCTGGGAAAGTCTCCGTTCCAGTTACGGAATGGTGCTTCAGGAAACCTGGCTGAAAACGGGTACGATCCGGGATAATATCTCTTACGGAAAACCGGATGCCACAAGGGAGGAAGTGATCGAAGCAGCAAAACAGGCTCATGCCCACAGTTTTATCAAACGTCTTCCGAAAGGATATGACACGGTGATGGGTGAGGACGGCGGAAGCCTGTCCCAGGGACAGAAACAGCTGCTTTGTATCGCCAGACTGATGTTACTAAAACCGCCGGTACTGATTCTGGACGAGGCGACATCTTCCATCGATACGATGACAGAGATCCGTATCCAGAAAGCATTCCAGAAACTGATGGAGGGACGGACGAGTTTTGTGGTGGCACACCGGCTGTCTACCATTAAGGAATCGGATGTGATTCTGGTTATGAAGGACGGACATATTCTGGAGACCGGCAAGCATGAGGAACTGCTGGAGAAGAAAGGGTTCTATGCACAGCTGTATCAGAGCCAGTTTTGTAATGTGTAAGTGAGATTGCAAAAAAGGACGCGCCAGATCCCGGATGGAACATTCAGGCAACATGGACAGGGGAACTTTGAACTAGCCGCTAACTTCGACTAAATTCACGCGGGTCAGCTGACCCGCGCGAAAGTCTACGTAAGCGTCGGATTTCAAAGCTTCCCCTAACCGCCCATAAAGTGTTGCCTGAACGTTCCATCCGGGATCTGGCGCTGTTTGTATGCAAAGGGGAGGGTGTGAAGGTCGCAGGCGGGAGGTTGTGGCTGATAGCCCAAAATACGAACAAGTGAATTGGTTATCTATCTATCAGAAAATTATTAGTAGATGGGAAAATAGGGTGTTTAGGTCGATAAAATTGTGTGTGTAGTCTAGAGCGTGTCTGAAAAATCATTTCCGCAATCTGCAAGCCCCACTTTGCGGTATATTTTACCCTCATTCGGTTGCCGTAGCCCGCTACGCCGCCCTCATTCGGATAAACTCTCCCACAAACTGGAACTCGCAGCTCACGAAAAGCCTTTTTCAGACACGCTCTAGAGATTAAAGTATATAATATAAGCCAGATTAGTTACAGGAAAAGTCAGCAGAGGGAGAGTAGCATAGGGGCGGGGACACTTTGTGGGCGGTTAGGGGAAGCTTTGAGATCCGACGCTTACGCAGGCTTTCGCGAGGGTCAGCTGACCCTCGTGAACCATAGCCGAAGTTAGCGGCTAGCTTAAAGTTGCCCTGCCCACGTCCCCGCCCCTGTGCTACTCTCCCTCTGCGTCCCTCCTGAATACACTCCCCTAACAAACTTTGACATAACCGCCTAAAAATGCTATAGTATAGACCAAATCTATTTCACCCAAAACCAACGAATCCAAAAATCAAAAAGGGGGCAAACCCATGTTTCATAAAGTCATCATCACCCTTCTGAAACCCTTATCCTTTCTCCCGGCTCTTCTGGTTATGTATATGATATTTTCTTTTTCGGCGCAGAACGGTACGGAGTCGGGTGATCTGAGTTTCAAAGTGAGTGTAAAACTGGTGGAAGTCGGATCAGAAGTGCTGGATATGAAACTGACGGACAGCGAGATTCAGATGTATGCGAACAAATACCATCATTATGTAAGAAAACTCGGCCATATGACCGAATACTGTGTATTGGCGATCACGCTTTGTGTGCCGTTGTATGCGTACGGTGTGCGGGGCATCTGGCTGTATCTGCTGGCGGGATTGATCTGTGCCGGATTTGCGGCAACGGATGAATACCATCAGTCGTTTGTGGCCGGACGTGGGCCGTCGGTGCGGGATGTCTGCATCGATACGTTTGGAGCCATGATCGGCATCACAGGAACACAGATTGTCGGCTGGGCAGCCGTAAAGAGCACGAAAGAACTGGAAAGAGAGCGGAAACGCAAAAGAAAGCA
Organism: Clostridiales bacterium; assembly: GCA_019421285.1. Classification (GTDB taxonomy): domain Bacteria; phylum Bacillota; class Clostridia; order Lachnospirales; family Lachnospiraceae; genus Oliverpabstia; species Oliverpabstia tarda. The sequence goes on from JAHZFO010000002.1 coordinate 59,344, forward strand.
GAAAAGAAGAAGGCAGAAACGCTGATCGGAAAAGAAGAACCGTGTTACTGGGAACGGAGTGAACAGTAAAACAGATGGGCGGAAGTATCAGAATAAGATTGAATTAGGTGTATCGCTATATTATAATTAAATCAGTGATTTTGATCTGGCGAAGAGCCGGTTCGAAAAAGGAGGAAAGCAATGAGTTACGCAGATGATTTATTTATCCGCATGTGTCAGGATATTATAGATAACGGATTAAGTACGGAGGGAGAAAAAGTGCGTCCGGTGTGGGAAGATACCGGGGAGAGCGCTTACACGATCAAGAGGTTCGGTGTGGTCAACCGCTATGATCTTTCAAAAGAATTTCCGGCACTGACACTTCGGAGAACAGCACTGAAAAGTGCTTTTGATGAGATCCTGTGGATCTGGCAGAAAAAATCGAATAATATTCACGATCTGAACAGCCATATCTGGGATAGCTGGGCAGATGAAGACGGATCCATAGGAAAGGCCTACGGGTATCAGCTGGGAGTAAAGCACCAGTATAAAGAGGGCATGATGGATCAGGTCGACCGTGTACTGTATGATCTGAAAAACAATCCGTACAGCAGAAGAATCATGACGAACATCTACGTGCATCAGGATCTGCACGAGATGAATCTGTATCCCTGTGCGTATTCGATGACATTTAACGTGACAAAAGAAAAAGACAGTGACAGACTGACACTGAACGGTGTGTTGAACCAGCGTTCTAATGATGTGCTAGCAGCGAATAACTGGAATGTCTGCCAGTATGCGCTGCTTCTGATGATGATCGCACAGGTATGCGATATGAAAGCGGGCGAACTACTCCATGTGATTGCGGATGCTCATATATACGACCGCCATATCCCACTGGTAAAAGAGCTGATCAGCAGAGAAACTCATCCGGCACCAAAGGTATGGCTGAATCCGGAAGTCAAGGATTTCTATGCATTTACAGTGGATGATCTTCATGTGGAAGATTATGTAACAGGGCCACAGATTAAAAATATTCCGATTGCTGTGTAAGAAGATGATTTTAAATGCATTTTGGCTCGCAACGGTGAAGGTAGTGAGCAGTTACAAGCAGACAATGAGTCGGGAAAACAGAAAAATAAAAACGTATCAGACAGGAGAATAATAATGAATCTTATTGTAGCAGCAGATAAAAACTGGGGCATCGGAAAAGACAACAAACTTCTGGTGAGCATCCCTTCCGATATGAAATTTTTCCGTCAGGAAACCATGAGAAAAGTAGTAGTTATGGGAAGAAAGACTCTTGAAAGCTTTCCTAACGGTCTGCCGTTAAAAAACAGAACCAACGTGGTACTGACCAGCGATAAAAATTATCAGGTGAAAGATGCAGTGATCGTACACAGCATCGATGAAGTTCTGGAAGAACTGAAGAAATATGATGATGATGAGATCTACGTCATCGGTGGAGGAAAAGTTTATGAAGAACTGCTTCCATACTGTGATGTGGCGCATGTGACCAAGATTGATTTCGCTTTTGAGGCGGACACTCATTTTCCGAATCTGGACGAGGATCCGGAGTGGGAAATCACTGCATCCAGCGATGAACAGACGTATTTTGATCTGGAATATACATTTGTAAAATACGAGAGAAAGTAATAAGAAAAAAGGTAACTGTGAGGGTACTGAAAAGTTGCGAAAAAAGGAAGCAACAGGAAAGACCGGGAGGACATTGGGTCAACATGGAAAAAAACGACTGGCAGGATCAGAAAAATAATAATGGAAGCGATTTTATGAAAGTTGTCCAGGATGCCATCAACAGCGGGGACTATCAGCAATTAAATGAGCAGGTGCGAAAGACAGTCAGTGCTTCCGTACAGGAAGTGTACAATATGGGTGGAAAACTGCAAAATGGTATTATGGAGGGGATGCGACAGGCAGGAAACGGACTGCAGGAAGGTCTGAAAGAGGGCATGAACAGTGCACAGCGGGAGTGGAGAGAGTCAGCAAATGCAGGCTGGAAAAAAACAGAAGTGACATACCGTACGAATTACGGCAAAGATCATACGCCGGCATATCAGGCGGGTGCCTGGAAGCGGACACAGCAGGGGAAACAGCTGCCGGCCATCTATGCACCGAATCCGCCGGGAAAAATCACAGGAACGATTCTTGCCATCACAGGATACTCTCTGACCGGTGTATTTGCACTCAGTACTATTGTGACAGGAATCGTGACAGCCATTTATCCCGGTGTACCGTCAATCATTGCAACCGCCACCGTGGGAGGCATTACAGCGGCAAGTCTCGGAATGGGAATCACCGGAACTGTGATCCGTGGCAGAGTGAGGAGATTCCGCCAGTACGTACAGCAGATCGGAGACCGGGCATACTGCAATATCAAAGAACTGGCCGATAAGACCGGAAAGACAGAAACTAAGGTTCGTAAGGATCTGAAACTGATGATTGAGAAAAGAATGTTTCTGCAGGGGCATCTGGATCAGAAAGAAACCTGTCTGATTGTTACGGATGCAATGTATCAGCAGTATCTGGAGACGGAAAAACAGGCGAAAACCGTACAGCTGCAACAACAGCAACAGAAAGAACAACGTTCCCGGATGCCGGAAGAGTGCAGAAAGATCCTGGAAGAAGGACAGGAATACATTACTTATATTCATAAGTGTAATGACGATCTTCCAGGAGAAGAAATCACCAGAAAACTGAGCCGTCTCGAAGCCATCATCACCCGAATCTTTCAGGAAGTGGAAAAACAGCCGGAACTGGCTTCAGATCTGCGCAGATTTATGAATTATTATCTGCCAACCACAAGAAAACTGGTGGATGCTTATCGCGAGATTGAACTGGACAGCTTCAGGACAGAACAAAATGAAAAGACGAAAAAAGAGATTGAAGATACCCTGGATACGATCAATCAGGCATTCGAAAAACTGTTAAACAGTTTCTTTGAGGAACGTGCCATGGATATTTCTTCGGATATTTCCGTGCTGCATTCCATGCTTGCGCAGGAGGGACTGACTCAGGGGGCATTTGAGCAGAAAACGGGATATAAAGACCAAATATGAGGAGGAAAACGATATGAGTACATTGGATGAGATGGAGATGCCAACTCTGACCTTTGATCCGGCTCCGGAAGAAAAGGCACCGGTGGTTCCGGTACAGGAAGAAAAAGCAAAACTGGATGACAGCATGTTAAATGATAAAGAACGTCAGATGGTGGAGAGTTTCGCAAAACAGATCGACCTTCATAACACCAACGGCATTCTGCAGTACGGTGCGGGAACCCAGAAAAAAATGGCCGATTTTTCTGAGAAAGCACTGGAAAATGTAAAAACCAAAGATCTTGGCTCTGTGGGAGACATGTTGACGAATGTGGTGACTGAACTGAAGAGCTTTGATGCGCAGGAAGAAGAAAAAGGATTTTTCTCTTTCCTGAAGAAGCCGGTGGATAAAATCACCAGCATGAAGACAAAGTATGACAAAGTAGAGACAAATGTGGAAAAAATCTGTACAGCCCTGGAAGATCATCAGACACAGCTGATGAAGGATGTGGCGATGCTGGATCGGATGTATGAGCAGAACCTGCTGTATTTTAAAGAACTTTCCATGTATATTCTTGCAGGAAAGAAGAAACTGGAAGAGGTAAAAACGACCGAACTGACACAGCTGATGGCAAAAGCACAGGCAAGCGGACAGCCGGAAGATGCACAGGCAGTCAAAGATCTGACAGGGCTGTGTGACCGGTTTGAAAAGAAGATCCATGATCTGGAACTGACACGTATGATCTCGATCCAGACAGCACCCCAGATCCGTCTGGTACAGAACAGTGATACCATGATGGTGGAAAAGATCCAGACTACGGTAGTGAATACGATTCCGCTGTGGAAGAGTCAGATGGTACTGGCTCTTGGCGTGGAACATGCCTCTCAGGCAGCACAGGCACAGCGTCAGGTTACGGATATGACCAACGATTTGCTCAGAAAGAATGCGGAAGTGCTGAAAGTGGCATCTGTGGAAGCAGCGAAAGAGTCTGAGCGTGGTATCGTGGATCTGGAAACCCTGCAGAATACCAATGCATCTCTGATCTCTACCCTGGACGAAGTGATGCAGATCCAGGCAGACGGCAGAATGAAACGACAGGCAGCAGAAGTGGAACTTCGGAAGATGGAAGATGAACTGAAGAATAAGCTGCTCGAGATTCGATAGTTATAAAATAAAGGAAAACCGAAGAAAGTAAACAGTGACAAAGACAGAATCATATCAGATGCATAAAAAGGATGATTTATGCAGAAGAGAAAAGAAAAAGGAAGGTGCAGCGATGTATCGGGAACATACAAAAACAATTAAAATCGGAAATCAGGTGATCGGTGGCGGACATCCGGTACTGATTCAGTCGATGACAAATACCAAAACAGAAGATGTAGCGGCGACGGTCGCGCAGATTCTGACACTGGAAAAAGCAGGATGTCAGATCATCCGCTGTGCTGTGCCGACGATGGAGGCTGCAAGAGCACTGGGAGAGATCAAAAAGCAAATTCATATTCCTCTGGTAGCAGACATTCATTTTGATTATAAACTGGCAATCGCAGCGATGGAAAACGGTGCGGACAAGATACGTATCAATCCGGGAAATATCGGAAGCCGGGAACGCATCCAGGCTGTGGTTGATGTGGCGAAAGAACGCCAGATTCCGATCCGTGTCGGTGTAAACAGCGGTTCGCTGGAAAAAGAACTGGTGGAAAAGTACCACGGAGTGACGGCAGAAGGTCTGGTGGAGAGTGCTCTGGATAAAGTAAAGATCATCGAGGATATGGGATATGATCAACTGGTGATCAGTATCAAATCCTCGGATGTTCTGATGTGTGCAAAAGCCCATGAATTAATTGCTCAAAAAACGGATTATCCGCTCCATGTGGGAATCACTGAGGCGGGAACTCTGTTTTCTGGGAATATCAAGTCTGCAGTAGGACTTGGTATCATTCTCTACCAGGGCATCGGCGATACGATCCGTGTATCCCTGACCGGAGATCCGTCAGAAGAAGTCAAATCAGCCAAACGGATCCTGAAAACACTGGGACTTCGAAACGGCGGCATCGAAGTCGTATCCTGTCCGACCTGCGGAAGAACGCAGATAGATCTGATAGGTCTTGCCAATAAAGTAGAAGATATGGTACAGGATATTCCACTGGATATCAAAGTGGCTGTTATGGGTTGTGTGGTAAACGGACCGGGAGAAGCAAAAGAAGCAGACATCGGAATTGCCGGAGGTAAAGGTGTGGGACTGCTGATCAAAAAAGGAGAGATTATCAAAAAAGTACCGGAGGATCAGCTCTTAGAGACACTCCGGGATGAGTTACTTCACTGGAATGCGTAAGTGGTGAATAAGACATGATGACAGAAAAAGATTTTTTAGATGTATTTCCCCAGTTGAAGGTGGATCCGGAACTGGAAAGCCTTCTTGGGGAAGTAAAAGTAATGAAAGTATCCATAAACCCGCAGAAGGACTGTCTGCGGGTTTATGTTCTGAGTAGACAGTGGATTCATAAAAAGCATATTTATCATCTGGAAGAGACAATTAAAGAACAGTTTTTTGCCAATGCACCTCTGCGGGTGAAAATCATCGAAAAATTCCAGCTTTCCAGTCAATATACACCGGAAAATTTTCTGGATGTATATCGTCAGAGTATTCTGCTGGAATTAAAGCAGTACAGCGCACTGGAGTACAATATGTTCTATACAGCAGAGATTACGTTCAGTGATCCGGAGACGATGGAGCTGGTGATGACTGATTCGGTGGTCGCGAGAGACCGGGAACATGAACTGGTGCGGGTGCTGGAAAAAATCTTCTGCGAGCGGTGTGGTTTCAACCTGAAAGTACATCCGGCTTATCGGAAACCAGTGGAAAGTAAAGGAAGAAAGAACAGTGAGCTGAGAATTCTGGAGGAAGCCAGACAGATTCTGCTGCATTCTAAAGTCGGGAATAAAAACAGTGGCCGGGAAACAGGGGAAGACCTGTCCGGTCAGGGCATGGAAGCACCATTTGATGAAGACCGGATGATCGGGGCAGACGGAAAAGAACAGAGACCACAGGGGAAAAATCTACAGAATCAGGACACGGACGGTGGAAAACAGCCGGCAGCTGCACAGGAAAAAGGAAAAGAGGGGAACAAAGGCGGTTTCCGGGATCGAAACGGTGGAAAAAATGGTGGCCGTGGGAATTTTCAGAAAGGTCGTTACGGCGATGGACCACGTCCTTTGAAACGGTCCGACAACCCGGATGTGATCTATGGAAGGGATTTTGATGACGATGCCATCACCATTGATTCCATTGCCGGAGAGATGGGAGAGATTACGATCCGCGGACAGGTAACTTCCGTGGAAGCCAGAGAAATCCGAAACGAGAAGACTATCTATATGTTCAACATCACGGACTTTACGGATACGATCACCGTAAAAATGTTTCTGCACAACGAACAGGTGCCGGAAATCAGTGGAGCTATCAAAAAGGGTGCTTTCCTGAAGCTAAAAGGTGTGACCACGATCGATAAGTTCGATCATGAGATCACCATCGGTTCCCTTGCAGGTATCAGGAAAATCAGTGATTTTACCACCAGCCGGATGGATAACAGTCCGGAAAAGCGAGTAGAGCTGCACTGCCATACGAAAATGAGTGATATGGATGGGGTTACGGATGCAAGCGTTCTGGTAAAACGCGCCTACAAATGGGGACACCCGGCCATCGCGATCACAGACCATGGAGTAGTACAGTCCTTCCCGGAAGCCAATCATGCCTATGACGATATTGTCAGCGATTACCGAAAACAGTACCAGAAAGATCACCCGGAAGCGACAAAGGATGAGATGAAACAGGTGTATCCGCCGTTTAAGGTAATTTATGGTGTGGAAGCCTATCTGGTGGATGATGTGAAAGGCATGGTTACCGGAAGCAGGGGACAGAGTCTGGATGATCCCTATGTGGTGTTTGATATCGAGACCACCGGTTTCAGTCCGGTGGCTAACCGGATCATCGAGATTGGTGCGGTTCGAGTGAAAGAGGGTTCCATCGTGGATCGCTTTTCCGTTTTTGTCAATCCGCAGGTGCCGATTCCATTTAAAATCGAACAGCTGACCGGCATCAATGACAGCATGGTTGTGGATGCAGAGACCATAGAAGAAGTTCTGCCAAAATTCCTGGAATTTTCCAAGGGTGCGGTCATGGTGGCGCACAATGCCGGATTTGACATGAGTTTTATCATCGAAAACTGCAAACGCCTTGGAATCGAACAGGATTTTACTTATGTGGATACGGTAGGTCTTGCCCGGATGCTTCTGCCGGGCCTGAACCGGTTCAAGCTGGATACAGTGGCGAAAGCACTGAATATTTCCTTGTTGAATCATCACCGGGCAGTGGACGATGCGGCCTGTACGGCGGAAATTTTTGTAAAATTCATTAAAATGTGTAAGGAACGAGACATCTTTGATCTGAATGTATTAAATGAGGCCGGAAAACTCTCCGAGCATACCATCAAAAAACTGCCGACCTATCATGCGATTATTCTGGCCACCAGCGAGATTGGCCGGGTCAATCTGTACCGTCTGGTGTCAAAATCACACTTGGAGTTTTACAATCGGCGGCCCAGGATCCCAAAGAGTGTGTATCTGCAGTATAACGAAGGACTGATGATCGGATCTGCCTGTGAGGCGGGAGAACTTTTCCAGGCGATTTTAAGGGATGAACCGGAATCAGAGATCGCCCGTCTGGTGGAATTCTATGATTATCTGGAGATCCAGCCGATCGGTAACAACATGTTTATGGTGCGGGATGAAAACAGGGATAATGTAACCTCCGAGGAAGATCTTCGGGATCTGAATCGACGGATCGTGAAACTGGGAGAACAGTTTAAAAAACCTGTGGTTGCCACCTGTGATGTACATTTTATTGATCCCGAGGATGAAGTCTACCGGAGAATCATCATGACCGGAAAGGGATTCAGCGATGCGGATGATCAGGCACCGCTGTATCTGCGGACCACAGAAGAGATGTTGAAGGAATTTGAATATCTGGGTGCGGAGAAAGCGGAAGAGGTTGTCATCACAAACCCGAATAAAATCGCGGATATGTGTGACCGGGTCTGCCCGATCCGTGACGGTAAATTTCCTCCGGTTATTGAAAACTCGGATCAGATGCTTCGTGATATCTGCTATAATGAGGCTCATGCGATCTATGGACCGGATCTTCCGGAGATCGTATCGGCACGGCTGGAGCGGGAACTGAACTCCATTATCTCCAATGGATATGCCGTAATGTACATCATTGCACAGAAACTGGTTTGGAAGTCCAACGAGGACGGGTATCTGGTAGGTTCCCGTGGATCCGTAGGATCATCTTTTGTTGCCACGATGGCGGGAATCACGGAAGTCAATCCGTTAAGTCCTCACTATCTGTGCGGAGAGTGCTATTATGTGGATTTTGATTCCGACGAAGTGAAAGCATATTCCGGCCGTGCCGGTTGTGACATGCCGGATAAGATATGTCCCCGGTGTGGAAAACCATTGAAGAAAATGGGGTTTGATATTCCGTTTGAGACTTTCCTGGGATTCAAGGGAAACAAAGAGCCGGATATCGACCTGAACTTCTCCGGTGAGTATCAGAGTAAGGCACATAAATATACAGAAGTAATCTTTGGTGCGGGACAGACCTTCCGTGCCGGAACGATCGGTACGCTGGCGGATAAGACAGCGTTCGGTTATGTGAAAAATTATTACGAAGAGCGTGGTGTGCACAAGAGAAACTGCGAGATCGACCGGATCGTGCAGGGATGCACTGGTATCCGTCGTACCACCGGACAGCATCCGGGCGGTATCATCGTTCTTCCGTTTGGCGAAGATATCAACTCCTTCACCCCGGTACAGCATCCGGCCAATGATGTGAATACCGATATTATCACCACCCATTTTGATTACCATTCTATCGATGCGAACCTGCTGAAGCTGGATATTCTGGGACACGATGATCCGACCATGATCCGTATGCTGGAAGATATCACCCATTTTGATGCCCAGCAGGTGCCACTGGATGATCAGAGTGTCATGTCTCTGTTCAAGAGTACGGAGGCACTGGGAATCACACCGGAGGATATTGGTGGCTGTCCACTTGGCTGCCTTGGAATTCCGGAGTTTGGTACGGATTTCGTTATCCAGATGCTTCTGGATACCAAACCGGAATCTTTTTCGGATCTGATCCGTATCTCCGGTCTGTCCCATGGTACGGACGTATGGCTGGGGAATGCACAGACATTAATAGAGGAAGGAAAAGCGACCATTTCCACGGCTATCTGTACCCGTGATGATATCATGATCTACCTGATCAATAAGGGACTGGAGAGTGAGCTTTCGTTTACCATCATGGAGAGCGTCCGTAAAGGTAAGGGACTGAAGCCGGAGTGGGAAGAGGAGATGAAAGCCCACGATGTGCCGGACTGGTATATCTGGTCCTGTAAGAAGATCAAATACATGTTCCCGAAGGCGCATGCGGCGGCGTACGTTATGATGGCGTACCGTATCGCGTATTATAAGATTTTCTATCCCCTGGCTTATTATGCGGCTTACTTCAGTATCCGTGCTTCTGCATTTTCCTATGAACTGATGTGTATGGGACGGGAACGGCTGGAGTATTATATGGCAGATTATAAGAAACGAAGTGATACGCTGACGAAAAAAGAACAGGATACCGTAAAGGATATGAAGATCGTACAGGAGATGTATGCGAGAGGATTCTCGTTTACGGAGGTGGATCTTTATAAGGCACAGGCGCACCGCTTCCAGGTTGTCGACGGTAAGCTGATGCCGGCTCTGGACAGTATCGAGGGACTGGGAGATAAAGCGGCTGATGCGGTGGTGCTTGCGGCGAGAGACGGCCAGTTTCTGTCGAAAGATGATTTCAGACAGCGGACGAAGGTCAGTAAGAGTGTGATTGATTTTATGGATGATCTGCATATCTTTGGAGATATACCGGAATCGAATCAGATTTCCCTGTTTGATTTTCAATAAAAAATGTTGTACCGATGGAAGATAACTTTCAGAAATAAAAGGAAGAATAGCAAAAATCGGAAAAATATGTACAAATATTAATAAAATCAATTGACTTACAAAAATATTTTATTATTATAATAGTATAAAATTGAAAAGCACTTTTATATGGCACAGAAATATAGCTGTATGGGAGTGCTTTTATCACATATGCAGAGTGCAAAGTATCATCTTTATATAAAAAAATCTGCATGTAATAAATATTCCGTAGATAATATACTGCGAGGTGCCGAACAGTTACAAAGAAACAGTAAAAGGTGACAGAAAATGAGCAGACAAAAGAAAAAAGGATTTACTCTTGTAGAACTTGTGGTGGTACTGGTGATCATGACGGTCATCCTTGGTATCGCAATTCCATCGGTTTTGCACTATATGAAAATGGCAGAATTCCGAAAAAATGAAGAGAATGCGAAGACGGTGTATTTGGCTGCAGAGTCGAAGCTGACGTATTATCGCAGTTCCGGACAGTGGGAAGACTTTAAAAAAGAAGTGATCAGCCAGGGAAAAGAAGCGCCGTTTACAGATAGTAAACGGAAGGGAAAAATCTATGGAATCACGCTGGATAAAGAACATGACGAGGCATCGGCGGCAAATAATGCAGTTCTGGGTCTTCTCGACGGATATACCTATGACAAAAGCATGCTGGATGCCTCGATTGCCATCGAGATTGATATTGAGTCGGGAGAGGTTTACTCTGCATTTTATGGAACCCGATGCAAGGGGCTGAACTATGCAAGCCAGGATGGCAATGGTTATCTGACTATGACAGACCGTGAATACAAGAGCCGCAAAGACAGGGTACTCGGATATTATTCCGTGGAAGATACGGTCAATGTTGTGGCATTGAAACCGACGAGGCTGAAGATAAATACGATTTCTCTGCTGAACGGGGAAGTCCTTTCTTTGAACTGGTCAAGTAATGTGGGAAACCGTCTGGATGTGGAATATGATATTCAGTTTTATCAGAAAAACGGAAAAGATAAGGAAGACAGTCTGCTGTTTTCCATGGCGGTAGCACCGGCACAGCTTCGAAGTGCAGGATGGGATACTGACAGTTCAAAAGCCAGGAATATGGTTCCGGTGGAATTGAAAGATGCGGAGGGAAAAAGTGCGGGTACCTGGTATTTTCCGATTACTTTACAGGACGGGAAATATGTGCTGACGCTGGATGCAATGATGTCTGCGGAGATACTGGGAGTGCTTTCTTCTTCACAGAATAAAGACGGAGAACTGGATGCAACAACAAGTACAAGTGTTCTGCGTCTGGCAAAAGTAGCAGAAAGTCTGAAAGAACAGCAGACCATCTATGCATGCATCCAGGCAGTCCCCTATTATCAGCGGGGAAGTCAGTCCACAAATGAGTATCGTTCCAGTGAAAAAGTAACTTCCAATAGTTCCAATACTTTGTACGGAGATGATTCGACAGAGAATAAAATCAAAGTAGGGTATTTTCGTCATCTGTCCAACATCCGTTATGAAGAGAAAAATACGAAAAAAGAGATTACACTGACGAATCGCAATATGGACTGGTCCGCAGTAGGAACCGGGCTCTATACCTTTGCTCTTCAGGAAGAAGGAGATGGACAGGATATCCGGAGACCGGTCTGGTATGGAAATGAAGAAGGCAAAACCGCAGATTTTCCCACCATCGCGAAACTGTCCGGAAAAGATACACTGACAGGAAAAGGAAAAAATACAAAAATCAGCAATCTGTCACTGGGAGAGGACTCTGTTGTAAAAGACAGCAGTGCAGATACACTGGAGATAGATGCGGCAAACTATCTTGGACTTTTTGGCGAGATAGAAGGAACAGTAAAAAATATCACTTTCCAGGATCCGGTACTGAAACTTACGACCAGTCAGAGCAAAGCGGATCATGACAAACTGAAGGGCGTGGGAATCCTTGCAGGACGTACAGAGGGGAATCTGAACGATATTACCGTCGAGGTAAAAAAAGAAGATCATGTGATCCTGCATGTATCGATGGAAGGAAGCCATAGTGCACTTGGAATCGGAGGTCTTGTCGGCGTACTGGCAGATGAAGAAACAGGACAGCTGGGAGCTGTAAAGAAAGCAGAAATTTCAAATATTTGTGTATCCGGCGTAATCCAGGCAACACTTCCGGAAATTACAGTTACCGGGGATGTGGAGGATGCAGCCGCAGAATACGTATATGGAATCGGTGGTGTGGTCGGCTATGCATATATGGACAGCAGTGCGAAAAAAAGTGAAGCAGTGATCACGGATTGTGAAAACCACAGCAATATCTACGGTAATTATTTTACCGGAGGAATCGTCGGTAATGTACATGGGAATGATTCCTCCGGAGGAACAGAAGATATTGCAGAGAGAGCCAATGTCCGCACAAACAGCAATGACGGTCTGATTCAGTGTACGGCAGATGCCAAGGATACTTCGTTGTGCGGACACTACTTTGGTGGGATCGCAGGATATGCGGATCAGGTACTGATCTATAAAGGAAGCAGTGCATCCGGACGGGCAGGGGGATTTTCTTACAATGAAACAAAGAAAGACCAGCTGAAGGGAGAGTATGTGGGAGGAATCATCGGCTATGGACAAAGTACGATATTAAGTAGCTGCAGCACGAAGAAAAACGGATACATTCTGGGCGATAAGTATGTAGGTGGAATCGCAGGGGGATTCCGTGGCGCGATCCGTGCGGACGGCGAAGTGCAGGTGACAACAAATGCCAGTTATGTGATCGGGAACAGTTATGTCGGCGGAATCGTCGGTAAAAATACAGAAAATGTGACGATCGAAAACTGTGTCAACAATGGTGTGGCAGCAGGATATGACAGATATATTGGCGGAATCACCGGATATAATGACGCAACGATCGCAGACTGTGCAAGTTATCTTTCTGATTATAACAATTCGATTTTTAAAATGATCGTATCTGCCTGGAAAGCTACCGGAGATTACGTAGGAGGAATTACCGGGTATAATAACGGAAGGATTACTTTCAGTAAAGCAAGCCAGAAAATTACCGTTAAGTCAGTATCCAGCATCGTGGCAGGTGAAAATTATGTTGGCGGTATTGCAGGATTTAACGATGTGGCGGGCACACTGGATGTGAACTATACGCTGATCGGCGGAAAAGTCTATGCTTACGGAGACTGTGCCGGAGGAGGATTTGGCTTTAATGCGTCAACGGAGGTATTGACCAAAGAGCTGACGATCAAACCGACCAGTGTGCAGGGACGGTACTATGTTGGCGGATGCATCGGTGCGAATGTGGTGAATCTTTCCAAAAATCTTACCATGGAATATTTCCGGGCAGATAACCGGCTGGGAAGTATTGTCGGAGAAGCCTTCTGTGGAGGAATCATCGGTTATCAGAGAACGTATACAGCAAAGCAGTTTGGAACAGGTGTGCTTCTGGATGAGATGGATGCACAGCAGTCTGCGATCTTACCGGGAATCGATGGAAAAACCAATCTTCCGGAAGCAGAGGCAGCATCAGCGAATACACATACATTGACGATTTGTGACAGCAGGAATGAAAACAATTCTCTGCAGACGATCACGAATAATATTCCGATTCGTGCATGGCTATATGTGGGAGGAATTGTCGGTTATTGTGAAAATAACAGCAAACTTGTGATCAGCAACTGTGTGAATGAAGGAACGATTGGGACACCGGCAAATGACGATACACAGCATACCCATGCAAAAAATGGAGTAAATCTTGCCACATTTATTGCCGGAGAGGTGGATGGACGGAAGCTTGCCGATGATGCAGCAGATGTCACTATTTGTCCGATCGGTGGAATCATCGGTGTTAATCTGAAGAATCAGGTGATTGAACACTGTGCAAACCAGGGAACCATCACAGGAACTTCGGGAATCGGCGGTATTGTGGGACTGAATGCGGGAATCGTAAGAAATTGTAATCTGACAGAAAATTTTGGAAGCACTTCGATATCGTATCTTGGTGGTATTAGTGGCATCAATCTGGGAACCATTATGGAATGTACCACAAAACATGGGAAAACCGTGTCCGGAAAGAGTAATGTCGGTGGTATCACCGGATGGAATCTGAATGGAGGAGCGGTAACAGACAGCAGCAGTTATGCGAATATTACCGGAGACGGTGATCAGGTCGGTGGTCTGACCGGACGAAACAGCGGTATGTTGCAGCTTCAGGATGAATCGTCAAACAGTCCGTCAAGAACGATCCGCGGTAAAAAAAATGTCGGTGGTCTGACCGGCATGAATGAAGCAGCAGGTACGATCACAGTTAGCGGAACCAGTGGCGAACAGATAGCTGCCGGAAATGGCATTACAGTAAACGGAACCAAACAAGTCGGAGGAATCGCCGGAGATAATCAGGGTGAACTGCAGGGAAGTGCAGGCGCCTATCTGGTAAGCAGTGCAGATAAAGTCCATGCAACACAGGGACTGGCAGGAGGAATCGCCGGTGTGAGCAAAGGATCGATCCGTTATGCGGCCAGCCGTTGCGGCAGTGTTCAGGCAGACGAAGGAGAAGCCGGAGGAATCACCGGAGTCAACCGGGCAGGTCAGGGAATCAGAGACTGCATCAATTATGGAAACGTAACATCCAGTGACGGATATGCAGGCGGAATTACGGCAACGAATGCGGGTACGATCACTAGCTGTCAGGTGAAGGCAGCAGATAAAGGAACTCTAAAGATTCACAGTGCGGGAGTAAAAGAAAGCGGTGCGATCTGTGGGATCAATACGGGAGTAATAAGCGCAGCAAACGACAGCCGGACGATGGCAGATAACACAGTGATTCTGTCCGGAAAGGCGACAATCTACGGAGGAATTACCGGAAGTAATCAGGGAAGTATTACCGGGGTTACACTGACAGCCATGCCGCAGATCAGTACTTCAGAGAATAATCTGACCATCGGAGGAATCGCCGGAGAAAATAAAAACAGTATAAATAATGTGAGCGCTGAGTTGAAATTTGAAAACTTCAGCAGTTACCGTTATCTTGGCGGGATCGTCGGATCCAATAAGGCTGGAACTATTCAGAATGCAACGTTCACCGGAACAATCACAGAAAAGAACGGTTCTGCCGGGAATTGTTACGGAGGAATCGCCGGCATCAATAAGGCAAGACTGAGCAGCTGCAAAGTCGGAACCATCTATATGAACATCAACGGCGTTTACACGGCTACCAGTACCAGTACAGCCGAACAGAAGGAAAAGATGGCTACCCATGCCGGAGGTGTGGCAGGCAAGAATGAATCTGATGCAGTAATTACCGGATGTACGATCGCAAATGATACGAAAAGCCAGCTGATTGCCAAATATGGTATGTTAGGTGGAATCACCGGTTACAACAAAGGTTCTGTGACCCTGTCAGGAACTACAGAGACGGAGCAGGTATTTGCTGATGTTCATACAGTGGATGAACTGCAGGCAAAGGCTTCCGGAGTGGTATTCGCAGATCAGTCTTATATTCGCTGGGAATCCGGAAAAAATCAGACACTGGAACAGGTTGTATATAATAACACCAACACAAAGGTATCGGAAAACCGTCTGAAGATGTACATGGATAAGAACGGAAATCTGGGCGGTATCATTGCATTTAACAGCACAGATGGACAGATCAGTAAATGTATGTCCGGAAACTGGTTTTTATCGAATAAGTCCACGGCAATCGGTGTAGGTACAGGTGGAATTATCGGTATGAACGAATCAGAAAAAGATATCACAGGACTGGTAAATGCCGCCTTTGTGGGAAGACAGCTTGCCTCTGCGGATACGAACCGTTTTGCGGGCGGGATTATCGGAAATCAGAACAATTTCACATCCAGCGACTGGGTGATTGAAAACTGTATCAATTATGGAACTGTATACTGCTATAATACCCATTATGCCGGCGGGATCATGGGACAGTGGACCGGAACCGGCGGAACGATACAGAACTGCCGAAATTATGGTATGTTACAGACAACCTATGGAACGGACTGGGTAGGTGCGTCTGCCGGTATTGTGGCACAGCTGTATCACGCCTATGAAGGAAACACATACAACATCATCGGATGTCGAAATTACGGCAGTATATATACAAGGGAAGGAGAAAAATCGGAAGACAGGTGCGGAGCAAACGACAGTGCCGGAATCCTTGGAAACATCACGACCTATCGTGCCGATTCTGCTTCAGATGCGCCATCCTTTACCGTTCAGATCCTGGACTGTGCCAACGAGCCCGGAGTGAAAATTTATTCCGGTTCCATGGCATCGGGAATCTTTGGTTTCCTTTCCTGCGATAATCCGAATAAGGATTCGATTACCAAATCTACCGGAAATGTAAACATTCGTGTGGAACGATGCCGGAATTTTGCAAAGGTTCTGAAAGGTCATAATTATTCCTGCGGAATCTTCGGAGACCGTTATGGATCCAATGGATGGAACAATACGGTGGTAAAAGATTGCTATGGTGTTCATGTGAGCAGTTCTTACTATAATGGCAAGAATGGCGGGAACGGATATCCTGTTTTCGGTTATGGTAATGCGGGAAATAGTTCCTGGATGCAGAACAGTGACCGTGTCAATAACTTCTTTATAGAAAATGTGGATAACTGGGGCTTTACTAATGTCAGAATCGGAGAAGGCGAAAGTTCTCTGAAAAAGGGAAGCGGAAGTGCGGAGAATGGTTATCTGGAACAGGGATATAATGGTCGTTATACAACCAACCTGTTTGTGATGTATGATATCACCAATGGAAATTATTTTCTTGCAGACATTTTACCATCTGTTTTAAATGGTACGGCAGATCACACAGATTATCAGACCACACACTTGGAAAACGGTATACCGAAGGTTACTACGGTGGTGAAAGGAAACAGCCAGTATATCGATGCGGAAGATCGTTTTATCAAAGCAAAGGATGGGGCGAAACTTGCAAAAATCATCTGTTATCTGGATACGGCAACGGCAGAAATCACAAAGTACAACAGTGTGGAAGCATTTACAGCTAATGCGCTGGAAATAGAAGACAATGCATTTTATCAGGATCTTCGCGAAAGCTGGAGACGTCTGGAAGGAATCGAAGACGGAAAGATGTTACAGCCGAAAGAAGCAAAAGCTAATATTTCCGATGGAAAGATCACGGTAAAAATCACACCTCAGGATCGAAAAGCCCGGGATCTGGATCTGAACCAGGATTCACAGACCTATGATCCGTTCCTGTATGAAGTGAAACTCAGCGGCAGTGGAAAAACGGTGGTACAGAAGATCTATTCGGAAGAAGAATCTTTTACACTTCCGGTTGGTATGAGCGGGGATGTAGAATTGCAGGTACGGGCCGTCAGCATGTTTGAGGACGTGGAACCTTCGGACTGGTTTACTCTGAAAGCAAGTGATATCAACAAAGTACTGCCGGACCCGGATGTGGAGATTCATCTGGTAGAGGATAAAAATGGATTCCGGGGTTACAGTTATCAGTACAGCCTGAAGAATCTGGAAGATTACACACAGGTGGATGAAGACGGAGAAGCTGTTTATCCGGACTGGCAGGTAAGAATCCATGTGCAGGGGCTGGGAGAGACAGTACTGGATGCACAACATCAGACGGGAACGATTCCGGTAAAAGACAAGAGTAATCCAATCTATCAGATGGTGGCGAAAGCAACAGCCAAAACGGGAAGTACGGAGATGATGCAGGATTCCAGAGAGGTGTCAACACCAATCTACATTCCGTATTATTACCGGCCGCCGATTACACTGAAGACCTGGGAACCACAGGTAAAGACCAGCTGGGAACTGACCGGTGATACACTGGAAAAACTTCGTGTGAAAGTGACATTGGATGCCACCGGTAAGGCGGCCATGAACACACCGCCGATCTATCGGGTGGAACTGGTCGGTGACTGGAAAGAACAGAAGGATATAGTATTGGAAAAAGAAGATGTGTTGCTTGTTTCCGGTGGAAGCGCCGGTGCAACATTCTCAGATCTGCCATCGTATCTGGCAGAAGCCGATAATATCCGCTTGCGGATCTGGTATGCATCCTCCGGTCTCGGACCGGTCTATACCTACTATCCGCTGGAAGCAGGTGATGATGCAATTAATGTCAGCGAATTAGTGAATGTGGATCAGGACGGTAAGGAAGAATGGTCTTACAGTCACAGTACAGTGCTGAGTGAATACAGCAAACAGAATGTGGCAGATGGAGTATCTTATTTTGATCCTTATATATATGATTCCCAGTCAGCTCTCTGGAACTGGCTGCCGGCACCTGCATTGGATGATACGGATACGCTTCTGACACCGGAGATTACTTCGGACGGAAAAATATATTATACATTTGCCTGGGATACGGGAGTAAACGGTACGGACAATGCATCTTATCAGGTAGCACTTACCGGTATCGATGCAAAAGGCCGGGAAGTGACCATCGATGCAAAGGATGCTTATAAGAGCGGGAAATCATTCCGTATCGATGCAACCGACTGGAATTACACCAGTGTAAAACTGAAAGTGACCAGGGTCGGTGATGAAAGCAAAAAACAGATCGGTCTTTCCGGCATCGGAACGTATCAGATCAGACAGCGGCTGGAAAAACCGGGACAGCCGACGGTACAGAATATGGATGTCAATGAGCTGGATTATCAGATTTCCTGGACACCGTTATCTTCGGAGGATGGATGCGAAGGATATCAGGCCTATATTCAGACGTATGACGGGGATCAGCCGGGAAAGGCCAGAAAACTGGGAGAACTGGTGAAAGCCGGAACACAGACGGACGGAACCTATAAAGAACGACTCTTCCTGGATGAATCTTATGCAGGAAAAACGGTTGTGATCTATCTGGTTGCAAAAGCGGATCCCTCCGGTAATTATCTGGACAGTGAAAATGGTGTTACGTATCAGCTGACGATCCCGAAACGACTGGATACACCGGTCGTGACCTGGAAAGTGAACTGGGGAAACGGAAAAAGTAATGCCATAGAGGCAGCAGATTTCCGGGCAGGCGGACTTACGGTCAGTCTGTCAAAGACCACGGTGCTGCCAGGAGGAAGTACCTATCTGCTGAAAGGATATGTATACGATACAAAGGCTGCTGCAGAGGCTGCCGTCGCAGGTGGTGATCCGCAGACAAATGCTTCTGCCACCTATCCGGCACTGAATGATGAGGTATTGGATCCGGTGGGTATGGATATGGACAGCACCGGCGCTTATCACCATGATCTTGAAGACTTTTCCATTACAAATGCGGGAAAATATATAGTATTTTATGTGAGAAGTTCTTCCGGAGCCGGAAATTTGAGTTCCCTTTGGGTAAATTCTGAGGTATATCAGCTTCCGTATGTGAAACTGGAGGCCCCGGATATTACTTCCGACAGGACAGAGGGAAGAACCGTAACCGTACAGACAACGTCCAATAATCCGGATCTGCCAGCCGCAACAGAAACCTGGAACATGACAAGTACAGCGCTGGAATGGAACAGTGTGGAAGGTGCGGATATCTGTCAGATGACCATGAGCGGAACCGTACAGGTACAGAATGGAAATGATATCAGCAGCAGAAAACTGAACAGTCAGATCCGAATCCTTGAGAATTACAAAGGTAATCTTCTGACTGTACAGCAGAAAGATGCCAACGGAAACTGGTCCGCTGCTTCTGTAACCGATCAGCAGGAAATCATTCAGACGGCGGATCCACAGAAACCAAGAATCATTCATCATTTTATGCTGGACAGCTATCAGACTCAGATCAGTTCCAGTTATTCACTGAACGGTGTACAGAACTATTATCAACTGACGCTGACTGCAGAACTTCTGGCAGAGCAGCAGGAAGATGGAACGTTCCATTATACACTGTTCCTTCCGGATGCAGAGCAGATGGATAATGGCGCAGGAACTACGATCACCAATGAAAACTTCTCACTGACTGATCAGGTGAGTGCAGAGGCAAATGTGGTATCCGATATCTGGCCGACCGGACTTGCCGGAGAGGATACTTCCCAGAAACCGAAAGAACAGCCGTATGTAAAATCTGACGAGACACAGATCCTGTTTCAGTAACAGATGGTGAGAGAAAGAACAGACGGAGGAACATTCGGTGGAAGAAGAAAAAGAAAGGAGGAAGCCCCAGTGGGAAAACGTGTGGAAAACCTGAAAGAGAACAGAAAGAAAGGCATATCGATGGCTATTGTTCTCTGCGTGTCAGCATTTTTCCTGGCTTTTGCGGCAGCGATTGTCTATACGGCGGGGCTTCTTACCGCTGAAGCCAATGAGCGGCTGGAACAGGAACGATGTTATCAGCTGGCGAAAAGTTATGCAAAAGTTCTGGATACGGAGCTAACTTCGTATACCCGGAAAACAGAAGAAAACAGTACTACCTTTTATGGATTTGCCAGTCGTTTTCTGGATGGCAGATATGCAGAATATGATCCCGGCAATCAGGACAATACGGTCTTTTACTACCAGCCGGTTGCCGCAAGTATGCCGGATCCGAAATATGGAACGATAAAGATTGCCCTGTATAAGGAAACCGGAGAAGAAGATAATACAGATCTTCTTTCCGGTACCTTGCCTGCAGGGAGCGGAAATTATCGGGAAAAAGTGCGAGAAGTGGAAAATTATACCATTATGCAGTACATTCTGACGGTAGAAGTGATTGCATCTTATGGCGATTCCAGTTATACTTACAGTACGGAATATTACAGAAAAGAGCGATATCCTGCATCATTCTCCCATAATGGAACGGTTTTGGTATGGAATGATGAAAACTGGCACAAAGGAAATACCTGTGGTCCGATTTATGATATGTCACAGATCACAGAAGATACTCCGGTGAAGTATACACTGGATAAGTCACAGGCAAAAGAGACAGTCTTTGAGCCGGTATATGAGGAGGCGGGCCATGAGTAAGAAAAACAGATGGAACCGGGGGGAAACCCTTGTGGAAGTCATGGCAACCATGGTGATCTTCCTTCTGCTGATGGGAATCTTGCAGGGATCTGTCAAGTACAGCAGAGCAGCACTGGAAAAGAGCAGGCTTTTACGGGAACAGAACGAAGAAATCTGTGAGAGTGTGCGAAATGCGATACAGGAGAACAATGGAGCACAGACGACCATGACCTTCCAGGCAGTCAGTGCTGACGGAGAGGTAACAGGAAATCAGGTATTCAGCGTTCCTGTGATTCCGGAAAAAAAGCAGGCAAAATATACGGATCAGGGGCATGAAACCCGGACAATGGTTTTTTATGTCTATGGTGCAGTGGCAAAGTCGAAGGATGACCCTCTGCTCTCCGATATGAAGGAGGATACCGGAGGGGGTGAAGGCTCATGAAACAGCTTGAAAAGTGTCTGAAAAGCAGGCAGGGCACCACACTGGTTGAGATGCTGGTTACACTGACACTGATCACGATCATGGTCGGTATGGCAGCCACCACATTGAGTGCGGCCTTTAAAATTTTCCTGCGGGTGCAAAAAGAGCAGTATGCCCAGTCCGTACTGGATACAACGATGACGGAATTACGGTCACTGACCAAAGAGGCTACGCAGTATGTGAAAATCTACGGCAACGATGCTTCTCCGGAAGGACAGGGGGGAGCGGACAGTGGTCCGGTTCTGGAATATGTCAATACCGACGGATATGCAGTTCTGGTCAGTACGGGAGGTTGCGAAGCCACCAATCTGTACCAGGGAGAGACGCTGATGGATCAAACTGATGCAGTTTCACGGGGAAGACTTCTGACCCGGTTTTATCTGCGGGATCAGGATACTTATGTATACAGCCGTGACGGCTCACCGGCGGCCCGTGCGGTGGCGACGGTATTTGCAGACAAATATTATATGGGTAATTATCTGGGCGTGACCTTTTCCTACTGGAAAGGGGAACAAAACGGCGACCAGATCCCTTCTGTGAAAGCAGAGGTAACGCTCTACAGCGATGCAGAGCGGACCAACGTTGTGGCGAAGGAAAGTGAGATCCTGGATCTTCGCTACAAAGCAGTAAGAAACGATGGGGCGACAGCCTCGTCCCGATCGGCGGGCGGCTGAGAGGGACTAAAAAAGGTATAGGCACGGGCACCGACGTGTTTATCGATAGACGGAGACCTGAAAAAGAGAATCCGAAAAGAGAAACAAAAGAATCCAAAAGGAGAAAGACGTATGATTAAGAAACTTAAAGAAAACAAAAAAGGTTTTACACTGGTAGAGCTGATCGTTGTACTGGTAATCATTGCAATCCTGGCAGCTATGCTGATTCCGGCACTGACTGGGTATATTGATAAAGCAAAGAATAAATCTATTATTGCAGAAACTCGTTCAACGGTAATGGCAGCACAGACATTGGTTGATGAAGCATATGGAAGTAAAGATATTGGAACAAAAGTTACTATTGGAACAGGAACGGCGGATGTTACTTATGAAAAAGTTGCAGATCTTGCAGAAGTAAGCGAAGGAAATATTACAGAAATTACTTTAAATGCTGCGACTGTTGGTTCATCACCTGCAGGTACAAAAATTGCAACGGTAACATATACAAAAGGAAATAAAGTATGTGTATATAATCCGAAGGCAACAGATAATACAGATGGAGATTATAAGGTAAGTACTAAAAGTACTAAATAGTAAGAGAGGTATTTTATGGTTCAGCAAAAAAAAGATATTTCGAAAAAAAATACATACCGCTGGATCCAAAAATCCCTCACTTTTCTCACCATTCTTCTGCTGACCCTGTTCGCAGGAGCCCCCGGGGTTCTGCGGTTGGTCTATCGGGCAGATGCCCAGGTAGCTCTTGGACATGCCAAATCGGTGCGCATGGCGATCCAGATAACTGGAACAGAACAGTACAGCAAAGGGAAAGGTTTCTGTGATGCCACCCAGGAGGGTGGCGTTCCGGAAGCTCTTTATCAGAAGATTCTTAACTTAAGTGATGCCCCGGGAGAGTTCTGGGTGCTTCAGGTCGGAAACGACGGATATAAAGTGAAACAATTTGTATACCGGGAAGGAAATTATACCGTCTGGTATCAGGAAAACCCCCGATCTTATCAGGTATACCGGGGAGATGAGATGATCTCCACAGAGAAAATACAGGAAGAAACAGGAGAAAAGTAAGATGATAGTACTGACAGAAGGATTTTTATGGCTGATTCGATTCATGATCGGTGCCTGTATTTTCAGTTTTTTAAATGTGGTGGCAGACAGACTGCCACGGGAAGAGAGCGTGGTACGTGGAAGAAGCCACTGTACCGTATGTGGGCGGACCCTGGCTCCGCTGGAACTGATTCCCTGTGTAAGCTTTCTGGCTTTGAGGGGAAAGTGTAAAGGCTGTAAAACAGCCATACCGAAACGATGTTTTTTATCTGAATGTCTGGGTGGAGCAGCATTTGTATGCTGCGGAATGAAATTTGGCTGCGGTACTCTTGGGATTCTTTCCACAGGTGGTGCTGTGGTATTTTGTTACATAGGAATATTACTGGTTGTGGCCCTGATTGACTGGGACACACAGATGATCTACGATAGATTTCACATATTGATTTTATTACTTGGCATGGCATCACTGTGGCTGTTTCCACAGCATGGACCGGTCGATCGACTGATCGGTGCTTTGGTGATCGCAGTGCCCATGTTACTGCTTACGCTGCTGATACCGGGTGCCTTTGGAGGCGGGGACATCAAACTGATGGCGGTATCCGGCTGGTTTCTCGGATGTGCACCGGTGATATGTGCCATGTTTTTCGGGATTCTGAGCGGTGGGACATATGCCGGCGTAATGCTGGCAACAAAGAAGCTGGGCGGAAAGGACCATTTTGCTTTTGGTCCTTTTCTTGCGGCAGGACTGATGATCGGAGCTGTCTGGGGGGATGCGATCGCCACCTGGTATCTTCGATTTTTATAGAAAGGAAAGGATATGGCACAATTTCGTTACACGGCAAAAAGTATGAATGGTAAGACAAGGCGCGGAACCATGGAAGTGCCGAATGAGACTGTCTTGCAGCAGAACCTGAAAGAACAGGGACTGTTTCTGATACAGGCCAAGAACCTGGCGGAAGCAAAAGACTACCGCAAACTGAAAACTCCCCAGCTGGCAAGCTTTTGCAGGGAGTTTTCCACACTCCTGGAATCCGGTATCACACTGGTAAGGGCACTGGATATTATTTCCCAGCAGGAAGGGCTGACCGGCTATGAAAGAGAGATTTATCAGGCTGTCCTTCTCGATGTGAAAAAGGGTATCACACTGTCGGAAGCGATGGAGACGAAGAAGTGTTTTCCGGAACTGATGATCGGTATGATACGTTCTGGCGAAGGAACGGGTAATCTGGATCAGGTAACACGGCGTCTGGCGATGCAGTTTGAAAAAAATAACCGTTTAAACCATCAGGTTCGTTCAGCGATGACGTATCCGATGGTTCTTCTGGTGATGTGTGTGGCGGTTGTCATTCTGATCGTGACATTCATCCTGCCACAGTTCCAGTCACTGTTTGATCAGCTGGATGAACTTCCGGCGATGACACAGATGCTGGTGAATCTGTCTGACTTTCTTGTAACGAAATGGTATCTGGCAATCATTCTGGTGTGTCTGGCCGGGATGTGTCTGAGAATTCTTATCGGGATCCATCAGGTGCGAAGAATTCTGGATTATCTCAAAGTCCATATCTGGGGATTTGGGAAACTGTGTAAAATTATATATACGGCACGTTTTGCACGTACGCTGAGCAGTCTGTACTCCAGTGGTATGCCTCTTGCGACCGCATTGAACATCGCAGGAAAGACGATTGGCAACAGTTATGTGGAAGAACAGTTTGTTCAGGTAACCGTGCAGGTACGCAGTGGTGTCCCTCTTTCCCGTGCACTGGAACAGGTGGATGGTCTGGTGAAAAAACTGGTGAGTACGATCCGTGTCGGCGAAGAAAGCGGTCAGCTTGACAATATGTTGGATTCCATTGCAAATGCGCTGGAAGAAGAAGCTGAGAATGCAACCAAGAGAATCGTGACCTTGCTGGAGCCGATTCTGATCTGTATTATGGCATGTATCGTGGGATTTATTATGGTTGCTGTCCTGATGCCAATCTATCAGTCCTATGCGGCCATCGAGGCAGCGGCATAAAAAGTGCTGTAAAAGAGAAAACGTAACTATTCAGTAGATAACATTCCGCGAGGTGTTTTGGCATGGTTTTTGCCAAAATCCCGAGACATACAAGTCAAAATGCCATCACCGAAGGTGATTAGAAATGCATTTTGACTCGTAACTGTGAGGGTACTGAACAGTTACGAGAAAACAAAGAAAGCAGGGAGAGACCGAATGAGTGAGACAGTTATTGTTTTACAGGAATCAAGTGTTCTGATCGGAAAGGGAAAAAGCGGACAGACACCGAAACTTCAGGAGACCAGAAAAATTCCGATGGAAGGGTACGGCAATCTGATCGAACAGTGGGACAACGTCCTGATCAATTATCAGAAAAGTCATAAAGGAGAGCAGATACGGCTGGTACTTCCGGCAGGGTATTCCAGTGTGCGTGTCAGCAGAATTCCCTATGCCACCGGAAAACAGCTGAATCAGATGGCAGGAAAAGTTCTGGAAGAAGGCTTCCGGGATGGGATAGCCGATTATGGGATCATCGATGTAGACAAAAAAGACGGCATCTGCCTTTGCTGCGGTGGGGCAGAGAAGGATGCGATGGAACACATCCGGAATATATGCAAAGAAAACGGCCTGCAGATCTCCGGGATTACGGTGCCGATGGAAGGATATCTGCGGCTGCTGAAACAGAAAAAGGAATATCAGGGAAAGACCGCCGTCTTTTTGTTTTTTGAAGAAAACAGTGTGACAAGCGTGTTGTATAAAAAAGGAATGTATCATTATTCCACCAGAAGCAGAATCTTCAGTGAACCAGGAACCATGGATTTTGGGACAGAGATTGTGCGAAATATTTCCGGTATCATGCAGTTTTACCGCGGATCAAGAGAAGAGGATCCCATCACGGATGTCTACTATGTCGGCTGTGATCAGGACGATTTCGAAGCGGCGGTAGAAGAACTTCGGAATATGAATCTTCAGGTAGCACCATTTCGGCTGGGAGATGACTTCGGTATGCCGGAAAAAGCGGTGGAACCGTGGCTTCTGTGTATCGGTGGTCTGTATGCAGATAAGAAAAAGAGCCGGAACCTGAATCTGTGGAAAGCAGCGGGGCAGGAAGGCGAACAGGGAGAAAAACAGAAAGAACTCTGGCAGCATTTTCTTGTGCCGGGTATCGTACTTGGCGTATGTGTGGTCAGTATCGCCGGTGTAAAAGTTCTGAATCAGGTAACAAGCTCGCAGATCCAGAAGATGGAAGACTGGATCTTCAGTGATTCTGTACAGGAACAGTATCAGCAGGCGACGGAACTGGAAAATAAAAGTGCGGATATTCTGATGGCAGAAAGGCAGGTCACTCAGGCGACGAAGAATCTGGACAGCTATCCGGATCTGACAAAAGAGATGATTGAGGAGATCGTGGATGCCGGAGGAAAAGATATCACAGTACGGATCCGGCAGATGGATGCAGATACCGGTATACTTGAATTCGATGCGGAGAGTCAGAAGGTTATCGATATTCCGGGCTATGTGGTAAAGCTACAGAATACCGGATTATTTTCGGAAGTAAACTATACCGGATATGTGTATCAGGATGATAAATATTCATTAAGTCTTTCCTGTACGTTAGAAGGGGTAAGTACAGACGGAGAAGGGAGCGGAGAAGAATGAAGCTGGAATTTGAATTAAAACCGACCGATATTTTACTGTTGAAAGTCCTCTCCTGTATTCTGATAGCGGTTCTTACCCTGAATCTTTTTATTTTCCCGGGGCTGAATAAACAGGCAGATCTTTCTGCTCAGAAGGAAGAGACCAGGCAGGAAAAACAGCAGGTGGAAGAAGCAATCGCTTCGATGCCGGCGACAAAGGCCAGAATTGAGCAGCAGCAAAGCGACCTGACAGAGCTTTCAGAGGATTATTATCCGCAGATGGAAAACAATAATGTGGATGAACTGGTGACCGGAATTGCTCTGGCACACGGACTTTTTCCGGCAGCACTGAACATCGAGGACAGCGTGCCGGGAGGACCGGCAGCCTATGGTGTTACGGGAGATACCAGGGATACAACATCTGCATCGGAAGTGGATCAGATGCAGGAAGAGGCAGAAGGAGCGAATGACGATACAGACGATACTACCGGTACAGCGAACCGGCTGACCGCAGAACCGTACGTATCTGACATTCAATATATGAACACCACGCTGGCAACGCTGACGCTGCAGGGAACGGAAGAAGAACTGCAGGCATTTCTGGATGATATTGCAAAACATTATCCGGCGATCCAGGTTCGTTCTATGCAGGCAACACAGCAGACCTATGTGGGACAGAATTTGAAAGCGGTGAATCAGCTGGATATTACATGTACTCTGGCAGTATATACCTGCGGCGACAAGAATCATGAAGAGGTGACAACAGGTGAGAACAAATCTTAGAATCGGAGAAATCCTGACAGAAAAAGGATATGTAACAGAAGAACAGATGAGTCAGGCACTGGTCTATCAGAAAGAACACCGGGACAAACGAGTAGGACAGATTCTGATGGAGCTTGGATTTGTCACGGAAAAACAGGTGCTGGAAGCTCTGGCGGACAGACTGCATCTGCAGATCGTCAATGTAGCGGAGCTGCAGGTGGATCTGAAAGCGGTAGGACTGATCGAAAAGGAACTGGCAGAGAAAAACAACCTGCTTCCTGTGAAAGTGGAACAGGAAGTGATGACGCTGGTAACCAACGATCCACTGAATTATTTTGCTCTGGAAGAAGTGCGCCAGCAGTCCGGCTGCCAGCTTGAGATCCTGTTGAGTGAGGAACAGCCGCTTCATCAGGCAGTTGCTTATTATTTTGCCGAGGTCAATGCCAGGAAGGCAGCCAGTAAGGCCAATGTAGGATTCTCTACCACTGCCGTAGAGGAACTGGCCATTGCGGACCTTTCCGAGACAAGCGATGAAGCTCCGGTGATTCATCTGTTGAACAGTCTGATCGACCGCGGGATCAAGAGCGGTGCCAGCGATATTCACATCGAACCTTTTGAAAATGAAACGAAAGTCAGGATGCGTATCGACGGTGTGATCATGGAATATGTATCGATTCAGCGAAATGTACATCAGCCACTGATCGCCCGCATCAAGATTCTTGCAAACCTGGACATTGCAGAAAAACGTATCCCACAGGACGGACATTTCCGTGTATCTCAGGAAAATGGATTTATCAATATCCGTGTTTCTGTTTTACCGACGGTATTTGGAGAAAAAGCGGTACTTCGTATCCTGGCTTCGACAGGAAAAATGGATCATGCCGGTCAGTTTGGCATGGATGACTTCAGTTATCAGCAGTTTGCGCCAATGCTGAACGCACCAAATGGGATCATATATATCACCGGCCCCACAGGAAGTGGAAAGTCTACGACACTTTATATGGTTCTGGAATATCTGTCCAGGAGAAATGTGAACATTTCCACCATCGAAGACCCGGTAGAAAAGAATCTTCCGGGCATCAACCAGACCCAGGTGAATCCGGTGGCGGGACTGACCTTTGATATTGGGCTTAGAGCACTGATGCGCCAGGATCCGGATATTATCATGGTAGGCGAGACCAGGGACGGAGAGACAGCATCTACATCTGTCCGTGCGGCAATCACCGGTCATGTAGTACTGTCCACACTGCACACCAACGATGCCGTATCCAGTATCGTCCGTCTGGAAGATATGGGTGTTGAGACGTATCTGGTGGCCAACTCGGTGGTGGGACTGGTGGCCCAGAGACTGCTCCGCAAAGTCTGCCCGGACTGTGCAAAAGAAGTGGAGACCACTGAGCGGGAGCGTATCCTGATCGGGGCAGATATCCGCAGGGTAAAACGTGGTATGGGATGCCAGAAGTGCAATAATACAGGGTATCGTGGACGAATTGCTATCCATGAGATCCTAGTGGTGGATAACCATGTCCGCCGGATGATCATCGAGCATGCTCCGGTGGAAGATATTAAAAAGTACGCGCGGGAAGTGCGTAAGATGCGTACTCTGAGAGAGAGTGCACTTCAGCTGGTGGAACAGGGAGTGACCACGCCGGAAGAGATGATGAAGATCAGTTATGAGATTTAGGGACAACATAGTATATAGAACTTGACCGATATTGTAACGGCCCAGATAGCTGCGAAAAGCAGCTATTTGTGTATAAAGAAGATTGGATCAGGAAAATTTGAAAAAGGAAGAATATATCGACAGAAATCATTAAAATGTACAGGAGGATAGCGAATGGATGCAAAGATGGAACAGCTGATTCTTGATGCAAGACGTGTGAAGGCATCGGATATTCATATCACAGAGGGGATGCCGGTCTGGTATCGTGTGCATGGCAAGCTGACAAAAAGTCAGCTGCAATTTTCCGGGGAGGAACTGCGGGCACTTTTAATGGGAAGTATGGACGAGAGACAAAAAGAAATCTTCGCTTCCGGACGAGATGTGGACTTTGGGCTGGAGATCAGTGACGGCAGCCGTCAGAGGGTCAATATTTTCCGGCAGCAGCATCAGGTGGCGGCGGTCATCCGTCTGTTGAATACGGAGATTCCCACGTTGGAACAGCTGAGAATGCCAACCCGGCTTTACCAGATGGCACAGCAGCCGAGAGGACTGATTCTTGTGACAGGACCGACCGGAAGCGGAAAGTCCACGACACTTGCGGCGATGATCGAACATGTGAACCAGAACAGCGACCGGCATATTATTACGATCGAAGATCCGATCGAGTACAAATATCAATGTAAGAAATCTTTGATTCACCAGAGAGAAGTGGGGGAAGATGTGGGAAGCTTTGCGGATGCGCTGCGAAGTGCTCTGCGTGAAGATCCGGATGTGATCCTGGTAGGAGAGATGCGGGATTATGAGACCATCTCGGCCGCCCTTCTTGCGGCTGAGACCGGTCATCTGGTGCTGTCCACTCTGCATACCACAGGGGCGGCACCGACAGTGGAACGTATTATTGATGCCTGCCCGACCGGCAGTCAGAATCAGATCAGAATCCAGCTGGCCGCTGCTCTGAAAGGAATTGTCAGCCAGTGTCTGATCCCCTGTGGAGAAGTGAAAGGAGCAGCCCGGATAGCAGGAACAGAACTTCTGGTGGCTACCGATGCGATCCTAAACCTGATCCGGGAGGGAAAGACGCACCAGATTTCTGCAATGATGCAGGCGGGTGGAAACGCCGGTATGCATACCCTGAATATGGATCTGTCCCGACTGATGCGACAGGGCTATATCACGAAAGAACGTGCCAGAGAATATACGAACAATCCGGCAGAACTTGAGCAGTATATGATGTAAGCTGTCAGGAAGCATAAAAGTAAAGTTTTACAGTAACACCTCTTTGAACGCTTCCAAAAGCCGATCATTCTGCTCCGGCAGCATCACGCAAAATCTCACAAAATGATCATCCAAAAACGGAAACGTGGAACAATCCCGGATCATCAGTCCCTTCCGGATACAATGATCGAACAGATCCTGGGAAGTAATTCCGGGTTTCCGGATCTTCATCAGGATAAAATTCGCCGAAGCTTCATACACCGTCACACTGTCCCAGGTCGACAACTCGTTATACAAACGGTCTCTCTCCCTGCAGATCAGTTCTCTCGTATGACGAATATATTCCTCATCCGGAAACATCAGCCGTCCGGCAATCTCTGCCAGCGAATTGATCGTCCAGGGATTTTTTCTTGTATTGATTGCCTTGATCAGATCCTGATTTCCTGTCACCGCATAGCCAAGCCGCAGTCCCGGAGCTGCGAAAAACTTTGAAGTGCCACGCAGAATGATCAGATTTGTATAATAATTTGTCAGAGGAATACTGGTCACATCTTTTTCTTCCGGTGCAAATTCCACATATGTTTCATCCACCATCACGAAAATTCCATACTGCAGACAGGCATCCAGGATCCGGCGCATCTGACTGCAGGTGATTGCGGTAGAAGTAGGATTATTCGGATTACAGAGTACCAGAAGCTCCAGCTGATCGGAAAGATGGCTGCAGAAATCTTCCACATCCATATGAAACCCATGTTCTTCTTTCAAAGGATAATACAGTGTTGTACCGCCACCCAGTGCGATTTCCCGTTCATACTCCGAATACGTAGGACCAAGTACCAGTGCTTTTTTCGGGTGCTTCGTCTGAATAAACAGAGAAATCAGTTCTGTGGAACCATTTCCGACAATCACATTTTCCGGCTGCGTTCCCGCATACGTGGCAATACAGGTGCGAAGAGCTGTATACTCCCGGTCAGGATACGTAGTGATCGCATCCAGATTATCGGCCAGTGTGGAACGTAGCTGATAAGAAATTCCCAGCGGATTGACATTTGCACTGAAACTGATGATATCCTCCTTCTTAATATGATAACATTTCTCAATAGCTTCCAGGTCACTGCCGTGGAAATGATCCTTGTGTTTAATCATAATGTCTCCTCTTTTCTTGCAACAAACTTTTGCGTAGTGTATAATAAAAATAATTATGAGTATTTTTGCAGATTGCTTTGCAAAATGATAAGAAAGTGGGCAAAATGCCTTTTGCCCCAACACCATATGAAATGAGCAATCATGTTAGTTTCATTATAATGATAAGAAAAAAATAGTCAAGGTCGATAAAAGAAGAAGCGCAGGTGGATACTTTGAAAAGAAGAATGGAACAGTTACTAAACGGAAGATTTGAATATGAAGTACCAAAGCTGACTCTTTCCGATACACAGATTAACCTTACGACCAATGAAGGGGAGAATGTTCGGGGAGAATTATATGTGGCGGCAGAAGATAACCGCAGGATCAAGGGAATGACCATGTCATCCAATCGTCGGGTACTGCTGGCAAAGGAAAAATTTTCGGGAACAACCGTATGTATTCCTTACGGGCTGGATGTGAAGGGACTGTCCGCAGGTGAGACGGTAGATGCAGTGATTACGATCAACAGTAACTTGGGAGAATACCGGGTGCCGGTACACGCAGAGATCACAGACGACGGGATTCAGACATCCCGCGGAGCAGTGGATAATCTGGAAGCATTTATCAAACTGGCGGAGAGTGATTATCGGGAGGCATTTCGTCTTTATACAAGCGAGAGCTTTCTGAAAGTGCTGCAGGGAGAAGATCCGGGATACGAAAGCCTGTACCGGGGGATGTCCAGAAACCCGGTGACCTATCAGCATATGGAAGAGTTTCTGATCGGAACCGGAAAAAAAGAGCCGGTGACTCTGCGTCTGGAAAAGACAGAACAGACCTGGGATCATCTGGATACTACAGTCAAAGACTGTCTGAATCTGTATAAGAGCACCTGGGGATATACCCGGATGGAAGTGGAGGTTACCGGAGATTTCCTGGAAGTGGAAAAGAAAGTGATCACCAGTGAGGATTTCATCGGTAGTGTGTATGGGCTGGAATATCTGATCCGTAAAGAAAAACTGGGAAGCGGAAGAAAATACGGACAGATCCGGATCAAAACCGTATATGGAACGTATATCTATGAGGTGAAGGCTTCGGGCAATGCTTCCTATGAACTGAGCACAAGGACTTATGAGAAAAAAGGACAGGCGGCACTGGCAACGTTGTATGAAAAATATCTGCTGGGCGAGATAAAACAGCAGGAATGGAAAGAAGCATCCCTGAAAGAACTGGAAAATCTCCGGAATCTTGGCTGTTATTATCCGAAACAACAGCTGACAGAGGCATACATCTATGAACAGACCGGAGATGTGGCAAATGCCATGTCTGTGCTGTGGCCTCTCAGGGAACTGAAATTTACCAGGGAACAGATGGAGGAAGAAGCCTGGTATCTGGCCCTGGCAGTGAAAACCTCGGTGGCTACTGAAGAACAGCAGATGACAGCACAGACCAGGATCGAAAATCTCTATCGCATGAATCCGGGCAGTTATTCGATCCTGAAAGTGCTGATGGAAACTTCGGAGGAATATAAGCAGGCACCGGGCAGACAGATGTATATGTTGGAAGAACTGTTTGATCTGGGATGCAGAAGCCCGTTTCTGTATCTGGCAGCCTATGAGAAACTGGAAACAGAAGCAGGCTATCTGAAAAAACTGTCACCGTTTATGGTACAGGTTCTTCACTATGCAGCCCGTTATGGAAAACTGAATGAAGAACTGACCATGCGGATCGGGCATCTCTCAGAATATGTGAAGAATTTTCAGCCGGTGATCTACCGTCTGCTGGTAAAATGTTACGAGGCTTATCCTGGCAATGATCTGGTGGATCATATCTGCAAATACATTATGAAGGGACAGCCGGCGAAGAGTGAGTATTTCCGCTGGTATCAGCTGGCAGTGGAGGCAGATATCCGGATCACCCGTTTATATGAATATTATATTGAAACCATGCCTCAGGGCTTCCAGAGTGTACTGCCGCAGGTGATTCGTATGTATTTTGTATACAACAATACGCTAAGCAGCAGAAAACGAGCATCTGTGTATGCCAATGTGATACGCAATAAAGAGGCAGATAAGACGACATATCAGAATTACCGTAAGGCGATGGAAGCATTCGCACAGGAAGCATTGATGGAGGGAAAAATCAGTGAAGATTATGCGACCATCTATCAGGAATGCATCGAAGACATCGCAACGCCGGCTCTTGGAGAAGCGATGGCGAAAGTTATGTTTTCTTATCGGGTGTACTGTGATGATCCGAAGATTCGCAGTGTCATCGTGTGTCACGGCGAGCTGAAAGAAGAACAAAGCTATCCGTGCACAGACGGTGCTGCCTATATTCAGCTATATACACCGGATGCGAGAATCCTTTTTGAGGATGAGAAACGGCGGCGTTATGCGACAACGGTAGATTACAATATACAGAAACTGATGGATGAAAAACCATATCTGCAGTCGTGCATGAATCTGGATATCGCAACACCTGGATTGTTACTTGCCGTATGTGGCAATGACAGCCGCAGACAGATCGGGCTTTCCACCCTTGGCTGTTACCAGCATGTGGTGGAAATGTCAGAATTCCAGGAGCCATACCGCCATATGGTATGCAGAAAAATTCTGGAATATTATGCAGAACACGCAGGCGATGATACGCTGGATAGTTATCTGAAAAAAATGGATCTGGTGACATTTGCAAAAGTAGATAAGGTATTACTCTGCGAGATCCTGATTGAAAAAGGGATGTATGCCACGGCATTGGACATGATCAGCCGTTATGGCTATGAAGGCATAAAAACGGAAAGTCTGATGAAACTGACCAGCTATCTGATTCTGGATTATGATTTTGTGGAACAGGAAGAACTGGTGTATCTGGCGCAGTATGTATTTGAACAGGGACTCTACAATGAAGTGATTCTGATTTACCTGAGCGATAATCTGCTTGGATCTGTGGAACAGATGGCACTTTTATGGGAACGGATGCGCGGATTCCAGCTGGATACGTATGCGCTGGAGGAAGAGATTCTTCTACTCTCCATGTTCGGACGTGTCTATCTGAGGCAGGGAGCTGCGATGCTGGAACAGTATGTGGCACAGAAGGGAAAAGAACCTGTGATCCTGGCATACATTTCTTTCTGGGCATACGGATATTTTCTGGGCAAAAAAGAAACAGATCCATATATTTTCCAGTGCCTGGAACAATGTTGCAGGAGAAAGCAGGAGGTAGACCGGATCTGTCACCTGGCACTCCTGAAATATTATGCAGAACTGGATGCTTATACAGAAGAGCAGGAAAAACTGATCGATGAGATTCTCGAAGAATGTACGGAAAACAGTCTGCGGTTTGCATTTTACCGGAAGTTTCCGGCAAGATTCACAAAACCGTACCAGATGGATGACAAACAGTTTATACAGGTTCAGTACCCGGCCGGAGCGCGGGTGACAATTCATTATCGACTGATCCGTGACAAAGATACCGGTGAAAACTTTAAAAGTGAACCGATGAAAAATATGTACCAGGGCATTTTTGTAAAGGAATTCCTGCTGTTTTATGATGAGATACTGGAATATTACCTGACAGTGGAACTGCCGGATGATACCCGACAGACGGAAAAGAAACTTCTGACGATGGAAGAGTCTTTACAGGAAGGAAACACAAAATATCAGCTGATCAATCAGATGCTGGCAGGCCAGAAACTGGGACGGAGAGAGCAGACAGAAAAAGCCATGGAACAGTACCTGCAGAGAGAACATTTTGCAAGAAAAATGTTTCCGGTACTCCATGCGTAATACACAGATGGAGGCAGAAAAATGAACGAAGTCAGAAATATATTGGTAGGATTTGATTTTGGGGAGAAGGTCTCACAGCTGTGTTATTATGACCGGCGTGAGGGAGAACCCGTTTCTCTGCCGGTGAAGGTGGGAACCGGTCAGTATACCTTCCCCAATGTGCTCAGCAAGAAACCGGGAGAAGAAGAATGGCACTTCGGCCTGGAAGTAGAGTACTTTGTGGAACAGCAGGAGGAGATTCCTGTGGAAAACCTGTATACACTGTGTCTGAAACAGGAGACAGTGGAAGTGGACGGGGCTACATGGAAGGTTGGAGAACTTCTCGGAAAATTTATCGGTAATGCACTTCGCATCCTTGGTGTGCCGGATCTGGTGAAGAGTATCAACGGACTGATGATCACTACGCCGGTACTGACACGCCCGATGGTGGAGAACATCCGGGTGGCATGCCGGGAGATGGGATTTCCGAGAAACCGTTGTTTTCTGCAGGATTATGAAGAAAGCTTTTATTATCATACGTTATATCAGAAACCGGAGATCTGGAGCAGAAGTGTAGGCTTGTTTGTATTTGACAAGGATGAAGTTTCTTATGCAAAACTGGAGATGAACCGCAGTACCCGTCCGGTACATGTCGGAGTCAGACGGGGTGGTCATATCACACTACACACGGAATATATGCAGCGTGATGTGGATTTTTGCCAGTTTGTGACAGAATCAGTGGGAAGTGAGGTTTATTCAAGTATTTACCTGGTGGGGGAAGGGTTCGAGCGAGACTGGGCAGAAAAATCTGTGGCTGAGCTTTGTAAACACCAGCGCCGGGTATTTTACGGAAATAATCTGTTTTCCAAGGGTGCCTGCTATGCTGCGAAAGAAAAGACAGAGGAACGGAATCTGAAGGGGTATCTGTATGTAGGCAATGATCTGGTACGGGAAAATGTGGGCATGGAGATGACCGTGTTCGGAACACCGGCCTATCATCCCCTGATCGTATCCGGTGTCAACTGGTACGAAGCAATGGGAGACTGTGAAATTATTCTGGATGATACCAGGGAACTGGAATTTGTTGTGTCTGATATGGAAAATACCGGTAAAGTGCGCTACAGTATGCCTTTGCCCGGTCTTCCGGACCGTCCGGCAAAAGCGACTAGACTGCATATACATCTGGAATTTACTGCGGCAGACGAGTGCAGGATTGATGTGACGGATATGGGATTTGGAGATCTTTATCCGTCGAGCAACCTTACATGGCATGAGACGATGAAGAGTCGGGGGGCAGAAGAATGAGCGGATATATTTTGTGTCAGGTAAAACGGGCAAAACTGCCTTATTATATTGAAAACATCAGTACCAATATCTATTCCATCGAAGAACTGTGCTTTTATTTTTATCATAATATATATCTGCTGGACAGTACGATCCTGAACGAAGAACTGTGTTTCTGGATCCGGGATCAGCTGGGACTGAAGAAATTGGCAGAAAATCTGTATAAACATCTGGATGACGATGAGATGAAGGTGGGAGATTTTATCCTTCCGGTGTTCAAGGAGATCAGCTACCTGTCTCTGGAAGAGTTCCGCAGATTGAATCAGCAGATCCGACAGCTGGCAAATGAACCGGAAGTGCTGCGTCAGAAGCGAAAAGGTGATTATCTGATGGAACACGGAAAATATGTGAACGCCATCAAGGTTTATCAAAGGGCGCTTCGCCGGGAAGCGGAAGATGACACCGAAGTGACGGATATCAGAAAACCGGAAGCGACCGAAGCAGCAGCGGACTATACTGTAGGAGTGCAGGAAACAACAGAAAACCCTGCAGGCGCAGAAGCAGAGTCTCCGGTTGCGATTACCATCGATATGATGGAAGATCCACAGGGTGGAGCAGAGGACGAGACCGACAGTACACCGGAGAATCCGGAAACAGATGCAGCGGAGGCGGATAGTTCTTCTTCCCGGGAGGAAAAACAGGAAGAAGTGACCCCAGACCAGGAACTTCCCCGCCAGGAGATCCTTCTCGGAAAACAGTTTATCGGAGAAATCTACCACAATATGGGCTGCGCCTATGCAAGGCTGTTTCAGATGGAAGAAGCGATTCGTTGCTTTGAGATCGCCTACGGCAAACTGCACACGATGGGAGCGGTAAAGAGCCTTCTGTATGCCGTGTATATGGAACATGGTGTGGACGCTTTTGTGGAAAAGGCGAAACAGCTGGAAGTCGATGAAGAACGCCAGGAAGAAATCTATGTAGAAGTGGAAGAAGCTGTGGAAGACCTCTATGACACACCGGAAGGCCAGGAATATAAAAAGTTACTGGAAGAAAAACAGCAGGGCAGAGAAGAGGATTATCAGCAGGGGATGGAGCATCTGTTGGAACAGCTGACTGCGGAGTACCATAAGAGTACGGGATACTGATAAAAATTATCAATAAAAAACAATGAGAAATAAAAATAATTGAATATCAGGTTAAACAGGAAAAAGCAGAGTAAGGCGGTGAATAAAACCGGTTTCACTGCTTTTTCTTTGGGTGCATTGCATATCAATCATTGGTTCAGGGGATCAGTTTTGATAAAAATGAATGTTCGGAAAAATATGCTGCAGATGAGAAATCCCCGGCGTGTCCACAGTACAAAGACAAATTTTAAAAAATGTCTTGACATTAATACTTTACTATGATAGAGTGTTAGCATATGAAAAGCCGGAGGATAATTGTTATGAAAAAGAAAACAGTAAGTATCATGGTAGCAGCAACAATGGCGCTGTCCCTGTTTGCAGGATGTGGTTCCAGTAAAGATACGGCGACCGAAGATACAAGCAAGACCGAGAGCACAGAAACAACGGATGAGAGCAGTGAGAATGCTTCCGCAGAAACAACGGATGAAAGCAGCAGAACAACGTTTACAGTAGGTTTCGATGCAGAATATCCGCCATACGGTTATATGGATGATGACGGAGAATACACCGGATTTGATCTGGAACTGGCACAGGCGGTATGTGACAAAGAAGGCTGGGAACTGGTGAAAAAGCCGATCAACTGGGATTCCAAAGATATGGAACTGAATTCAGGATCCATCGACTGTATCTGGAATGGATTTACCATGAACGGAAGAGAGGATGAGTATACCTTCTCTGTTCCGTATGTAGATAACAGCCAGGTGATCGTGGTTGCAGAGAATTCCGGTATCGAACAGCTGAGCGATCTGGCAGGAAAGACCGTTGGTGTACAGGCAGCTTCCGCAGCACTGGATCTGTTACAGAGTGAAGAGGAAGGCGGACAGAAAGCACTGGCAGATACCTTCGGATCCCTGAATGAATTCGCAGATTACAACACCGCATTTACCGAGTTACAGGCAGGTGCGCTGGATGCACTGGCCATTGATGTAGGAGTTGCCAAATATCAGCTGAACTCGAGAGGAGAGGGCTTCAAGATCCTCGATGAGACACTGAATACCGAACAGTATGCAATCGGATTCAAAAAAGGAAACCAGGAACTGTGTGACATCGTAAACAAAGATCTGCAGGAACTGGCAAACGAAGGAAAAGTTGCAGAACTGGCAGAAAAATATGAAATCGCCGACATGGTGACTTTAAAAGCTGAATAAGAAGACGGAAACGTCGGATAAGAAAAAATGTAACCCCTCGGGAGGCGTTAGAGCGTGTTTGAAAAAGGCTTTTCGTGAGCTGCGAGTCCCAGTTTGTGGGAGATTTTATCCGAATGAGGGCGGCGTAGCGGGCTACGGCAACCGAATAAGGGTAAAATCTCCCGCAAAGTGGGGATTGCAGATTGCGGAAATGATTTTTCAGACACGCTCTAGGCTTTCCGGGGGGCATGTTTGCTGTAAAGGGGCAAATGCAAAGCTATATTTCAGTATTTATAACACGGAGGATAAGCAATGAGTATTGAGGTAATGGTACGACAGATGACGGCGGGTTTTGGACAGACCTGTCTGATCTTTTTTCTGACCCTGATCTTTTCCCTTCCGCTGGGAATGATCGTATATTTTGGACGCGTATGCCGGTTTAAGCCACTAAGCTGGCTGGTGAAGATCTATATTTCCATCATGCGTGGAACCCCGCTGATGCTGCAGCTGCTAATCTGGTATTTCGGACCGTTTTATCTGTGGGGCATGAATATCGGCGGTTATAAATTTACAGCCATCATTCTGGGATGTTCTCTGAACTATGCGGCATATTTTGCGGAAATCTACCGTTCCGGTATCGAATCGATCCCGACCGGACAGTATGAGGCAGCACAGCTGCTCGGCTACACCAGAGTACAGACCTTCTTCAAGATCGTTCTGCCACAGGTGGTAAAAATCGTTTTGCCATCTGTCACCAACGAGGTCATCACACTGGTCAAGGATACCTCTCTGGTATATTCCGTATCTTATATCGAGATGTTTGCCGTTGCAAAACAGATTGCTGCTGCACAGACTACTGTAGTACCGTTCTTTATCGCAGGTATTTTCTACTATGTATTTAACTATGTGGTAGCCTGGGTGATGGAACTGTTTGAGAAGAAACTGAACTATTATCGCTAGGAGGGTCGACATGAAACTGTTGGAAATGAATCATATCAAAAAAGAATTTGACGGACTGGGTGTTTTAAAAGATATCTCTCTGTCGGTGGAAGAAGGAGAAATCGTTTCTATCATCGGTCCTTCCGGTTCCGGCAAATCCACGATGCTTCGTTGCGCGACGATGCTTGAGGAGATTGACGGCGGAGAGATCCTGTACATGGGGAAAAAAGCTGCCTGGGTAGAAAACGGCAAAGTGATGCATCCGGATAAAAAAGAGATGAAAGAGATCCGTTCCTGTTTCGGGCTGGTTTTCCAGAACTTTAATCTGTTTCCACATTATTCAGTATTGAAGAATATAGCAGATGCGCCGATCCATGTACAGAAACGGGACAAAGGCGAGGTGTACAAAGAGGCGATGGAACTGCTGAAAAAGATGGGGCTGGAAGATAAGGCAGATGCCTATCCATATCAGTTATCCGGCGGACAGTGTCAGCGTGTGGCTATCGCAAGAGCCCTGGCACTGAATCCGAAGATCCTGTTCTTTGATGAGCCGACTTCCGCACTGGATCCGGAACTGACCGGTGAAGTACTGAAAGTCATCAAATCTCTGGCGGATCTGGATATCACCATGGTGATCGTGACCCATGAGATGGAATTCGCAAAAAATATTTCTGACCGTGTGATCTTTATGGATAAAGGTGTGGTGGCACTGGAGGGAACACCGGATGAGGTATTTGGTGCAGACCATACAAGAATGAAGGAATTTTTAGGAAAATTTCATCAGAACTAAGCTTGCGTTTCCCGGGGCGGTATTATATAATTTTACTGTTGTGAGGCGTACAGCCGATAAAATGTAAGCCGTCCGTAAAGAGGCGGCAAGTACAAGAAAAAGGAGATTATATATGAGTACAGACAGATATGTAAGTCCGTTATCTGAGCGTTATGCAAGCAAAGAAATGCAGTATATCTTTTCCCCGGATATGAAGTTCCGTACCTGGAGACGCCTGTGGATCGCACTGGCAGAGACCGAGAAAGAACTGGGTCTGCCGATCACCCAGGAACAGATTGACGAATTAAAAGCGCACAAAGACGATATTAACTATGATGTGGCAAAAGAAAGAGAACGCCAGGTACGTCATGATGTTATGTCTCATGTATATGCATATGGTGTACAGTGCCCGAAGGCAAAGGGAATCATCCATCTGGGTGCAACTTCCTGTTATGTAGGTGACAACACCGATATTATTGTTATGACCGAAGCTCTGAAACTGGTAAAGAAAAAACTGGTGAATGTGATCGCAGAGCTGGCAAAATTTGCAGAAAAATACAAAGATCTGCCGACACTGGCATTTACCCATTTCCAGCCGGCGCAGCCGACAACCGTAGGTAAACGTGCCACCCTGTGGATGCAGGAGTTTATGCTGGATCTGGAAGATCTGAATTATGTCTTAAGCACTATGAAACTGCTGGGTTCCAAGGGAACAACCGGAACACAGGCAAGTTTCCTGGAACTGTTCGACGGAGATCAGGAAACCATCGATAAGATCGATCCGATGATCGCTGAAAAGATGGGATTCAAACAGTGCTATCCGGTATCCGGCCA
The DNA here is from genome assembly GCA_019421285.1 of Clostridiales bacterium. Classification (GTDB taxonomy): domain Bacteria; phylum Bacillota; class Clostridia; order Lachnospirales; family Lachnospiraceae; genus Oliverpabstia; species Oliverpabstia tarda. Next base: position 100,764 of record JAHZFO010000002.1, read on the forward strand.
GACCTATTCCAGAAAAGTAGATACCAGAGTGGTCAATATTCTGGCAGGCATCGCAGCGAGCGCACATAAGTTTTCCAACGATATCCGTCTTCTGCAGCATCTGAAAGAAGTAGAAGAACCATTCGAGAAGAGCCAGATCGGATCTTCGGCCATGGCTTATAAGAGAAATCCGATGAGAAGTGAACGTATCGCTTCCCTGTCCCGTTTCGTGATGGTAGATGCGATGAACCCGGCAATTACTTCCGCTACCCAGTGGTTTGAGAGAACCCTGGATGATTCTGCCAACAAGAGACTGTCCGTTCCGGAAGGATTCCTGGCAATCGACGGTATCCTGGATCTGTGCCTGAATGTGGTAGACGGTCTGGTGGTATATCCGAAAGTTATCGAGAAGAGACTGCGTTCCGAACTGCCATTCATGGCTACGGAAAACATCATGATGGATGCTGTAAAAGCAGGCGGTGACCGTCAGGAACTGCATGAGAGAATCCGTGAACTGTCCATGGAAGCAGGAAAGACCGTCAAAGTAGAAGGAAAAGACAACAACCTTCTGGAACTGATCGCTGCTGACCCGGCATTCAACCTGACCCTGGAAGAACTGGAAAAAACCATGGATCCTGCAAAATACACAGGACGCGCTTCCGTACAGGTAGACGCTTTCCTGAAAAACGTCATCAACCCGATGCTGGAAGAGAATAAAGACCTGCTGGGTATGACTGCTGAGATCAATGTATAAAAGACTGGAAATAACAAAATATAAAGTATAAAAAACTCCCTCGATTGGAAAATACGATATCGTGTATTCCAATCGGGGGAGTTTTTAGTTATGTGGCAGCGGAAAAAGGTGGTTTAATTGTCTTCTGCCAGCTGATCCCTCTCCGTCGTCTCTCTGCGGATCAGCACCGGTGTGATCATCTTGTGTACCGGTTCGCTGACCGGTGTGTGTTTGCTGTTTTTATGTTCTTCAATCTGCTCCACCAGAAGTTTCACCGCTTCAGTAGCGAGCATATCGATCTGCTGAGCCACGGTGCTGATCGGGAAGATGGCGTTTCGGGAGGCGGGGGAGTCGTCGAAGCCGACGATCAGGTAGTCTTCCGGGAGTTTACCGTATTTTCGTACCAGCAGGTTGACCAGGATGCTGGCGTGGGTATCGTTGGAGACAAAAATGCCCTTTTTCCTGCCGGGAGAGTCCGCCTCGATCTCGGAGAGAATCTCTTTCAGATGCTCCTGGGAAGCTGTCTGATCTTTCATCTCATGGAGAAAGACGCGGTGTGGAATCTGCTGTTCCCTGCAAAAATCTTCAAACCCTTCGATTCGACCGTATGCCGGGATACTTTTGGCGGTCGGATTGTTGATGTGGAAAAGCACTTCACAGTTGTGACGATAGAGCAGACTGGTCGCCTGGATCGCACCCATGTAGTTATCGGTGTTGATGCTGCTGATGTGAGCATCTTCCCGCTCGATCGCTACGATCGGGATATGCAGGTTGGCAAGTTCCATCGAAGGGATCGCATGGCTTAAAATGATCAGCCCCTCGATCTTGTAGGCGAGAAGTTCCTGAATATACTGCCGCTCGGTGTCAGCATCTCCGTTACTTAAAAACACCAGGAATTTATACCCAAACGTCTCATATGTGGAAAGAATCCGGTCAAGCATCTCGGAATAATAGTGAAGAAACAGGTTCGGGATGATCACACCGACGAATTCGGTCTGTCCGCTTGCCAGGATCCGCGCCACTTTATTTTCCTGATAATTCAGCTTTTCCAGTGCGTCTGCGATGATCTTCTGGTTCTTCTCGGTAAGGGAATCCGGGTTATTAAAATACCGGGAAATGGTTGTTTTGGAAAAATTCGTATATTTTGCAATGTCCGCGAAGGTTACATTCTGTTTTCGTGCCATAATCGTTGCCTCATGCATTCTTTTTATAGGAACAACGAGTCGAAGCCGTACAAACCTTCGACGATTGCCGGAAAAGATCTCAGGCATATCGTGTGCGTCAGACCCGTTGTAGTTGAATTGTTGTAACTATTCAGTAGGTAATATTCTGCGAGGTGTTTTGGTATGGATATGCCAAAATCCCGAGACATACGAGCAAAAATGCCATCACCGAAGGTGATTTCAAATGCATTTTTGCTTGTAACTGTGAAGGTACTGAACAGTTACAAATCGTTTCAATTTCTTAATCCAGTATAGCAAAAAAATCTCAAAAAAACAAGGAAAGATCGAGTAACCGGTAACACTATTCAAAAAAACGGAAATGAAAAATCCGGGAAAAGATTGACGAAAATACAGGGGAATGATATGATAAAAGAAAAAGTAACCGGTTACTTTAAGTATCGAAAGAAAGGAAACGATAAGAATGAAAGATTTTGTACATGTAAAAGCTCCGGGAAACTGGATCAACGATCCGAACGGTTTTATCTATTATAAAGGCAAATATCACCTGTTTTTCCAGCATTTTCCCCATGCACCGGAATGGGGAACCATGCACTGGGGACATACGGTCAGTGAGGATCTGGTGCACTGGGAGTATCAGGGAATCGCACTGTTTCCAACCAAAGAATATGATCAGAATGGTGTGTTTTCCGGTACTGCACTGGAAGAAGATGGTAAGCTGAAGATTTATTACAGCGCGGTAAAATATCTGAAACCAGATCCGGAAGATATTCACCGGGTACTGGACGATGCCATTCAGACGAGCCAGGCAATGATCGTATCGGAAGACGGGTTCCATTTTAATAACTGGGACAAAAAAAAGGTGCTGCCGACTGTTCATGATGAAGAGGTCGGAGAGCCGAAGATGAGAGATCCGAAGGTGTGGAAAGACGGTGACAGCTATTATATGATGATGGGAAGTTCGTATCATGATGCCGGAAGAGTTCTCTTTTATACGAGTAAAGACGGAGAAAACTGGACTTACGCAAATCAGTGCCGGCCAGAATCATACGGATGGACGATCGAGTGTCCGGATCTGTTTTCTCAGAATGATCAGTGGATTTTCATCGGCTGTCCGATGCGTCTGACACCGGGGGAGAAGAAATATCCGGACCAGGCTGTGTGGGCGCTGGCGGAATTTGATCCGAAGACCTGTGAACTGAAGCTGCCGGATACCCACAGTTATGTGGATTACGGTCTGGATCTGTATGCACCGCAGACGACACTGGATGCGGAGGGAAGAAGAGTGATGATCTCATGGATGCGTATGCCGATGGCAGTGACAGACAGTACGGATCGCCCGGCATGGAACGGTATGATGAGTAGTGCCCGCGTGGTGGAAGAAAAAAAGGGACATCTGTATTTCCACATGCATCCACAGGTGGACGCATACCTCAGCGCGGAAACTACAGCCGAAGAGGCAGCAGAGAGTGGAAAAGTCTTCCGGATCCGGACGGATCTTTCTGAGGGAGAAACCTTAAATATTGGTGGGTATGTGATCAGCCGCAGCGAAGGAAAGATCGTTGGCGACCGGTCAGCTGTTCTTGAAGGATGTGACGAAGTGCGAACTGTTGATGCGACTCCGGTGATCGAGGGTGCGGCACAGCTGGATATTCTGGTGAACGATCATCTGATTGAAATCTTTGTCAACGACGGTCAGTATGTGCTCAGCCATGTGGTTTACGGAAAATCTAAAAAGATTTCCGGAAAATATGAAAAAGTTCTGGTGGGAAAATAAGAAAGATGGTATACTTATTAAGGAAATTTATAATTGACTTTAATTTATAAGTAATAATAAGTTTTACTAATAAGAAAAGTGTTGTATAATCATTTTTGTAAAGGAAATGATGATAACCCGTCAGGAGGTAACCAAATGATTAAAGCTGTTGTTGGAGCAAACTGGGGAGATGAAGGAAAAGGTAAGATTACCGATATGCTGGCTAAAGAAGCGGACATTATCGTTCGTTTCCAGGGTGGAGCCAATGCCGGACATACCATCGTAAATGATTACGGCAAGTTCGCACTGCATACTCTGCCGTCAGGTGTATTTTATAATCATACCACAAGCGTGATCGGAAACGGTGTTGCACTGAATGTACCACTGGTTTTCAAAGAGATCCAGGATATCGTATCCAAAGGGGTACCGACACCGAAGATCCTGATTTCCGACCGTGCACAGATGGTAATGTCTTATCACATTCTGTTTGATCAGTACGAAGAAGAACGTCTGGGTGGCAAATCCTTCGGATCCACAAAATCAGGTATCGCTCCTTTTTATTCTGATAAATTTGCAAAGATCGGTTTTCAGGTCAGCGAGTTGTTTGACGAGGAAGCGCTGAAAGAAAAAGTAGCAGGCATCTGCGAGAAAAAGAACGTTATGCTGGAGCATCTGTATCACAAACCGCTTCTGAAACCGGAAGAGATTTTTGAAGAGCTGATGAGCTACAAGAAGATGCTGGAGCCATATGTATGCGACGTATCTTTGTTCCTGTGGAACGCACTGAAAGAAGGAAAAGAGATCCTGTTAGAGGGTCAGCTGGGATCCTTAAAAGACCCGGATCACGGTATTTACCCAATGGTAACTTCTTCCTCCACACTGGCAGGATACGGTGCAGTAGGAGCAGGTATACCGCCATATGAGATCAAGAAAATCATCACCGTATGTAAAGCATACTCCAGCGCAGTAGGAGCAGGAGCATTCGTATCCGAGATCTTCGGAGATGAGGCAGATGAGCTGAGACGCAGAGGCGGAGACGGCGGCGAGTTCGGTGCAACAACCGGAAGACCGAGACGTATGGGATGGTTCGATGCAGTGGCTTCCAAATACGGATGCCGTATGCAGGGAACTACCGATGTAGCGTTCACCGTACTGGATGTTCTTGGATATCTGGATGAGATTCCGGTATGTGTAGGATACGACATCGACGGCGAAGTAACTACAGACTTCCCGACCACCACACTGCTGGAAAAGGCAAAGCCGGTGTATGAAACTCTGCCGGGATGGAAATGCGATATCCGCGGTATCAAGAAATACGAAGATCTGCCGGAAAACTGCAGAAAATACATCGAATTCGTAGAAGAGAAGATTGGTTTCCCGATCACCATGATTTCCAATGGCCCGGGAAGAGATGATATCATCTACAGATAAGAAATGCTATACCGGGATTGCTTTATTGTTGTGCAATTTTGCAATCCTCAAAAACGAATAGAAAACGGGGAGCTTGCATAAGCAGGCTGAGAGGAGACTGGCAGCGTTTCGACCCATAACCTGATTTGGATAATGCCAACGTAGGGATGATTTACAGAGAAAAACAGGCACACCATCCTTTTGGTGTGTCTGTTTTGGCTTGCGTTGCATATCAATAATTGATCCGGTGGATCAATTTTGACATGCGGCGGATTGGTGGCACCACCTTTCGTCGCTATAAAAAAGTAATGGTGAATTCATATGCAAAGGAGAAAAAATATGAGAACAGCATTAACAATCGCTGGCAGTGATTCCAGCGGAGGCGCCGGCATCCAGGCAGATATCAAGACGATGATGGCCAATGGCGTATATGCCATGAGTGCCATCACGGCTCTGACAGCCCAGAATACAACCGGCGTAACAGCAATTATGGAGGCAACTGAGGAATTTTTAGGAGAGGAACTGGACAATATTTTCACAGATATCTTTCCGGATGCAGTGAAGATCGGAATGGTTTCGTCCTCCGGTCTGATCATAAAGATTGCAGAAAAACTGAAAGAGTATGATGCAAAAAATATCGTGGTTGATCCGGTTATGGTGGCTACCAGCGGAGCCAGACTGATCAGTGAAGACGCGGTAAGCACCTTAAAAGAATATCTGTTTCCGCTGGCACAGATCCTGACACCGAATATCCCGGAGGCAGAAGTACTTTCCGGTATGACTATCACTTCTGAAGCGGAGATGATGGAGGCGGCTAAAGTGATTGGTGATCAGTACGGATGTGCGGTTCTGTTAAAAGGCGGTCATAAGGTGAATGATGCCAATGACTTGCTTTATCATGAAGGAACCTGCCAATGGTTTTACGGAAAACGGATCGATAACCCGAATACTCATGGAACCGGCTGTACGCTTTCCAGCGCGATCGCTTCCAACCTGGCAAAGGGATTTCCTATGGATGTGTCTGTAGAGCGCGCAAAGGCCTATATTTCCGGTGCTCTGGCAGCTATGCTGGATCTCGGCAAGGGCAGCGGTCCGATGAACCACGGGTTTGACATTACCGGAGAATATGTAAAGGAGGCATCTGATCATGAGTGAGAAAAGAACTTCTTTATTTGAAAACGGCTTGATCTGGTTTGGAGCGGGGGTATCGATCGCCGAGATCCTGACCGGAACGTATCTGGCTTCGCTGGGCATGAAAAAGGGATTGGCAGCGATTCTTGTGGGACATCTGATCGGATGCATCCTGTTGTTCCTTGCAGGTGTGATCGGTGGTAAAGTAAGAAAAAGTGCCATGGAAACCGTAAAGATCAGTTTTGGACAAAAAGGCAGCCTGTTTTTTGCCCTTCTGAATGTGATCCAGCTGGTGGGCTGGACCGCGATCATGATCTATGACGGTGCGCTGGCCGCCAATCAGGCCGCCGGTGTGGGCAACTGGGTCTGGTGTCTGGTGATCGGTGCGCTGATCGTTTTATGGATCGTGATCGGTATCACCAACCTTGGAAAGCTGAATACGGTTGCCATGGCAGCATTATTTATCCTTACTCTGATTCTCTGTAAAGTTATTTTCTTCGGAGATTATACAGCAGAGACCGTGGCAGCTGATGGACTGACCTTTGGCGCTGCTGTGGAACTGGCAGTGGCGATGCCGTTATCCTGGCTTCCGCTGATCAGTGATTATACGAGAGAAGCAAAACAGCCGGTAAAGGCAACCGCAGTCAGCGCTATCGTCTACGGTGTGATCAGCTGCTGGATGTATCTGATCGGTATGGGAGCAGCCATCTATACCGGCGAGAGCGATATCGCCCAGATCATGGTAAAAGCAGGTCTTGGTATCGTGGGACTGCTGATCATCATCTTCTCCACTGTTACTACGACCTTCCTGGACGCGTATTCCGCAGGAATCTCCAGTGAGACCCTTAGCCATAAGCTGAACGGAAAATATATCGCCATTGCGGTTACTGTCGTAGGTGCCCTGGCAGCTATCGTATATCCGATGGATAATATTACAAACTTCTTATATCTGATCGGTTCCGTATTCGCCCCGATGATCGCGATCCAGATTGCGGATTTCTTCCTATTAGAAGAAGACCACAGCGAAAAAGAAATCCAGATTTCCAATATGGTACTGTGGGTGATCGGCTTTATCTTGTACCGGATCCTGATGAAAATAGACATCCCAGTAGGCAATACACTGCCGGATATTGCGATCACGGTGGTACTGTGTCTGATCTGGGGAAAAATCAGTAAAAAGAAATAGAAAATAAAAATACAGATATAGTAAAGTGATTGGGATAGCCAGAAAAGTAAGCGGATATCCAGTCGGAAAAGTGTATCTGAAAAACGAAAGGCGTGAGTCATAGAAATAAGACTTACGTCTTTTTTAGACGTATCACATATCATGAATTGGTCTACAGCATTGAAAAACCAGTCCCCGGCGGAAGCGTTCTCCTTGCAGCAACACTTTGTGGGCGCTTAGGGTAAGCTTTAAGATCCGACACCTACGTAGACTTAGGCTCGAGCGCTCTCGCGAGAGTCTTAGTCGAAGTTGGTGGCTAGCTTAAAGTTACCCTGCCCACGTTGCTGCAAGGAGAACGCTTCCGCCGGGGACGTTCCCTTTTTCAATACAACCAAACGGGAAAAGGCGCATACCCTTGGAGAGAGGTATACGCCCTTGCGTAAGAAAAATGTGATGTATGTAATCGGAGAAGTAAGACTTCTTCCGCGATTACTGTTTTGGAATTTCCATCGGATACTTATTGTCGAAGCAAGCTTTGCACAGTGGAAGATCGCCCACCATTGACTGAAGATCTTCAATCTTCATATATCCTAAGGAATCAGCTCCGATTAACTGTCGGATCTCTTCCGTTGAATGGGAAGAGGCGATCAACAGCTGATTGGACGGTACATCGGTACCGAAATAACATGGGTACAGGAAAGGCGGTGAGCTGACACGCACATGCACTTCTTTTGCACCGGCATGTTTCAGAAGGTGAATCAGATTGGCGATCGTGGTTCCACGCACGATGGAGTCATCGACCAGCACAATATTTTTTCCTTTGACAGCGGATTCCAGAACGCTTAATTTCAGACGTACACTGGATTCCCGTTCCTTCTGAGTAGGCTTGATAAAGGTACGGCCTACATAGCTGTTTTTATAGAATGCCAGTCCAAAAGGAATTCCGGATTCAGCCGCGAATCCCTGTGCGGCAGTAATTCCTGAGTCAGGAACACCGACGACCAGGTCAGCATCTGCGGGATAGGCTTTGGCAAGTGCTGCACCGGCACGAAGTCGGGACTCATATACGGAGATGCCGTCAAGTTTGCTGTCCAGACGGGCAAAGTAAATGTATTCAAAAATGCAATGAGCCTGCCGGGACTGACATAAGGTAAGGTTAGAGGTGATACCTTCCCGGGTGATCGTTACGATCTCACCAGGTTTGATATCACGGAGGAACTGTGCACCGATTGCAGTCAGTGCACAACTTTCAGAGGCGATGATATAAGAATCATCTCTCTTACCAAGACAAAGAGGTTTCAGTCCAAGGGGATCACGGACACCGATCAGCTTGCGGGGGCTTGCGATGACCAGACCGTAAGCACCTTTGATCTTTTCGGCGGTCTTCATGATCGCTTCTTCGACCGATTTGGTACGGACTCTTTCTCTGGCAATATAATAAGCAATAACCTCTGAATCAGTTGTTGTATGGAAAATGGCTCCGTTTTGCGCAAGTTCATTGCGAAGCTCTTCGGTATTTACCAGATTGCCGTTATGAGCGAGAGCCAGAGTTCCCTTAATATAATTCAGAACCAGGGGCTGAGCGTTACTCAATGTAGCCGCCCCTGTTGTGGAATAACGGACATGCCCGATACCGAGATTTCCTTTCATATTTGAAAGAACATCTTCTTTAAAAACTTCACTGACAAGTCCCATCCCTCTTTGTACATTCATATTTCCCTTGGGACCGCTGGTGTCAAACACAGCGATTCCGCAGGATTCCTGTCCACGGTGCTGCAGGGAAGAGAGCCCGTAATAGATGGAAGAGGCTGCATCTTCCCCGTGTGGATTATAAATACCGAATACACCGCAGGCTTCTTTAATCCGTTCATCCTGACACATAGATTCCACCTCACTACAGGGAGAACAAAAGCTGATCGTAAGTAGGATAGCTCAGGATAGAATCTGGAATTAAAGCTTCAATATCACTGGCAACGGTACGGATGTCTTCCATTTTTGCCAGTACCTGATCATGGAATGCTTCTGCACATTTCTGGGTATCTTCCAGAGCGAAAGAAGTATCAATCAGGGTTTTCAGTTCTGTTACCTCTGCAGTCAGAGCAGTGTAAGCAGTGGACAGTTTTTCAACCAGTGCTTCTTCCGAAGCAGTATCAGCGGCAGCCATAAAGGATTTCTTTGCTGCTGCGTTTTTGGAAACCTCTGCGGCATAGGTGCTGACAGCCGGCAGAAAATCTTTGGTGATCATCTCTGCAAGAGTACGAGCCTCGATACCGATGGTTTTTACATAGTTTTCCAGTTTGATCTCATAACGGGAAGCAAGTTCTTCTTTTGTAAATACATGATGTTTGGTGAACAGTTCCACGTTTTTATCTGCTAACAGCTGTGGCAGGCAGTCCGGAGTAGACGGCAGATTATATAATCCGCGTTTTTCTGCTTCAGCAACCCACTCATCGGTATAACCGTTGCCGTTGAAGATAACTTTTTTATGTTTGCGGATGGCACGTTTGATCAGTTCATGTACGGCCTGTTCCATATCTTCCGGTTTGGTTCCTTCCAGTTCGGTATAAAACTGAGACAGAGCTTCTGCAACAGCAGTGTTCAGTACCACATTCGGGTTTGCAACAGATGCTGCAGAACCAAGCATACGGAATTCAAATTTATTACCTGTGAAAGCGAATGGTGAAGTACGGTTACGGTCCGTGGTATCTTTCACAAAGTGTGGAAGTACATGAGCACCGATATCCAGCTGTACTTTTTTCTGTTTTCCGAAGAAAGTATCATTTTCGATGGATTCCAGAACTGCAGTCAGTTCATCACCAAGGAAGATGGATACGATAGCCGGCGGAGCTTCGTTACCGCCCAGACGGTGATCGTTGCCGGCGCTGGTTGCAGATACACGCATCAGATCTGCATATTCATCTACGGCTTTGATGACAGCCATCAGAAATACCAGGAACTGGATATTCTGTGCCGGTGTGCTTCCCGGATTTAACAGGTTTACCCCATCGTTGGTTATCAGAGACCAGTTGTTATGTTTACCGCTTCCGTTGATACCCTCGAATGGTTTTTCATGTAACAGGCATACCAGACCATGTTTGTCAGCCACTTTTTTCATGATTTCCATGGTCAGCTGGTTGTGGTCAACAGCTACGTTTGCGGTATCAAAGATCGGAGCCAGCTCATGCTGTGCAGGAGCAACTTCGTTATGTTTTGTTTTTGCCGGGATACCAAGTTTCCACAACTCTACATCCAGATCATGCATATAAGCAGCAACCTTTGGTTTCAGTGAACCAAAGTAATGATCTTCCATTTCCTGTCCTTTTGGAGCAGGTGCACCAAACAGAGTACGTCCGCAGAATACTAGGTCTTTTCTCTTCTTATACAGGTCTTTGTCTACCAGGAAGTATTCCTGTTCCGGTCCGATGGTTGTGGATATGCTGGTAACGGTTTCATTTCCCAGGAGTTTCAGCATCTTTACTGCTTCTGTGTTCAGTGTTTCCATGGAACGGAGCAGTGGGGTTTTCTTATCCAGTGCCTCACCGCTGTAAGAACAGAAAGCCGTCGGAATATATAAAGTACCATCTTTAATGAAAGCCGGTGATGTAGGATCCCATGCTGTATAACCTCTTGCTTCGAAAGTAGCACGAAGTCCGCCTGACGGAAAACTGGATGCATCCGGTTCACCTTTTACCAGTTCTTTTCCGGAAAAGTCCATGATAACTTCGCCGTCACCAACCGGTGTGATGAAACTGTCATGTTTTTCAGCTGTGAAACCGGTCATCGGCTGGAACCAATGGGTGTAGTGAGTGGCACCGTTTTCTACAGCCCATTCTTTCATGGCAACGGCTACAGAATTAGCTACGTCCAACTCCAGATGAGTTCCGTTTTCGATTGTTTTGCGAAGTGCTTTGTACATATCCTTCGGCAGTTTGTTACGCATTACCTTATCGTTAAAAACAAGGCTTCCATATAAAGCAGGAATTTCTTCATGTGTCATGATTTGTTCTCCTTTCTGATTGCCATAGTGTTTTCAGAATGTTTAAAATAAAAAAAGACGCCTTGAACCTGTTTCCAAGTTCAAAGCGCCATTGCTTTATGTCCTGTAGTATACACGGATATTTTGGATTGTCAATCCCTGATTTGAAAAAAATCAAAAGAATTTTCCGGGTTTGCATGGAAATAAACATTACATTGTTGAAGAAAATGGGGTATTATGCTACGATGATTTAATAAAATATTTTGCGCTTATGGAATAATGAGGAGGAACTGTAACGGTATCTACAGTGCGCTGGAGCAGATTCGGAAAAGACTCAGCGAAGAGACTACTTACACAGAGGGTGTGTCAGAAGTTCCGGAAGGCGAAGATCCGTCCTTTGAGGCAAATCAGGTTGCTTCTGGTTATTCTTTGACTGGGGATTCTGGAGATCGGAAGAATCCTGGACTATGAGTGGATGCACAGAAAATTTGCCCGGGCAGATCAACAGAAAAAAGTCCGCATTTATACACATCTATATAGAAGAAATGCAGAAATTGCCGGCTTTTCTCGGAATATCTATGAGCCTTGGATGGAAAACCGGTGAAGTAGATCAGAAAATTCATGAAAAATATCAGAGAGTAGAGGCAGGTGCATATCTTCGCGTATGTGAGATTCTGGAAAAATCTATCTATGGACAGCAGAATCTGGAGCCTTATGAGATGCGGACAGTCTCTGCATTTATGAAAAAACTGGAAGTAATCGGAGATAATACACTCAACCGGAGAGAGAGAATAGAACTTCGATATGGTTATGTTGTACGGATAATAGAAAAAATCCGTCGAAAAACAGGGCAAAAAGGAAAAACAAAAAAAAACAGCAGAAAAGAATTGACAAAATAAAAGGAAAGGGACATAATATTAGCATTAAAAAGCACTGACAAAGGCGTCAGAGATCCGAAAGGGTTTCTGACGCCTTTTTGCGTAAGCAACGAGCCAAAGTATGTGGCTGCATGAGGCCTTGGCAACTGTTGCGACAACCTGAGAAATTCGGAAAACGTATTTCTCATAGTTTTTCAAACGAGGAGGAAAATGTGATGGCAGTAAAATATGTGTTTGTGACAGGTGGCGTAGTATCCGGTCTTGGAAAGGGAATTACGGCAGCTTCGCTTGGGAGACTTCTGAAAGCCAGAGGCTATAAAGTGACTATGCAGAAGTTTGACCCATATATCAATGTGGATCCGGGTACGATGAATCCTATTCAGCATGGGGAAGTGTTCGTTACGGATGACGGTACCGAGACGGATCTGGATCTGGGACACTATGAACGATTCATTGATGAGAGCCTGGATAAAAATTCCAATGTGACAACTGGAAAAATCTACTGGTCCGTTCTGCAAAAAGAACGTCACGGAGATTATGGCGGAGGAACTGTACAGGTAATCCCGCATATAACGAATGAAATCAAAGATCGTTTTTATAAACCAAAGTCAGAGGATGATAACCGCATAGCAATCATCGAGGTGGGTGGTACGGTAGGTGATATCGAAAGCCAGCCGTTTCTGGAGGCCATCCGTCAGTTTCAGCATGAGATTGGTCATGAGAATGCGGTTCTGATCCATGTGACTCTGATTCCGTATCTGAAAGCATCCGGGGAGATGAAGACAAAACCAACGCAGCAGAGTGTCAAGGAACTGCAGGGAATGGGCCTGTGGCCGGATGTACTGGTATGCCGAAGCGAATATGAGATCTCCGAGGAGATGAAAGCCAAGATCGCACTGTTCTGTAATGTGCCGGTCAATCATGTACTGCAGAACCTCGATGTGGAGTATCTGTATGAAGCACCGCTTGCCATGGAGAAAGAACATCTGGCACAGGTGGTATGTGAATCCCTTCAGCTGCCTTGCCCGGAACCGGATCTGACCGACTGGAAACAGATGGTAGAAGATCTGAGAAATCCGATCCACGAAGTGGAGATCGCAATGGTCGGAAAATACATCCAGCTGCATGATGCCTACCTGAGTGTGGTAGAAGCACTGAAACACGGCGGAATCGCAGCCCGTGCAAACGTAAAGATCCGCTGGGTAGATTCCGAAGAGATCACACCGGAAAATGTAGCTGAAAAATTAAAAGGCGTGGATGGCATCCTGGTACCGGGAGGTTTCGGAACCCGTGGTACGGAAGGAAAGATCGAAGCGATCCGCTATGCAAGAGAAGAAAAGATCCCGTTCCTTGGCATCTGCCTTGGTATGCAGATGGCAATTGTAGAATTTGCCAGAGATGTGATCGGCTATAAAGATGCCAACAGCATCGAGTTGGATCCGGAAACCACACATCCGGTCATTGCGCTGATGCCGGAACAAAACGGTGTGGAAGATCTGGGCGGAACCCTTCGCCTTGGTGCTTACCCGTGTGTCCTGAAAGAAGGAAGCAAGGCAAGAGAAGTATACGGAACCGAAGAAATCAGTGAAAGACATCGTCATCGCTATGAAGTTAATAACGATTATCGACAGGAACTGGAAGAAAACGGAATGGTACTTTCCGGACTGTCACCGGACAAACGCATCGTAGAGATGCTTGAGATCCCGGGTCATCCGTTCTTTGTGGGAACCCAGGGACATCCGGAACTCAAATCCAGACCAAACCGCGCACATCCGCTGTTCCGCGGACTGATCCAGGCGGCAGTAGCGTATCAACAGTGAGAGGAGAAAATGTGATGAAAGAAAATCAAGGTTTATATCGACAGCAATTTGAGCATGATAACTGTGGTATCGGAGCGGTTATCAACAGCAAAGGTATCAAAAGCCACACTACTGTAGAGAATGCTTTGAAAATCGTAGAAAATCTGGAACATCGTGCAGGAAAAGATGCAGAAGGAAAAACCGGAGACGGTGTAGGTATCCTCCTGCAGATCTCCCATAAGTTTTTCAAAAAAGAATGTGAAAAACTGGGAATCGAGATCGGAGAGGAGAGAGAATATGGTATCGCCCAGCTCTTCTTCCCGCAGGATGAACTGAAGTGCAACCAGGCAAAGAAGATGTTTGAGATCATCGTGGAAAAAGAAGGCCTGGAACTGCTTGGTTATCGTGAAGTTCCGGTTTATCCGGATGTTCTCGGTCATAAAGCGAGAGTCTGTATGCCGCACATCGTGCAGGCGTTCATCAAAAAACCTGCCCGTGTGGAAAAAGGACTGGAATTTGACCGGAAACTGTACATCGCCCGCCGCGTCTTTGAACAGAGTAATGAAAATACGTATGTAGTATCTATGTCCAGCCGTACGATTGTATACAAAGGTATGTTTCTGGTAGGACAGTTGCGCACCTTCTTCGGCGATCTGCAGGATAAAGATTATGAATCAGCCATCGCCATGGTACACTCCCGTTTCAGTACCAACACGAATCCAAGCTGGGAGAGAGCACATCCGAACCGCTTTATCGTACACAACGGTGAGATCAACACTATTCGCGGTAATGCCGACAAGATGCTGGCACGTGAGGAAACAATGGAATCCTCCCATCTGAAAAATCAGCTGCATAAGATCCTGCCGGTTGTAGATACCAGAGGATCCGACTCTGCAATGCTTGACAACACCCTGGAATTCCTGGTGATGAGTGGTATGCCGCTTCCGCTGGCTGTTATGATCACGATTCCGGAACCATGGACCAACAATAAGACGCTGGATCAGGATGAGAGAGACTTTTATCAGTATTATGCAACGATGATGGAGCCGTGGGACGGTCCTGCATCCATCGTATTTTCCGACGGTGATCTGGTCGGTGCGGTTCTTGACCGTAACGGTCTGCGTCCATCCCGTTACTATGTATTAAAGAGCGGGGATGTGATCCTGGCTTCCGAGGTCGGCGTTTTGGAAGTACCGGAAGAAGAAATCGTGTTAAAAGAGCGTCTGCACCCTGGAAAGATGCTGCTAGTCGATACTGTAAAAGGAAAAATCTATCAGGATGAAGAACTGAAAGAAATTTATGCGACCAAACAGCCGTACGGTGAATGGCTCGACAGCAATCTGGTAGAATTGAAAGAACTGAAGATCCCGAACAAACATGTGGAAGAATACGGTAAAGAGCAGAGAAAACAGCTGCAGAAAGCATTCGGCTATACCTATGAAGAATATAAGAATTCTATCCGTACCATGGCATTGAACGGCGGAGAGTCAATTGCAGCCATGGGTGTGGATACACCACTGGCAGTACTTTCTGAAAAACAGAGACCGTTATTTGATTACTTCAAACAGTTATTTGCCCAGGTAACCAACCCGCCGATCGATGCGATACGTGAGGAGATCGTCACCAGCACCACGATCTATGTAGGTAAAAAGGGTAATCTGCTGGAGGAAAAACCGGAAAACTGCCAGGTATTAAAGATCAACAATCCGATCCTGACCAATACGGATATGCTGAAGATCAAACAGATGCACAAACCGGGATTCAAGGTAGCAGTTGTTCCGATTACCTATTATAAGAGTACGAAACTGGAACGCGCGATCGACCGTCTGTTTGTGGAAGTGGATAAAGCATACAAAGACGGTGCCAATATTCTGGTTCTTTCCGACCGAGGTGTGGATGAAAACCATGTGCCGATTCCGTCCCTGTTAGCGGTATCTGCCGTACATCAGCATCTGGTCAATACAAAGAAACAGACATCTCTGGCCCTGATCCTGGAGTCCGGTGAACCGAGAGAAGTCCATCATTTTGCAACACTGTTAGGTTATGGTGCCTGTGCAGTCAACCCATATCTGGCCCAGGACAGTATCCGGGAACTGATCGAAGAAGGACTGCTTGACAAAGATTATTATGCCGCAGTGGATGATTACAATGCAGCAATCCTGCATGGTATCGTAAAGATTGCTTCCAAGATGGGTATTTCCACTATTCAGTCTTACCAGGGTGCGAAGATTTTTGAAGCCATCGGTATCTCACAGGAAGTCATTGATAAATATTTCTCCGGAACGGTCAGCCGTGTCGGCGGTATCACTATGGAAGATATCGCAAAACAGGTGGATGAGAGACATTCTCAGGCATTTGACCCGCTGGGACTGGCAAGTGATCTGACACTGGACAGCCTTGGAAAACATAAAAGAAGAAGCGGTGGAGAAGAGCACCGTTATAATCCGCAGACCATTCATATGCTGCAGCAGTCCACATGGACCGGAAGCTATGACATGTTCAAACAGTATACCGCGATGGTAGACGAGGAACAGAGCGGCTACCTGAGAAGCCTGATGGACTTTAACTATCCGGAAAACGGCGGTGTGCCGATCGATGAAGTGGAAAGTGTCGACGAGATCGTAAAACGATTCAAGACCGGTGCAATGTCCTACGGTTCTATTTCACAGGAAGCCCATGAGACACTGGCGATCGCGATGAATCATCTGCATGGCAAATCCAACACCGGTGAAGGTGGAGAGAGTGATGACAGACTGGATTCCGCAGGAAGTGACAATGACAGATGTTCTGCCATCAAACAGGTGGCATCCGGACGTTTCGGTGTTACCAGCCGCTATCTGGTAAGCGCAAAAGAGATCCAGATCAAGATGGCACAGGGTGCAAAACCGGGGGAAGGCGGACATCTTCCGGCGAAAAAAGTATATCCGTGGATCGCAAAGACAAGACATTCCACACCGGGTGTAAGCCTGATCTCCCCGCCGCCGCATCATGATATTTATTCGATCGAAGACCTGGCACAGCTGATCTACGATCTGAAAAATGCAAACAAATACGCAGGCATCTCTGTAAAACTGGTTTCCGAAGCAGGTGTCGGAACGGTAGCGGCAGGTGTTGCAAAAGCCGGTGCACAGGTTATCCTGATCTCCGGATACGACGGAGGTACCGGAGCCGCTCCGGAAAGCTCCATCCACAACGCAGGTCTTCCATGGGAGATGGGACTTGCAGAGACACACCAGACCCTGTTACAGAACGGTCTGAGAAACCGTGTCAGAATCGAAACTGACGGTAAACTGATGAGCGGCCGTGACGTTGCCATCGCAGCACTGCTCGGTGCGGAAGAATTCGGTTTTGCAACCGCTCCGCTGGTAACGATGGGATGCGTGATGATGAGAGTCTGTAACCTGGATACCTGCCCGGTCGGCGTGGCTACCCAGAATCCGGAACTGAGAAAACGCTTCAAAGGAAAACCGGAATACGTAGAGAACTTCATGCGCTTTATCGCTCAGGAGCTGCGGGAATATATGGCAAAACTGGGTGTTCGAACGATCGATGAGATGGTAGGAAGAAGTGACCTTCTGAAAGTAAAAGAAGACGCAAAAACACCGATGGCAGCAAAGATGGATCTGTCTCAGATCCTGTACAACCCATATGCGGGAGAAAAAGAGAGTGTGACCTTCTCTCCGGAAAAAGTATATGATTTCCAGCTGGAGAAGACTCTGGATGAGAAAGTGCTGTTAAAGAAACTGGAGAAAGCCGTAGAAAAAGGAACGAAAGCTTCTCTGGATCTGAAAGTCGGCAACACCGACCGTTCCTTCGGTACGATCCTCGGAGCAGAGATCACCCGTCAGCACAAAGACGGACTGCCGGAAGATACTATTACCATCAACTGTACCGGCGCCGGCGGACAGAGCTTCGGGGCATTTATCCCGAAAGGACTGACACTGCGCCTGTGCGGTGATACCAACGATTATTATGGAAAAGGACTTTCCGGTGGAAAACTGGTTGTCTTCCCGCCGAAGAACAGAGGATACAAAGCAGAAGAGAATATCATCGCCGGTAACGTAGCCCTGTATGGAGCCACCAGCGGTAAAGTATTTATCAACGGTGTGGCAGGGGAACGTTTTGCAGTCCGTAACTCCGGTGCCTACGCAGTTGTAGAAGGTGTGGGAGAACACGGATGTGAATATATGACCGGTGGTCGCGTGGTCGTTCTCGGTAAGACCGGAAAGAACTTTGCAGCAGGTATGAGCGGCGGTATCGCTTATGTACTCGACGAGAACAGCCATCTGTACCGGAACCTGAACAAAGATATGATCTCCATTGAAAAAGTGGAAAATAAATACGATATCAAAGAACTGAAAGAACTGATCGAGGAACATGTGGAAGCAACAGGATCCGAGAGAGGTGCGCTGATTCTGGAACATTTCCAGGAGTATCTGCCAAAATTCAAAAAGATCATCCCGAACGATTATAAGAAGATGATCGCTCTTTCTGCAAAACTGGAAGAGAAAGGTATGAGCACAGAGCAGGCACAGATGGAAGCCTTCTATGAAAGTTTCCAGACCAAATCGGAGGAGTAAGAAAAATGGGAAAAGCGACAGGATTTTTGGAATATGAAAGAAAAAACGCAGCAGTAGAGGAACCTTTGAAACGAATCCGTCATTTTAACGAATTCCGTACTCCACTGCCGTTAGAGGAACAGCAGAAACAGGGAGCACGCTGTATGGAGTGTGGCGTTCCTTTCTGCCAGAACGGAGCCATGTTAGCCGGCATGGCTTCGGGCTGTCCGTTGCATAATCTGGTACCGGAAACCAATGATCTGGTGTACAGCGGCAACTGGAAACAGGCCTATGAAAGACTTACAAAAACACACAGTTTCCCGGAGTTTACCAGCCGTGTCTGCCCTGCACTCTGCGAGGCGGCATGTACCTGTAATCTGAACGGAAAACCGGTATCCACAAAGGAAAATGAGCGTGCCATCATCGAACATGCTTACGAGATGGGCTGGGTACAGCCACAGACCCCGAAGATCCGTACCGGAAAGAAAGTGGCGGTAGTAGGAAGTGGTCCTTCCGGACTGGCAGCAGCGCAGCAGTTAAACCGCAGAGGACACAGTGTGACCGTTTTCGAACGCCATGACCGGATCGGTGGACTGCTCCGTTATGGTATTCCCAACATGAAGCTGGATAAAAAGATTCTGGATCGCAGAATTGAACTGATGAAAGCGGAAGGCGTGGAATTTAAGACCGGCGTGGATGTGGGAAAAGACATTACCGCAGAAGAACTGAAAAGACAGTTTGACCGTGTGATCCTGGCATGCGGAGCTTCCAACCCCAGGGATATCAATGTGCCGGGAAGAGAGAGTGGCAATATTTACTTCGCAGTGGAATATCTTTCTTCTGTGACCAAGAGCCTGCTGGATTCAGGATTTGCAGATGGAAAGGCAATCTCTGCAAAAGGAAAACACGTGTTAGTCATCGGTGGTGGTGATACCGGTAACGACTGTGTGGGTACCGCTGTCCGCCAGGGAGCAAAATCCGTCACACAGCTGGAGATGATGCCAAAACCGTCCGTGGAGCGACTGCCATCCAACCCGTGGCCGGAGTGGCCGAAGGTACTGAAAACTGATTACGGTCAGGAAGAAGCTATCGCAGTCTTCGGTCAGGATCCGCGAATCTATAAAACAACGGTAAAAGAATTCCAGAAAGACAAAAACGGAAATGTGAAAAAAGCAGTGATCGTCAGCCTGGAGCCTAAAAAAGATGAAAAGAGCGGACGTATGATGATGGTTCCCGTTGAGGGAAGTGAGAAAGTTATAGATGCGCAGCTGGTATTGATCGCAGCCGGTTTTCTGGGAAGCCAGAAATACGTCACCGATGCCTTCAAAATCGATCTGAACCCGAGAACCAATGTTCTAACAAAACCGGACGAATACGAAACCAGCGTTCCGGGTGTTTTCACCGCCGGTGACATGCACCGCGGTCAGTCACTGGTTGTATGGGCTATCCGGGAAGGAAGAGAGGCAGCGAAAGCCGTGGATCGATCCCTGATGGGATATACAAACCTGTAAAATTTTTAATGAAGTATTGACAAGAGAAAGTCCGATTGCTATAATACGGAACATAAAAGGCAAGGGCGTCTTATCCGGAGGGGAAACTCTGGATAAGGTCGCCCTTTTTGAGTTGTGAAAAACGTAACTGTTCAGCAGACAGTAACGTGAAACTGCCGAACAGCTTGCAATAGCATCCTTTGGAATGACAGAACGTAACTGATAATATATGCGTAAGAAAAAGGAGAACAATATGGAGAATTATAGTAAATCGGAGATTCTGCAGATGGTGGAGGAAGAAGATGTAGAATTCATCCGCCTGCAGTTTACAGATATGTTTGGAGTATTAAAAAATGTGGCAATCCCGAGCAGCAGACTGATCAAAGCTATGGAAAACCGTTGTACCATCGATACCGCATCCCTGGATGGATTTACCGGTGGGGAAGAATGTGATCTGTATCTGAAACCGGATCTGAGTACATTTTCCATTCTTCCATGGAGACCACAGCAGGGAAAGGTAGCGCGTTTCCTCTGTGATGTGTGCAGAGAAGATGGCACAGAGATTGAGGACAGTCCGAGATCTATTTTAAAAAGAGTAGTAAAAAAAGCACAGGAAAAAGGGTACACACTGAAGGTCAATCCGGAGTGCGAATTCTTCCTGTTTCATACCGATGACAATGGAATGCCAACCACGCTGACTCATGAAAAGGCCGGTTATCTGGATACTTCCCCTATTGATCTGGGAGAAAATACGAGAAGAGATATCATTCTTACATTAGAAGAGATGGGATATGAGATCGATTCCTCCCATCATGAGATTTCTCCGGCACAGCATGAAATTGATTTTACTTATGAAAATGCGATGGCCACTGCAGATAAGATCATGACTTTTAAGATGGCAGTCCGTACAATTGCAAAACGTTACGGTCTCCATGCAACTTTTATGCCGAAACCACGGGCAGAAGTTAATGGTTCCGGCATGCATCTGAATATGCAGCTGTTGAAGGACGGAAAGAATATATTCAAAGGTGCGGATGGAGCGTTAAGTGCAGAAGGTGAAGCATTTCTTGCGGGTATCCTGTATCATATCCAGGGTATGACTGCGGTAATGAATCCACTGGTGAATTCTTATAAACGGCTGGTTCCCGGATTCGAGGCACCTTCAGAAGTGACCTGGTCGAGAACACAGAGAAATGCGCTGGTACATGTGAGAAAAGAACGTGGTGGAGAAGTGAATCTGGAACTTCGCAGTCCGGATTCCGCATCCAATCCGTATCTGGTATTTGCCCTGTGTCTGGCTGCAGGTATGGAAGGGATTGAAAAAGAGATGCGGGTTCCGGAAGAACTTACCCAGGATATCCGGAAAATGAATGAAGAAGAGAAAAACCTTCTTGGAATCCAGATGTTACCGGAAAATCTTGGGGAGGCCATCAAAGCCATGGGACAGGATACTCTTGTTTCAAAGGTTCTGGGAGAAACATACCGGAAAGGATATATGAAAGCCAAACGAAAAGAATGGAAAGAGTATCTGGAACAGGTGTCCGAATGGGAACTGAACCGGTATCTTTATCGTGTATAGATAAGGGAGGCAGCTGATGAGTGTGGTGGTAATCGTCTTACCAAAGCTGGAAGACGCAAAGAAAATCCGTAAGATCCTGATGGGACATGGATTTCCTCAGGTATTTGCTTACGCTACCGCTTCCGCTGCTCTTTCGGAGATCAGGGAACATGAGTCGGGAATGGTGATCAGCGGGTATCATCTGAAAGATATGTATTATACGGAACTCGCCGACAGCCTTCCCCCTCACTTCGAACTGGTACTTCTTGGATCTGCCAGTACTGTCAGTGCGGCAGACACCGGAATCTTATCTCTTACCACACCGTTAAAGGTGTACGATCTGGTGAATACCGCGGAGATGGTACTGCACCAGATGGAACGGATGGCAAAGAAAGCCAGAAAGCCGAAACGGCGCAGTGAACGGGAAGAAAATTATATCAAAAATGCGAAAGCACTTCTGATGGAACGTAACCATCTGACGGAAGAGGAGGCCCATCGGTATATTCAGAAAAGCAGTATGGATAATGGAACTAATATGGTAGAGACAGCACAGATGATCCTGACCTTACTGTTTGAAGAAGGCTGACGGAAATTGCATGAAAAGGAGAATGTGATATGGAATTCATTACAGGATTAAAACAACAGGAAGAAGCAGAATTAGAAGATCTGCTCAAAGCAGAAGAAGGAACAGCGATCATCCTGGAAGGTGCGGTACACAGTGTCCGCGATATGGGTGAGATCGCATTTGTAATTTTGAGAAAAAGAGAAGGTCTGATCCAGACTGTATGGGAAGAAGGAAAGACAGATATGCAGCTTTCTGAGATCAGAGAGGGAGATTACATCCGTGTGACCGGTCAGGTCAAAGACGAAGAACGGGCTCCCCATGGGAAAGAAGTACGGCTGTCCACTATCTGTCACCTCTCTCACGTATCCTGTCCATTGCCACTTCCCATTGACAAATGGAAATTAAACACTTCTCTGGAAGCAAAATTAGACCGTCGATCTCTTTCTTTGAGAAATATCAGAGAACGGGCAAGATTCCGTATTCAGGAAGGAATCGTTCGAGGCTTCCGTGATTTCCTCTACGAGCAGGGATTTACCGAGATCCACACACCAAAGATCGGTGCGAAGAGTGCTGAGGGTGGCGCAAACATGTTCCGGCTTTCTTATTTTCACCGTCCGGCGGTTCTGCAGCAGAGTCCGCAGTTATATAAACAGATGATGGTCGGTGTCTTCGACCGTGTCTTTGAAACCGGTCCGGTGTTCCGCGCAGAAAAACATAACACTAGAAGACATCTGAACGAATACACCAGCCTGGACTTTGAGATGGGATATATCCACAGTTTTCTTGATATCTGTGCGATGGAAACCGGCTTCCTGCAGTATACGATGAACCTGTTGGAAAAGGAGTACAGCAAAGAGTTGAAACTTCTGGACATCACACTGCCGGATGTGGGAAAAATCCCGTATGTCCGCTTTGATGAAGCGAAACGTCTGGTTTCCGAAAAATACAACAGAAAGATCAGAAACCCCTTCGACCTGGAACCGGAAGAAGAGGAACTGATCGGAAAATATTTCAAAGAAGAATACGATGCGGATTTCGTATTTGTCACACACTATCCGAGTAAAAAACGTCCGTTCTATGCGATGGATGATCCGGAAGATACCCGTTATACCTTAAGTTTTGACCTTCTGTATCATGGCCTTGAGATCACTACCGGTGGACAGCGTATTCACGACCTGTCGATGCTGGAAGAAAAGATCGAGGCAAAAGGCATGACAGAGGAAGGACTGGAACAGTATCTGGATGCGTTCCGCTTCGGTATGCCGCCGCACGGTGGACTTGGTATCGGTCTGGAGCGACTGACCATGCAGTTACTGGGAGAAGATAATGTAAGAGAAGCCTGCTTGTTCCCGAGAGATATGAGCAGACTGGAGCCGTAGGACGGCAGAAAGGAGTCAGGGAATGAGCGAGAGAAAAATAGATGAAGCAACCATGGATAACGTAGAGATCCTGGCAAAACTGGCACTGACGCCACAAGAGAGACAAAAAGCCATGGACGAGATGGAAAAAATCCTGACCTATGTGGAAAAGTTAAATGAACTGGATACCGATCAGGCAGAGCCACTGGTGCACATTTTACCGGATGTGAACGTCTTCCGGGAAGATGAAGTGACCAACGGGGACGGTAGAAAAGATTCTCTGGCAAATGCTCCGAAGGCAAAAGAAGATCAGTATATCGTACCGAAGACCGTATAGCAGGAGGAAGAAGCAATGGAAGAAATCTTACAGATGTCTGCGCTGGAACTGTCAAAACAGATCCGGCACGGCTCCGTCAGTGTAAAAGAAGCAGTGGAAGCCTGCAAAAAACAGATACAAAAGTCAGAGTTCCAGGTACATGCATATGTTTCCATGGATGAAAAGATTCTGGCTCATCGGATCAAAGAAGTAGAAGAAGGAATCAAAAGCGGCAGATACACCGGTCCGCTGGCAGGTGTACCGGTCGCCGTGAAAGATAATATCTGTACCAGAGGACAGAAAACCACCTGTTCTTCAAAAATGCTTGAAAACTTTGTGCCGACCTATGATGCACAGGCAGTGAAGCAGTTAGAAGATGCCGGAATGGTTATCCTCGGAAAAACCAATATGGATGAATTCGCCATGGGAAGTACGACAGAGACTTCCGCATTCGGCGTTACCAGAAATCCCTGGAATCCGGAGCATGTACCGGGTGGATCTTCCGGCGGTTCCTGCGCGGCTGTGGCAGCGGGAGAAGCGGTGATGGCACTCGGTTCCGATACCGGTGGTTCCATCCGTCAGCCGGCAGCCTACTGTGGTGTGACCGGGCTGAAACCGACTTACGGAAGAGTATCCCGTTATGGACTGATCGCTTATGCATCCTCTCTGGATCAGATCGGACCGATCGGTAAAAATGTAAAAGACTGTGCAGCCCTTTTTGAGATCATCGCAGGACATGACAGCAAAGACAGCACCAGTGCCGATGTCCCGGTGGAATCTTATGATAGTCTGGTATCCGGCGGATTAAGCGGTATGCGCATCGGTATTCCGAAAGAATATCTGGCAGAAGGCTGCGACGAAGAGGTGAAAAAGGCACTGGCAGATGCCGTTCATACTTTAAGCAAAAACGGAGCTGTAGTAGAATTCTTCTCCCTGGGAATGGTAGATTATGTAATTCCGGCATATTATATCATTGCCTGTGCGGAAGCAAGTTCAAACCTGGAGCGTTTCGACGGTGTAAAATACGGCTACCGTACACCGGATGCGACAGAGCTGCATGAGATGTACAAAAAGAGCCGTGCGGAAGGCTTTGGTGAGGAAGTAAAACGAAGAATCCTTCTGGGATCTTTCGTACTGAGCGCCGGTTACTATGATGCCTATTATATGAAAGCACTGCGTGCCAAAGGGCTGATTAAGAAAGAATTCGACAAAGCATTCCAGAAATATGATTGCATCCTGGCTCCGGCTTCTCCGACCACTGCCCCGAAGATCGGCACCAGTTTAAGTGATCCGCTGCAGATGTACCTGAGCGATATCTACACCGTGGCCGTGAACCTGGCTGGTCTTCCGGCCGTCAGCCTTCCGTGCGGTATGGACAGCAAGGGACTGCCGATCGGTATGCAGCTGATCGGTGACTGCTTCCAGGAAAAGAAGATACTCCGGGCAGCAGCCGCTTACGAACAGCTGCGGGGAGAATTTCCAAAAGCCTGGGCAAAGGAGGAAAAATAAATGGCAAAACAGTATGAAACCGTGATCGGTCTGGAAGTTCACGTAGAACTTGCCACGGCAACGAAAATCTTTTGCGGATGCTCCACAAAGTTTGGTGCAGCACCGAATACCCATACCTGCCCGGTTTGTACCGGTATGCCAGGCTCCCTCCCGGTATTAAATAAAAAAGTAGTGGAATATGCACTTGCCCTTGGAATGGCAGCAAACTGTGAGATCAACCGGTACTGCCGGTTTGACCGGAAAAACTATTTCTACCCGGATAACCCGCAGAACTATCAGATCTCTCAGCTGTATCTGCCGATCTGTCATGACGGACATCTGGAGATTACGACAGAAAACGGGAAGAAAACCATCCGGATCCATGAGATGCATATGGAAGAAGATGCAGGAAAACTGATCCATGATGAATGGGAAGACTGTTCTCTGGTAGATTATAACCGAAGTGGAGTACCGTTAATAGAAATCGTGTCTGAACCGGATATGCGGACAGCAGAGGAAGTGATCGCTTATCTTGAAAAACTTCGTATGATCTGTCAGTATCTTGGAATCTCAGACTGCAAGCTGCAGGAAGGATCCATGCGTGCCGATGTCAACCTGTCTGTCCGGGAAGTGGGAAGTGACCGTATGGGAACCCGTACCGAGATGAAGAACCTGAACTCTTTTAAAGCAATCACCCATGCCATCGAAGGCGAGAGAGAACGCCAGATCGAACTTCTCGAAGAGGGAAAAGAAGTCATTCAGGAAACCCGCCGCTGGGACGACAACAAAGAATCCTCCCATGCGATGCGATCCAAGGAAGATGCAAAAGACTACCGTTATTTTCCGGACCCGGATCTGCAGCCGATGCAGATCCCGACCGAATGGATGGAACAGATCCGAAGCCGTCAGCCGGAATTTCAGGAAGAACGCGCAGACCGATACGAAGAACAGTACGGTCTTCCGGCATATGATGCCTCCATTCTGACGCAGACCAAACATATGGCAGATATGTTTGAACAGACCGCCGATCTGTGCGGAAACCCGAAAAAGGCAGCCAACTGGCTGATGGGAGAGGGACTGCGGCTGCTGAAAGAAAAAGGAATGGAAGCCGAAGATATGGACTTTACCCCGAAACATCTGGCAGACCTGATCCAGGCGGTCGAAGGAGGAAAGATTAACCAGGCCAACGCCAAGAAAGTATTTGCAAAGATCCTGGAAGACGATGTGGAGCCACTTGCATACATGGAAAAAGAAGGACTTCTGATGGTATCTGACAGCGGCGCCATCGAAGTAGCCGTTGACCAGGTACTTGCGGAGAATCCGAAGACCGTGGAAGAATTCCACAGTGGAAAAGAAAAAGTCCTTGGTTTCCTGGTTGGTCAGGTCATGAAAAAGACGCGTGGAAAAGCAGATCCGGGAATGGTCAACGAACTGCTTCGGAAGAAACTTTAAATCCATAGATCAGGAATCGTGTTTGAAAAAATATTTATTCGATTTGTAATATATTTGCGGAAAAATTTTTCAAACACGCTCTAATATAGAACCATAAAGAAAAATGCGTAAGGAAAGGAAACCAATATCATGCCAAAGTTAAATGAAAACTATCTGCAGTTGAAAGACAGCTATCTCTTCTCAGAGATCGCACACCGTACAGCAGCCTACACCGAGAAACATCCAGACAAACCGGTGATCCGTCTGGGTATCGGTGATGTTACCCGTCCGCTGTGCGAATGTGCCATCAAAGCGCTTCATGAGAGCGTAGACGAGATGGGACAGTCTGCTACTTTCAAAGGCTACGGTCCGGAACAGGGATATGCCAAGACCAGAGATGCCATCGCCGCTTATTATAAAAGAAATGATGTAGATGTGGATGCAGATGCGATCTTTATCTCCGACGGAGCGAAAAGCGACACCGGAAACATCACCGAACTATTCGGGCACGACAACGTGATCCTGATCCCGGATCCGGTCTACCCGGTATATGTGGATTCCAATACCATGTGCGGAAATAAAGTAACGTATATCAGCGGTAATGCAGACAACGATTTTCTTCCGATGCCGGACCACAGCCAGCATGTAGATGTTATCTACATCTGCTCTCCGAACAACCCCACCGGAGCATGCTATAACAAAGAACAGCTGAAAGAATGGGTAGACTACGCACTGGAAAACGAAGCCGTAATCCTGTACGATTCCGCATATGAAGCTTTTATTTCCGATCCGGAACTGCCAAGAAGCATCTATGCTATTGAAGGAGCCAGAAAATGCGCCATCGAGTTCTGCTCCCTGTCCAAAACCGCCGGTTTCACCGGAACCCGCTGCGGCTACACCGTAGTTCCGAAAGAACTGGTATTTACCTCCTCCGATGGAAGAGAAATGTCCCTGAACGCAATGTGGAACCGCCGTCAGAGCACCAAATACAACGGAACCTCCTACATCGTACAGAACGCGGCAGCAGCCATCTTCTCAGAAGAAGGAATCAAAGAATGCCAGGAAAACCTGAACTACTACAAAAAGAATGCCAAAGTCATCGCAGACACCCTGACAGAACTTCAGATCCCGTTCTACGGTGGTATCCACTCCCCATACATCTGGTTCGAGTGCCCGAACGGCATGGACTCCTGGACCTGCTTCGACTACTTACTTGAAAGCATCCAGGTTGTAGGAACCCCGGGTGCCGGATTCGGCGAAAACGGCAAAAACTACTTCCGCCTGACCTCATTCGGAACCTACGAATCCACTGTAGAAGCCATGAACCGCTTCAAAAAACTCTTCGCGAAATAAACCAACCTAATGCGCAGAGGGGTGGAAGAGGAAAAGCAGAAACAGACTCCTGCAATAAAAACTATCAGAAAGTTTGTTTCTAAGGGAAATTGTAGAAGGATGGGATCGTTTGTTATGTATCAATCAATTAGTAGTTGTAAAAAAAGAAAATAAAAACATAGAAAATATAAAAATAATCTAAGCCTTATCACCTGAGATTAAAAAAAGTACAGCATTCTACACTTACAATCACCTTGAAGGAACATACAACCGTAGCATCCAGTCTCAGCCCAAACCCAGCAGAGGAAGACGGAACGGGCAGGGGAAAGCGAAGGGACACTTTGTGGGCGGTTAGGGAAAGCTTTGAAATCCGACACTTACGGAGACTTTCCCTTGGGTCAGCTGACCCAAGGGAATATAGTCGCAGTTAGTGGCTAGTTCAAAGTTGCCCTGCCCACGTCCCTCGCTTCCCCTGCCCGTTCCGTCTTCCTCTGCGTCCGCCTTGTATACAACTTTGCTCTGCATCCGTCTACCCCACACCCTCTAGCTCTTCATCCGTTTGCACAATACCCATTTACACCATCACGTTACCATGCTATAATTAACCGAAAAACATAAAAATTAAAACCAACATGAAAGGGGAAACAAACATGTCAGGAACAATCTGGGCCTTAGTCCCGCCCATCGTGGCGATCGCCCTGGCCTTATGGACCAAAGAAGTCTATTTGTCACTACTCATCGGAATTCTGTCGGGAGCGCTGCTCTTTACAAAATTCCACATCCTCACCGCCACCCAGACCATGATAGAAGTCATGAACTGGAAAATCGGCGACAACGTCAACATTCTGCTCTTCCTGGTATTCCTTGGAATCATCGTAGCCCTGATTACAAAATCAGGAGCTTCCCAAGCCTACGGAGACTGGGCATCCAGAAAAATCAAATCCCAGAGAGGAGCACTGTTTTCAACCATGCTTCTCGGTGTGGTTATCTTTGTAGACGACTATTTCAACTGTCTGACTGTAGGAACCGTTATGCGTCCGGTTACAGACAAATACAAAGTAAGCCGTGCAAAACTTGCCTACATCATTGATGCCACAGCAGCTCCGGTCTGTATCATCGCACCGATCTCAAGCTGGGCGGCAGCCGTAGGATCCTCCCTGCCGGATGACTGCGCGATTGACGGATTCTCACTGTTCTTAAAAACCATTCCGTTCAACCTGTATGCGATCCTGACCATCGTATTCATGATCATCCTGATCGGTAAAAACTTCGATTACGGTGCGATGGCAAAATACCATGCAGACCTGGTAGGAAAAAAAGAAGAAACCGCAGACGGAGACGAAGAAATCAAAATCATCGGTAACGGAAAAGTCATCGATCTGATCCTGCCGATCATCGTACTGATCGTTCTTTGTATCAGCGCGATGCTGTATACCGGTGGTATTCTTGACGGAGCAGGAGTAGCCACAGCATTTGCAGACTGTGATTCCTCACTGAGTTTAGTACTGGGATCTTTCTTTACACTGGTATTTATCTTCTTCTTCTATCTGCTTCGGAAGATCATTACCTTCAGTCAGTTCTGCGAAAGCTTTGTACAGGGATTCAAAGCTATGACACCGGCAATCATGATCCTGTCGCTGGCATGGACCCTGTCCGGTATCTGCTCCGCGGATTACCTGGCACTTGGAAATTTTGTAGGAAATGTGGTAAGCGGAAACGCTGTCATCGGTGTACTGCTTCCGGCACTGTTCTTCGCAGTAGCGATCGGACTTTCCTTCTCCACAGGAACATCCTGGGGAACCTTCGGTATCATGATCCCGATCGTAACAGCCGTGATCAATACCAACAACGTATCCTTACTGGCACTGAACGTGGCAGCCGTACTGGCTGGTGCTGTATGCGGAGACCATATTTCTCCGATCTCAGATACCACCATTCTGGCATCCGCAGGCGCACAGTGCAACCATATTAATCATGTGTCCACACAGATTCCATATGCTATGACGGTAGCAGGCTGCTGCCTGGCCGGATATCTGGTCGGTGGATTCACCGGAAACGGCTGGCTGGCTCTGATCGTAGGCCTGGTACTGGAACTGATCGTGCTGGCAGCACTGATCAAAAAATGTGGAAAAGTAAATCTGGAGTAAACGACATATGAATAACAACCAAATTATTGATATGCAATGCAACGAGACAACCGGGCGCATGATGCGTCCGGTTGCTTATATAAAAAGTGATTTTACAAGCAAATTCGGAATCCCAAGGCAGAGCGGTCTGGCAGACCTTGAAGCCGAGATCCATTTCTATCCGGAATATCAGAACCCGGAGGCTGTGAGAGGACTGGAAGAATACTCTCACCTCTGGCTGATCTGGGAATTTTCCCGATCCATCCGAAAAGAATGGTCTCCAACCGTGCGCCCGCCAAAACTGGGAGGAAACACAAGAGTCGGCGTCTTCGCCACCCGCTCCCCGTTCCGCCCAAACCCGATCGGACTCTCCAGTGTGCAGCTTACAGGCGTTACATTGAATCCTCAGGATGGTCCGGTCATCCATATCCAGGGCGCTGATCTTCTGGACGGAACCCCGATCTACGACATCAAACCCTACATCCCTTATGCCGACAGCCACCCCGAAGCACGTGGAAGCTTCGCAACCGCTCACCGCGACGACCACCTTCAGGTACAATTCCCGCCGGAACTCCTGAACAAAGTTCCGCAATCAAAACAAAAACCCCTGATCCAGATCCTGGCTCTGGATCCCCGCCCCGCCTATCAGCAGGACCCCGAAAGAATCTACGGCTTCCCCTTCGCCGGCCTGGAAATCAAATTCCGCGTAGAAGAAGAAACCCTGTATGTATGCGAGGTCAACAAAGAGGAGAGAAAATAATGGAAGAAATCATAAGAAAATACTTTGCCTGCTGGCTGAACAAAGACGAAAAACCACTGACCGATATATTTGCAGAAGATATCATCTACAGCGAGTGCTACGGTCCCGAGTACCACGGAATCCGGCAGATCCAACAGTGGTTTTATGACTGGAACCAAAAAGGAACTGTAGAAAAATGGGACATCAAACAAATCTACATCTGTCAGAACACAGCAATCGTCGAGTGGTATTTCCAGTGCGACTACTGCAACACTCCGGGAGCCTTTGACGGTGTAACCATCGCACAGTTCGATGAAAACAAAAAAATATACAACCTCAAAGAATTCGAGTCCAAATGTGACCACGAATACCCATATGGAATAACCCCGAATAACCTTTAAAATAAGATATGTTCAGAAATAAATCAGAAAAGAGAGGTAAACACATAGCTACCATTCGCAATCACACTTGAAAATCAGCCAACATCCAGAAGTGGAAAGGCGGACACGGCGGGACAGACAGCCTTTTGCTGGTGCTTTTAGCAAAGATGAGATCCAGTCCTTAGAAGAACTTGACAGTGAGCGGCTCTCCGCGAACTGGCATTATAGTTCTTCTTAGGACTTAGCTCAGATTTGCGTTACCAGCGGTTGCCTGTCCCGCCGTGTCCGCCTTTCCACTTCGTCCGTTTCGTCCACTTCGTCCGTTTCGTCCACTTCGTCCGTTTTGAACACTCCTCTTGCTTTCCGATAAGAAACCAGTATAATAAAAGAAGCAAAACAAAAAAGGAGATTCCTATGAAAAAACTACAACGCATCCTGGCAATTCTCGGCGTAGTTCTCTTGCTGACCCTCTATGCCTCCACCATGATCTTTGCCCTCTCCGGAAGTGAAAACTCCATTGGCTGGTTCAAAGCCTCTATTGCAGCAACGATCATCGTCCCGGTATTATTGTATGCCTACATGATGATCTACCGTTATCTGAAAAACCGAAACAAATAAAGTAAAAAATAAAACACAGAAAAGAGGAAAGGGAAACATGATAAAAAATATTGTTTTTGACGTCGGGCAGGTTCTGATGTCTTACACTCCGGAAAACTATCTGAAGAACCTTGGATTTTCAGAAAAAACAGTACAGACTCTCCGTAAGGCGATCTTTGAAAGTACGCTGTGGGAAGCAGGTGACCGCGGGATAATTTCAACGGAAGAAATCTGGGAAGGCTTTCGGAAAAATGCACCGGGATTAAAAAAAGAAGTGCAGACGGTATATGATAATCTTGGTGACGTGGTGGAACTGATGCCATACGCTGAAGATTGGGTAAAAACCCTGAAAGAACAGGGATACCATCTGTATATTCTGTCGAACTATGCGGAACATACGTATCAGCTGTCCAGCCACAAGATGAAATTTCTGCCCTACATGGACGGAACATTGTTTTCTTATGTTTATAAAATGGCAAAACCGGATCGAGAGATTTATGAAAAACTCTGCACGATGTATCAACTCAATCCCAGGGAAACCGTATTCTTTGATGACCGGGAAGACAACATCGCAGGAGCCAGAGGCTGTGGGATTCACGGCATTCTGTTTCAGAACCATGAACAGGCAAAAAAAGACCTGGAAACGTTGCTGAAAAGAGAAAACGGAAAGTAAAATGAAATAACATAACATGTATTTTATAAAGATACTCCTTCATCTTACATAATAAAAATTTTAGAAAAAATTTAGATGCCGATCCTTGTAATACTCAGGAAAGTAGTATACAGTAAACCTGTTGACAAAACGACATCTGAAACAAAGATGACGAATATCGGAAAAATTATAAAAGCGGGCAGATGGAAAGGCGGGAAATAATATCATGTTAGATTATAAAATCATGTATGTCAGTCGCACGGGAAACACCCAGCGGCTGGCAGTTTGTATTTATCAGAGTTTACAACAGCTTGGTAACGGAGATATCGAGGAAATCAACTGCAATACGGAACCTGGGAAAAGCCATCTTTTGTATGTGGGATTTTGTGTGGAAAAAGGAGACTGCCCCATAGAAGTGCAGGAACTTCTGAAAAAAGTACATAACAGGCAGATCGCACTGTTTGGAACCTGCGGATTCGGGCAGAGTCAGGAATACTATGACAGAATTGTGGAAAATGTAAAACAGTGGATTCCGAAAGACAACAGCTGTCTGGGGGCTTTTCTCTGCATGGGAAAGATGCCGATGCAGGTACGAAAACGTTATGAAGTCATGGAAGAGAATCCGGAGCAGAGAGAAAAAGCACAGATGCTGATCCGAAACTTTGATAAAGCGTTGCTGCACCCGGACGATGCAGATATACAGAATGCAGTTGCATTTGCTAGGGAAGCATGGGAAAAAGCAGAAAGCTGTACAGATATGTGAGAAAGGGCTGAGAATGTGGTGACAGTAAAAAAAGAACGGGGAGAAAACAATGAATAACTGGAGAGACAAACTATATCGATTTATGCAGGGCAGGTACGGAAGAATAGATGAACTGGGAAGATTTCTGATGTATCTGCTGTTCGGACTTCTGCTCGTATCCTTCTTTGTGAGAAGTTCGATCTTTTCCTTGCTGATTCTGCTCGTATTGATCTATGATTACTATCGTATTCTTTCCAAAGATATCTCTGCGAGATACCAGGAAAATCAGCATTATATCCAGGTACGTGAAAAAGTAAGAACAAAATGGAACAAACTGACCGGAAGTCACGGAGACAGCACCCATCGAATTTACAAATGTCCGACCTGCGGACAAAAAGTCCGGGTACCAAAAGGAAAAGGAAAAATATCGATTCACTGTCCAAATTGCAACTGTAATTTTATTAAACGCACCTGATTAATTTTATGAAGTGGATGAACAGATCATAAACAGACAAACAAAGAAAAGAGGTGAGGGAGGATGTTTGGCTACGTTACAACCAATATGGAAGAAATGAAGATCAAAGATTACCGGATCTATCATGGATTTTACTGCGGAGTCTGCCAGGATCTGAAAGAAGGTCACGGACAAACTTCCAGGGTTACTCTGACGTATGATGTGACCTTTCTCGGAATTTTGCTGACCGGCCTGTATGAGACGGAAACAAAGCGGGAAGAGCACTTCTGTGCCATGCATCCGTTCAAAAAGCATCTCTGTCTGAGAAACCAGTGGACTGCCTATGCGGCGGATATGAATGTACTGTTGAGTTATTATAATCTGTTAGACGACTGGGAGGACGAGAAAAAACCGGTTCCTCTTATACTTGCATCAGCATTAAAAAAAGACGTAAAACGTTTAAAGGAAAAATATCCGCGGCAGGCGAGAGCAATCGAAACCTATCTGCAAAAGCTGAAAGCATGTGAGCAGGAAGCAAGTATAGATCTTGACAGGGCAGCAGCAGATACGGGAGAGATGCTTGGTGAAATCTATGTCTGGAAAGAAGATGTCTGGGCAGATACAATGCGAAAGATCGGTTGTGCCATGGGAAGATTCATCTACCGGATGGATGCTTATGAGGATATTGAAAAAGACAGAAAAAAAGGAAACTATAACCCATGGAAGCCGATCGCACAGGAAAAAGACTTTGATGACCGGGCCAGACAGATTCTGATGATGGAAGCGGCTGAAGCTTCCCGCCAATTTGAAAAACTTCCGATCATAGAATATGTGGACATTTTGCGAAATATATTGTATTCTGGTATCTGGACAAAATATGACAGAATAAAGTCCCGGGAAAAAGAGACGAGGAGAAAATAAGGAATGTTGGATCCATACAGCGTCCTTGGTGTATCGCGAGATGCAAGCATGGACGAAATCAAAAAAGCATACCGGAAGCTAAGCAGAAAATATCATCCGGATGCGAATATCAATAATCCCAATAAAGAGCAGGCGGAAGAGATGTTCAAACAGGTACAGCAGGCTTATGATCAGATCGTGAGGGAACGGGAACAGGGAACTTCTCAAAACTCCTGGTACGGTGGTTATCAGTCCGGAGGGTATCAGACACAGGATGATCAGCGTTCCATGGAGATGCGTGCGGCGGCGAACTACATCAATGCCGGTCATTACCGGGAGGCTTTAAATGTCCTGGAAAGGATGCAGGAAAAAAATGGAGAATGGTATTATTATCATGCCATTGCAAGTGCCGGAGCGGGAAATACGGCAAGTGCTATGGAGGATGCCAGAACAGCGATGGAGATGGAACCAGGCAACCTGATGTATCAGAGACTTTATCAGCAGCTGCAGTCTCAGGGACAGTGGTATCAGAATATGAGTACCGGATACGGCTATCAGAAACCGGGGGAAGGTATGGGAAACTGGTGCTGCCAGTGCCTGTGCATGAATATGCTCTGTCCGGGCTGTTGTTGTATGCCCTGTTAGTATTTTGGTAACTATTCAGTAGCCACTGTCCCGCGAGGTACTGAACAGTTACGTATTTTGTAAAAATCTATATGAGGGAGAAAGATGAATGAAGGAACGAGAAAAATTAAAGTCGCGTCTGGGATTTATCCTGATATCTGCCGGATGTGCCATCGGAATCGGTAATGTCTGGAAATTTCCTTACATTGCAGGAAAAGGTGGCGGTGGCGCGTTTGTACTGTGTTACCTGATCTTTCTGGTGATTCTTGGACTGCCGGTTATGACTATGGAGTTTGCCGTTGGCAGAGCCAGCCAGAAAAGTCCGGTAAAAGCTTATCAGGCACTTGAAAAACCGGGGCAGAAATGGCATATACACGGCTACATCGCCGTGATCGGCTGCTATCTGCTGATGATGTTTTATACAACTGTATCAGGATGGATGCTGCACTATTTTTATCTGACAGCAACCGGTAAGTTTACAGGACTTGATGCAGATCAGGTCGGCGGCGTATTTAATGAGATGTTGTCACAGCCGCTTGTTATGGCTTTCTGGATGATCGTTGTAGTGGCCATTGGTATCTTTGTATGTTCCAGAGGTTTGCAGAATGGTCTGGAAAAAATCACAAAAGTAATGATGATTGCACTGCTTGCCATCATGGTAGTGCTGGCGATTAACAGTATCATGATGGACGGAGCGGCAGAAGGTCTGAAGTTTTATCTGATTCCGGACTTTGGAAGAATGAAAGAACTGGGTATCGGTTATACCATTGTAACGGCGATGAATCAGGCATTCTTTACCCTGAGTCTTGGTATCGGAGCCATGGCAATCTTCGGAAGCTATATCGGAAAGGAAAGATCATTGCTTGGAGAATCTGCAAATATTGCGATTCTGGATACATTTGTGGCAATCGTATCCGGTCTGATCATTTTCCCGGCATGCTTTACCTTCGGAGTAAGTCCAACATCCGGACCGAGCCTGATCTTTATCACCCTGCCGAATATCTTCAACCATATTCCGATGGGAAGACTGTGGGGAAGTTTGTTCTTTATTTTTATGACCTTTGCGGCATTCTCTACAGTACTGGCAGTTTTTGAAAATATTATATCCTGTGTGATGGAACTGACAGGATGGAGCAGAAAAAAGAGCAGTCTTGTGAATCTGTTTGGGATTATCCTCTTGTCATTGCCATGTGTTCTGGGATATAATGTATGGAGCTGGGATGGATTTTCCATCTTCGGCGGTGCAGTATTAGACCTGGAAGATTTTCTGGTAAGTAACATTTTACTGCCATTGGGATCTCTGGTATATCTGCTGTTTTGTACCAGCCGTTACGGATGGGGCTGGAAAAACTTCAAAGCAGAAGCCAATACAGGAAAAGGTTTCAAGATGCAGGAGTGGATGCGTGTGTATTTGTCTTACATCCTGCCGTTGATGATCTTATTTATCTTTGGTTATGGCATCTATGACAAATTCTTCGCTTAAAACAAACAGAGGTATCAGCGAATAGATGTGAAGGAAACCCCTTAGTAACGGAACAAAAGGAACGTTGCTAAGGGGTTTTTCGTGTTACGAGGAAGGAAAAATATCTGGCGCAAAGACGGGGAGGTGATGCGGGATGCAGAGTGTGGAGATGATTCCATTCGGACTTCTGGCAGGATTTGTCGATGACAAAGAAGTGAGGATCACAGAGATTTCCACAGAAAGCTTTTGCTTTCGGGTAAGAGAACAGGTGGAAAGACCGCGGCATATACGGATCGGATTCTATGATTTATCTGAAAGCATGTACCGGGAAGTGGAGTTAGAAAGTTATCATTTCATGGAAAAAAGACAGGAGCAGTGGTATGTAAATTATACCGTCGAGGTGTTCCAGCAAGATTATGTACAGGCAGTACAGAAACTTTTCCGGGAATACACCGGATATATCCGGGCACGGATCGAAGGAACGGACGGAGAGATGGCACAGATCACCTGCAACTATCCTGTGAATCAGGACGAGATCCATGCAAAGAGCATGGAAGAGCAGAAATCCATCTGGTTTTCCGGTGCGCAGATCCGGCCGGTGGTACGGGGCATGGAACTTGCGCTGGCACTCGACCGAAGAACATGGTATAACCTGTATGAACGAAATACAATAGAAAAATTTACCGAACTGTACTGGAAAGAAAACGGAATCGGAGGCTGGGAACAGCATAAAATCATTCCGGATCGTCTGTATATCGGCAATGCATTCTGCCATCTGCTGTTGCCCGGAGAAGAGCAGCTGTTTGCACTGATGGAGAAAGCAAATGTGGAAAACGTGGGTATCACCCTGGTATTTCCCTGTATGCGGGAGTTTCAGGTGGAAGAGATGGGAAAACTCCTGAAAAAAGTGGAAAACTGGTGTAAAAAACGGCAGACCAGGGTGGAAATCCTTGTCAATGACTGGGGAATGGCAGCGCTGATCAGAGAAAACGGGGAATATCTGGAACCCTGTCTCGGTGTACTTTTGAACAAACAGAAAAAAGATCCGCGGATGCACTATAAAAAAGGCAGTACCCGCGGGCTGGGAGAAAATAATCTGCAGGCCGGTTTTTATCGGAGATTCTTAAAAGACACGTACGGGATCAACCGCTATGAGTGGGAAAGCTGTGGCTATCCGCAGGTATTTCCACAGGGAAAGAACAGCCTGCATCTGCCGTATTATCAGACCAATACATCGCAGTATTGTCCACTATATGCGAGCTGTACCGAGGGTGAGCGGGGAAAACAGCGGCTGCCGGAAAGCTGTCCGGGATACTGCGAACAGTATGCGTATATTTACCCGGAACATCTG
The DNA here is from genome assembly GCA_019421285.1 of Clostridiales bacterium. Classification (GTDB taxonomy): domain Bacteria; phylum Bacillota; class Clostridia; order Lachnospirales; family Lachnospiraceae; genus Oliverpabstia; species Oliverpabstia tarda. Next base: position 138,896 of record JAHZFO010000002.1, read on the forward strand.
CATATGGCAGGACGTTACAATTCCCTGTTCGGACTGGATGAGGAACTTGTAAAGCATCCGGAACAGCTGAAAGCATATCAACAGGCAGGTATCGACCGTCTGGTGATCGGACTGTAGGAGGGCAGGCGTATGAAAATTGTGGCAGGACTGGGATGCATCGACGATTATCCGTTATTTTGCGAGGCAGGAGCGGATGAATTCTTCTGCGGGTATGTGCCCTATACATGGACGAAACGTTACGGAACCACGCTGGCATTAAACCGCCGGGAAGTGCTCTGTTATCAGGTGCAGCTTGGCGCTTACAGTGAACTGGAGATTCTGGCTGGCATGCGTGAGGTATATAAACGTCCGATACATCTGACCTTTAATTCCCTGTATTACATCCCGGAGCAGTATCCGATGATCGAAGATATCATCCGAAGCTGTATGGAACTTGACTTTCAGAGTTTTATTCTGGCGGATCCGGCGCTGATTGTGTATCTTCGGAAGCAGAGGGTGGACTGTCAGATCCATCTGAGCGGGGAGACGGGAGAAAATAACAGGAAAATGTTGGAAACCTTTCAGAATCTGGATCTCAAACGTATGATTTTTCACCGAAAGAATACGATAGAAGATATGGCATCCATGATCGCGGCCCGGAAAACAGCAGGAGAAAAAAGGAGCGGGACGGAGTTTGAAGCCTTTGTGTTGAACGAACTGTGCCAGTTTTCCGGAAGCTTCTGCAATTCTCTGCACTGTGACGAACTTGGACATCTTTGTCGTGTACCGTACTGGCTGCGCCCGCAGAAAGCAGAAGATCCCGGATGGAAGAATCGGCTGGAAGTAATCCGAAAAGAAGAGAGTGTTCCGGAGAGGGATGACTATCTGTGCGGTGCCGGTGGATGTGGACTTTGTGCACTGTACCGGTTGCAGAAAGCCGGAATCACCCATCTGAAACTGGTGGGTCGTGGCAACCACAGCGAGGATATGAAAGCAGATATTCAGAATCTTCACAAATCCCTGACAATACTGAAAACAGCGGGGAGCGAAGCGGAATATTGCAGACAGATGAAACAGCAGATTTTCCCCGGGGGATGCAGCAGACAGTGCTATTATAGATGAAAGGCAACGGTTCATTTTTTTCGCATTGAGCGGCCGCTATTTTTAACGGATGTAAAAAAAGCTGCCGCACAGAAGGCGACAGCTTATAAAGGGGAGGATAAGTATTTCATCTCTTCTTTCGTTATTTCGGGCCGGAGGGGGGATCCGGCACAGTTTTTCTTTCGGGCCAATGAAAAGCGTCACGCCTTTGTGTCATCTCTCCACCGGCTATTTATAGTATGACCAGAAAATGAGAAGATATTCAGAAAAAGACACAAAAGTTTCAGGATTTTTCGAATTTTTTCGGATTGAAATTCCTTGTTTCCGGAAGTAAAAAGAATTATAATGATTTGTGTGAAGGTGATTGCACAGGGTGTATAAAAAATGTGAATTTACCGGAATTTAACCTGCAATTCATAACTGTTGAACAGGCACAGGGGATAATAAATAATGGGAGCATTTCCCAAAGTGAAAAAAGGGGACGATACATATGCCGACGACATATACACATGACAAGTTTGGAAAAGATGTATACAAAAAATTACCGGAGCATATCAAGGCAGTGATTCGGAAAGGAAAGGGCGTTTATCGGATCGGTCAGCACGGACCGGATATTTTCTTTTACTATAAACCGATTTGTCTGCCGCAAAGCAGAATTAATAAAATAGGTCCGCAGATGCATAAGGAACCGGCGTTTGGATTCTTTCAGAAGGGGATACGGGAATTTGAAATCAGCCCGTCACCGCAGCTGGCATCCTATCTGTTTGGATTCGCCTGCCACTTTATGCTGGACAGTACCTGTCACGGGTATGTGGGACGGTTTGAGAAGCAGACGGGAATCTCTCATGCGGAGATCGAGACAGAACTTGACCGTTATCTGATGATTGAGAGCGGTAAGGAGCCGAGGGTGTACCTTCCGGCAAGTGTCCTGGATGATTCAGAGGAAAACTGCAGAGTGATCGCGCGGATGTTTCCATCGGTGACACCAAAACAGATCCACCGGGCACTGGAGGGGCAGAAGCTGTATGACAGGCTTCTGACCTGCAAGAATCCGATGAAAGAAAAGGTAGTACTTGGCGGTATGCATGTACTTGGATGTTATGATATTCTGGAAGGCCAGGTGATGCGAAAAAAAGCGAATCCTGCCTGCAGAGAGTCAACCACACGTCTGATGGAACTGTATCAGAAAGCACTGGATGAGACACCCGCTATTCTGGAGAATCTGTATCAGTGCCTGTATGGAACGGGAACGACGCTTTCCAGCCGTTTTCTAAGAGATTATCATTAAGGAAATCCATGAAAGAAGGAGGAATGTTTATGACAAATGAGAAGTTTATCGGTTTTACTATGGAGAAGACAAAGCATATTGCGCTGGTTGCTCATGACGGTAAAAAGAAAGAACTGGTGGAGTGGTGTGACCGGAACAAGGACGTGCTGAAGAACCATTTTCTGTGTGGTACGGGTACCACGGCGAAGCTGATCGCGGAGAAGACGGGGCTTCCGGTGAAGGGGTATTGCAGCGGTCCTCTTGGCGGAGATCAGCAGATAGGTTCACGGATCGTTGAGGGAGGCATTGATTTTCTGGTGTTTTTATGGGATCCGTTAGAGGCACAGCCACATGACCCGGATGTACGGGCACTGCTTCGTATCGCAGTGGTTTATGATATTCCGGTTGCGAATAATCTGGCTACGGCTGATTTTCTGCTGACGTCGAAATTTATGGATGAGACTTATGAAAGACGGGTGGAGAATTTTAATGTTACGATTCAGGAGAGAGTGAAGGCTTTCCAGAAGTGATTGTTGCTTGAATGTGTTTGGCTACTCGGACGAAAGGGAGCACAGGCAGGATGGGGACGGACAACCGCTGGTAACGCAAAGCTGAGCTAAAGACACCAGCATAAGGCTGTCCGTCCCCGTCCTGTCTGCGCTCCCTTTTTGGGGAGTGGGGGAGGAGGAAGAAATGAGACAAGGGGAAATGGTTGGAAAGAACTTCGGGATGAGAGAAAAATGTTCTTAAATGGTAAAAGATTCTGAAAATTCAAAAGAATAAAATAAATTATAAAAAAGTATTGACAAAATAAGAAAGAAGAGTTACTATATACTCAACAAAAGAAAAGAACGAAAACAAAAGAACCTACGAAAGAGAGGTACAGACCACCAGAAACTTAACGTAAAGTTCAAAGGCAACATCCCTCCAGATGTAATTTTCAAGAAAGGAAGGTACGGACCACCGAAAACCTAAAGTAACACCTCAAAAACAAATTTTAAGAAAGTCAGGTATAGTCCAATGAGAAAGTAAGGATTTATCCCATTAAAAAAGCAGGAGGTACAGACCACCAGAAAGTTTATGATTCATCTTATAATTTAAGAAAGAGAGGTTATCCAATGATAGAGCCTGCAATGTAAGGTGAGTATCGAATCGTAAAGAAGATTTCGGTACTCACTTTTTTGTGAGCGAAGGTCACAAAAAAGCCGAGACATACCCCGCAAATTCATGCGATCAGCATAAATTCTGTGCAGCGCGAAGGGTGTTACCGAGAATGGAGTGAACAATAATCTGGATGCCAGGTGAGTACGAGAAAACGTGATTTGTGCTTGAAAATCTGTGGTATATCGTATATACTTAATAGAGTCACACGGAAGTCCCAGAACTACTGTAAGAATATGAACGAACAGTAGTGGACCCGTGGAGTATAATTACCAATTGAGTTGAAGGAAGGTACAGTAATCATGGGATTATTAAAACAGTGGAGAGATGTTGCATACTCTCAGCAGGCAGATAAAGCAAAACTGCAGAAATTTTGGGCAGAATATTTTGTAATTGAAAAAGGAATCTACGAACAGCTGCTTTCCAATCCGGACGAAGTAGTACGTGGAACGGTAAAGGAACTGGCAGATAAATATAAAGTCAATGTAATGACAATGACAGGTTTCCTGGATGGTATCAATGACAGCCTGAAGGTTCAGAACCCGATCGAAGAGATGGAAGAAGATACCGAAGTAAATCTGGGATTTGATAAAGAGCTGCTTTACAAAAACATGGTAGATGCAAAAGCAGACTGGCTGTATGAACTGCCGATGTGGGATGAAATCTTTACACCGGAGAAGAAGAAAACTCTGTATATGGAACAGAAGAAATCCGGCACGATCATCAAAGGTGCAAAAGTTGGAAGAAATGATCCATGTCCATGCGGAAGCGGTAAAAAATACAAATTCTGTTGCGGAAGATAATAAAAATGTAAAAGAGCGGGGAGAAAAGAAACTACCCGCTCTTTTCTCGTTTATGTGAATCGTTGGTGATAATCCGTGTCTGTAGGGAAAATGATGACCGCTGTGATAACGGGGAGCCATATATAAGAAAGATAGGAGAAATGTATGGGTATTATTACGAGCCTGTTAGGAATCGTATGTATTTTGTATTACATAGCAGGTGTCCGATATGCCGGCTATCGGGTGTCCGGATTGTGGATCTGGCTGGCAGCAGGTATTGGATGGATGGTATGGGGCGGTTGCCGGATCGGATGTGCAGTTGCCGGTGTTCCGTTCTTTGTACCGGGTGCATTGGTTGCGATTGTAAGAGTTTGTCTTCTGGCAGGGCTGGTACTGTTTTTTTATCTGGAACATCAAATCGGTACCGGAATGAAAGCAAAAGGAATTGAGAATCTGGATTATATCGTTGTTCTTGGATGTCAGGTGAAAGGAACAAAACCAAGCAAAGCATTAAAAGACCGGTTGGATACGGCAAAAGAATATATGCAGGCAAATCCGGAGACGATTGCGGTTTTATCCGGAGGGCAGGGAAAAATGGAGGAGATTTCAGAAGCAGAATGTATGAGACGATATCTGGAGAAAGCCGGAATCAGCAGGGAACGTCTGATCCTGGAACAAAGATCCACCACAACCAGACAGAATCTTCGATACAGCAGAAGATATATGGATTATCGACATGACGAGATTGGAATCATTACCAATAATTTTCATGTATACCGCAGTGTTCTTCTGGCAAGACGAAGTGGCTATCAGAGAGTATGTGGTATTGCCGCACCGTGTAAGAGTGTACTGCTGTACCATTATCTTGTGCGAGAAGCTTTTGCACTGGCAAGGGAAATGTTGCATAAAAGGTAACTATTCAGTAGCCACTGTCCCGCGAGGTGTTTTGACATGAATATGTCAAAATCCCGAGACATACAAGCCAAAATGCCATCACCGAAGGTGATGGCATTTTGGCTTGTAACTGTTCAGTACCTTCACAGTTACCATAAAAGATAAATATATATTAGGTGCAAAATAAAAATAAACAAAATATATATAAATATATTGACGTACTCGGAAAAATGAGATAGAATCACTTTAACGTGGTAATATAAGAAAGAAATTCAGTGAAGAGAAGAAGTAGAAACAGTGTAAGCGTTTCCAGAGAGCTGTCGGTGCTGAGAGACAGTAACCTTCCTGCTTTGAAGATCATCTCTGAGAAGGAAAGTCGAAAGAAGTGTCGAATAGGCTTTCACGGGCGTTTCCCGTTACAGAAACCGCGTATGCTGGTGCGTTGTATTCGTGCTTGTTTCAAGGAGGAAACAGGGTGGTTGCGGAATAGTTTTATCCGTCCCTAGTTTGGGACGGATTTTTTTATGTGAACAACGAGCCAAAGTCCGTACTTACACGAGACCTTGGCGACTGCCGCGATCACTTGAGAAACTCGCAGAGCGTGTTTCTCATAGTTGTCAAAAACACCCGAAAGAAAACGAAACCGACACGATACGGCTAGTCAAAAAACAAGGGAGGATGCGTAATGAAAACGTACAAAAAAATCATGAATGGCGTAGCTATGGTGGAAAAGCTGATTCTTGTCCTTGCTACGATCCTGATTGTGGTGCTTACTGTGGGTAATGTATTATCCCGTAAGCTCCTTCACCAGTCCTGGTCATTTACCGAAGAACTTGTCGTTGCGGTATTTGTACTGATCACACTGATAGCTGCAGCTTTGGCCGCACGTGACGGAGAACTGGTCAACCTGTCACTGATTCCGGACAGACTGTCTGTGAAAGGACAGAAAGTGCTGCTGACGATCAACACGGTTCTGAGTGTTGCATTTACCGCTGTACTGTTCAAATATGGTCTGGATAAAGTTATCACTCAGCTGGAGAACGGAAAGAGAACGTTCGTACTGAACTGGCCGGAATGGATCTTCTGGTCTTTCGTGCCGATCGGAGCAGCCTGCATGGTACTTCATATAATCGAGTATTTTGTTGATTATTGTGCAAAGAGTAAAAAAGATAAGGAGGAACAGGAAAAATGATAAGTGCAGTATTGTTTGTTTCGTTTTTTGTATTTCTGATTCTTGGTATTCCGATCGGAATCTGCCTTGGATTATCATCTATCTGCGCGATCCTGTACTCCGGTACTTCACTGACGATCGTGGCTACCAATATGTATTCAGGTATCAGCAAATTTCTGTTGCTGGCGATCCCGTTTTTCGTGTTGTCCGGTAATATCATGGCAAAAGCCGGTATTTCCAAACGTCTGATTCGTTTCGTGGATACCTGCGTGGGACATACCAGAGGCGGTATCGCGATCGTATGTGTTATCGTAGCCTGCTTCTTCGGAGCAATTTCCGGTTCCGGTCCGGCAACAGTTGCCGCGTTGGGTATGGTACTGATCCCGGCGATGATCGAGCGTGGCGGATTTTCCGCACCGTTTTCTACGGCACTGATGGCAACTTCGAGTTCGATCGCGATCGTTATCCCGCCAAGTATCGCATTTGTTGTATATGCATCTATCACAGGTGTATCTATTGCGGATATGTTTACCGCAGGTATCGTTCCCGGTATCCTGATGGGTGTTGCTCTGGTGATCGTTGTTATGCTGGAGGCGAGAAAAAACAATATTCAGCCTACACAGAAAAAAGCGAGTGGCAAAGAACGCTGGGATGCGTTCAAGGATGCGTTCTGGGGCTTCCTGATGCCGGTTATCATCCTTGGCGGTATCTACGGAAGCATTTTCACACCGACTGAGGCAGCTGCCGTGTCTGTTGTGTACGGTCTGTTTGTGGGAATATTTATTTATAAAGATATCAAGATCAAAGACCTGTGGGAGCTGATGGTAGACTCTGCGAAGACAACCGGTGGTATCATGCTGATCGTGGCGAGTGCTTCCCTGTTTTCTTTCGTATGTACCAAATTCGGTATCGCACAGGCAGCTTCCGATCTGCTCGGAAGCGTAGCGCATAACCAGTTTGTATTCCTTCTGATCGTCAATGTGATCTTCCTGATCGCAGGATGCTTTATTGATGCAAACTCTGCCATGTACATCTTTATTCCGATCATGCTGCCGGTATGTAAGGCACTGGGATATGATGTCGTAGCATTTGGTATCGTGGCAACTGTCAACCTGGCCATCGGACAGGTAACTCCTCCGGTAGGTGTCAACCTGTTTGTTGCGATTTCTGTCAAACTGAAAAAAGGAATGGAAGTTACCATTCAACAGATTTCCAAGGCCGTTATGCCGATGATCGGAGCATCTGTGGTGGTACTGTTACTGATCACCTATATTCCCGGAATTTCTACTTTTCTGCCGAAAGCACTGGCCGGAGAAAATGGTGCTTACAGCGGAACGGTAACGGCTTCTTCTGACAGTGCAGACGATGCACAAGACAGCACCGGCGGTTCTGAAGATTCTTATAATGATATCGCAGATTACAGCGATCTTGGCTGGGAAGAACAGACCTGGAACTTCACCTGTTCCACCACAGAAACCAGTACCTGGGCAGAAGGCGGAAGAAAATTCGGTGAACTGATGGAAAAGGCGACCGGCGGTAAAGTAAAAGTCAATGTTTACGCGGCAGATCAGCTGACCAACGGAAACCAGTCCGAAGGTATTCAGGCTCTGATGAACGGAGATCCGGTACAGATTTCCATGCACAGCAACCTGATCTACTCTGCATTTGATCCGAGATTTAACGTAGTATCTTTACCGTTCCTGTTTGATTCTGTAGAAGATGCAGATGCGAAACTCGACGGAGAAGCAGGAGAAAAACTGAAAGCAATCCTGGATGAATACAATCTGCACTGCATGGGTATTGCAGAAAACGGATTCCGTCAGCTGACCAACAGCAGACAGGAAGTAAAATCCGTCGAAGATATGAAGAACCTGAAGATCCGTGTGGCAGGAAGTAACCTGCTGATGGAATGCTACAAGAGATGGGGCGCAGATGCGACCAACATGAACTGGTCCGAAACCTACACCGCACTGCAGCAGAAGACCGTAGAGGGCCAGGAAAATCCGCTGCCGGCAATCGATGCAGCAAGTGTACAGGAAGTACAGCCGTACTGTTCACTGTGGAATGCCAACTATGACTGTCTGTTCTTCTGTATCAACGGAGATATCTACGACAGCCTGACACCGGAACAGCAGGCCGTTGTTGACGAAGCAGGACAGAAAGCGGTAGATTATGAACGTGAGATCAACCGTGCCGGAGACGACGAGATCATGAGCCGTTGGCAGGAAGAAAACGGCGTGACGATCACCAAAAATGAAGACATGGATATTGATTCTTTCAAAAAAGCGGTAGACGGTATTGATGAGTGGTATCAGAAAGAACTGGAAAATCAGGGATATGATGATGCTGCAGATCTGATCGCTGCATTTACCAGTGATGATGAAAGTGCTTCCATCGGAACGTATGATGTGGAAGATCACAGTGACCTTGGATGGAACGAGCAGACCTGGAACTTTACCTGCTCCACCACTGAGACCAGTACCTGGGCAGAAGGTGGAAGAAAATTCGGTGAACTGGTAGAAAAAGCGACAGGCGGTAAAATTAAAGTCAATGTGTATGCTGCAGACCAGCTGACCAACGGAAACCAGTCTGAAGGTATTCAGGCTCTGATCGACGGAGATCCGGTACAGATTTCCATGCACAGCAACCTGATCTATTCTGCTTTTGACCCGCGATTTAATGTGGTATCCTTACCGTTCCTGTTCGAATCTGTGGAAGATGCCGACGCAAAGCTTGACGGAGAGGCAGGAGAAAAACTGAAAGCAATCCTGGATGAATATGGACTGCATTGTATGGGAATTGCAGAAAACGGCTTCCGCCAGCTGACCAACAGCAGACAGGAAGTCAGATCCGTAGAAGATATGAAAAACCTGAAGATCCGTGTGGCAGGAAGTAACCTGCTGATGGAGTGCTATAAGAGATGGGGTGCAGATGCGACCAACATGAACTGGTCCGAAACTTATACGGCCCTGCAGCAGAAAACCGTAGAAGGACAGGAGAATCCGCTGCCGGCAATCGATGCAGCAAGTGTACAGGAAGTACAGCCATACTGCTCCCTGTGGAATGCAAACTATGACTGTCTGTTCTTCTGTATCAATGGTGATATCTATAACAGTCTGACACCGGAACAGCAGGAAGTTATTGACGAGTGCGGAAAACTGGCTACTGACTACGAACGTGAGATCAACCGCGCCGGAGACGACGAGATCATGAGCCGCTGGCAGAAAGAAAACGGCGTGACGATCACACAGAATGAAGATATGGACATCGACTCTTTCAAAAAGGCAGTAGACGGAATCGACGAGTGGTATCAGAAAGAACTGGAAGACCAGGGATACGATGATGCCAAAGAACTGATTGCTGCTTTCCAGTAAAAAAAGGACATCAGACCAGGCAACATTGTCTGGAAGTAAAACAGATCCGGAAACCGATAAATGGTTTTCCGGATCTGTTTTTGCGTCCGGCTATTCTCATATAAAAAAATATGATATAATGAGCGTTAGCGAGCGGGAACAAACGAAGTTTGTTCATCGGGAGCGGCGAATGAAGATCATGATACAACAGAAGGAATAGGAATGTGCAATAACCGATACAGAAAACGAGGAGAGTAAATGTGAAAAAACAGGAAGAAATACTTGCAGATCCCGTGGAAAAACTGAAACTGTTACTGGAACAGGGGGAATTTGAGCTTCTGGAAGAAAAGACAGAGGGAAGAATCTCTTATCGACTGATCTATCTGATGAATGATGCTGTGGAAAGTTTTCTTGTTCTTAAAAACTGTCGGATGACCGGAGAATATCTGGCAGATTATGAAGGTAAGATTGAAACGGAACTGCGGGAATATAAAGAAGAAAATGTGAAATCAGAAACAGGGTTCGGAAACCATTCTGAAAAAAATAAATATATCCTTGTGGTGCATCAGGGTGATTCGGTATGCACTCTGATGTTTACCGGTCTGGAAGAAGAAGTTCACCTGTATAATTATGGAACAATCGGTCATTTCTGGGTAAAAAGATATGAATATCTGCGTCAGCTGGAGTATACGTTTGCCATTATACGTGACAAACGGGAGTATCTGGGAGAAAGATATTGTAACAGACGGGAGCAGAAACTGGCAGCTCTGGCGGATTTTCCGCCGTTGAATTATACCTGTTATCCGGCAATCAGCAAAGAATATCTCGTGGAGAGAGAAAATGCCTGGAAACCAGCCGGACAGGCTTTGTCCGTTATGGAAGAACTGCTGAAGGAAACCGGTGATAAACAGCTGTTGAGACTGGTGCGTCTGTATGCAATGTTCCCGGTGAAAATACTGGCAAGATATATAGCCATGCAGCTTCACAGAACAAAACACAGAAAAGTGGTGCAGCTTCTGCAACAGCAGGTACGACAGGCGGCAAAATACTATCCGGAACGAAAATTTTCAGGAAAAGAAGAAAAAAGGTTTCGGGAGCAGAAAAAACGGGCGCAGGACTGTGCAAGAGAATGGGAAGAAAAAGGATACAGGGTGGATATCTTCCGGGAAGAACCGTTTACGGTATCGAGAGATTCTGTTGAAGGAAAATATTATGTGATGATATGGAAAAAAGGTTTCCGGAATCAGAAAGTGAAAATAGAGGAGATTCTGTAAACAGGTATGGAAGAATGGATATGACAAAAATAACAGACAGAGGATACAGAAGCAAAGAAAGGAAAAAAATATGAGTTACGCAGTAGTTACACTGAAAAAAGGAGAGGGACGTACACTGAAAGCAGGCGGGGCCTGGATATTTGATAATGAGATCGAGAGTATCACCGGAGGATTTGACAACGGTTCAATTGTGCTAGTACACGACTTTGATGGCTACCCCATGGGACGGGGATTCATCAATCAGAATTCCAAGATCAGAGTTCGAATGATGACCAGAAACATTCATCAGGAGATTGACGAATCATTTTTAAGGATGCGTGTAAAAAATGCATGGGAATACCGAAAAACTATAGTGGATACCTCATCCTGTCGTCTAATCTTCGGCGAGGCGGATTTCCTTCCGGGACTGACCGTAGATAAATATGAAGATGTGCTGGTGGTGGAGTGTCTGGCACTCGGCATGGAAGCGTTCAAGGAAACCATCGTGAACCTGTTAAAAGAGATACTTGCGGAGGATGGCGTGATCATCCGCGGTGTCTTCGAGAGAAGCGATGCCAATGAGCGGAAAAAAGAGGGGCTTCCGAAAGTGAAAGGATGGATCGGCGAGCCGTATAAGACGGAAGTGGAGATCGTGGAAAACGGAGTACATTATCTGGTAGATGTGGAGAACGGTCAGAAAACCGGATTTTTCCTGGATCAGAAATACAACCGTCTGGCGATGCAGCGCATCTGCAAGGGAAAACGGGTGCTGGACTGCTTTACCCATATGGGAACGTTCGCCCTGAACGCCGGAATCGCCGGAGCCACAGAGGTAACCGGACTGGATATCTCTGATTATGCAGTCTCCCAGGCAACGGAAAATGCAAAAAGAAACGGACTGGAAGACCGGGTCACCTTCCGCTGTGCGAATGTCTTTGACGAGCTTCCGCGCCTGGCAGAAGCGGGAGAGAAATACGATGTTGTGATCCTGGATCCTCCTGCATTTACCAAATCCCGTCAGGCAACTAAAAATGCCATCAAAGGCTATCGCGAGATCAATATCAAGGGACTGAAACTGGTCAAAGACGGCGGCTACCTTGCCACCTGCTCCTGTTCCCATTTTATGACCCAGGAACTCCTTGCGAAAACGGTTCGGGAAGCTGCAAGAAGCGCTCATAAACGTCTCCGCCAGGTGGAATTTCGCACGCAGTCCCCGGATCATCCGATCCTGTGGGCAGCAGATGAGTCGTATTATTTAAAATTTTTTATTTTCCAGGTCGTTGACGAAAAGTAATTTTTTCCGAAAAATAAAAAAATATTTCAAAAAAGCCTGAAAGAGATAATAGGATGTATTTATGGATGCTTGCGGCAGTCGTCGCTTATTTTATCAAAGGTTTGTGTGGCTTTGCCAACACGCTGGTATTTACAGCAATTCTCAGTTTTGGATCGGTAAATGCCAATATTTCTCCAATTGATCTGCTGTTGGGTTATCCGGCCAATGTGATTCTTACCTGGGAAAACCGAAAAAATCTGGATCCGAAAGTGTATATCCCGTTGGCAGTCCTGGTACTGGCAGGCAGTATTCCCGGAGCATTTCTGCTGAAAAATGTGGATGCCAGAGCGATCAAGCTGGTATTTGGAGTGGTAGTAGTCGCACTGGGTGCGGAGATGCTTTCCAGAGAGTACAGCAAAAAACGTGTACCTTCCTCCCGGCTGGTGCTGGCGATCATCGGTGTGGCAGCCGGGGTTTTGTGCGGGCTCTTTGGTGTGGGCGCTTTGCTGGCCGCTTACGTCAATCGCGTGACGGACGAGGACAGCTCATTTAAGGCAAATATCAGCGCGGTCTTTATTGTGGACAACACATTTCGCATTATTTTATACAGTGCACTTGGATTACTTACGTTTGATACGGTTCTGTCCGTCTTGAAACTGATTCCGTTTGCACTTTTGGGGCTGTTTTTGGGAATCAAATGCAGCAATCATATGGATGGAAAAAATGTTAAGAAGATTACATCGGTATTGCTGGTACTGTCCGGTATTTCGCTGATTTTGAAAAATCTTTAAAAATGCAGGAACAATGCAGGAAAAGAAGTAAAAAAATAGGATTAAACAGCAATGTGATATTGTTGCGAATCCAACCATCGGTGTATTTTTGGCTGAGCCGATTGCGGATTTTGTGGCTGTTTGTACGACGGGGAGTTTATTTTACAGATACTATCGGAGAGAATTAGCGGATAAGAGAGATTCATGAGGTATTTTCTTTTGCTGCGTGCTATAATAGGACATACTTCATGCTGCTACCTTTCCCTATCCGCATCAAAATAACGTATTACCCTGCATGGATTCCCTACTGCAACACTAAAATGGAGTACAGTTTATAGTAGTGTATAGCGTGTACCAAGTTATAATTAT
>JAHZFO010000020.1:0-34098 GCA_019421285.1 Clostridiales bacterium
TTCAGTTATCAAAGATCATTTTGCATTGCCGTTTGTCTCAAACAGCTTTGCTATTTTATCATATTGTTTCCTGCCTGTCAAGAACTTTTTTCAACTTTTTTCTGAAGCTGTTTTTGTTTCTCTCTCGCAGCAACTTTGATATTTTATCACATCCAACCGGCTGTTGTCAAGAACTTTTTTCATTTCTTTTTGACAGCTTTGTGATCTCTGTGAGATCTCTCAGACGCAACTCTGATAGAATACCATTGTATACATGGTTTGTCAACAGTTATTTTCATGTTTTTTTATTTTTTTGCGAATAACCAAAATATCAGATTTTTCATGTCTTTTATTCCATTTCCCCTTCATTCGCCTCTTCCAGTGTCACTTCCGTTTCCGGCTGTCCCTGATCTTCCACATAATCGAAGCACAGGACCGCCTGTGGCCAGTTCAGGCTGATACGGGCACTTTTCTGTTTTTCTTTTCCGGCTTTCCGGATCAGTTCCAGAAGTTCTCCGAGGATTTCCCGGGTGAGATATCCTCCACGCCAGTGAAAAGTAAACACTCGACCTTTTTTTGCAGTCTGTAATGCTCGCTTATACACATCCTCCTGCTTCGTGAAGGACAGTTTCTTTTCCCTATAATAGAAGTGATCCCCATCCGTACAGTGTGGAGCCGGTGCGATCAGCGGTTCGTGATCCCGGAAGATATTTTTGTCATCCAGATTGAAGTAGTCGTAACGGATGCCATTGTGACTCAGGGAATTGTCAAAGGTGACATCCATGTGATAATATTTGCCACCCAGTTTTACGATATTCCAGGTGTGGCGGTATTTGATCCCTTTTTCCGGGTTGTTGCCGCAGATAACGATCATACACCAGAGCCCCAGTGCATCGCACAAAACTTTTACTGCCTTGGCAATCCCCTCGCAGACACCCACACCCTGTCCCAGCGGTCCGATGATCTCATGGGAATAGGCTTTCTTTAATTTATCATACCGGACATTCTCGCATATAAAGTCGTGGACAAATTTTTCTTTTTCCCACTCGGACTTATCCTTTACCGGACGCACCAGCTTTTCTACTCTCGCCTGCATGGCGCGCTGGTGTTCTTTTACTTTATTTTTCTCAAACAGATATTCCGGCACAAAGATCAGGTTCGGGGAATCCTGATAATATTTGTAGCGAAATCCCGTCGCCCAGAAGATCTCTGGGTGATCCAGACGGAGCTGGAAAAACACATTGTAGAGTTCTTCCGGCTCCAGACGTGGAAGCAAGATCTCATCTGCCATGTTCTGAAATCCCTGAAGGATATTATGGTAGGCAGACTGCTGCGTTTTGTTCATGTGGTTATAATAATATGTTTCGATGACGGTTCTCCTTTGCATTTCTTCTTTTCACAAATAGGGGTGGAAAATGCGATTCTGCGCCTTTTATTTTGTTCCCTATTTTCTATATTCTTCAATCATACTTTCCTTATACATTATACTACAACGGTCACTGCCAACAGCACAATTGCAAAGACTATATTCCATACCGTAAAATACCGAAAATATTGCCCTTTTGTACCAGCTGTTTCATTCTTTTCACTTTCCTGTACATAAAATTTATAAGAGATCAGACTTGCCAGGGAAGCGATCAGGGTTCCCAGACCTCCAATATTCACTCCCCGGAGAAGCATAGGATAGTCTGTAGTAAAACCGGAAAGTAAAATAGCCGCCGGAACATTGCTGATGACCTGGCTGGCAGCAAAACCAAGAATAAGTTCATGTCCTTCCAGTACTTTTATCAGGAGTTCTTTTACGATTGGAATCCGCCCCATATTTCCGATAAATACAAAAAATGCAACAAACGTAAGAAGCAGACTATAATCTACTCTCAGCGGTAAAAATTCTTCTTTTCCACTTCCGAAAAGGAACAGACAAATCAGAAGTGTAATTCCCAGAAGCACTGGCCAGGACAGCACACGTAAAACCGTTGCCAGACTTACGCAAAAAAGGAAGAGCAAAATCAGATTTTCAGCTGTTTTGTTCTTTTTGGTTTTTCTCCTGATCTGCTCTATCTGCATGCTTTCATTCTTATGTAACAGACAGCCCCCGATCAGAAGAAGCAAAGATACCAGCGACAAAGGTCCCATGACCTTTACAAAAGACAGAGCAGACATTCCGGAGACGGAATACAAATACAGATTCTGCGGATTACCCACCGGAGTTGCCATACTTCCAAGATTGGCAGCTATCGTCTCCATGGTAATCACCGGAATCATCCGCTGATCCAGTTTTGCCATACGCAGCACCAGAATCGTAAACGGCACAAAAGTCAGAAGTGCCACATCATTGGTAATCCACATAGAGCAGAAAAAACAAAGTCCCACCAGAACCAGCATCAACTGCCGGAAAGTGTGTACCTTTTTCAGCAATGTATTCGCCATTTGTTCAAATAAACCCGTCTTCTTAAATCCCTCCATGATCGTCATCAGACAAAACAATAAGGCCAGTACTCTGGTATCAATATACCCTGCATAAGCTCGATCCGGTTTGACAAAAAACATAGAAATAACAGCAAGAAAAACCGCGACACAAAGCACGGTTTCCCTTTTAAAATATACAATTACTCTCTTCATCTTCTTATACCAGTGTCAGAACCCGGCTTGTCAGGGATATGAGCAAAATGATCACCGCGATGATTCCCACGATCCGGAAGATTTTTGTCTGTCGTACCGACTGATACTTCATGCCTCTTGCAAATCCTTTCGGATTGATTGCCATGAAAAGGGCAATGGCAAGGCAGATCGTATCAAAAATAATACCTATCCAAAATTCCATAGATGTTCTCCTTTATATTTTCTGTGTTCCAGTATACCGCAATTTTCAGGAAAAGAAAATCCTTTTATCCGATCCCCGCAATCGCCGTCAGCAGCTTCAGCACTCCTGCCAGTGCCATCACAAGTACCGGGTTCCATTTTGTTTCCCGAAGAAGAATCAGGCAGATCACAAAGATTCCCACCATCACCCAGCGGGTGTCCGCCAGTGCGATGACATCCGCCCTGTTCCAGAAGGCAGATACCAGAATCGATACGCCCGCAGACGCGATCATTGCCACGACAGCCGGTCGCAGAGACTGCAAGACGCTCTGCAACAGATCCATTTTCTGATATTTCAGGTACAGCCAGGCAAGTAACGTTACCAAAATGCATGAAGGCAGAATACATCCCAATGTGGAAACCAGCGCTCCCGGGATTCCGGCGATCTTGGTTCCGACAAAGGTTGCGGAATTAATCGCGATGGGGCCCGGTGTCATCTGGGAAATGGTGATCAGATTGGTGAATTCTCCCATGTCCAGCCATCCGTGACAGCTCACCACCTGTTCCCGAATTAACGGCATCGCGGCATAACCGCCTCCGAAGCTGAACATGCCGATCTGAAGGAAACTGAAAAATAACTGAAGATAAATCATTTCTTCCGTTTCCCCCTTCCTGCCAGTACCGTGCGGATCACTCCCATCGCGATACAGATCAGCACGATATACACCACCGGAACTTCCATCACATAAGAAGCGATAAAAGCAGCTGCCATGATCACAATCGATGTCCACTCTTTTTTCTTCGTGATCCCCGCTGCCATATCCCATACCACGGAAGCGATCACTGCTCCCACGCCAGCCTGCATCCCGTCCAGCAGCTGACTGATGATAAAATTATCGCAAAACATCTGATAAAAAACAGAGATCGCAGAGATGATAAGAAAAGGTGGCAGAACTGTTCCGAAAATTGCTGTCAGTACCCCTGCAAGACCGGCCAGTTTATAGCCAACCACAATTGCTCCATTTACCGCGATCGCCCCAGGTGCCGACTGTGCAATAGCAATCAGATCCAACATCTCATTTTCTTCGATCCAATGGTACTTATCCACGAACTTATCCTTCATCAGCGTAACGATCACATACCCGCCACCAAAAGTAAAGGCACTCAGATATAACGTGGACAAAAACAATTTCCAAAGCACCTTTTGTTTTTTCCTCACATTCTTCCTCCTGATTTTCATCTGTTTTATCTTTTCAGCAACATACACTTTTATTGTATCAGTTTCTTTTTTTCTTTACAATCACTTCCGTAGTTCAACCGAACAAAGAACGTGTTCTGACACATCCGCCTGAAACATTTTTCATTTACAGAAAAGCCTTTTTTGACATAGAAAAGGGTGCATCGATTTTTACAAAAATCGATGCACCCACCTCTAATGATCCGACAGCATTTTTCTGCCTTTATTTTTTGATGCCAAATGCTTCTTTTCCCGGAAATACTGCTGCTTCACCGAGTTCTTCCTCGATTCTTAACAGCTGGTTGTATTTTGCCACACGTTCGCTTCGGCTTGGTGCACCGGTCTTGATCTGACAGGTGTTCAGTGCTACTGCAAGATCTGCGATCGTGGTGTCTTCTGTTTCACCGGAACGGTGAGAGGAAATGGCGGTATATCCTGCTTTGTGTGCCATCTTGATAGCTTCCAGTGTCTCGGATACAGAACCGATCTGGTTCAGTTTGATCAGGATGGAGTTTGCACAGCCAAGGCCGATTCCTTTTGCCAGGCGTTCGGTGTTGGTTACGAACAGATCATCGCCAACCAGCTGTACCGTATCTCCCAGCTCTTTGGTCATCATCTGCCATCCTTCCCAGTCTTCCTCATCCAGACCGTCTTCAATGGAGTAGATCGGATATTTGCTGCACAGTTCTTTCCAGTGTGCTACCAGTTCTTCGGATGTAAATTTCTTTCCGCATTTTGGCAGAACGTATTCGCCCTTCTTGCTGCCTTTCCACTCGCTGGATGCAGCATCCATAGCCAGTACAAAGTCTTTGCCAGGTTCATAGCCGGCTCTCTTCACAGCTTCCAGTATACACTCGATGGCTTCTTCATCGCTGCCAAGATCCGGTGCAAATCCACCTTCGTCACCTACGGAAGTAGCCAGACCTTTCTCTTTTAACAGAGCTGCCAGTGCGTGGAAGACTTCCGTACACCAACGCAGACCTTCTTTGAAGCTTGCTGCGCCTGCAGGCATGATCATGAATTCCTGTACATCTACAGTGTTGGCTGCATGTGCACCACCATTCAAGATGTTCATCATCGGCAGTGGCAGCCGATTGCCGTTCGCACCGCCCAGGAAACGATACAGCGGCAGATCCAGTGCGTTTGCTGCTGCTCTTGCACTTGCGATCGATACTGCCAGGATTGCGTTTGCACCCAGATTGGATTTGTCTTTGGTTCCGTCTGCTTTGATCATAGCTGCGTCTACCGCATAGATATCCAGTGCATTCACACCCTTTAATGCCTCATTAATTACTGTATTTACATTGGCAACAGCCTTGGATACGCCTTTGCCTCCGAATTTTTCTTTATCTCCGTCTCTCAGCTCCAGTGCTTCGAATTCTCCGGTAGATGCACCGCTGGGTGCGGTTCCTCTCCCCATGGTTCCGTCTGACAGATAAACCTCTGCTTCTACGGTAGGATTACCTCTGGAGTCAATAATTTCACGTCCGATTACTTTTTCAATTGTCAAATGTTTCATACTATCCCTGACCCTTTCCCATGGATGATCCTCTGCTCCCATTTTGCAGAAGCAGAAAGGATCTTCCCACGACTTATTCACATGATGGTTAGCTTTTACTAACTGCAATAAGTGTATCGCAACTTTATGGGATTTTCAATAGGCTTAAACAGGATTTTTTCTCATTTACTTTTTTCTTTTTCTGCGTTTTTTCCAGCCGTGCCGCTTCCTTACGGTATGTCTGTGTCCGATTCTGACAAACGGGACATACTGAAGGGGCACTCTTCAAAGGTTCTCTGCAATCTCATATGCCTGTTCATAGAAATATTCCTGGGCATTCAGCGGTTCTTCATCCGTTGGCAGGATCCGGTAGATTCCCTCACCGTTTTCCTGACGGGCCTGCTGATTGTCTTTCAGCATGATCCGGAACATTTCCAGAAGGCGTGCTTTGATTTCTTCGTCATAAACCGGAGCAGCTACTTCCACACGGCGCAGAGTGTTTCTGGTCATAAAGTCTGCGGACGCAATATAGATTTTTTCTCTTCCTTCACTTCCGAAAATATAGATTCTGGAATGTTCCAGAAAACGTCCGACGATACTTCGTACATGAATATTTTCCGTCTTGCCTGGAACCTGTGGAATCAGACAGCAGATCCCACGGATCACCATATCGATTCGTACACCGGCACAGGAGGCTTCCACCAGTTTCTCCATGATTTTCTTATCCGTAAGGGAATTCATCTTCAGTCCAATGTAAGCCGGTTCCCCTGCTCTGGCATGTGCAATCTCTTCATCAATCATATCCAGAATCTTATTCTGCAGGCATTTCGGAGCCACCAGCAGATGATCCACATGTTTGATCGTCTCTCCCATGGCAAGAGCCTGGAATACATTAGCTGCTTCCAGTCCGATATCTACATTATAAGTCATCAGCGACAGATCCGTATAAAGCCGTGAAGTTTTTTCGTTATAGTTTCCGGTACCGATCTGTGTATAATATTCAATCTGTTCATCTGTTTTTTTCGTGATCAGACAGAGTTTTGAATGAACTTTATAGCCATCCAGTCCGTAGATGACACGACACCCTGCATCCTCCAGCAAACGGGACCATCCAATATTGTTTTCTTCATCAAAACGTGCTTTCAGTTCCACCAGTACCAGCACTTCTTTTCCATTTTCTGCCGCTTCAATCAGTGCTTCTACTACTTTACTCTGTTTGGCCACACGATACAGCGTCATCTTGATAGAAACCACATCTTTATCGTTGGCTGCTTCGTGGAGCATATTCAGAAACGGATTGATACTTTCATACGGATAGGAAAGCAGTTTGTCCTTCTCTTTAATCTGATCCAGAATCGGACGGTCACCGGTAAAGGCCGGGGATTTTCTTGGTGTTCTTCTTTCATAGAATAATTCCGGAATCTTACGAAGAGCATCCTCGATCTGGAAAACGAAGGACAGATCCAGCGGTGCCTGACTGTGGAATACATACTGTGATTTTATTGCCAGATGTTCACAGATCAGTTTCACACTGCCCTCGCTGAGTTTTCTGGAAAGTTCGATCCGCACCGGTGCAAGTTTCTTTCTTTTTTTGATCAGATCTGCCATAAATTCCCGGTAATCCAGATCTTCATCGTACAGCGCATCGGCATCAATATCTGCATTTCTGGTTACACGAAGCAGGGATTTTTCTTTTACCTGATACCCCTTGAATACTTTTGGAATGTAGTGGAGGATCAGTTCTTCCGACAGCATATACGTATTGCCTCCCGGCAGGTGGATCAGCCGTTCAAATACACCGCTTCCACACGGTATAATCCCCAGGCGTTCTTTTCCGCTCTTGGTGGTCAGGACAACCACCGCATAGATTTCTTTATTTTTCAGGAATGGGAATGGCTGTCGTTTTCCCACAATGGTCGGTGAAATCAAGCCGGAAATCTCCATATCAAAATATGCTTCCAGAAATTTATTTTCTTCTTCCGTGATCTTACTGAAATCCACCAGACGAACGCCGTATTCCTCAATCTTTTCCATGAGTTTTCCATACACTTCATCTTTTCTCCTGTTCAGGATCTCCACCTGTGGAAGAATCGCCTGAATCTGTTCTTTCGGCGTCATATGTGTTTTATTATCTCTGGAATCTTTTGCCACCAGCATCTGATCGATCAGCGAGCCTACACGCACCATAAAGAATTCATCCAGATTGCTCTGATAGATCGATGCAAATGTCAGGCGCTCACACAGCGGCACCTTCGGGTTCTCCGCTTCTTCCAGTACACGTTCATTAAATTTCAGCCAGGACAGTTCCCGGTTCATATAAATTGTCTCGTTCATTGCTTATCCCTTTACTTTCTTCTACCTTTTATCCAATTGTCACATTCACAAAAGTACTATATCAACTTTTCTTTAATTCTATGTTGATGCTCTGTAAAATTCATGTTAAAAACTCATTTTGCTACACATTATTTTCCTTTCAGTTCATACAGATCCGTTCTCCGTGCGGATAATAATGGTAGCTGTTCGCGGATCGCATCCACGCGGTCCAGATCTATTTCCGTGATCTGAATGCCCGGTTTCTCATCCATCTGTGTCACCACATCCCCCCAGGGTGACACGACAAGAGAATGACCCCAGGAGATATATCCTGCCTGCTCGTCTCTTGCATCGGAAGTTCCGATCATATAGCACTGATTGTCCACCGCTCTTCCCCTGAACATTAACTCCCAGTGTGCCGGTCCGGTTGTCATGTTAAAGGCTGCCGGTACCAGGATCATTCTGGCGCCCCGCAATGTCATCAGCCGTACAATCTCCGGAAATCTGCAGTCAAAGCAGATACAGATTCCCATTTTCCCAAACTCCGTATCAAAAACGGTAATCTGATCTCCGGCGGTCAGTGTCGCGGACTCCTGATAGCACTGTCCGTCCTTCACGGCGATATCAAACAGATGCACTTTGCGGTGTTTTGCAATCTGGTTGCCCTGCCGCTCAAAGACATAAGCGGTATTGTACACATGTCCTTCCTTATCTTTTTCCGGTACACTTCCGGCTGACAGATAAATCTTGTATTTTTTTGCAAGAGCACTTAACCGTTGCCAGGTTTCTCCCTGTTCCATTTCCGCATAGACCGGAAAACAAGGTGTCTGGTACGGGCAGTTGAACATTTCGCCCAGGGTTACCAGATCAATGTTTTCGTCCTTTATACGTTTCAGATTCCGCTCCAGTTCTTCCAGATTTTTGCTTTTTTCTTCATAAACATGAGCCTGAATCTGGGCGATTTTCACCTTCATTTTTTCTCCCCCTTTCTGTCACAAATATTTGTAATTCTCTGACTTTAGTATAGATTTTCCATAACTTTTTGTCAATTTATCCTTAAAAAAAGGAGGGGATTTTCCTCATGAAAAGCCTTTTTCAAACACGCTCTAACATATTTTACTTCCGTTCGCGGTAAGTTTAAATCTGCAGCCCAGCATTTCCGCTGCACGTCTGCACATCAACATCCGTTTTAAAAAAATTTCAAAATAATCCATCACACTGCAGATGGAATCGTCCAACTCCAGTCTCATGTGAATGACTTTCTTCTCAGGATCAATCTCAAGGTTTGAAGAAAGTGCCGCATAATTTACCCGGTCATGGATATCAAAATTTGCCGGTACCGGATTCTGTACCCGATTTCTGCGCACATCTGTTTTATCTGCCAGGATCAGTGCCGCAGAAACCGCATCTACCGCCGTACCGGTTTCTTCATCGTGTTGTCCAATAGCCGAAGTAATCGTCAGAATATCTTCCAGCTTCATTTCCCGTTCTTTTAAGATTCCATATGCAAGCACAGCACTGCTGTGTGCATGATCATAGCGATTCACGGTATTTCCGATATCATGCATATAGCCTGCAATTTTTGCCATCTCCACCTGTCGTCTCCGATACCCCAGTTCCTTCAGGATCCTTCCTGCCGTCTCCGCCACTTTCACCGCATGTTTTCTGGAATGTTCGGTATATCCCAGTACTTTCAGGTTACGGTTTCCCTGTTCAATTAAAAGGTTGATCTCCCGATCATTTCTTATCTGTTCATATCCCGGTTTCATCTGTATTCCTTCTTTTCTGTTCTCTTTTCCAGCCGTTGAATTGCGTCCATGGCCAGTTCTGACCGCTCACATTCCTCCGGACTCATGGTGATCTGCCAGCATAACGAACTTCCTTTCATATGCTCTGCTGCATAAGAAAGTCCGTTGGTGCGCTCATCCAGGAATGGCCGGTCAATCTGATTGGGATCTCCCAGCAGAATAATCTTTGTATTTTTCCCCGCACGGGTGATGATTCCTTTGATCTGATTTGGGGTAGTATTCTGTGCTTCGTCGATAATCAGATACGTTTGAATCAGGGAACGGCCACGGATAAAGTTCAAAGCTTCGGCCTGGATCAGCTCCCGCTCAAAAATCTCTTCTATCTTCCCTTTTAATTCATTTTCATCTTTATAGCGTTCCTCTTCATTGGAATCGATCAGCTGTTCCAGATTATCCATGATCGGCCGCATCAGCGGAGAAATTTTTTCCTGTTCGTCACCTGGAAGGAAGCCAATATCATCGTCAAACTGGGCATTTGGACGGCAGATCAGAATCCGGCGATACTCTCCTGACGGATGATTCAGAACTTTCTCCAGTCCAACGGCCAGCGAATAAAAAGTTTTACTGGTTCCCGCCATCCCTTTTACGATCACAAGCGGTGCTTTCTCCGCCGGCTGCATCAGTGCTTCCTGGAAAAAATACTGCCCTGCATTTCTCGGATGGATGCCATATGGCTCGGCTTTTCGATAGGCCAGTTTACGGATCATCTCTCCCTCTACTCTTCCCAACTGGCTTTTTTTCTCCGACTGATCACTTCTCAGAATCAGAAACTGATTCTCTGTAAGTTCCGGATAAACCTTTTCTCCCTGCTCATCTGCTTTATACACAACCGCGACAGGTATTCCCTTTTTCTTAAAATCTTTGAAATACTCTTCCGGTACAAATACTTCATCCCTTCCGGTATATTGAAGTTTCTGTTCTTCTACCTGCTCCGCCTCAAAATCTTCTGCCTGGATTCCAAGAAGTTGTGCTTTCAACCGCAACAGCAGATCTTTGGTTACCAGGATCACCGGATCTTTTTCTTTCTCACGCATCCCAACACACACCTGAAGAATACGATTGTCTGCTCTGTCATCCGGAAGTTCCTCCGGCAGTTCCACATATACAAAGTTTTTTTCGATCCGAAGAATTCCTTCCTGTCCGATTCTGACCCCTTTCAGAAGATCTCCCTGATGTCTCAGCTGTTCCAGACAGCGAATGACTTTTCTGGCATTGGCTCCTTTTTCTCCTTCTGCTTTTTTCAAATGATCCAGTTCTTCCACAACCACCAGCGGAATCACAATCCGATTTTCCTGAAAAGCCCACAGAGCATTTGGTGCTTGAATCAGTACATTCGTATCAATTACATAATTTTTCATGCCTGTTTATCCCTCCTGCAAAATCTTCCGAAATCTGTTTCATCGCACATCAGGTGCGATGAAACAGATTTAAAAAAAATGATGAATCACCCTTTTACAGGTGTTTCATCATTTTATGAAATCAATATGAAATTTCAGATATCTTTTAGAAAAATCAACGTAAAATATTTTTATTTTCCCATCGACTGCTTTTCTCACTGCAGATTTCATTCCACTCACAGTCCCCGCAGATCTTCTCCCGCAATCCTGTATCGATTACCTTTTTCTG
The DNA here is from genome assembly GCA_019421285.1 of Clostridiales bacterium. Lineage (GTDB taxonomy): Bacteria > Bacillota > Clostridia > Lachnospirales > Lachnospiraceae > Oliverpabstia > Oliverpabstia tarda. Next base: position 11,264 of record JAHZFO010000020.1, read on the forward strand.
GACTTTCTGCGCAAATTCCAGAAAGTTCAGTTCTTCTCCTTCTGTCAGCCCGCAGGCCTCCAGCACGCCATGATCATACCGGAACACTTTTTCCTGCGCTTCACAGATTTCCTTTTTTTCTCCGGGATTTTCCTCATCGGTAAGGAACTGATGATTCGGGCACGCACTGCAGATCTCGTCCAGCGAAACCACCAGCTGGATCGACACATCCTGTTCCAGAATGTGTAACATTTTCTCCATATGTGCGGAAAATCCTTCGCTGTATCCTTTTCCTATAAAATACGCCAGACACATCCCGTGATGCGGACGCACCGGTATTCGCTTTTTCTCCATAGTTTTCTCATTTCTCACAGCCATCTGCTGTATTGTTATTTCTGATTCCGATATGCTTCCACGCCCCGTTTCAGCCGTTCACAGCCATCCGCGATCCGGCTTCTCTGGCATGCCAGGTTGATGCGTAAAAACTGTTCGCCAGTTTTTCCGTACTGCGCGCCTTCCGACACATAAAGACCTGTCGTTTTGCGAATCGCATCGGCAAGTTCTTTCGCGCTGCATCCGAGCGCACTGCAGTCCAACCACAGAAGGTAGGTCGCATCTGCCTCTGTCACTTTCAACTGCGGAATCTCTTTTCGGATATAGTCGGTCATGTATGCACGGTTTTCGAAAAGATATGCACGGAGTTCTTCCAGCCAGTCTTCCCCCTTGGTAAATGCCGCGATCGCCGCACCGATGGCAAATACATTCGGTTCTGCCACCTCATCCGTATTCAGTGCACGCCACACTTTATGGTGCAGTGCCTCGTTCGGGATCATCACGGCTGCTGTCTGGATGCCTGCAATGTTAAATGCCTTCGTCGGTGCGATACAGGTCACACTGATATTTTTACACGTCTCGGAAGCCGCCGCAAACGGAAGGTATCCGGTGCCAGGTCGGGTGATATCACAGTGGATCTCGTCCGACAGAACAGTTACATGATATTTTTCGCACAGTTCTCCCACCCGTGCCAGTGTCTCCCGCTCCCAGATTCTTCCCACCGGGTTGTGCGGGTTACACAGGATCATCAGTGAAGTCTGCGGATCCGATAATTTTTCCTCCAGCGCCTCAAAATCCATCTCATACTGTTCCCCGTCATATGCCAGCGGGCATTCCACAACATTTCTTCCGTTGTTGACGATGGAATTAAAGAAAATATTATACACCGGTGTCTGGATCAGCACATTTTCTCCCGGTGTGGTCAGCTTGCGGACCGTACTTGAGATCGCCGGTACAACACCGGTACAGAAGGTCAGCCATTCTTTTTTGATGGAAAACTGATGGCGTCTCTCCCACCAGTCCATGTAGGCCTGATACCAGTCTTCTTCCACATCCGTGTAGCCGAACACACCGTGTGCGGCCCGCTTTTCAATCGCCTCCCGTACAGCCGGGGCCGTCTGAAAATCCATATCTGCCACCCACATCGGCAGTTCACCTTCTGCCACATCCCATTTCAGAGATCCGGTATTTCTCCGGTCTGTGATCTGATCAAAATCATAGTTGCTCATGCTGTATCTTCCTCTCTGTTTTTTGCAGTCTGTCCTATGCCTCGACTTCTTTTCCCTGTACAAAAATCTTCGTCTTTGACGGATCTACCTTATCTTTTTCCACCGTCAGTTCTTTGATCTCATCCGCACGGATCACACCGCTCGACGGATTCAGCACGCTGTCGATGGTTCCGTGGATCTTGGCATCTACAGAAGAGTATTCAAATGCCAGTGTCGTATTGATCAGCTTACAGTTTTTCATCACCAGATTGTCAATATAACACATGCCCTGCAGACTCTCGATCGTACAGTTTACCAGTGTCAGATTCTTCGCATTCCATCCCAGATATTCTCCGGAGATAAAGGAATCGTACACCGTTACATTTTCACTGTTCCAGAATGCATCCTTGGACAGCATCGTTGCGTTGTGTACTTCCATATTTTTTACACCGTCAAAGGAATAATTTCCCACCAGCCGGAAGTTTTTCAGCACCAGATCCTGGCAGTTCATGCCGAAATAATCGCCCTTTGCATCCACATGATCCAGTTCCACATTCTGACAGCTCCACAGCGTCTCTGCCGCATTCGGGAAAGTTACATTGGTCAGTTTCAGTCCGTTACACCGGCGGAAATTCTTCGGTGCTTCGATCACTGCGTTAGTCACTTCGATCCGGTCTGTATACCACACACCCGCGCGTGCCATCTCAAACCAGGTACAATCCACCGCCTTGATATCTTTCGCATACCACAGCGGATATTTCCATTTGAACATGCTTCCGTATAATTCAATATTTCTGCTCTCTTTTAACGGAGACTCTCCGTCGTCAAAAATAGTATCATAAATTTTCAGATCCTTCCCCTGAAACAGCGCACGCTCGCCGGTCAGGAACTCCTGATGAATCTCTTTCATTTCTCTTCCATCTCCCATAATTCTCTTCTCCCATTCTGCTGCCATTGATTTCGTTATTCTGACAGGCTTATTTATATAGAATTATTGTATTCTATTTTGTCAGATATGGCAAATACTTGTTTTGTACCACTGCATTATTATTTCGTTACTGTTCATAACGTTATTACGCCACCGCAATCCACAAAAGCACTCTGCACACAACCGGCAGCGTCACGATTCCGCATAGTGTGGTTATCATCACGCCGCCCAGCGAATATGCTCCATCGGAACCGGAGGAATTGGCGAGCATAACCACAGAGGACATAGTCGGCATCGCGGTGATCAGAGACATGGTCATACGGATCTCTTCCGATACCGGGACGAAGCTCAGGACAAGATAAAACAGTACCGGAAAGATCAACATTTTGCAGATAACAATTCCGTATAATTCCATCTGTTTTACATATTTGCATATATCCATACAGGCAAACACACCGCCAAGATAGATCATCGCGAGAGGTGTCGCCGTTGCCCCAATATTCTGGAATCCAGTCTGCAAGACACCCGGAAGCTTTAGTCCGGTCAGTACGAAAAGAATTGCCAGAGCGATAGCAACTGTCGCCGGATTGATCAGCTTTTTCGGATCAAACTTTCCTTTTCCACTCGGGGAGGTCAGTTTCACTCCTACCGTCCACATCGCCAGCTGATCCACGATGGTAAATACGGATACATACAGCATGCCCCGTTCCGGGAAAATGCTGGTAATGATCGGGATTCCCATAAATCCCACATTGCCAAACATCGTCATCGCCCGGTAGATCTGCGACCGGTCACCTTCTACATGAAACAGTTTTGTCAACGCAACGCCCAGTCCAAATAAGAGAATCGAGGCTGTCACCGCCAGTCCGATGATGGACAGCGATTGTACCAGTGCCGTCCGGTCTACCTGGCTGATCACATTAACAAAGATCATCGTCGGCAGCGAAAGTTTCATCACGACTCGGGCGATCCAGTCGAGTCCCTTATCACTCAGCACACCGGTCCGCACCAGTATCATACCGATGACAAGATAGACGATAAACAGCTCGATCTGTTCCATTAAAATCCAAAATGTATTCATTTTTTTCGTTTCCTGTTTTCTTTATTTCTGTATATTTCCTAGCATATATGTTTGCAGGATTTCTTCTGTCGGCAGCCCTTCGTTGTCGCCACGGTGCTGTACCTGGATCGAGCCGATCGCATTGCCCCGTTTCGCACATTCGCTCACCGGAAGACCTTTCAGCAGTCCGCTCAGTACACCAACGGCAAATCCATCTCCCGCGCCCACGGTATCCACCACTTTTTTCACCGGATACCCCGGGATCATATCTCGAACTACTTCCCCGTTTTCTTTCTTTTCGGATACATAAGCGCCGTTCTTTCCATCTTTGATCACGACGAGAGCCGCGCCCTTCTGATGATAAAAATCAGCCGCTTTTTCTTTATCTGTCGTGCCCGCAAGGATCTCACATTCCCCGATTCCCGGCAGTACCACATCTGCGTAATTTGCCAGATCATTCAGCACGTTTCTCATCGTCTCCCCGTTCTCCCACAGAGCCGGGCGGAGATTCGGATCAAAGGTCACCGGAATCTGAGCCTCTCTCGCCCGCTTCATCAGACGATAGGTCGCCTCTCTTGCTTCTTTCGAGAGCGCAGGCGGAATGCCTGTCACATGCACCAGCCCGATCTCCTCAAGATCCAGTGCATCGATCTCTTGGGCAGACAGATGTGATGCGGCAGATCCTTTTCGATAATATGGTGCCGCCGGATCATGTCCGTCTTCCACATATTCTTTCAGTTGAATCCCGGTTCGATAGACCGTATCATACGTCAGAAGATTCGTTCCGATCCCATTGTCTTTTAGTGCCTGTTCGATATAATGTCCAAACGGATCATCCCCAAGCCGGGTAAGATATTCCACCGGAAAGCCAAGCCGGGTAAGCCCAATCGCCACATTGACCTCCGCCCCGGACATTCTTCTTGTAAAATGCTCCACGCACTCCAACGCACCAGGTGTATCTGCCAGTAACAGAGCCATCGGCTCTCCAAATAATAATGTTTTCTTCATACTTATTTCTCCTGACTGCCCCGTACCTCTTTTACCAGTGCCACCGCATCCGCTGTCATCTGGCGAATCGCATCAAACTGCCCGCTCTGGATCAGGTCTTTTTTCACCATCCAGCTGCCGCCACAGGCAAGGATCACATCGCTTTCCAGATAAGAACGGACATTTTTCAGATTAATACCACCGGTCGGCATAAATTTCATTCCCACATACGGAGCCGCCAGTGCTTTGATTGCTGCCAGTCCCCCGGATGTTTCTGCGGGAAAGAATTTGACAACTTCCAGTCCCCGTTTTACCGCCTGCGCCAGCTCCGATGCCGTCACACAGCCCGGAAATACCGGGATCTGTTTCTCGATACAGTAATCCACGATCTCCGGATCAAAACCCGGACTCACAATGAATCTTGCTCCTGCTTCGATTGCTTCATCCACCTGCCGTGTTGTCAGAACAGTTCCTGCTCCCACGAACATCTCCGGATATTCCTTCAGCATGATGCGGATGGATTCCTTCGCTGCCGCTGTCCGAAATGTCACCTCCGCACAAGGAAGCCCTCCTTCGCAGAGTGCCTTCGCCAGCGCTCCTGCATCCTTCTCATCTTCCAGTACCACAACCGGTACAATTCCCATTTCTTTTATTTTTTCTGCTGCTGTCATCTGTCTTCTCCTTCCCCTGTACCCGTTCTGTCAGTGACTCTTTTCTTCCCCTTTGTACCGGGCACATCTCTGCTATCATTATATCGACTTTGACAGGTGCTTTCAATTGTAAAAAAGCGATTGACATTACTTTCTGTTTGCTATATGATAGTCACGACAAATAAAGATATTTCGGTAGGTGAGGTTACCACAGGGATTTGGATTTTCCTGAGATTGCTGCCGCAAGGCTGTGGAGACACAACGCGCTGGTCAGCAGGTCATGTCGTGAAGGCATAACCTAATGCAATTGATATATGCCCTGTGATACTAAAGCTTGAACGATGGTCAGGATTTTTTTCGTGATGTATTTTGCAGATTCTTTCATTGCTCAGGCTTTGAAGGAATTTTTTTATTTGTATAAACACAAAAAATGAAAGGTGGTGAGGACATGGACTCTGATGCCAGTTATTACGCGGAAGGCAACGATCATATACCAATAATTACATATCGGAGGTACGTTTATGATGAACAAAGATATTTTTGTAAAACTGCTCCAGGAACGCCGCTACAAATCCGTAAAAGACGTTCTGGACGTAATGAACGCAGTAGACATTGCCTCACTGCTTGGAGAATTTGATGATAAGGAACTGGCTCTTGCCTTCCGTCTGATTCCCAAAGAAAAGGCGGCAGACGTATTTGCCAACATGGAGAGTTCCCTGCAGTCTGTCCTGGTAGAAGCCTTGTCAGAAAAAGAACTGAAGGAAATCCTGAACGATCTGTACATGGATGATACCGTGGATCTGTTAGAAGAACTTCCCGCCAATCTGGTTACCCGGATCCTCGATGCCAGCGGCCCGAAGGAACGGGAAACCATCAATAAACTGTTAAATTATCCGGAAGACAGCGCCGGAAGTATCATGACAACCGAATACGTAGATCTGAAACCGTATCTGACAGTAGGACAGGCACTCGCACATATCAAGAAAACCGGTATTCACAAAGAAACCATCTATACCTGCTATGTGATCCAGCAGCGGAAACTGCTCGGTATCGTGTCAGCAAAAGATCTGATGACAACCGATGATAATGTACTGATTGAAGATATCATGGAGACGGAGATCATCTCTGTCTCTACACTGACAGACAAAGAGGATGTGGCTCACCAGCTCCGCAAATACGACCTGCTGGCACTTCCGGTTCTTGACACCGATGGTCTGCTTGTCGGTATCGTAACATTCGATGATGCCATGGATGTCATGGTCGAAGAGGCCACCGAAGATATCACCAAGATGGCGGCCGTATCTCCCAGTGAAAAAACTTACTTTGAAGTATCCGCCTGGGAACACGCAAAACGCAGAATCCCATGGCTTCTGGTGCTGATGTTTTCTTCTATTATCACCGGAACCATCATCACCCGTTATGAAAACGCTTTCGCTGCGATCCCGCTTCTTGTATCCTTCATCCCCATGCTGATGGACACCGGCGGAAACTGCGGTTCTCAGAGTTCCACACTGATCATTCGCGGAATCGCCCTGAACCAGGTAACCTTCCATGACTTTTTCCGTGTCATCTGGAAAGAATTCCGTGTTTCCCTGATCGTAGGTGTCGTTCTGGCTGTCGCCAACGGACTGCGGATCTATCTGACCTATCAACAGGCAGGTATGGCAGTCGTCATCGCCCTGTCCCTGGTCGCAACCGTTATTTCCGCAAAACTACTCGGCTGCATCCTCCCGATGTGCGCAAAAAAAATCGGCCTGGATCCGGCACTGATGGCCTCTCCGCTGATCACTACCATAGTCGATGCAAGCTCCATTATGATTTACTTCTTTATCGCAACCAAAGTATTTCATCTGTAGAAAGTAGAAAGCATTACAAAAACCATTACTTTTTTCTTAAATTTTTATAAATTTTCTTGTTTTTGTGTGTACATACTTATATAATAAAATTAATTATAACATTTTTTCGTATAACAGACAGTTGTTTGCTCCTGTTCGATACACTAGAGCGTGTCTGAAAAAGGCTTTTCGTGATCTACGAGTCTCAGTTTGTGGGAGATTTTATCCGAATGAGGGCGGCGTAGCGGGCTACGCTGAGGCTTTTTTAACTGTGCAATCGGATTCACAGACAAATGAATGCTACAGTTATTTCGAAAACGATGTACCAGATGCAGAAAGGAATTGCAAGTATGAATATCAATGAATGTTATCAGGCTATGGGCGCGGATTACGAAGAAGTCTTCGGACGTCTCCGCAATGAAAAACTGATCGCCAAATTCGTCCTGAAATTTCCTGACGATCCCAGTTTTTCCCAGCTGAAAAACAGCCTTGCAGAAAAAAATACAAAAGAAGCGTTCCGTGCCGCCCACACTTTAAAAGGTGTCGCACAGAACCTGGGATTCACCCCACTCTATGAAACCGCAGCCGCCATCACCGAAGTCCTCCGCACAGGCAACCTGCCAGACGGTGAAAGTATGATGAATGCGGTTACGAAAGAATATGAGAGAACGATTGCTGCGATTGTGCAGTTGGATGCGTAAATAAAAATGCTCCTGATAATTAATCAGGAGCATTTTTATTTACGCATCCAACGAGTCAAAGTCTGTACTTGCGCGAGACCTGGGCATCTGCTGCAATTACCGTATTCTTTTCTTTATCATCGGTCCGATGATCATTGCAATAATCATTTTTACCAGGTCTGCAGGGATGAATGGGATTACACAGACTGCGAGAGCTGCCTGGAAGGTGTAACCTGCAACTATACAGAACCATACGGTTCCGAAAAGGTAACATACGATGGTTCCGACGATCATACCGATAAGCTGGATCCATGGTTTGCGGCAGTTGTCGATGAACAGTCCGGCAATGACTGCCATTACGATAAATCCGATGATATATCCACCTGTAGGCCCTGCCAATTTCGCCGGACCACCAGTGAAACCGGAGAATACCGGGAGCCCGACAAGACCGATCAAAAGATAGATCAGATAACTAATGGTTCCTTTTTTCCATCCGAGAAGATACAGGGACAGATAAATCGCCAGATTGGTGAATGAAATCGGAACCGGCCCGATTGGAATGGACATCGGAGCAAGAATACAGGTGACTGCTGTCATCAGAGCTGTTATGGTTATTTCATAGGTTTTACTGCGGGATATCGTACTGCTTTGTGTCTGATTCATGTTAATACTTCTCCTTCTAAAGTTTGTCAATTATGCTGATTCAATCTCATAAGTAAATCCGGCATCCATAATCGTTTTCAGAGTATCTTCGATCCCCTGACCACCTTCTGTCAGATAACCTGAAGCAAATATAGAATCCACTACGCTAAGCAGTTTCTTTTCTTCCCCTTTAAAATATACTTCTCTTCCGGCGGCGCAGCGGATATCTGCTTTTGGCACAAGAAGTCTTGCAAGGCAGAGAACTTTCATGCAGTATTCGGTTGTCAGCATGGAGATATCGGCATCTCCAAGCGGAGTTCCTTTGATCGGCAGGAGGAAATTGATCGGCAGTGCCTCCGGCTGAATCTCACGCAGTTCAAGGAGCATGTCAACTACATCTTCTTTACTTTCACCCATACCGATGATCCCGCCACTGCAGATTTCAAAACCAATTCCCTGAAGCATGCGGATATTCTGTACACGCTGCTCGAAAGTATGTGTACTGCAGATATTATGATAATAAGAACGACTGCTGTTCAGATTATGATTGATCCGGTCCAAACCGGCTTCCCTGAGCATTCTGGCCTGTTTTTCTGTCAGAAAACCGATGGAACAGCAAAGATGCGTTCCTTGTTCTTTCATCTTCCGGATCCGGCGGGCAAGTTCTTCAATCTCTTTATCCGTAAATTTCATACCACTCAGACCGATACAATGTCTGGATAAATGATACTCATTTACGAAATCATTATCCTGATACAGCTTATCTTCATCTACCCATTTGTACTTATCAATATCTGCGGTAGAACGACATGACTGTGCACAGTAAGCACAATCTTGAGAACAGTTGCCGCTGCGGGCGTTGGTAAGAATATGAATACTTACACGATCCCCCTTATATCGATATCGTAAACTCTTCGCGCGATCGATCAGCACATCCAGTTCTTCATCCGGCGTGTTCAATATAGCGATCGCATCCTCCCTGGAAAGAACAGGTACCTCTTTTTCATAAAATTCGGAATTCATAACATATCCTTTCATTTGTCATGGGCAAAATGCCCTTTCATTTTTCGTACGGATATCACTTTAACACATAAAAGTGTTAATTGTCAACTAATTTTAATTTTAAGTTTACATTTCACATGTGTAAATTCAAATATCGAATATTCTTCCCCCTCTGGTGTATCCCTATGACTCAGTTGGATGTGTAGGATTATGTATGTTGTAGTGTCTTGAAACCCGGACGTGGAAGGAGCAGGTTCTGGGGTGGGGCAACATGGGCAGGGGAACTTTAAGTTAGCCGCTAACTTCGGCTATATTCACGATGGCCAGCTGACCATCGTGAAAGCCTGCGTAAGCGTCGGATCTTAAAGCTTCCCCTAACCGCCCATAAAGTGTTGCCCCACCCCAGAACCTGCTCCTTCCACTGTTAAATTTCTATTCGACATAAGTAAACTGAAATGACTCAACAACCTCAATCGAAAAAAGCCGGCATCAACACCGTAAAGGAAACACTCACATCAAGACCCTCTCGTCCACCAATCCACAGAAATGGAGCGCCTGCCCGTAAGCTGCAGACAGCCTTTTGCTGGTGCCCTTAGCAAAGATGAGATCCATCGTTTACGGAATCTTAGGCTCGAGCGCTCTCGCGAGAGTCTTAGATGTAGTTAACGATTAGTTCAGATTTGCGTTACCAGCGGTTGTCTGCAGCTTACGGGCAGGCGCTCCATTTCGTCCGGCGTAAAAGAAAACTACAAGAAAACCTAAGCCTCCCTGACAGCATCCTTCATAGATTTCACATACTCCTTCACATAAGGAACACACTCCACCCCATACTGTCCGCAAAGCTTCACGATCGCCGATCCGACAATTACCCCATCCGACTGACCGGCCATCTTCTTTGCCTGCTCCGGATTCGAGATACCAAAACCAACGGCACAAGGAATATCCTTCGCCTTCTTCACCAGATCCACCATCGCTCCGATATCCGTCGTGATCTGAGAGCGCATACCCGTAACCCCCAGAGAAGAAACACAGTACACAAACCCCGGAGCTTCTTTGGCGATCATGGAGATCCGCTCATGAGAAGTCGGTGCAATCAGAGAAATCAGATCCATCCCGTACTCCTTGCAGACTCCGTCAAACTCCTCTTTCTCTTCAAACGGTACATCCGGTAAGATCAGTCCGTCCATGCCAACTTCTGCTGCCTTTTTCACAAAACGCTCTGTTCCATAAGAAAACACTACATTGGCATATGTCATAAACACCATCGGAATACTGGAATTCTTCCGGATCTTCTCAACCATATCAAAAACCTTGTCCGTCGTAACTCCACCGGACAGTGCACGGACATTTGCCGCCTGGATCACCGGACCTTCGGCGGTCGGGTCAGAAAACGGGATTCCCAGTTCGATCAGATCTGCCCCTGCTTCCTCCATGGCATATACAAGCTGCTCTGTCACCTCCAGTGACGGATCCCCGCAGGTAATAAACGGAATAAATGCTTTCCCTTTTGTAAAACTCTCTGTAATTCTCTTATTCATAGATATCCTCCCCTCTGTAGCGGGCAATCGCTGCACAGTCTTTATCTCCCCTTCCGGAGATGGTAATTACTACAATCTGATCCTTTCCCATCGTCGGCACCAGCTTCTTCGCATACGCAACTGCATGGGCGCTCTCGATCGCCGGGATAATACCTTCAACCTTAGACAAATATTCAAAGGCATCTACTGCCTCATCATCCGTGACCGGCACATACTCCGCACGTCCGGTGTCATACAGATGGGCATGCTCCGGTCCCACACCCGGATAATCCAGTCCGGCTGAGATCGAATATACCGGTGCGATCTGACCATATTCATCCTGGCAGAAATAAGATTTCATTCCATGGAAGATACCCAGCTTTCCGGTAGCGATCGTTGCTGCAGTTTCTGCCGTATTAACACCCCGTCCAGCTGCCTCACAGCCGATCAGACGTACACCTTCATCTTCGATAAAATTATAAAAGGTTCCGATCGCATTCGATCCGCCGCCGACACACGCCAGCACAGCATCCGGAAGCCGTCCCTCTTTCTCCAGAATCTGCTCCTTGATCTCTTTGGAAATTACCGCCTGGAAATCTCTGACAATCGTCGGAAACGGATGCGGTCCCATCGCAGAACCCAGCACATAATGCGTATCTGCGACCCGGTTTGTCCACTCTCTCATGGTCTCGGAAACTGCATCTTTTAACGTGGCAGTTCCGGAAGTAACCGCATGAACTTTCGCTCCCAGAAGGCGCATCCGATACACGTTCAGCGCCTGACGCTCCGTATCCTCTTTTCCCATAAATACTTCACATTCCATACCCATCATGGCAGCTGCAGTAGCTGTCGCCACCCCATGCTGACCGGCTCCTGTCTCTGCGATCACACGGGTTTTTCCCATTTTCTTTGCCAGCAGTACCTGCCCCAGCACGTTATTAATCTTATGTGCACCGGTATGGTTCAGATCTTCTCTCTTCAGATACACTTTTGCCCCACCGAGATCCTCTGTCATATGAGCCGCATAGTACAGCCTGGACGGTCTTCCCGCATATTCATTCAGAAGCTCCGCCAGTTCCCGGTTGAACTCCGGGTCATTTTTATAATGATTGTAAGCTTCCTCCAGTTCCAGAACCGCATTCATCAGCGTCTCCGGAATATACTGTCCGCCATGTACTCCAAATCTACCTTTTGACATCGTTTGTTTCCTCCATTCTTACTATTTCCACTGCCTGACAGATCCGTCCGGCATTTTTTATTCCATCAATCTCCAGACTGCTGCTCAGATCCACCGCCCATGGATGAAGCAGCCCGATCGCTTCCCGCAGATTTTCCACATCGAGACCTCCGGCCAGAAAATACGGTCGTACGACTTCACCCACCAGAGACCAGTCAAACACTTTTCCCGTTCCGCCGCTTCCCTGATCCAGTAAAATATAATCCGCCGCACTCTCCCGGGCCCGCTCCACATCTTCCTTCGACTTTATGGAAAATGCCTGAATCAGCGGTTTTTCTGTCAGTACCTTTAATTCCTGTATATATTCCTGCGATTCCTGTCCGTGAAGCTGTGCTATCTGTATCGTTCCCTCCTCGAGAAGCTCTGCCACCAGCTCTTTCGGTGCATTGACAAATACACCTACCGGAACAATTTCCTCCCGCAGTCCCCGTACCAGTTCCCGTAATGTTGCCCGGTCGATACTCCGTCTGCTTTTGGGATATTCCACAATAAATCCACAGTAATCCGGCCTTGCCTCATTGACCGCCGCGATATCCTCCGGCCGCCGCAGACCGCATATTTTTATTCTGCTCATGCTTAATCTCTCCTGCTGCTTTTTACCCCGATATGCGTTATACAGGATTTCCCTTCCTTACCCGCATCCACTCTCTCATTTACCGGAAAAGTGATTTCCCGTTCAGCGTCTCAAGCATCGCCTTTTTATCCGGGCTTCGCATCAGCGTTTCTCCGATCAGCACGGCATCCACCCGGTTATCATATAACAGGTTGATATCTGCACTCGTCCTGATTCCACTTTCTGATACAAAGACCACTTCCTCCGGTGCCAGATTCCGCAGCCGGATGCTGTTATTCATATCCACCCGGAATGTCCGAAGATCCCGGTTATTGACTCCTACGATCTTCGCTCCGGCTTCCAATGCCCGCTCTACTTCCCGCTCATCATGTGCTTCCACCAGCGCATCCAGCCCCTGACTTTCTGCCAGCTGCCGGTACTCTCTCAGCTGTACATCATCGAGGATCGCACAGATCAGAAGCACCGCTGACGCACCAAAGGCTTTCGCCTGATAGATCATATACTCATCTACCGTAAAATCTTTCCGGAGTACCGGAATATTCACTGCCGCTGTAATCTCTTCCAGATACCGGTCGGATCCCTGAAAATAAAACGGTTCTGTCAGACAGGAAATCGCCGATGCTCCTGCTGCCTCATATTCCTTCGCGATCTCCACATACGGAAAATCCGGTGCGATCAGTCCTTTTGACGGAGATGCCTTCTTCACCTCACAGATATAGGACATCCCTTCTTTTTTCAATGCCTGATAAAAAGACGGTGTCGGAAGAATCGCCGGATTCTGTTCCCGGTCCCGGATCCTTTCCTTTAATTCTGCAACAGATACCTTACCTTTTTCCTGGTCAACCCGCTCTCTTGTCTTTCCTGCAATTTTTTCTAATATATTCATGCTTCATTACTCTCCCGAATGAATGCTTCCAGTTTCTTCAGTGCTGCACCGCTGTCGATCAGTTGCTCTGCCAGACGTACACCTTCTTCCAGTGTCCCTGCTTTTCCTGCCACATACAGAGCGGCTCCGGCGTTCATGCACACGGCCTGTCGTTTCGCCCCCTGTTCACTGCCATCGAGGATTGCTCGGGTGATGGTCGCATTTTCCTGCGGAGTGTCACCTTTTAACTCGTCTTTCTCGCATTTTTTGTAACCAAACTGTTCCGGAACTATCTCATAAGGAGCTAATTTACCATCACAGATCTCACACACAGCAGTCGGTGCACTCATCGAGATCTCATCCAGGCTGTCCGTACCATACACAATCATACCCTTTTTCACGCCCAGTTTCACCAGAACCTGTGCCATCGGCTCTACCAGCTCTTCACTGTAGACACCCATGATCTGCATGTTTGCATTTGCCGGGTTCGTCAGCGGTCCGAGAATGTTAAACACTGTGCGGATACCAAGTTCTTTTCTGACCGGTGCCACATATTTCATCGCGGTGTGATAAGTCTGTGCAAACAGGAAACAGATCCCGATCTTTTCCAGTATTTTTTCACTCTGTTCCGGTGTCAGCGTGATCTTTACACCCAGGGCTTCCAGTACATCCGCTGCTCCTGATTTGGAAGATGCCGCACGGTTTCCATGTTTTGCTACCGGAACACCACCTGCTGCGATGACCAGAGAAGCGGTTGTGGAAATATTAAAAGAATTGGAACCGTCCCCACCGGTACCGACAATCTCCAGGACATCCATATCATGTTTTAACTGCAGGGCATGGGAACGCATACCTTCGGCAGATCCTGTGATCTCATCAATGGTTTCACCCTTCATAGCTAAGGCTGTCAGATATGCCGCCGTCTGTACCTGAGAAGTTTCTCCATCCATGATCTCATTCATAACAGCTTTTGATTCTTCATATGTCAGATCTTCTTTTTTTGCCACTTTGATAATTGCTTCTTTGATCATTGTTCTCTTCCTCCTCTGACTACATCCATAAAGTTCTCTATCATAATCTTGCCATCCGGTGTCATCACCGATTCCGGGTGAAACTGTACACCGTAGATCGGATATTTTGTGTGTTCTACCGCCATCACTTCTCCGTCTTCCGACTCCGCAGTCACTTTCAGTTCTTCCGGCAGTTCTTCCTTTAATGCTGCCAGTGAGTGATACCGCGCTGCCGGAAATGTCTCCGGCAGCCCCTGAAACAGCTGATTTTCACCGATCTGATGAATCTCTTTCTGTTTTCCGTGCATCAGTTCTTTCGCATAGGACACCGTTCCACCAAATGCTTCGCAGATTGCCTGATGTCCCAGACACACACCAAAGACCGGAACCTTTCCTGCAAAATACCGGATCGCCTCAATACAGATTCCTGCATCGGACGGTTTTCCGGGTCCCGGAGAAAGGATGATGGCTTCCGGTTTCATCGCCTCGATCTCTTCCACCGTGTATGCATCGTTTCGTACAACTTTGACGTCCGGCTCCACGGAACCGATCAGCTGATATAAGTTATAAGAAAAACTGTCGTAGTTATCAATCAGTACTATCATTCCAATCCCTCCTGTGCCTGTGCAATTGCCTGAACCACGGCCCGTGCTTTGTTGTAGCATTCTTCATATTCTTTCTCCGGTACGCTGTCTGCCACGATACCGGCACCGGAACGAATACAGATTTCGCCCTTCTTTTTATAAACCAGGCGAATCGCGATACAGGTATCCAGATTTCCTGTAAAATCAAGATAACCGATCGCCCCACCGTAGATGCCACGTTTGCTGTGTTCCAGTTCTTCGATGATCTGACAGGCCCGGAACTTCGGTGCTCCGGAGAGTGTTCCGGCCGGCAGGATCGCATCAACGGCATCCACCGCATCTTTATCCTCTCGCAGATCTCCGACTACCGTAGAACCAAGATGCATGACATGTGAAAAATGTTCCACACACATGTATTTTTCCACTTTCACACTGCCGATCTTACTGATCTTTCCGATATCATTTCTTCCCAGATCCACCAGCATGTTGTGTTCCGCCCGTTCTTTTTCATCTTTTAAAAGTCCGGCTTCCAGTTCCCTGTCTTCTTCCCTTGTCTTTCCTCTCGGTCTTGTTCCGGCCAACGGGAAAGTACTCAGATTCCCGGCTTCCAGTTTTACCAGAGTTTCCGGAGATGCTCCCGCAATCTCAATATCGTCGCTGGAAAAATAGAACATATACGGAGATGGGTTTGTCGCCCTCAGCACCCGGTAGGTATCGAAAAGATTTCCTGTCGCTTTCGCCCGCATCGGATTCGATAATACCACCTGGAAAATATCACCCTCACGGATGTAATGTTTGGCTTTCTCCACCATCTCACAGTATTCCGCTTCCGGGAACTGTGGCCGGATATCGGACTCCAACTTCAGTTTTTCGAATTCCATATGCGGTCCGGTTTTCAGAAGCTGTGCCATCTCTTCCAGTTTTCCTTCTGCCTTCTGATAAGAGGCTTCCAGATCATCGGTCATCACTCCGGCGATCAGCAACACTTTCTGACGGTAATGATCAAAAGCAATCACCTGATCGAACAACATCAGATCCATATCTCGGAAATCCTGCTGCTCTTTATCTTCGAGTTTTAATTTCTGTTCGCTGTATTTGATGTAGTCATAGGAAAAGTACCCTACCAGCCCGCCGGTAAATGGTGGAAGTTCTTCCATCACCGGTGTTTTATACTGTTCAATAATCTCCCGCAGAGTATCGCCCGGATGTTCCACTTTCTTTGTCACAACCATATCCTCCCCGGTTTTGCGGATATTCAGGACTCCATCCGTACAGGTGATCTCCATCGCCGGCTCATAACCGAGAAAAGAAAATCTTCCCCACACCTCCGTCTGACTGGCACTCTCGAGCAGATAACAATGCTTACTTGCTTTCCGCAAAACCCGCATCACTTCTACGGGTGTATATCGATCCGCATATAACTCCTTACATACGGGAATTCTGCGATACTCTCCACTGGCTGCGATTTCTTTTACCTTTTCTAATGTTGGATACATTCGGGCACCTCCTGTAAATCTTTTCTGTTACTGTCTTTCCCTTTGTTTTTCTGTCCTGCCGCGAAAGTCTCAGGCAAGCATGAACCTTGACTTGTTGCCCGCGAATCAAAATTGATTCACCGGATCAATTATTGATACACAACGCGAAAAAACGCCCGCCCTCGACAGAAACTTGTTCTTCTGTCAAGGACGAGCGTATGATAAACTACCCGCGGTACCACCTTGTTTCACAGTTTGCACTGTGCGCTTTGCGGAATACCTGCATATTCCCGGCAACTGACGTATGCCCCACGTCGCAGAATACTGAGCCGATTCGAAATAATGACTGTTCACTGCGCCCTCAGCGGTCCATTTGGCAGCCTGCATCTCCACCCGGCTCTCACCCTCCCGGACTCTCTGTGCGCGCATAACTGCTTTGATCTCCGCTTCAACGGTTTACTACGCTAAACTTTTCTATAAATTACCACATACATATATATTTGTCAAACACTTTTTTCAAATTTTATTGTTTACTTTTTTCTTAATTCCATATCATCCAGCTGTCTACTTTGATATAATACCAGTAGAAACATCATCATAACCATGATTTTCACTGTTCCAGGCAGGATGTAAAAAACTCCGGAACTCATTCAAGCGGATATTCGCAATCCGCTTCGCTACTTGCTCATAACTGAACAGCTGCAAATTTTCTATACAGGAGGTACATACTATGCGTTATGAAATTCAGGGCGACACTTTACCCGTTGTTATCTGTTATCTGGACGGCGGTGAAAAAATGATCACAGAAAAAGGAGCCATGAGCTGGATGTCTCCAAACATGCACATGGCGACTTCTACCAACGGCGGCATCGGAAAGGCTTTCGGACGAATGTTTTCCGGTGAATCCATGTTTCAGAATATCTATACTGCCCAGGGCGGTCCCGGCATGATTGCTTTTGCCTCCTGCTTCCCGGGAAGTATTCTTCCTTACCAGATTTCCCCCGGGCGGGAACTGATTGTACAAAAGTCCGGTTTTCTCGCTTCCGAAGCCGGGGTAAACCTTTCTGTTTTCTTCCAGAAACGCTTCGGTTCCGGACTCTTCGGCGGTGAGGGATTTATCATGCAGCGCCTTGCCGGAGAAGGGATGGTATTCCTGGAATTTGACGGCCATGTTGTCGAATACGACCTGCAGCCCGGTCAGCAGATCATCGTGGATACCGGTTATCTGGCTGCTATGGAAGCCACCTGTTCCATGGATATCCAGACCGTTCCCGGTGTGAAAAATATGCTTTTTGGCGGGGAAGGCATCTTCAACACCGTCATCACCGGCCCGGGACATATATGGCTCCAGACCATGCCGATCTCGAATGTAGCAGGAGCGATCTCACCGTTTATTCCGTCAAAGTCTTAATTCGCAGAATCTATTTTCCAGACTGTACAGGGAACCTCACACATCCCTGCCTAGTACATCATAAATTAAGTTTCTGTTACATTGACGCAGGATGATTTCTTCATATGCAAGGCGGAGGAAAGAGGCGTAGCGGTGGCTACGGCGACTGACGACAACGCAGCAGATGAAAAATCAGACAAGTTAATGTGACAGTTACTTAGTTTATGATGTACTAGTATCACAGGAATTGTCTTGTACAAATACAGACTTTGATTCGTTTCCCTTGAATAAATCAACAGCCGGTATATGTTTCCCTAAAAATTCGAAGCATACACCGGCTGCTGTTTTTCATAAACTGCATTCCTTATTTTGGTTCGTTATATTTTCTTCTCGCAAACTACCAGAAATCCCTTAATTGCTAAAACAAATCTCTGTTTTCTATCCGCAGAATATCTTTGCATGTAAGCAATTATTCAAATTTTACTCTATTTCCGGCTTTCAAAAATACCGTCCTGCTCTCCTGCATTTTCACACGCACCCGGACTTCCTGATCTGTTTTGCTCGTCAGCCAGCAGGTTACACAATCTTCCTTCCACTCGATATCTACCACAATCGCACCCCGGGCGATCAGCCCCTGTACAGAGCCTCGTTTCCACTTCGGTGATACCGCCGGAAGGATCACGAGTTCTTCTCCGTGGCTTTGCAGCAGCATCTCTGCGATTCCCGCGGTAAATCCAAGATTTCCGTCAATCTGGAACGGTGGATGCGCGCAGAACAGGTTCGGGTATACACCACCACCCTGGACAGACATCTCTGCAAACGGATCTCGAACCTGCAACATCTGTGCCACCTGTTTTGCGGCATGCGCACCGTCCTCCATCCTTGCCCACATCAGAATCTTCCACGCAAGACTCCAGCCGGTTCCTTCGTCGCCACGGACAAGCAGACTTTTTTTCACCCCTTCCAGAAGTTCCGGTGTCTCTTTCGTAATGCCCCGTCCCGGATGGAATTCATACAGATGAGATAGATGTCTGTGTTCTACTTCCACCTCCATGAATTCCTCATTCCACTCCAGAATCCTTCCGTCACTCCCCAGCTGTGCCGGTACGATCGCAGGCAGCTGTTCACGGATCGTTCCTGAAAGAGTACCCTCTTTTTTTAATACTTCACATGCTTCCAGATAATCCCGGAACAGATTTCGAATAATTGCCAGAGTATTTTCTGTATACAGTGCCACCGGCACTGCTTCTCCCTGATCCAGGAAACAATTTTCCGGTGATGTCGCCGGAACCACTGCCAGTCCTTTATCCGTCTTTTGTAACATGTTGCTGCAAAATCTGGCATGTTCCTCCAGCACCGGAAAAATCTCCTGCAAATACTCTCTGTCCTGCGTAAACAGATATTCCTCATAGAGATTCCGGCACATCCACGCCCCGCCAAACGGCCAGAACGCCCAGTTTGCCAGTCCTGCTGCCGGTGATGTCTTTCTCCACAGATCCACGTTATGGAAACACGCCGCACCTTCACAGTGAAAATACTTCTGCGCCGTCTCCCTCGCACTTTCCAGCAGTTCCCGGTTCATCCGCACCAGCGGCTCCGCCAGTTCATGAAGATTACACGGACCGGTCATCCAGTAGTTCATCTCGGTATTGATATTTACCGTATAATCGCTCTTCCAGGCCGGGATTCGGTCGCAGTTCCAGACTCCCTGCAGATTTGCCGCCTGTGTCCCCGGTCGGGAACAGGAAATCAGCAGATACCGTCCATAATCAAACAACAGCTGCTCCAGCCCCGGATCCTCGCCGTCTTTTTTATACTGTTCCAGCCGTTTCGAAAGATCCATCCCGTCTCTGCTATCATCTCCAAGCGTCAGTTTCACTCTCTGAAAATACTGCTGATACTCTCCGACATGTTCTTTCCACAACTCTTCTACGGATATCCCGGTCTGCTCCCGATCCTGAAGTAAAAGCTTTGCGGGATCATTTCCTTGCGTATACGGATGTCTGGAAACACCTGCAAACCCGGAACGAATCAGTATCCGCATAGTAATTTCACGAACGTTGACACAGCGAACTCCCATCTCTGTCGGAACAATCTCCCCGTTTTCCGTCTCAAACATGCACCAACCTTCGTACGGCATTCCTTTTTCCTGCGGATTTTCCGAAAAAATAAACTCGCTGCCGTCCCCTTCTTTCGCTCCCACAGGAATCTTACTTTTTCCCGGCATCTGCCCCTGCATTTTCCATATTTTTCCGTCCCAGCTGTTTCCCGTAAGAAACCCGTCGTCTGCCGTGACCACTATGGTAAATGCTTCCTCTGCCCGGATCTGATACACCAGAACCTGTGACGGTGCACTGCAAAAACAACGATGTTCATAAGATTGCCCGTGATTTCGATATGTCACCCGGGCAGTTGCTGTCTCGAGATCCAGTTCTCTGTGATAGTCCGCAATTTCCCGTTCTCCCTCAAACCGGATCCGTACCGTGCCGAAAGGCTCATACATCTCTACATCTTCCGCCGTCTCCTGTGCCTGATTCAACACCTGTGTAGCCTGAAGGTAACTCCCTTCTTTTGCATACACTTCTGCTTTTTTAATATCCTCATATCCCATACCGGTGCGCGGATCCCCCGGATAGCCCGACCAGAGGGTATCTTCATTCAGGCAAAGTGTCTCTGCCTCCCCGTCCCCGAACATCAGCGCTCCTATCCGCCCGTTTCCCAGCGGAAATGCCTCCTGCCAGACAGTTGCCGGCGTCTCAAATATCATTTTCATACTCTGTTCCCCGTTTTTCAACTTCTTATTTTTCCTGTTACCTGCTACTTTCTTCATATCCCGTTTTTATCTGATTTCACATTGTCTCAGCGGATACTTTTCATTATCGTTCGTAATTGTTCAATCTCTTCACAGTTGCAAGCCAATACGCCTCGTGAAATACTGCCTACTGAATAATTATTACTGTTCTATCTTCCATACAATCGCAATCGGCGTCTCTCCCTCACGATACTCTTGGGGAATCACCACCTGTATTCCTTCCTCCGTCATCTTCCATTCAGCCTCTTTCTTCGTATCTACCATGGAAATCCCGCGGATTTTCCCCTGATAGGGAATCAAAAGTTTCTCTTCTACTGCTTCCCTTTCCTCCGGATACAGCCGGATCGCATAGACGGTATCGCCTTTTTGCGTAAATGCCAGATTTCCGCTCTGATACGGCGCACAGATTCTCGTTCCATAGATGGCTTCCCCATATGTCTGCATCCATGCACCCAGTCCCCGCAGGCTCTCCCACGCTTCCACCGGGATCCTGCCATCCGGCTGCGGACTTACATTTAACGCCATATTTCCGCCCTTCGCCACAATATTGACCAGAAGATTTACCAGTTCTCTCGGTGATTTATAATGATCTCCGTACGCATAATTAAAATCAGCTCCCAGTGTCAGGCAGCTCTCCCAGGGCACACGCAGCGGTTTTTCCGGCACACACATCTCCGGTGTGACATAATTTTCATAAGCACCGCCCACCGTCCGGTCTACTGCCAGCACCCAGGGCTGCGTTTTTCGCACTTCCTCCACGATCTCTCCCAACCGGATATCCTGTCCGTTTGCAGCCGCTACCCAGCCGGCATCAAACCAGAGGATATCCAGCCTTCCATACTGCTTTCCAAGTTCCAGAATCTGATCCCTGGTAAATGCCCGGAACCGCTCCCACGCTTCAGGATTTTCTTTCGGGTCATAGGTAGGATTTCTGGTAGTTTTCTGTGTAAGCGCCTTCTCTGTTTCCCAGTAATCCGGACAGTGCCAGTCCGCCTTGGAAAAATACGCTCCGATTCCCAGTCCTTCTTTTCGAAACGCATCAAACATGGCACGGACGATATCCGCATACTTATGTGTATGAAACGGACAGTCCTCTGCCGTCGTCTTGTATTCTGTATATGCTGTGTCCCACAGACAGAAACCGTCGTGATGTTTTGTGGTCAGAATCAGATACCGGAACCCACATTCCTTTGCCATCTTCGCCCATTCCTCCGGCTGAAAAGCCACCGGATCAAACGCACGGTTTAATGCCCGATACTGCCTCTTAAAAACCTCCCCGTCATCCGTCCAGTCCACCGTCTTTCTAGACCACTCCGCATCCTCATCGCTAAGTGCCCAGCTCGCCACCATGCCCAGCTGATTATACATTCCCCAGTGCACCATCAACGCCAGCTTCTGATCCTGAAACCACTCCAGCTGCTCCCGTAAAACAGGGTCTCGTGGCCAGACATAGGCTTCCTCCTGACTGTATGTATGAACCCCCTGATTCACGATTTCCTGTTTCTGCTCAGTTTCTTTTCCCATTTTTTCTCTCCATTCGTATCTTTATTCTTTTATACTTTCCAATTTCTAAGAATTGTGAGAGTACGAAGTACGGAACAATCCGGTGTCAAAGGGGGCAAAATACCTTTTGACACCAACATCTTTCTGACTGCTACATAAGTTCACAGTTACCCTCCGACAGCAGACCCCCATACGCTGTCCGTCTATTCTATAGTGTACAAAAAAGAAGTGGCAGATTCAATCTTTTCTGACTGAATCTGCCACCTTTTTACTGTCCACTCCGTGCTAACAACACACTTCGTGGAATCTTACCATTTACCAATAATCCCTGTTTTCACATTCATCAAATATGATACATATGCAATACAAAGAAAAAGCTTTAGTTATAAACAACTAAAGCTTTTTAAGAGGCGCAGACCGGATTTGAACCGGTGGATACTGGTGTTGCAGACCCCGGAAAAAATCCTCGGAACCCTCTAAAACTCTAAGGTTTTCCAAACTGTCCACCCTATATCCACCCTAATTTTCATGTTGCTTTCATGCCATATCAGGTATTTTACTGTG
>JAHZFO010000021.1:0-31965 GCA_019421285.1 Clostridiales bacterium
GACGCGTCTTATATCCCCATAGCTGAAGCAATGGGTTTTACGACGCATTGGATAAGATCCAAAAGTCTTAAAATCCTATATTCATTTACAGCAATTCCTGTACTTTTCGATATACAACCTCTGCAAATTTCTTATGTCCTGCTGCATTCAGATGTTCCTGATCTGCGTCACAGCAATGTACATAGGATGCTGCCGGAAGGAAACTGATATGACGTTCAGCTGCGATTTTTTCATAAACAGGCTGCAGATTTCTGGAAACGAGCACAGACTCTCTGGAAAACTCCTGGTCATATCCTTCCTGCCATACTTTTTCTCCCAGGTAGATCGGAGCCATGAGAAGGACTTTCGCTTTTGGCGCATATTCATGGACCTGATCCAGCAATCTTATGATTCCCTTTCCGATTACATCTGCGGATGCTCCGAAAACAGTTTTACAGTCATTGGTTCCCAGCATCAGCGTGATCACATCCACCTGGGCATGTGTTTCCAGAAGTGTGGGAAAAAGTGCAGTTCCTTTTCTTCCGTCGCGGAGCGGATCTTCGAAAACTGTTGTTCTTCCGCACAGTCCCTCCTCGATCACACGATATTCTTCTTTGTTCAGTTTTTCCTGTAGCAGGCTTGTCCAGCGGACTCCCCACGGAAGTCTCTTCCTGCTCTCTCCGTCATAGCCCCATGTATTGGAATCTCCAAAGCATAATACCTGTTTCATTTCACTATATCCCTATCTAATTAGTATGTTTATTTATTGGGTGAATCATATCATGCTATTCTCATTTGGTCAAATACACAAAAGAAATAGCCTGTTACAGATTTTCTCTATAGCAGGCCATCTTACATACTCTTTTATATACTTTTTATCAGAGACTCTTTTTACAGTCCGATAAATCCTGTAACATCTCCGTTGATCACATAATGTGCACCATTATCTTCCGGTTTAATGTAGATTTTGAGATCCTTCAGCTCAGAGGCTTTTTTGCCCATGTCCTCTGTCCAGATCTTTTTGATCCTGTCAGCAACCTCTGAAGTATGTATCTCCTTGCCCCAGTACTGAACATATACTTCTGTTACTGGCTCAGCTTTCTTAGCTGCTGTTTTTCTTGTTGTTTTAGTCGCTGTTGTCTTAGCAGCCGTCCTGGTTGTTGTTTTCTTAGCTGCAGTAGTTTTTCGTGTTGTTGTCTTCCTGGCAGTTGTTTTCTTAGCCGGTTCTTCTGATTTTACAGCTGTTGTTTTCTCTTCATCAGATTTTACAGCTGCTGCTTTTTCTTCTACTGGTTTCTCAGCAGCAGGTTTTACCTCTGCTGTCTTCTCAGCTGCTTTTGTCTCTACAGATGCTTTTGCATCGTCTGTTTTCGGTGTCTCAGCCTTAACGGCTTTCTCCTCGGATGCGGTTACTACAGATTTTGCAGGAGTCTCGCTTACTGAAGCCGTTTTTACAGTTGTCTTGGTTGCAGCTTTCTTTGTTCTAGCCATGTTTATAGCCTCCTTACAAGGGATTTGTTAATCTTTTCTCGAATTTTAGGATATCACTTTTTGTGAAAGAACGCAAGGTTAGATCCCCAGATTTTCCAGTTCTTCACTCATATACCCCTTGAGATGCTCCTTTAAAGCCTTATGCTGAGGCAGGATAAGATCAAAATCCAGTGCCAGGATCTCACCAGCTGCTTCACTTGCATTCTTCAGGATTCCCGCATCATTGTAGATATCACCAATCTTAAATTCCATCAGTCCGCTCTGGCGGATACCAAAAAGATCTCCTGGGCCCCGAAGCTTCAGATCTTCTCCGGCTATATAAAATCCATCATTGGATTCATTGAGGATCTTTAGACGTTTAGAAGTATTTTCTTCATTATTTCCCTGGATAAAAATGCAGTAAGACTGATGCTCTCCACGCCCTACACGGCCCCGAAGCTGATGAAGCTGGGCAAGCCCGAAACGTTCTGCATTTTCCACCATCATAACGGTAGCATTTGGCACATTCACTCCAACCTCCACAACTGTGGTAGATACCAGTACCTGGATCTCGCCGGAAGCAAACGCCTCCATGATCCTGTTTTTCTCTTTTGGCTTCATCTTTCCGTGAAGGATTTCTACTTTGATCTCCCCTGGAAGGATCTCCTGAAGCTTTCTGGCATAATCTGTAACATTCTCTGCCTCCAGGCCTTCGCTCTCTTCCACCATAGGACAGATCACATAAGCCTGCCTTCCCATCTGCACCTGCTTTTCAATAAAAGAATACGCCTTGGGACGGTAGGAAGTTCCTACTACGCAATTCTTGATCGGAAGTCTTTTTGCAGGAAGCTCGTCAATGATCGAAATATCTAGGTCTCCGTATAAAATGATCGCCAGTGTCCGGGGAATGGGGGTTGCGCTCATAACAAGTACATGAGGCGGATTTCCTCTGGTCGTCAGCGCTTCCCTCTGGCGAACGCCGAATCTGTGCTGCTCATCTGTGATCACAAGCCCCAGATTCTTATATTCCACCTTTTCCTGGATCAGAGCATGAGTTCCGATGATCACATTCACTTCACCGTCTGCAATCTTCTGATAGATCTCACGCTTCTGTCTGGCTGTGGTAGATCCTGTCAGAAGCACCGGATGGCAGGAAGCGATATTCTGTTCTTCCATCAGCCTCAGAAAGCCTTCGTAATGCTGATTTGCCAGAACCTCTGTCGGTACCATCAATGCACTCTGAAATCCATTCTCTGCTGAAAGTACCATAGCTAAAAATGCGATCACGGTCTTGCCGCTACCAACATCCCCCTGTACAAGCCTGGACATCAGCTTATGACCGCTCAGATCCCGTTCGATCTCATGCCAGACATTCTTCTGGGCTCCGGTCAGGTCATAGGGAAGCCCTTCTATGATCTCCTCGGTTGTCCATACTGGTTTCATAGGAAACGTGTTTGGAGCCTCTTCTGTTTTCTCCTTCAAGAGCTGTATTGCCAGCACAAAAAGCAGAAATTCATCGAATACCAGACGTTTCCTGGCTGTGAGAAGCTCCTGCATATTTTTCGGAAAATGGATAGTCCGGATCGCATAATTGGCATCTGCGAGCTGATAGCGTTCCCGTATCTCCTCCGGCAGATATTCCCCATGGAGAGGCCTTGTATCCAAAATCTGATGGACCAACTTCGTGATCATCTTGTTGGAAAGTCCTTTCGTCAGACCATATACAGGCTGCATACTGTGAATGATCTCCTCATAAGCTGCCGGGGTAAAAATCTCCGGATGTTCCATCTGCGGACGGCCTTTTTTTCTGATGATCTTTCCTCTGAGGATAAACACACTGCCCTTTTTGAGTGTTCCCCTCAAATAAGGCGCATTGAACCAGGCAACCGGTAATCGGCCGCTTGCATCTGCCACAGTTGTTGTCAGAACCTGGAGATTGCGTATCTGGTTAATATAAATACCTGTTGCTATAGTGGCACGGATAGAGACTGTTTTGTTCTCCTCTGCTGATGCAATCTCCACAGGCTCCTCATATATATCGTAAGTCCGCGGATAATAACGGAGAAGCTCTTCCGCAGTCGTGATCCCGATCTTCTGGAAAAGCTTCTCTGTTTTCTCACCCACGCCTTTTAATTCACGCAAAGGTGTCTTTTCATTCATTTTTTATACTCTTTATTCTACAGAAATCAGATAGTAGTAGATCGGTTGTCCGCCCTGGTTCAGCTCAACCTCGCACTCCGGATATTTCTCAGTAAGAGAATCAGAAAGTGCCTCTGCATCTTCTTCCGATACATCCTCACCATAGTAAACACTGATGATCTCAGATTCCTCGTCAACCATCTCTGCTACCATCTCCTCTGCTACCTGAAGTCGATCCCTGCCTACTGCAAGGATACCTGCATCACCGATTCCCATGATATCTCCCTCATGGATTTCCTTGTCATCAATGCGTGTGTCACGAACTGCATAAGTAATCTGTCCGGTTTTTACTCTGGATATAGCATCTGTCATGGAAGCAAGATTCTCCTCGCCACCTTTTTCCGGAACAAAGCTGATCATTGCAGAAATTCCCTGTGGGATTGTCTTGGTTGGTACTACAATGATCTCCTTATCCTCAGTCAGATCCCTCGCCTGATTTGCTGCAAGGATAATATTCTTGTTATTCGGGAAAATATAAATTGTTTTTGCATTTACTTTCTCAATAGCATTGAGCATATCTTCGGTACTTGGATTCATAGTCTGGCCGCCTTCGATCAGATAATCTACGCCAAGTTCACGGAAAATCTGAGAAAGTCCCTCGCCTACGGATACGGAAATAAAGCCATGATCCTTAGGAGGTTCCTTGTTTTCTGCCTGTTCTTTTGCAAGTTTTTCCGCATCTTTGATCAGTTTTTCCTGATGTTCTTCTCTCATATTGTCAATCTTCATGCGGGAAAGCTGACCATACGTGAGTGCGCGTTCAAAAGCCTGTCCCGGATGATTGGTGTGCACGTGTACCTTGACAATCTCATCATCAGCCACCAAAACAATGGAATCACCGATGGAATCCAGAAATTCACGGAAACGGTCGATCTCATCCTGTGGAAGCGGTTTTTCAAGAAGAATAATAAATTCTGTACAATATCCAAATTTAATGTCTGCCTCTGCCTGAGGAGAAATTTTTGTGATCTTAGGAGCTACTGTTTCAAACTGGGAATAATCCACTTCTTTTCCATGATATCCGTCGATGGCACCACGGAAAACTTCCAGAAGTCCCTGTCCACCAGAATCCACAACACCTGCTTCTTTCAGGACCGGAAGCATCTCCGGTGTTCTGGCAAGAGTTTCCTCTGCATGCTGAAAGATCCCGTCGAAAAAAGCATCCAGATCTTCTGCCGCATCAGCAAGCTCTGCTGCTCTGTCTGCTGCAGCTCTGGCTACAGTAAGAATGGTTCCCTCTTTTGGTTTCATAACTGCCTTGTATGCAGTCTCAACGCCTCGCTCCATAGCTGCGGCAATGGCAGGTGCATCCAGATCCGTAAGTTTACGCACACCTCTGGTAAATCCACGCAGAAGCTGTGACAGGATAACACCGGAATTACCTCTGGCTCCACGAAGGGAACCGGAAGAAATTGCCTTTGCCAGGGATTCCATATCCGGATCTGTAAGAGCACCTACTTCGGAAGCAGCAGACATGATGGTAAGCGTCATATTGGTTCCTGTATCTCCGTCAGGTACAGGAAACACATTCAGTTCATTGATCCATTCTTTCTTCGCTTCCAGATTTTTTGCTCCGGACAGAAACATTCTGGAAAGTATTTTAGCATCTATGGTTTTGTTATTCACCACAAGTTCCTCCTCTAAAACTAATCTATTGCACGTACGCCCTCAACCATAATGTTGATTTTCTCAATCTCCATTCCTGTAAAGGCTTCGACTTTATATTTTACATTGTTGACAAGATTGTCCGCAATAGTACTGATATTCACGCCATATGCTACGATGACATGAAAATTCAGCCGGATCTTGTTATCATCCGTGATCTTAACACTGATACCATGTTTCAGGCTGTCAATACGCAAAAGCTTGACCAGGCCATCCTTCATACTGATAGCTGCCATTCCAATGATGCCAAAACACTCTACCGCCACACTGCCGGCATAAGTCGCAATGACATCCGTATCAATTACGATCTGACCCAATCCGGAATCTATACGTCCATTCATATGGTTACCTCCATTGTTTCATTCAGATTAAATTATATAAAACTATTATAACCTTTTTTTTATAATTACGCAATGATAGAGTTCAACTTGTTTTATCTTATAGAAAATTAAGCTCATCCACTCTATTGAAGGGGAATCCCAGATTGTGATGGAGCATGCCGACCGATACTATGAAGCCGGTTTTTCTTTTTCGTTTATTTACTTATAATCCTTTTACAAACTCAACTGCATTTTTTATATCTTCTTCATCTGGATGCCCTTTTGCAATTCCACCAACCAGTTTAAATGGACCAAATGTGTCATAACCCTTGCACCCGAATTTTCCTATTACTTTGGAACGTTTCTTGTCCAAAATCTGCTCAATGGATTTATAATTCGCACTTCCACCATAAGTACAGATCAGAAATACCTTTTTGTCGTCCGGTAGGTTCTTCTCTGCAAATCCCAATATCGACTGATGAAATTTTGAAAAATAGATTCCTGATGCAAACCCAATCATATCATAACTGCTCAGATCTGCATCGGGTTGTTTTACAGCATCAATCAAATCGACCTGGCACGTTGCTGCTATGCCCTTTACTAATTTTTCTGTATTTCCATGATGTACAGATGCATATACGATTGCTTTTTTCATTTGTTTTCCTTTCTGCCTGCGCCATCAATCAGGTTATAACTCATGTCCAAAAAGTCCAGTATCTTTGCTTTACTGACCGAACCATCCAGTAAAATCGTGATCCAGTGCTGCTTGTTCATATGGTATCCAGGTAAAAATCCATGCGTCTGAATAATCATATTCGTCATGTCCGGATCACACTTTACATCCATGATATCAACCGGATCTTTTCCTTCTAATCCCAGTTTTGATTTTTCAATAGTCATGATCACTGCATACCATTTTCTGTTTTTATGTCGGAGTACTGCACTGTCTGGCGATTTACTCCATAAATATTCCGGAATTGTGCCATACTGTTTCTACACATATTCGAAAATTTCTTCTTTCTTCACAATCCATTCAACTCCTGACGTTTCTGATATCCTACCCATAATCATACCACATTTTCGGATTCCGAACTACCTGACAAATCCTTTTGCATTTTCCCGGTTTTCCTATCCTCATATGCCAGTTCAGCAAGAATATGTTCTATTCCGATTCAGGAAAGAGACCAGGCCAAAGAAAAAACGATAAATTAATTCGCACTGGGTAATTTTCTATGTTTCAAATTGATCTAAACCATACACACAACGCTTAATTCCACCATGATCCGTCCTGTTCCCGGAGGTATGGAATACTTTCCTTAAAACTCTTTGCAGAATTTTTGATAAATTTCCTTTTTTTGCTTGCAAAAGAGCAATTCATCTGTTAAAATGGTGACTGTTGATAAAAGGAGGTGCTATTCATGGCTAAATGTGCAATCTGCGATAAAGGAGCTCATTTCGGAAACAATGTGAGTCATTCCCATAGAAGATCCAACAAAATGTGGAAATCTAACGTTAAATCCGTCAGAGTAAAAACAACTGCCGGCGGAGCAAAGAAAATGTATGTATGTACTTCTTGTTTAAGATCCGGAAAAGTTGAAAGAGCGTAAGTAATATCGTATGCCCCCGTAGAATGCGGGGGCTGTTTTTTTATCTTTAAGACAGATAAATCACAAGCGGGAAGTATGCCAGGTGCACACTTCCCGCTTATCTGCAAAACATATGATATCCGCACAGCAGACATATGACTGCCATTGCGATCACAATAAAATTTTCTGTAATAAGGATACCAAGAACCATGCCCACACCAATAAAAAACAGCATAAAACCAGTTAGCTTTCCCACTCCTGTCTGCTCATTTCCTGTTTTTTTATTACAGTATATGCATGAAATCTAAATGGAATACTACTCTTCTTTCCCGTCAGTATCCTCAGCATTGCCTGCACCTGGCGCAAAACGGTTCACAAAATCCGGCACCATATCCAGAACCTTGGTAAGGCCATCCTGATTTTTTACGTTTACAAGTTTGGTGCTTCCATTCTGGATCACAAGTACTGCACAGGGAGACATCTTTCCGGCAAGACCTCCGCCGCCGTTATTCTTCTTGTCCCCTTCAAAAGCTCCGGCTCCCACGCCGAAGGATACATCGACCAGAGGAAGGATAATGGTATCACCTACATGAATGGCATCGCCAACCACTGTTTTGGCCGATACAAAGCCATCCATTCCTTTAAATAATGAATTCACGGTATCTTTGAAATTATTCTCTTTCTCCATGTTTTACCTCCTTATGTCTCCATCGGTGGATGACGTATTTTATATTTTTATTGAAATAAAGCTCTGCTGCTGTTTTGAGAACTACAATTCCATAAATCCTTCCCTTTAACAAGATCTCTCCCTCAAGAACATTTTCATCATCAAAAAGGGGCGCTGCTTCGATCTTGTTTTTATGAAAAGGAATTGTCATTCCTAATACAGCCAATACCATACCTGTAACTGCCGGATCTTCATTGCCAAATGTGATCTTTCCGGTGATCCTTGTCGGAAGCACATGATAAATCAGTTTTTTTGCATTTTTCCACAGAAAGGAAAGAACCTCTCTGGTTCGGGGATGGTCTAAAAATTCCTTCCACCAGTTTATCTTATCACAGAAATTTCGGATTGTTAATGCAAGACTTTGCATTTTTTTCAGAATCCTTTTGGGGATTCCAAGAAAATTCTGTACGATTCGGAACAGCTTTCCAACTGTCATTTTTATTTTTCCCACTATATTCAAAATTAAATCTGCAATCTTTGTCCGAAGCCTCTTTTCATCTTCCGATATTTCTTCGGAAATCGATATCGGCTCCATTATTACATTTTCCGAAATTTCATTTATATCTTCAACAGTATCTTCCTGAGGCTCAGACATTTGTAACTCTGCTGCATCGTTCTGCTGTTCGCTTTTTGATGTCTTTTCATGGCTTCTGGAAGACTCTGTCTGTTTTTTTGCATTTTGATTTCCGGAGTTGGAAAGAAATCTAGGTTTCTTTTTTTTACGAAACAGATTTTTAAATTTTTCCAAAGGAATCCCTAAAAAACATAATTTTGTTTTCAGAACGCCCTGCTCCCAGAATACCTGTGCAGAAATTATATGAAGCAGCCAGCTCACTTCACCGAAAGCATGTATTTCCCGAAGACTATCCGTTCGGTCTTTTTTTATTTTCCCTCTGTATCTGATCGGACAGAATAAAAGAAGCAGCAGGATCAGAAAGATCAGCCCGATCAGGATCCCCAAAAGGATCAATATCCATTTTATTATCAGCCATAATATATGCAGCATTGGTTCACCTGTTTTTCAGATATTCTTTTATTTTAAAATTTCCAGTTTCGGTATAAACCTGTTCGATCATATCCTGTACCATCTGTATAGCACCGGATTTTCCTCTAGCCATTCCAATGATCAAAGGACAGGTGGCTCTGGCGCTTCGCTGTACAAGCATGCCTGCAGGAAGAATTTCCAAAATATTTCCGGGATTATCAGACAAAGTAACAACGTAGATATCCGGCACGAATTTGCCAGCAGTGATCCTGGCTCTTATTCTAGTAGGATTTTTTACATCATTTCCTATGTAATAGTTTTTCATCCATTTCAGCAATCTGCCATCACCTCCGTCTATAATGCCAAACAGGGCTGCGTAAGTACACAGCCCTGTCCTGTTGTTAAAAATACTTCTGCTGTTTCGCCCAGACGCCCTCACTTCGCATTTCCAGATACTCCTGATAGGCCTGTTCCACGATATGCTTCTCGTTGGAAAAACGGAGAAGATGATAGATCTCATGAAACTTATAGTATCCGGAATCTACAAAATATTCCTCTCGCTGGGGTTTGCTATGATAATTATCAGCTATCATGAGATACCAGTGTACCTCTTTCATTACCACATCCTCCGGAACGGTGAAATTATACTGGCTCTTGCCGATATATTTCACGATAGAGGCCCGAACACCTGCTTCTTCCATTACTTCACGTAAAGCAGTCTGCTCAAAAGTCTCTCCTTTTTCTACAGTTCCTTTGGGAAGCACCCATCCTTCATAACGGTTCCTGTAGGATTTATACAATGCCAGGATCTTACCCCGATGAATTACCACACCGCCACAGCTTGTTGCTTCTATCATATTGCAATCCTCCTGTAATGCGTGTGTCTTTTGCACTGGCTATAGTATACCTCTTTTTCACCTTATAGGCAAGGGGCAAGAAGCAGATACTGTTCTCAATTTAATCGAAATAATATGCATCAAAAACATCGGCCGCAATGGGAACTGCCGCTTCACTTCCGGTTCCGCCGTTTTCCACGATCACAGCAATAGCGATATCCGGATCATCTACATTAGAATAACCCACAAACCAGGAATGACTGGAGCCATTTTCATCAAACTCCGCAGAACCGGTCTTTCCGGCAACAGTATATCCTCGTCCGTTCAATGCGGAAGCCGTACCGTTTTCAACTACATTTTTCATTAGTTTTCCAAGGATATTGGCTTCATTTCTTGTCATCAGACGTTTGTATTCTGTTTTTTCTGTTTCCCTGACCGCATCACCGGAATTATTCACGATCTTATCGATCATGGTTGGCTTCATCAGTATACCATCATTGGCGATGGCACTTGTGATCAATGCCATATGCATCGGAGAAACAAGAGTGTTACCCTGGCCGATCGAGGTCTGCATCACAAGTGCATTCGGAGAATCTTTATCAAGGGTAAAGCGACTGGTTTTATAGGAATTCAGCGGAAGCGCCCTATTAAAGAGCAGATCCTCTGCAGTACTTTTCAGAGTATCTCCTCCCAGACCAAGTCCCATATCTGCAAATGCACAGTTACAGGAATGTGCAAATGCGGAATAAAAATCCTCCTGTCCATGTACTGCACCATTGTAACACTGGATCGTGTGGTCATCCACTGTGATACTTCCCTGACACAGATAGGAATATCCCTCCAGTGATCCCTTTTGTCTGAAATAATCCAGTGCCGTGACGATCTTAAATGTTGATCCCGGAGGATAAGCTCCATTGGTTGCACGGTTTAAAAGGCTACTGTTACTTTCATCATTAACAAGGGTATCCCAATTCTGTGCGATCGTGTTCGGATCAAAATCCGGTTTGCTCACCATAGCCAGGATACGTCCGGTGGATGGTTCCAGTACAACTACCGCTCCTCTCCGGTCTCCCAGAGAATTGTATGCCGTTGTCTGAAGATCTGCATTCAGACTGGAGATCACGGTATCACCCTGATTCTTTTTTCCCAGGAATTCATTTTTCATCTGTTCCAGAAAAAATGAATGGGAGGTGAGAAGCTGGAAATTTGCTTCCGATTCCAAACCACTCTTACCATTGGTATCATATCCTACTGCATGTGCAAAAATATTGGAAAACGGATACGTTCTCTCTTCTGTTCCATCTTCATACACATTGGTCTGTGCCAGAACCTCACCATCCGAAGACTGGATACTTCCACGTACTACCCGGTCCGAAAATGTATCCTGACGGGTGTTGTACGGGCTGTTGATAAAATCTTCGCTTTTTATGGCGTCAAAATAGGCCAGATATCCGATCAGACTGACAAAGATCAATATAAAGAAGGCCGATACAAAAGTTAAAGGCCGGTTCTTTTTTCTACGGAGTCTGGCGATTTCTCTTTCTCTCAGGCGTTGCTCTCTTTCCTCTTCTTTCAATCGTTTCTTTTCGCTGCGTTTCAATTTGTTCGTCCTCATCTTCCCTCAGAATATACAGTCCCTGAATGATCGCAAGCATCAGGATGGTACACATGACAGAACTACCTCCGTAACTCACCAGCGGAAGTGTAACTCCTGTCATTGGAATAAACTTGGTTGCACCGCCGATGGTCAGAAATACCTGAAAAGCATATTCTGTTCCGAGCCCCAGTGCGATCAGTTTATAAAACGGATTCCTGATCTTTAGTGCAATAGTAACGATCATCAGAAAAAAGCTTGTGCATACAAGAATCAGGCAGATGGCAAAAATGCCACCCAGTTCCTCGCAAATAGCACTGAAGATAAAATCATTTTTTACGACCGGAATCTTCTCCGGAGAGCCCTGACAAAGTCCCATTCCAAACCAGCCTCCGGTTCCGATCGCAAACAGAGACTGCACGATCTGATAACCTTCATTTTGATAGACAGCCATCGGATCCTTCCAGGCACTGACTCGCTGACGGACATGTCCAAAAAGATGATATGCGATCACCGAACCAACGCATCCTCCGCCAAGTCCCAGAAATAAATAGCTCGGATTTCTGGTTGCCACATAGATCAGTACAAGGTAGGTGACAAAAAAGATCACTGCACTACCCAGATCCCTGGAAAGAACCAGGATCCCTACATGGATCACTGCAACGATCGTAGCCAGTACTACTTTGCGAAAATCCACCTTGGTACACAGAAGTGATGCCATAAAAAATACGAAGGTTATCTTGATTACCTCGGAAGGCTGGATTCCCATAAGAGAAAGCTTTGCACCGTAGCTTGTGCTTGCCAGAACAAGAACTGCCGCCAGAAGTACAATACCAATTCCGGCATAAGCCCATGTAAGATCCTTTAAAAATTTCATTTTTCGTATCATTACCGGTATCACCAGTGATACTGCACTACCTGCGGCCACGATCAGAAGCTGCTTAGTTGCAGACGGAAGTGAAAGCCGGCAGAGCATGATAAATCCTACGCTCAGGAGCATACACATATTATTTAAAAGAAGCAGCGATGCATTCGGATAAATAATTCGATAAAGGATCTGGATCGCTGCAAAAAAGATCATCATTTCGATATAGAACAGGATGACCCTGAAATCCATGCTTTTTAAATAGATCACAAGAAATGCTGTAAAATCAATAAAAAAGATCATGGTCAGCTGCTGATGGAGCAGTTCTCTCTTTTCTTCCTCATCCTGCCGCCACACCATATAAAAACAATGAAAGGTATAGACGATCATCAATGTGAGGATCACATACTTAGATAATTCTGTAATTACATTAATCATACACTTTTACTCGGCTCCTCTTTTAAAATGGCCTTTTGTATACCTGCGTCCGGAAGGTTTTCCGTTTTCCTGATAAACCGTCCGGAATTCTTTCAAGATCGCTTTTGCTTTCTCTGGCTCTTCGATCGTAAATGCCAGTCGCAAAGAGTGAAGGTTCAGTTTTTTTACCTGATCTTTTTCACCCGGAAGTCCGTAAGGAATGCTATTATAAATGATATTATAACAGTATTTTGCTTTTTCGGAGATGTTTTTTCCCCATGGATCACAGCTGCATTTTACCGGAAACTCACTGTTATAGCGGTCTTTCAGATAAGCCGTCTCATATTTTCCTGTACATCCGAAAAGATTCTTCCTTACACACTGCGCGGAAAGCATCAGTGGGATATAACCATATAAAAGCAGCTCCGAAGAAGTATTATCTCTGTGTTTCAGTTCACCCTCATTCAACTCAAGGGGGACTGTATTTCGAAGAACTCCCTCTTCCCGCCAGAAATCAACACTCTGATCATTCCAAGTATACATGGATGCATCCAGGATACATTTTTCGCCATATCCCATTTTTTTCAGTACGGCGTAAGATTCCAGGTTTCTTACCAGAAAGCCCTTCATACCCTGCTCCAACCATTTTTGAGCTGATCGAAGCCACTTTTCGGGGATTTCTCCGCGATGGATATGTGGAGTAGAAAGATATAATTCACTGCTTGCAGCAAGTTCCGGTGAAAAATATTTTTCCATAGTATCAAAAGGAAAATAAAAACCTGTAATCCCCGGTTCGTTCAAAAGTACTTCCGCAGTATCCGAACGTTCACAGGATACATATACAGGCAGGCTGTCTGTTACCCTTTTGTGACAGGCAGTCTGATTCTGAGATTTCGTCTGCTGCTTCGTAACCTGTGCTCTCTTCTGACATCCGATCAGTGCTTCCCGCAGCTGACTCAGAGCATCTCTTCGTACTTCATTGAGAACTTTAACCGGAACAAAAATCCTTCCATTTATTTCAATGTTCAGATCCTCCCACTGAAAATCTGTATTTCCCAGTTTCTCCATCTGCTGACGGATCCTCTGTTCTTCCATTGGCTGATTTTTAGCAAACTGTACCTCACCGCCCATAGCAGTTACTGTCTGGCCCTTGCAGGTTATTTCCAGTATAACAGGACTTTCAGGAGAAAGTATTAAATTCCCATGAATTTTTTCTTTTATTTTTCTGATCTCCGGCTGGATATTACCGGATTTTTTTTCATTGGCAAAAGCCATCATTTCCGGCCCGCGATACATATCATAGTATCCTTTGCAGGATCCTCCCCGACTGAAAAGCTCAAGAAGATACTTCCGGTCTTTTTCCTGAACGTGATATTCTTTTCCACTTAAATACATATCCAGATATTTTCGATATACTGCCGTGACACCCGCTGTGTACGCCGGCTGTTTCATACGCCCTTCGATCTTTAGAGACATAACACCCGCCTCCAGGATATCCGGAAGAATATCCAAAGTGCAGATATCTTTCAGGCTTAATGCACAAAAATCCTTGTCTCCTTTATATTTTCTGTGATCCATGGTTACACTGTAAGGAAGCCTGCATGGCTGTGCACAGCGGCCACGGTTTCCGCTTCTTCCACCGAAAATACTGCTCATCAGACACTGTCCGGAATAGCTGTAACAGAGAGCTCCATGGATAAAAGTCTCTATTTCCAGAGGACTTGCCTTATGCATGGCAGATATCTCTTCCAGGGAAAGCTCTCTGGCCGGAACCACACGAGTTGCTCCCTTTTCCTCCAGAAACCGCATTCCCTCCGGTCCGGTTACTGTCATCTGTGTGCTTGCGTGAATATCCAGATCCGGAAAATTCCGGCGTATAAAAGAAAATACTCCCAGATCCTGTACGATCACCGCATCCAGACCTGCCTCATAATATGGAAGCAGATATTCAAACAGCTGATCATCCAGTTCACGGTTCTTCAAAAGTGTATTCACAGTAAGATATAATTTACGGTTATGGATATGTGCGGTCTCAATGGCAGTGATCAGCTCTTCCTGGGTGAAGTTCTGCGCATAAGCTCTTGCTCCAAAAGCCGGTCCCCCTACATATACCGCATCAGCCCCGGCACCAATAGCTGCCTCAAAGCTTTCATAAGAACCTGCCGGCGAGAGCAGTTCTGTTATCATATTTTTCAAAGTATTCCCTCATCTCCCATCTGTTAATCAATCCGATGACCATAAAACAAAAGAGGATTACCGAAGCAATCCCCCATCCTTATTTAAGCAGTTCATCAAGTTCTTTCTCCAGTTCCTTCACCTTACCGTCCAGAAGATTCTTCTGTTCCTGAGCTTCCTGTTCTGCCTTCTTCGCCTCTTCAATCTGCATTTTCAAAGAGATCAGTTCATGTTTCAGATCATACATCTCCTGGTCTTTCTGCTGCAGATCCTGTTCAAAAATCTCCGCTTGCTTCTTTGCCTTAAAATAATCATCTGTAATATTCAGACTGAGCAGTGTATGCTTGGTCTCCATGGCCTGTCTGGAGTATCCCGGCATCTGACTCAGCTCACTGATCTTATTATTCATATAGGCTGCAACCTTCTGAAAATATTCCTCGGACTCATACCCGCCCAGAGTAATGATCTTTCCATCGATAACAACCTGTGCTGTATTCTTTACCGCCATTCGTAAAGCCTCCTGAATTTATCTGTTACTGGTTATTTCCTCAATAACATTCCTCTGTATTGCCGGTCTTACAACCCACAATTTCTTCTATTATAACTGATTCCCGCAAAAATGTATAGAAGTTTTTCTATTATTTTGTCGATTACAATATTTTCCTTAAAGATGCAAATGTTTTTCTCAATTATGAGTGTTGGCTTTCATGTGTTCGATCACCCTTTTCCAGGAATCAATACCGCAGGTTCCACTTACCTTTACGCCTGTGTTTTTCTGGAAAACTTTCAAAGATGCTTCTGTATCGTCTCCGAAATGGCCATCCACAGTAACACCAAGTACAGACTGCAGCACGGAAACTGCAACGCCGGAATTCCCTTTCCGGATGATCGGAAGCCGGGTCTCAAACTTTCCTGTCAGAACTACTGCCTTTTCTGAAGTCTGTACCGGATACACTGCTTTTCCGTTCCAGTCATAGATGGTGTAGCCCTGTTTCCACTCTTTCTTTGCATTCTCAAGGCTCTTGTATGCTCCAATCTGGCTCTTGCTGTCAGCCCAGGACTTTCTTGTGCGATAATACTTATCTACCGTTGGCGTGGTGGTCTCAGCTCCGATCAGCTGCTTGAAACGGTTCCAGTCACCTTTTGCACGGATTGCTGACGGGCAGTTCTTTGCACATACATCATAATGCTGCACAACTCTGTCTGCCGGGATTCCCAGCTGTTTCATAAGCTGTTTGCACACCTGGACTGTATTCTGGAAAGCTTTCTCATAGTTATAGCCCGCCTGGACGCACATCTCGATTCCTACTGAATTTCTATTGTTGACAGTACCGAACAGCCGACCGCCGTAGTTGACGCCTACGTGCCATGCTCCACGGTTGTACGAAAGCGCCTGATACGCCTCTGTGTCGTCCACATATACATGTGCGGAATATCCCTTAAAGTTGCCATCATGCTGTGCTTTTGCATGCGCTTTCGCATTTGCACCTTTCGCATAGTTATCTGTATTGTGAATTACGATATACGCTGGTGTCTGTCCTGCATAGCTGTTGTTGTTACTGATAAGGCTTGTGTTGATATTCATGGTATTACTCTCCTTTTCTGTTTTT
Organism: Clostridiales bacterium; assembly: GCA_019421285.1. Lineage (GTDB taxonomy): Bacteria > Bacillota > Clostridia > Lachnospirales > Lachnospiraceae > Oliverpabstia > Oliverpabstia tarda. The sequence continues at coordinate 16,429 of JAHZFO010000021.1, forward strand.
GATACCTTAATAGATAATATGTCATTCAGGATGTTGATGATCTTCTGGCCGTAATTTCTGCAGGTTCATTGGTACTTTGCATCGAGATTTTTTAAACATCTGTCTGCACGAATACAGTTTTACGTGTGTCTCACATGGACAGTTGATAACCCGGTGTCTCCGTGTAGTTTTAAGCCTTCGGACATAAAAATAAGGCGTTTCACCCTACGCCTCAACGGGAGATTCCGGATCACCGCCTTCCGGATCTGTGATCTCTTTCGCTACTCGGAAATCTACCAGGTATCTGCCTCTTTCTTCTGTTACCTCATATTCTTCTCCGACTTTTCGGAGTTCCAGATCATTCTCTTTATCGTAAAAATCATGGATCACTCTGATCTTCATATTCCTCACCTCCCCCTCCGTTGCGCCAGCGCAATAAAAGACCACCAGCCATTTCTAACTGGTGGTCTCAATACCATAATACTGTTTTTTCTGCTGGTGGATTATCTCTTTCTGCCAAACGTTTCAATTCTCGTCTGACATGTGGGGCTGCAAATGAGCTGGCATTATCATGTCCGATTACAACTCCATTTTTTAGATTTATTTCCATGTATCCTTTCGGTTTCTTGCCTTCCGGATAATAGTCGGCAGATATTGTATCACTTGTCTTTTTTATGTTTTTTAAGATTACCATAATACTCTATTGCCTCCTTTGGATAATCATATTTTTCTGAAGCTATCTGGTGTGCTTTCCAGTGTTCCATATCCGGATTTTCCCTTTTTATCTTCATTTCAAGAAGTTCGTGCTCCATCAGTGTTCTGTCATGCTGCTTAATATCTTTTCCTGTCATAAGTCGCTGCCAGCTCTGAGCAATTGCACAGTCCGGATCAAAATGTCTGTATCTTCCTGTTTCTGTGTCCAGTAGGGAATCATCCTCAAACAGATAAGCTTTTATTTTTCTTATGTCTGCTTCTGTTTATGATTTTGAAAATGAATCTGGTACGGGATTATACTCTTTTGATGATGAAATACCGGTATGTGTATATCCTGATTTATCAATCAAAAATTCTGAATTGTTGTAAATAAAAAAGCGCCCCAGTACGCCAATACCGGGACGGTGGAATTGTTATGCGGTTCATCCTCCGGCCAGAATTGACGCACTTGGTAATGTTCTCCGCCCTGCTGCCATCTGTTATACAGATGACTGGATTAAGGGGGTTGCGGTCCTTACAGCCTACAAGGCGGGAACATATCAGCCTACTTTTGCAGAAGTGTTCGAAGATTTTTACAAATGGAAATTCGAAAACACAAGACATAAGAGGCTTTCCTGGCAAGCAAGAAACAATTACCGGGTGACCTTTACTTTGTCGACAAATCAGGACGAGGATATCCAAGATGGGTATATGCCAGCACGGAAGCCATTCTTCCACGTGGAGTTCTGTTAAGGAAACCTGTCTGCAAAAGATAGGGTTCATACACGTCTTCCAGTGTTCCGGAGTCTTCTCCGATCGATGCGGCAAGTGTTTCAAGCCCCACGGGTCCGCCCTGAAAATTCAGGATCAAGGTCTGGAGAATGCGGCGGTCTGTTTTATCAAGGCCATACTGATCTACTTCCAGAAGATCCAATGCGAAGCAGGCAACATCGTAGGTGATCACACCATTATACTTCACCTGGGCGAAATCACGTACTCTCTTCAGAAGACGGTTGGCCAGACGGGGGGTTCCTCTGGAACGCTTGGCGATCTCGGCAGCTCCATTGGGTTCGATTTCCACGCCAAGCACCTGAGCGGAACGTAGAATGATCGTCGTCAGTTCTTTTTTATCATAAAACTCCAGTCTCTGTGTTACGCCAAAACGATCACGAAGCGGCGCGGAAAGAAGACCTGCCCTCGTTGTTGCACCTACCAATGTAAACTTCGGAAGATCCAGACGAATGGAACGGGCGGATGCTCCCTTGCCGATCATGATATCGATAGCAAAATCTTCCATTGCCGGGTAAAGAACCTCTTCTACCTGCCGGTTCAGTCTGTGTATCTCATCTACAAACAGCACATCTCCTTCCTGAAGGTTGTTCAGGATCGCAGCCATTTCGCCTGGCTTTTCAATCGCAGGACCTGATGTTACCTTCATATGTGTTCCCATCTCATTGGCAATGATCGCGGAAAGTGTAGTCTTTCCCAGCCCCGGAGGTCCATAAAACAGCACATGATCCAGTGAATCATGACGCTGCTTTGCTGCTTCGATATAAATTTTCAGGGTATCTTTTGTTTTCTGTTGACCAATATACTCATCCAGACTCTGAGGCCTTAAATTTCCCTCCAGGGAAAAATCCTCTTCTGTAACATCTGTTGTAATGATCCTGTTCTCCATTTGCTATGCTCCGTTCTATTTCATTTCAGTGCGAGCATGTTTGCTCTTACTCACGGCTTTAAAAATTTTTCAGTGCAGCCCGAAGAATTGCTTCTACATCATCCGCCGGTATATCTTCCGGTACCTTTCGTACTGCACGAAGGGCATCTGCAGAACTGTATCCTAATGCGACAAGCGCCTCCACCGCTTCCTGACGACTATCCCTCAGATCAGATGCTCCCTCAGCTGCTTCTTCCTGTTGATGCGCCAGTTTCATCTCAAAAGCATCTTCCAGCTTCAGCTTGTCTTTCAGCTCCAGGATCATTTTCTGGGCTGTCTTTTTCCCGATTCCAGGGGCCTTGGAGATTGTTTTTACATCATCGGAAAGCACTGCAAAACGAAGCTCGTCTGCACTGATCCCGGAAAGGATACCCAGAGCGCCTTTAGGTCCGACTCCGTTGACACCGATCAGAAGCTTGAACATGCCAAGATCATCCTTCGAAAAAAAACCATATAGCTGTAGAATATCCTCCCGCACATAGAGAAAGGTATGGATCTTCTTTTCATCGCCTATCCGTGCTTTCCCAAGATCCTGTCCTGTCATATAAATCTCATAACCAATTCCGCCATTTTCCACAACCAGACAATTTTCACCGATATCTGCTACAGTACCTTTTACAAAAGAAATCAAATCTCAAGGCTCCTTCCCTGAAACAGCTGAACATCTGTTTCCCATATGAACGCAATAGTAACATAATTTTCAAAAAAAATCAACCCGGAATACAATCTCCGGGTTGATCCTGTATACGAGCCTGTGATTCCTCTCGCTGTTTTCTATCACTGATTAAGGAAATCCTGATCCTCAAAATAATTGATCCGCATAGAAGAACGGACATCATGAAGCGTTGCGGCAGCTTTTTCTCTGGCAACCTCTGTACCGGCTTTCAGGATATCGAACACATCTTCGGTTCGCTGCTCCCACATTTTCCTTCTTTCACGGATCGGTCCAAGCTCTGCCTGCATAACATTATTCAGGAACTTCTTGACTTTCACATCACCAAGGCCACCTCTCTGATAGTGAGCCTTAAGTTCATCCAGATTCTGATACTCTGGCAGAAATTCAGCAAAATGTTCCGGGCGGCTGAAGGCATCCAGATAGATAAATACCGGATTTCCCTCTACACGACCAGGATCCTGAACACGAAGATGGTTCGGATCTGTAAACATGGACATGATCTTTTTCTTCACAACATCTTCTTCATCAGACAGATAGATGCAGTTTCCGAGAGATTTACTCATCTTAGCCTTTCCGTCAATTCCCGGAAGACGTAAGCATGCTTTATTGGAAGAAAGAACAATTTCCGGATCTGTCAGCGTATCACCGTAAACGGTATTGAATTTATGGACGATCTCCTTGCACTGCTCAAGCATCGGAAGCTGATCTTCACCTACCGGTACATGTGTTGCACGGAAAGCAGTAATATCAGCAGCCTGACTGATCGGATAGCAGAAAAAGCCTACCGGGATGCTAGCTTCAAAATTACGCATCTTAATCTCGGATTTAACGGTAGGATTACGCTGTACTCGTGCTACCGTAACCAGATTCATATAATAAAAGGTAAGTTCTGTCAACTCCGGAACCATGGACTGGATAAAAATATTGGATTTCTCCGGATCAAGCCCGCATGCCAGATAGTCCAGAGCAACCTGAAGAATGTTATGACGTACTTTCTCCGGATGCTCTGCATTATCTGTAAGTGCCTGGGCATCTGCGATCATAATATAAATCTCATCATATAAGCCGGAATTCTGCAGCTTCACACGCTCTGCCAGAGATCCAACATAATGACCTACATGAAGGCGCCCCGTCGGGCGGTCGCCAGTTAAAATAATCTTACTCATGAATTTCGTTCTCCTTGAAGTATACTGAATATTTATATCCTATTATAGCCCCTTGAAATTCACCGGTCAAATATTTTTAACCGGAAACTGCAATTTTTCATTGAAATATAACCAAAAATTTGTATGTATTTATTTTATTTATGCATTATCGGGCACAACATGCTTTATTCCAAAAAAAGAACTGCCACGTCACTCGGAAAACTTCCGTGACAGGCAGTTCTTTTTTGTTTTACAGAATCACATGTCTTGGGCAAACTTCCCTACATTTACCGCAGCCTGTACACTTATCGTAATCGATGTGTGCACAGAAATCGGTAACTGTGATCGCCTCGGACGGACAGTTCTTCTCACATTTTTTACAGCCGATACAGCCAAGCTCGCAGGCAGCTGTAACTGCCTTACCTTTTGCGTGGGAGCTGCAGGCTACACGTGTCTGTTTGTCATATGGTACCAGCTCGATCAGGTGACGTGGACATTTGGCAACACATTTGCCACAGGCTTTACATGCTTCCTGATCTACGACCGCAATACCATTCACTATATGGATCGCATCAAACGGACATGCCTTTACACAGCTTCCGAAGCCCATACATCCGAATGTACAGTCTTTTGCACCGCTACCTGGGATGAAAGCCATCATCTCACAGTCTTCCACACCTGTGTACTCATATTTCACAGTCGTCTTATCACAGGTTCCCGCACATTTTACAAAAGCAACCCGACGTGCGGTTTCTTTTACTTCCTGTCCCATGATCGCGCCAATCTTGGCTGCAACAGGAGCACCGCCAACCGGACACTGATCTACAGGAGCTTCTCCCTTTGCAATTGCGGCAGCGAGTCCGGAACATCCCGGATATCCACAACCACCACAGTTATTTCCTGGAAGAACGCCGAGAATGGCTTCTTCCTTTTCATCTACCTTAACGGTTAATTTCTTGTCTGCAAGTCCGAGGAAGATACCAATGAATAAACCAGTACCGCCGACAATGACTGCAGCCATAATAATTCCTGTTATACTCATGCTCTTCTTCCTCCTATACAATTCCGGAGAATCCAAAGAATGCAATAGCCATCAGTGCTGCCGTAAGCAGAACGATCGGCATACCCTGGAAGGATTCCGGAATATCGTTGTATTCCATTTTTTCACGGATTCCCGCAAGTAATACAATTGCGATCAGGTAACCTACACCTGTGGCAAATCCGTTGACAACACTTTCAAGAATGCTGTATTCATATTTAACGTTGTTCAGTGCTACACCAAGAACTGCACAGTTTGTTGTGATCAGAGGAAGGTATACACCAAGTGCCTTGTAAAGGGATGGTACAAATTTCTTGAGAAACATTTCTACGATCTGTACCAGTGCCGCGATAACCAGGATAAATACGATCGTTTTCAGATACTCAAAATGGGTCGGTACCAGGATGAATTTATAAAGCAGTCCTGCAACAAAAGATGCAATAGTAATAACAAACACAACTGCACCACCCATGCCGGCTGCGGTTTCTGTTTTCTTGGAAACTCCAAGGAAAGAACAGATTCCCAGGAACTGACTCAATACAACGTTACTGCAAAGCGCAGAACCAATTGCAATCAACATCAAGCTTGCCATTTTCTATTCCCCCTTTTTATTCTTTGTCGGAAGGACATCCGCCGCAGGTCGCACAATTGGAGCCACAGCCGGACTGGATCTTGGAAACATCTTTGCCCTTCTTTGCCATGTTGATCTTTACTTTGTTCTGGATTGCTGCAAGTCCGGCAAGAACCAGAAATGCTCCAGGTGCAAGGATAAAGATAGTGATCGGGGTATAGCCGGCAGCACCGGTAGCTGCATCAGCAACCGGAATGATCTGTGCTCCGAAAGCCTTTCCGGAACCAAGGATCTCTCTTACAAGACCAATGGCAACCAGGCCCACTGTAAAGCCAAGACCCATTCCAAGTCCGTCAAAGATAGACGGAAGGACAGGGTTCTTGGAAGCATAACTCTCTGCACGTCCCAGAATGATACAGTTAACAACGATCAGTGGAATGTAAATTCCAAGTGACTCATAAAGAGAAGGAGTAAAGCCTTCCATCAGAAACTGTACGATAGTTACAAAAGATGCTACAACTACGATAAAGGCCGGCATTCTGACGGAGTCTGGAATAACCTTACGCAGCATGGAGATGAGCATGTTTGACATAACCAGAACTACGGTTGTGGAAAGTCCCATACCAATACCATTGATCGCAGAAGTCGTTACCGCAAGGGTAGGACACATACCAAGCATCAGGACGAAAATCGGATTTTCGGTTATAATGCCGTTTTTTAATCTTTCACCACAATTATTCATATTCAACTACCCTCCTAAAATGCGTTTTTGCAATAGCCGATAGCTGTATTGACTGCACCGGTAAAAGCTCTGGATGTGATGGTCGCACCACTGATAGCATCAATAGGCTCACCTTCGCCACCGTCCTTGGATACATAGAATTTGTCGGTATTCTTTCCAACATACTGTTCCTGGAACTTCGCTTCTGTAGCACGCATTCCAAGTCCGGCAGTCTCACTGATGGAAAGAATGGAAACGCCGCTGACGGTACCGTCTTTTGTTACACCAACTGTGATCTGGATATCACCGCCGTAACCCTCTTTATCGGTTACAGTTACTACATAGCCTTCATCTGCTGCTTCACAGACTTCATCTACGGTTGCTTTGATTCCAAGATCTGAAACTGTTTTATCTGCTGCTTCCTTGTCTACATCTACAGCTTTAAAATCTTCCAGGCTTACATCACTGAATACAGTCTGCCATGCTTCTTTTTTTGCCTGTTCCTCGGTTCTTGCAATGGGTTCTTTGGTAACTTCGTAAACCAGTCCAAGGCCAAGGCCGGCAACTACTGTAATGATCGTAAGGATCAATGTATTTCTGATAATCTTACCCATTATTTCTTGCCTCCTTTTCCAAAAGCAACCGGTTTTGTTACTTTTTCAATAAGCGGAACCAGAAGATTGCAGAAAATAATCGCATAGGAAACACCCTCTGCGGAACCACCAAAGAGACGGAATACCGCTGTCACGATACCGAGGCAGCAGCCATATACCAGCTGACCTTTCGGAGTGATCGGCGTTGTCACATAATCTGTTGCCATAAACCAGGCTCCAAGCATCAGACCTCCTCCAAAGATATGGCTGAAAAGATAGTTTACATCAAAGCCTTTGCCTGTTCCCAACATATAGAAAATGACAAATACTGCAAAACTTCCAATATATGTAAGAGGTACCTTCAGATCGATGATCTTAAATGCGAGAAGGATCACTGCACCGATGAGGATCGCCAGGGCAGAAGTCTCACCGATGGTACCCTGGATATTACCAAGGAAGAGATTCTTTACAGGAATAGAAGTCCCCTCAATGAATCCCTGGCTTTTAAGCGCTGCCAGAGGTGTTGCCTGTGTAACCGCATCTACAACAGCATGGGAGCTTTTGGAAACTGCAAAGTTAGTCATTTTTCCGGCAAAAGAGATCATAAGGAAACATCTTCCTGCAAGAGCCGGGTTCATAAAGTTCTGTCCAAGTCCACCGAACAGCTGTTTTACAACAATGATCGCAAAAGCACTGCCAAGGATCGGCATCCAGATCGGGATCTGGGGCGGCATGTTCAGTGCAAGCAGAAGTCCTGTTACAACTGCACTGAAATCAGTAGTTGTATTCTTTTTATGCATCAGTCGGTCATACAGCCATTCAAAAAACACACTGGATGCAACCGTCGCCAGCACTACAAGGAGTGCATGCACTCCAAAGTTCCAGATACCGAAAAGTGTTGTCGGCAGAAGTGCGATCACTACCAGCTGCATAATACGGCTGGTGGTCATTTTATCCCTGATATGGGGATTAGATGATACGTTATACATTTGTTCCATTGTTATTCCTCCCCCTATTTCTTTTTCTTGCGCTCTGCAAGAACCATTTTTCTCATAGATTTAATACTCTGAGTCAGAGGTCGTTTGGCCGGACAGATGTAACTGCAGCAGCCGCACTCGCAGCATTCCATACCATCCATTTTTTCGAAGCCTGCCATATCACCGTGTTCTGCAAGAGTTGCAAGGCGGGCCGGAACCACATGGCCCGGACAGACGCTTACACAACGTCCGCAATTGATACATGCAGTCTGGATCTGCTTCGCCTCGGAAACTGCGTCACGCTCCAGGAAAAGCAGGGAAGAAGTTGTCTTCGTACATGGAATATGAAGATCATACAGCGCAAATCCCATCATCGGTCCGCCGGAGATTGCTTTTGCGATCTTTTCCTTCAGTCCGCCTGCAGCATCTACCAGTTCAGACAGATCTGTTCCTGTAAGAACGGAAAAGTTCTTCGGTGTGCGGATTCCGTCTCCGGTAACCGTTACATTACGGCTGATGACCGGCTGTCCGAGGATCACTGCCTTATAAACAGAAGTAACAGTCTCTACGTTATCAACCACGCATCCTACATCTGCCGGAAGCATGGTGGAATTGATCTCTCTGCCTGTTACCGCATAGATCAGCGTACGTTCACCACCCTGTGGGTATTTGGTCTTAAGCTCTTTTACTTCCATACGTTCTTTGCCTTTGATGGCTTCTTTCATCCTGGCAATACAATCCGGTTTGTTGTCCTCGATACAGATACATCCCACTGCCTTCGGGAAAGCTTTCAGGATTACTTCCAGACCACCAACAATGCTTTCCGGTTCTTCCATCATCCTTCGGTAGTCACTGGTGATATAAGGCTCACATTCCGCACCGTTGACCAGGATATGATCGATCTTGTCAGGTTCCTTTGGTGAAAGCTTTACATGTGTCGGGAAACCTGCACCACCCTGACCAACAACTCCGCCTTCCTGAATCCTTTTCAGGATATCCTCCTTGGAAAGATCCGAAAGCTTTGCAGGTGCATATTCCACAGATTCGTACAGACCGTCATTCTCAATGATGATCGCATCACCCATGGCGCCTACTGCGGTCAGACGTTTCTCGATTCCCTTTACGGTTCCTGATACAGACGAGTGTATCGGTGCGGAAACAAATCCTCCTGCTTCTGCGATTTTCTGTCCTGCAAGCACATGATCACCTTTTTTTACGATCGGCTTGGCCGGAGCTCCGATGTGCTGAGAAACAAGAATTGCCAGATCTCCCTTCGGCAGATACTTCTCGACAGGACAGTTTTTTGACAAATCTTTGCCGTCATAAGGATGGATACCACCCCTGAAGGTTAAAAATGCCATAGATCTCATCTCCTCCTTTATTTTTGCAAGTACATGTACATGGTATTTCTGTGTTGCGCATATACTCTTTTTTAAAGTTGATTCTATGTTTCTGATTTTCCTTTTCTTATTTCATACAAGACAAACAAGATCTATTTCGCTCCCATAAATCATTTCGCGAAACATTACCAGCGAACAGTAACAAAATAGCTTCTGCTTTGAGCAAGATATGTATGAAAGATTGAATCCAGACACGATCCTGTGATATACTTCGGTAGAAGATATTCACCAGCTCATAAAAAGCTGTAAATGAATAACTAATTTATGAAGCGATAATAGTCATTTTTTTCACTGTCAATCCCTACATAAATCCAGTACCATTTCCTGTTTTTTATCATCAACTCTACTAATAACTATAACTCATTTCACTTTAAATTGCACTATTGAAAAGCAATTTTTTTGTGTATAATCAGATACAATCCATAAAGGAGAAAATTAACATGATCGTTAAAAAAATGCCGATTTTACAAGGGTTTCCAGACCTTGAGACTGTTAAAAAATTGACTAAAAATCATAGATTTTCAGAGCGTTTTGTACCGCTTTTCTATGATATTGAAACTACAGGACTATCACGAAATTCCACTTTTCTGTATCTGATCGGTGCTGTAGCCTACGAAGAAAACAACTGGCAGATGTACCAGTGGATGATTGAAAACGAAGAGGAAGAACCTGAACTTCTGAAAACATTTTCTGAATTCCTTCAGGATTTTTCATGTACAATCCAATATAACGGTGACAGCTTTGACCAGCCTTATCTGGATGCACGATATCAGATCCACGGACTCTCTTCCCCTTTTGCGGAGCTGCCTTCTATGGACCTTTACCGGGAACTAAAGCCGCTCAAGGGACTTCTAAAGCTTTCACGGATGAATCAGCCTTCTATGGAATCATTTCTCGGTATCACTGAACGGAACTACTGTGATGGGGGTGCCTGCATCCGCCTCTACAAACAATTCGCTTCCGGAAAGAAACCGGAAGCGGCAGAGATCGTTATGGGACATAACCGGGAAGATCTTCTGGGACTTGGAAAAATTTTCTCCATGCTATCCTACCTTGCTCTTTTCAATGAAGATTACGAATCACTAAATTGTGAAATCCAAGACGATCAATTGGCCTTTACCATTAAAACTAATTACGATCTGCCTGTTAAATTTTCAAATCATAGTGAAGAATTCTACATAATTGGACAGAATAACTGTGTCCGTCTTCTTGTAAAGTCTCAAAATGGACGTTTAAAGCAATACTACTCCAATTATAAGGATTACGATTACATCCCTTCCGAAGACACTGCCATACCAAAAGCCTTAAGTGCCTGCATGGATAAAAAGCTCCGAAGGCCTGCCAAAAGGGACAACTGTTATACCTGGTTTCCTGTAACAGAAGCTTTTCTGCATGATCCTTTAAAACAGAAAATCTATCTGAAACACTGCCTGCCATATTATCTTTCTGTTCTTAAATAATATCTCTGTTACGCAATTCCAATCAAAAAAAGGCCGTCACAATAAATGTGACGGCCTCTGAAATTCAAAATATTCATCTGCTGTACAGCTTCTGAGAAATTACTCCTCTGTCTGCTCTGCAGAATTATCCTCGAGTGCTTTCATGCTAAGGCTAATCTTTCTGTCTTCGCCATTGAAATCAACAACCTTAGCCTCGATCTCCTGACCGATGGAAAGTACATCAGATGGTTTCGCAACGTGCTCTCTGGAGATCTGAGATACATGAAGAAGAGCATCTACTCCAGGTGCAAGCTCAACAAATGCACCAAAATCTGTCATACGTGCAACTTTGCCCTTTACTACGTTTCCTACTGCGAAGTCCTCAGCAGCTGTAAGCCATGGGTTCTCCTCCGGGAATTTAAGGGAAAGTGCGATCTTGTCTCCGTTGATATCTTTGATAAGAACTGTAACTTTATCACCTACATTGAATACCTTCTTCGGGTTCTCTACTCTGCCCCAGGACATCTCAGAGATGTGAAGAAGTCCGTCTGCTCCGCCGAGGTCGATGAATGCACCGAAATCTGTAACATTCTTAACAACGCCCTCAACTTTATCGCCTACGTTGATCTTAGCAAGAAGCTCTTTCTGTTTCTCAGCTTTCTCAGCAAGAAGAAGCTGTTTGCGGTTACCGATGATACGGCGTCTTCTTGGGTTGAACTCTGTGATAACGAACTCGATCTCCTGATCTGCATATTTGGAAAGATCTTTCTCATATGTGTCAGATACAAGGCTTGCAGGAATGAATACTCTTGCTTCCTCAACATTGACACAAAGACCACCGTCAAGTACCTGTGTTACAGGAGCCTTCAGAACCTCCTGGTTCTCGAATGCCTCCTCAAGACGTTTGTTGCCTTTCTCTGCTGCAAGACGTTTGTAGGTAAGTGTAACCTGTCCCTCTCCGTCGTTTACTTTGAGAACCTTTGCTTCCATGGTATCGCCAGGTTTAACAACGTCTGTAAGCACAACGCTTGAATCGTTTGTGTACTCGTTCTTTGTGATGATACCGTCTGCTTTATAGCCGATATTCAGGATGATCTCATCATCTTTAACATCGATGACGGTACCCTGTACGATCTCTCCATTTCTGATTGTTTTTACGGAATCTTCCAGCATCTGTTCAAAACTTAACTCTGACATGTTCTTGAACCTCCTCAATAATTTTCTTTGGGGTGGAAGCCCCTGCTGTAATACCTACATAACTACTGCATTGGAACATTTCAGAATCCAAGTCTACAGGTGTTTGTATATAGTAAGTATTTCCACATTCCTTTTTACATATTTCAAACAGCTTTTGAGTATTGGAGCTATGTCGGCCACCTACGACCAGCATAGTGTCTACCTCTCCGGCTATCGCTTTAGCTTCTTTCTGCCGTTCTTCGGTAGCATTACAAATAGTGTTTAAAATATTTAAAATATTTAAAACATTATTATCATAACTCTTTTTGCGGAGAATTTCAACTAATTCTTGAAATTTGTTGTAATTAAATGTCGTCTGGGACACTACACATACTTCTTTTTCCGGAGAAATATTGAATTTTTCAGCATCCTCAGCATTTCTGATCACTGTATATGGTCCCTGACACCATCCGCAGATCCCCTGTACTTCCGGATGGCCCGGATCACCGATGATCACAATATGGGCACCTCTGGAGCTTTCTTTCTCAACGATCTTGTGGATCTTCAGCACAAAAGGACAGGTAACATCTACATATCCGAGACCATATTTTTTGATCGTGTTATAAACCTTGCGGCCTACTCCATGGGAACGGATCACAACAGTGCCGCCCTTCAGGCTGCCAAGATCCTTCTCACAGATCACAGCCACACCTTTTTTTTCGAGATCTGAGACAACCTCCTCATTATGGATGATCGGGCCCAGTGTATAAATCGGTGCTGCATCGGAACCGATCAGCTCATAAACACGGTCAACTGCTCTTTGTACGCCGAAACAGAAGCCGGCAGTTTCTGCAACTTTTACATTCATCCGTTCACCCTTTTTCTGTATACGGAAAGGATACTCTCAACCACTTCGTCAATTCCCATCTCAGATGAATCAACAAGAACAGCATCCTCTGCTTTTTTAAGCGGAGAAACCGCGCGGTTCATATCTCTCTCATCTCTGTCAACGATATCTTTCAGGATCTCATCCATATCGCAGGCTTCACCCTTCTCTGTAAGCTCCAGGTATCGTCTGCTGGCACGGGTCTTTGCACTTGCAGTCAGAAAGATCTTCACTTCCGCATTGGGAAGAATGGTGGTTCCGATATCTCTTCCGTCCATAACTACATTATTCTCGGCTGCAAGATTGCGCTGCAGCTTCAGAAGATGTGCACGCACCTCCGGAATTGCAGAGCTTACAGATGCCATATTTCCTACCTCTTCCTTACGGAGGAACGCAGTTACATTCTTTCCGTTCAGGATCACCTGCTGCTCACCGTTCTCATAACGGATAGAGATATCCGCATCGTGACAGGCTTCAGAGATTTTTTCGTCACCGCTGATCCCTTTTTCCAGAAGATAAAGTGCCATGGCACGATACATTGCCCCTGTATCTACATAAATAAAGGACAGCTCCTTTGCCACTTTTTTTGCAATTGTGCTTTTTCCTGCACCTGCCGGTCCGTCAATTGCAATATTAATACCCATAATCAAATGCTCCCTTCCTCTTTTCTGTTATTCGATCGCCTGAGCTGCCGCATACGCTGTAGACCATGCGATCTGAAGATTATAGCCACCGGTCACTGCATCCAGATCCAGTACTTCACCTGTAAAATACAGATTTTTTATTTTTTTGGATTCCATTGTGGATGGCTGTATCTCTTTTACTGACACACCGCCTCTTGTGATGATCGCTTCCTTAAACTCTCCCATTCCCGTGATCGTAAACGGAAAAGCCTTGATCAGACGGCCAAAAGCCTGACGCTCTTCCCTGGAGATCTCATGTACCGGTTTTTCCCCGGGGATACCGCCAATTTCGATCATGATCGGAGTCAGAGAAGACGGAAAAAGAACACCGATCACATTTTTAAACTGCTTGTTATGATTTGCATCAAATTCACGCAGGATCCGGGCGTCAAGCTGTTCTGCATCAAGCGCCGGCTTCAGATCCAGGAAAGCCTCCAAAGGCTCCTTTTCCAGCTTCTTGCCGATCTGGGCACTGGCGGAAAGGATCAGCGGTCCTGTCACTCCGAAATGAGTAAACATCATCTCGCCGAAATCTTTATAGAGAACTTTTTTGCCGGATTTTACTGTAAGCTCCACATTCCGAAGGGAAAGGCCCTGAAGTTTGGAAACATAATCTTCTTTTGCCACCAATGGTACCAGTGATGGTGACTGGGAAACAACTTTATGTCCCGTTTCAGCAGCAAAACGATATCCATCTCCTGTGGAACCTGTGGACGGGTAGGAAAGCCCGCCTGTGGCAACTACCACAGTATCCGCTTCAAAAAAGGTACCGTCCGAAAGTAATACACCGGTAACTTTTTCATCCTGTGTACAAACTTCCCTTACCTCTGTATGAAGATGGATCTGCGCTCCGGCTTTTTTCAGTTCCCGCTCAAGCGCACGGATAATATCTGATGAATGATCCGATACCGGAAAAACCCGGTTTCCACGCTCTGTTTTCAGCGGCACTCCTGCCTCCTCAAAAAATTCCATCACATCTCTGCTTCCATAGGTGTAGAAAGCACTGTAAAGAAATTTGCGGTTTGACATCACTGCCGGAAAAAGTTCTTCGGTATCTGAATTATTGGTGACGTTGCACCGTCCCTTTCCGGTGATGAAAAGCTTTTTTCCGAGTTTCTCATTTTTTTCCAGTATGTGAACCTGGTGTCCTCTGCGCGCAGCATATACACCGCAGAGCATTCCGGCGGCACCGCCGCCTATGATCGCAACTTTGGACATTACCTGTTATCCTGCCTTTTTTATCTTTTTTATGCACAAAGGAGCCTGCATACAGCAAGCTCCTTTTCCTGTTTTGAAATGCATCTGCATTTCTATGTGTGCTTTATACCGGGTATGCGCCGTTCTTGGTATCTGCTACAGTCTCATCAACTTTTGTCTTCTGAGCCTGGCGATATTTAAAGAAGTCCATGGCAACCTGCGGGAACAGTGCATATGTGAGAACATCCTCATCCTGCTCCTTGTACTGTGCCATCTCGCTCTCAAGCTTATCAAGCTCATCCTCCAGAAGATCTGCCGGACGGCATGTGATCGGTTCAATATCTCCGATACATTTTTTCTGTACTTCCGGATTGAACGGTCTGGCTGTTGCGCCATACTTACCACTTAACACGTCTTTTGTCTCTTTTGTGACAACCTTGTAACGCTCGCCCATGATCACGTTAAATACAGCCTGTGTACCAACGATCTGAGAGGACGGTGTAACAAGCGGTGGCTCACCAAGGTCTTTACGTACACGCGGAACTTCCTCAAGTACTTCGTAGAATTTATCCTCGGCATGCTGCTCTTTCAGCTGTGATGTCAGGTTGGAAAGCATTCCGCCTGGTACCTGATACAGAAGAGTCT
>JAHZFO010000022.1:0-31533 GCA_019421285.1 Clostridiales bacterium
ACTTTCTCATATTATTCTCCAAATAAAACTCTCTATTTTGTTACAACTATATGTACCGTAGACTTACTGATCCCGAATTGCTTCGCCGTCTGCCGCACCGTAGCTTTTGTTTCTATGATATAGCCCGCAATTTCTACTGCACGCTCCTCAATATAATCCTTCACAATAAAATCCTCTGCGTACATTATTTTTACAATGTATGCGGGGGATTTGGGGGGTATGTCTGTGTATGTTGATTCTATAAACTACAAATATCTAACTAAAAAACTTTTTCTGTTCCTCCGGCAAATACTTCGCCAGTTCTTCCACCATTCATCAGCGTCTCGCTTTTTTATTTTTTCAACATCTTTTCCGCGATAATTTCTCATATTTTTAATTATAATTTTATTTTCCGCGATTTTGACAAAATTATACACCTTTTATTGCTGGTGGAGTCCTGTTTCCGTAAATTGTACGAAATCACCCCATTTACCTTTTTCATTTGACTCTAATATAACTTATTTTTATCCGGATGTCGAAAGAAAATGTTCTTTACAACCATACCTTCTCCCCTATATATTTATAATAGTTATTTTAATTTTACACAGAAAACTAAAAGGAGTATTTACTATGTCTGATCAATTCAACATATCTTTCATTCCTGGCCTCTCTATCTCCCAAATAGAACCCAGCGATCTCCCCACGGTACTTGACTGTATGAACGAAATCTACCGGGAGCTCCCCGAAAAAAGCTGGTTCAGTATGGATGAACGGGAAGATCTGATTCGTTATATGACAGTCTCCGGGTTTGGGTTGAAAGCGGAGGCAGTTGCTGCGGATGGCAGAAAGGAACTGGCGGCGGTTTTTGTGGCACGGACTTCCGATCTCGGTAATGAAAATCTGGGCAGTTATCTGGAACCGGATGATTCACAGCTTTCTCTGGTGGCGCATATGGAGATTGCCATGGTGCGTAGTGCCTATCGTGGCAATGGGTTGCAAAAGGAACTAATGGAAGCCGCAGAAGAACAGCTTCGTTCTGCCGGTTTTCGCTGGCTGATGGGAACCGCACATCCGGATAATGTGTACAGTGTACATAATTTTGAGCAGCTGGGATATAAACTTGTAACAAAAGCCCTCAAATACGGTGGGCTTCCGCGGTATATTTTCTGTAAGAAAATCTGACTATTTTTAAACGATTTTCACTAACTTTCTCTTTACTTTCTTACCGTTTGCTGTACAATAATATTATTGAGAATATTTCTCGGTAACATTACTGATAAAGCGGAGGATACGATACTATGAAGAAACTGAAAGTAAAAAAAGGCAGTACCTGTATGGCATGTCTGGCATGTGTCAGAGCCTGTTCCGAGTCTTTCTATAAAGAATTCGACCCGGACAAATCCTGCATCCAGATCGTAGAGAAAAAATCTGTTCGGCCAATGGCCTGCCCACAGTGCGGCAAATGTGCGGAAGCCTGTCCGGAAGGTGCAATCACCCAGAATCCAAAGGGTGTTTATATGATCAACAAGAAAAAATGTACCGGCTGTGGCAAATGTGCAGAAGCCTGTCCATTTGGTCTGATCGTAAAAACAGAGGGCAACCCGGCATCCAAATGTATTGCCTGCGGCATCTGTGCAAAAGCATGTCCGATGGATGTACTGGAAGTTGTTGATGAGTAATTTCTAATGCAAATCAAAAACAGATTCGACTCAAAATGGATACTTTCTGAGAAATATCCAATTTGAATCGAATCTGTTTTTTTGTAACTATACATTTCTTACTTTTCCAAAGCCTCTGTCCGCTGCAAAAATACCTGCTTTAGATTTATCCCGGAATCGCCATATCCGGCCAGCTTAAAATCAGTTCGCTGATCTCTTTTTCGTAATCTCCGGTAATATCCTCACTTTTTCCGGCATGATATACATTTGTCTCCACGCCCCAGATGTCACCATCTACAAATTCCCAGATATGATACCGCAGTCCACGGAACTGAAAATCTAGACTTCCGCAATTGTCCTCTTCTGTATAGGTAAATAAAATATTCTTTGTTTTCAGCGCTTCCTGTATTTTTTTCAGACGCATGTTATTCCTCCGTTTTTCCAAGATCCGGATGCGGTTTTACGGTCGCCCAGATCCCTTTTTTTCTTTTCCATACTACTGCAAAGCAGATCAGATGAACACTCAGTGTGATGATCCAGGTAATCGGATACGACAGGTACAGGACAAACAGTGAATGTTTCCATACAAAGACAGTAAAGATCCACACGATTCGCAGTCCACAAGCACCTGCAAGAGATACCAGCATCGGCATGATGGAATATCCCATACCTCGCAGAATACCTACCGCCACGTCCATCATTCCGCAGAGAAAATAAATCTGGCAGATAACCTTCATACGATCCAGACCATATGCGATCACTTCCGGATCGGACGAATAGATGCCAAGCAAGGTGCCTCCGCAACGATATGCCAGTGTACCAAGCGCAAGTCCGACAGTAAATACAATTGCCATACAGTATATGGAAATTTTGGGAATCCGCTTCTGCTGACCGGCTCCCACATTCTGGCTGACAAAGCTCAGTGCCGTCTGGTAAATCGCATTCATGGAAACATAAACAAATCCCTCTATGTTACCGGCTGCCGTATTGCCCGCCATGGCAATCGCTCCGAAAGAGTTGATGGATGACTGGATCAACACGTTAGAGATTGAAAAAATCGCTCCCTGCAACCCGGCAGGAAGTCCGATCTGGATAATACGGATCATCTTCTCTTTGTGAATCCGGATCCGTTTCAGATACAACCGGTACATTCCCTCACTTTTCATCAGACAACGTACGATAAGTGCCGCTGATATACACTGTGAAACTACGGTCGCGATAGCGACACCTGCAACTCCCATCTGAAATCCGATCACGAAAACCAGATTCAGAATCACATTGACCACACCTGCCTCCAGCAGATAGTACAACGGTCTTCTGGTATCTCCGATGGCACGCAGCACCGCCGCCCCAAAGTTATAGATCAGCATCGCCGGCATACCGATAAAATATATCCGGATATATAATGCAGCCTGTCCCAGCACTTCCTCCGGTGTTGCCATCAGTTCCAGCATCATCGGTGCAAAAATCATACCTGCCACGACCAGAAACATTCCGCCGATGATGCCAATCGCCATCGAGGTATGTACGGTATCCTGGATGTTCTGTTCATCTTTTGCCCCAAAATACTGGGCAACCAGTACATTGGTACCAATGGAAAAACCGATAAACACATTGGTAAACAGGTTGATCAGCGCACCTGTAGATCCCACTGCGGCAAGTGCATGACTTCCCGCAAATTTTCCTACTACTACAATATCTGCAGCATTAAACAACAGCTGCAGTACCCCGGACAAGATCAAAGGAACCGCAAAGATCAGCAGTTTCTTCAATAATGGACCGGTACACATGTCCATCTCATATGACTTTTTCATCTTCCCAAAAACCTCCCATAGTTTTGCTGTGTAAAAAGCGGACAGATGAAGTCCTGCACAGTCCCCGCTGTACATACTCCTCTCTGCCCGTTTCATTCTTTCTACTTTTCGCTCTCAGCAGCCTGATACTCCCGATACGCTTCCTGATATACCTTCCAGGTACCTTCACCGTGACACACCATGGTCACTTCTTCCACTACCTGTGTCCATTTCAGAAAATCACAGATTGTCCGCACCGCGATCTTCGCTGCCTCTTCCACCGGATAGCCGTACACCCCTGTACTGATCGATGGAAATGCAATCGTCTTGAGACCATACTGTTCTCCCAGTTTCAGGCAGTACTCATAACACCCCTGCAGCAGCACATCCTCATAATTATATCCACCATGCCAGATAGGTCCCGGCGTATGAAGCACATAATGTGCCGGCAGATTGTACCCTTTGGTAATCTTGGCCTTACCGGTATCACATCCGCCTAACGTCTTGCATTCCTCCAGCAATTCCGGTCCTGCTGCCCGGTGAATCGCACCGTCTACCCCGCCTCCTCCAAGAAGCGTTGTGTTGGCAGCATTCACAATTCCGTCTACCGCATAGGTGGTAATATCGCCCATTTCAATCTTAAATTTTCCCATAATAACAAATCCTCCCGCTTTATTCGGTTATTTACACAGTTCCCCCACTACCTGGTTAATAACCTTACCGTCAGCTTTGCCTTTCAGTTCTCCCATAACAGCTTTCATGATCTGTCCTTTATTTTTCGTTGCCAGAACCTCTGCAAATTTTTCCTGCAGACAGATTTTTACCTCTTCTGCAGACATCAGCTGCGGAGCATATTCATTAATAATATCGTAACGGGTCCGGTACTCTTCGATCAGATCTGTACGTTCTGCGGGACAGGTGTCGATCTGTTCTTTTACTGTTTTCAGTTCTTTTAAAATTACCTGATCTACCAGTTCCGGTTTTATATCATCTCTGTGACCTTCATCGATCGCTACTTTTTTTACTGCGGAGATCAAAGAAGAAATAGCCTCTTTTCTTACTTTGTCTTTCGCTTTCATAGCTGTCACCATATCTTTTTGTAATACTGCTAATTCCATTGTCTTCTCCTCCTGTATATATAATTATCGCTGTGTCTTATTTTACCTCGAATCGACATTTACTTCAAGCCCGGGATATCATCAAAATCAGTTCACCGGCCCGATTATTGATATTCCGTGCAAAAAAAGAGAAAAAGCAGCCGGGCTTTCTCTCTTTTTTCTGTAACCTGTTCTTATTTTCTTAACGGGAAACGTTAATTCCCACTGTCATCTGAAGAGTTGTCCGTACTGCTGTCAGCCTGCACTTCTGTCACATTTGCATTTTCCATGATCAGATTGCTGACACGGTTCAGCATGATGCTCTGTTCTACATTATCCTGACCATAAGTCTGGATCAGTTCCTCTTCTGTACATCCATATTCTGTCAGCATATCCTGCAGAGCTTTCTGGTAATCGTCATCACCAATGGCAAATCCTTCTTTGTTACAGATTGCCTGACATACCAGCGCCTGCGCTGCCACGTTCTTACCGTACTCTTCCATATTGGACTGATATTCTTCCTGTGTCAGTCCGGAAGACTCAATATAAGCATCCAGTTCCATTCCTGCATACTTTGCATAAGTCTCCACCTGCTGTTTATACAGTTTTTTTCCGACTTCAACCAGTGTCTCCGGATATTCGTTGATGGTACAATTGTCGATCACCTGGGTCCATGCAGCATAACGAACCTGATTCTCTGCTGTCTGTTCATTGCTCTCTTCCTGTTCTGAACGGATACCTGCTTTGTAGTCTGCTATATTGTCATATCCTTCGATATTGTCTGCCACCCACTGATCCGTAGGCTCGCTTAACGGCTCTTTCACCGCATTGACTGTAACGGTAAACTCTACAGCCTTTCCGGCAAGATCCTGTGTATAATCTTCCGGGAAAGTCAGATTCAGCGTACGGGTCTCCCCTTTTCTTGCACCGATCAATCCGTCTTCAAAACCATCGATGAACTTTCCGGAACCCAGTTTCAGATCTGCTCCCTGATCACTTCCTCCGTCAAATTCTTCTCCGTCGATCTTACCTACATAGTCGATATTTACTGTGTCACCTTCTTTTGCAGCCTGGTCTACTTCCACCGGATAGTTTGCCAGCGCATTATCGATCTCATTCTGTACATCTTCGTCTGTTACAGACTGGATGGTCTTTTCTACGGTCACACCTTTATAGTCACCGAGTGTCACACATTTTTCCACATCGATACCTGCCATCAGCTCTGCGGTTGTTGGTGTATCTTCGGAAGTATCCTCCGTGTTGTCGGACTCTGTCTCTTCCGCGTCATCTGTCTTGGCTGTCTCTTCTGTTTTTGTATCCTTATCTTTTGTAGCTGTCTTCTGACTGCATCCGGTTACGGAAAGTGCCATTACCAGAAGCATGCTGATCATTATCGCTCTTTTCTTCATAAATCCTCCATTTTCATCCCATTAACAGGCACAATACCTTTTGTTTATATCATATTTTTCTTTAAATGAAAAGTATATCTGCCAGATTTCACATTTTTTTCAGACTTTTTCATCTTCTCCGCCTGTAGCCTGTGTATCTGTTTCATTCGCTGCCATCGGTCGTTTGCTGTCATAGATTTCCTGAAAATCCAGAATCCCCGTAAAACGCCCGGCATCCTTATACAGATCCTGATACATCCGGTAACCATCCACATTCATATAGCTGCATCGGAGATACTGCTCCGTCAACTGTGTTTTTGTTCCGCTGATATCCATGCTGCCATAATACAGAAATCCCTGTTTTTTCAGTATCTGATATACCGGATCCGACTCATCATATGCTTTCCATCCACGGCTGTCTGTACCGGACGGAAACAACAGAATCGTGGTGTTTCCCACAAGTTTTCCCACACTTTCGTTCCATTTTGTAAGATCCGCAGATACGGCCTCTTCATCACTGCCATAATTGGTTCCATCATATCCATTACAGGCAAATTCCCATCCGGCACTTTTCAGAGTTTCGATCACAGGCGCTGCCGCCTCTTTTTCTGCTGCTGTATCAAATACTCCATATTTCGCCGCATAACGGTTATCCGTTGATGTTGCCAGCGAATCATCCGTCCGATAACCAAGAATTCCGTTATATCCGGTAAGTCCCAGGATCCCTCTGGCTCCATTATTGGAAAAGTCCGGGTGTTCCTGAATAAATGCCTCCACACACGGAACCACATCAAAGGCTCCTGTCACAGTACTGCCATCTGAAGCCTGACGTTCACAGGTAAGTGCTCCGTTGCCATCCAGTACCAGCCTGGATGCCAGACCCTGTCCGGACAGTTCCAGATCATAATTCACATTCGTCTCTGATAACAGCAACGGTTTTTTCCCGGATGGCAGCATCAGCTTTTTGGCCTCCATCGCACCATCTTCATTGACCGCTGCAAGATCAGAAAACCGCACCAGCACATATCCTTCTTCATACAACTGCCCCAGCATGGCGTTGAACTCATCCACCGTCACGCGGGTCTGATCCAGTGTCGCTGCGGCACTGCTGTCTTCCTGTCCGAAAGCCTGATCGGTATCCGCGATCAGACTTTCGAAAGACAGATGGAGAACCTTCTTAAGATCCACCGCTTCCATCTGCACAGTTTCTTCTGTCACCTGGGTTTCCTGTTTTTTTGAATCTTTTTTCCCGGCTGCTGACTGCCTGTACTTTTTTACTCCGCAGGAAACGGCGGAGCCGATCCCCACAAGTATCAGTATAAAGATCAACACAAGGATTCCCCTCAGAATCAGTGCTTTTCTCCGACGTCTGCGGCGCCGTTCCTGAATCATACGCTGTCTGCGTATCCGGCGTTTGCGCTCCTCAGGCGATTCTTCTACTTTCTGTCGTGTTGTATCATCCATGTTCTTTCCCTATATGTAACGGTTTCATTCCCGCACCGTTCATCTTATCCTTATATTCCTTTATAATGACGGCATATCCGTACGCGCCGGATCCAGAATCTGTGTCGCATCAAACAGATCACTGGTTCGGTTTTTCTCACCGTGGACATCGTTCCACAGACGGTAACCATCCAGGTTTCGTCTTCCCTGACGTACATAATTATCACGGATCTGTAAGAAATACTGTGAAGAATCCACATTGCAGAAGAAATTAAATCCCTGGCTCTTCAGATATGTGAACTTTGCATTATCACTGGAATAATCATGCCAGTCTGCAAGATCCTGTCCATGAGCAAAAATAATCGTATCTGTGCCGCCGACTAACGGTGCTACATAACTGAGCCATTTCTCTGTATCTTTCTGGATACTCTCAAGACTTGCATCACCGATCCGGATATGTCCCCAGGTATGACTGGCGAACTTCCATCCGTCTGCTTTGATAGCATCTGCTACTTTTTTTGCTTCTTCACATTCTTTGTCATAATCAAAATCCGGATGGGCATCCAGCCATGCCTGCTGATCTGCTGTCAGATTCTCTCTTGTCTTATAAGCAATATCGGTACGATATCCCAGAATACCATTGTATCCTGTCAGTGCGATCGTTCCCCTTGCTCCATGGTATGCACCGTCCGGATGTTCTTCCAGAAACTGATCCAGCAGAGGAATACAGTCGTATGCACCGGTTACGGTAGTTCCGTCAGCCTGGATATACTCACAGGTCGGTTTCCCGTTCTCGTCCAGTACTATTTTTGAAGCGACACCGCGACCGTCATAACTGTGATAGTAAGACAGGTCATCCAGAGATAATACAAACGGTTTTTTTCCTTCCGGAAGCATAATTTGATTCGTGGTAAAATGAACCGTTCCGTTCTCATCTGTCGTCTCTGTTACCATATCATGAAGATCGATCAGCACATAGCCATTGTCATACATCGCCTGTGTGATTTTGTTAAATTCGTCTACCGTTGTCATCCACTGCTTGAATCCAGCTGCTGCACTGTCATTGCCGGCAAAACCCCGCTCCGGATCTACAACCAGTGAATGATAGAAAATATGAGTGATCTCGTTCATGTTGACCGCTACCAGCGTAGATTTGTCCGCTTCATAGCCTGCGATCTTCGCCACGATATCCGCATCTTTGTCATAATTATCCAGAGATTTTAACAGTTCGATCGCACCGTCATAATCATATCCCTGTGCCATAACCTCTGCCTGATCGATGGATTCCTTCCGCTGTTTGTTTTTTGCCTCTTCCTCCTGGATCAGTTTCTCCTGTTTCGCTTTTTCTTCCGCTTTTTTCGCTTTTGAACGACGCACCTGAGCAGATACCAGTGCGATGGATCCGATCAGGATCAGGATCAGCACACCAAGAACTGCGGCACGCATGATCATCGCCTGCTGACGTCTTTTTCTTCTGCGTTCTCTCCGAAGTCGTTCGATTCGCCTCTGTCTTTCTTCTTCCGTCATGGGTGGTCTTTTCTTTTGTTCCTGACTCATTTTTTTACTCCTTTATTTAGACTTTTGTATGGTTCTTCCGGCGGTCTCTGTGGTTCCCTGATTCCATCCGGTTATTTCTCCATCCAGGTCAGTTCTTATCTCTTTTAAAAAATGCTGACACCTACCAGATATTATAGCATGAATCCGTTTGAAAGCCATAGCAAAATCGGATTTTCCTGAGATTTTCCCCGATTCTGATTGCCTTTTGCCCATATCAGTGATAAAATAGACAGGCATGGAATGATGGATTCGTGCTTGTATCACAGGACAGGAGGAAAAGTATGAAAGTCTGGCAGGTATTATTAATTATTTTAGTGATTTTGATTGCCGTACTGGTTGTCCTTTATTTTCTTGGCAAACGTGCACAGAAAAAGCAGGAGGAAAATCAGGCACAGATTGAGGCTGCAAAACAGACCGTCAATATGCTGATCATTGATAAGAAGAGACTTCGGATCAAAGAATCCGGACTCCCGCAGATGGTAATCGATCAGACGCCGAAGCTGATGCGCAGAACAAAACTTCCCATCGTAAAAGCAAAGATCGGTCCGAGAATTATGACGATGGTTGCTGACGAGAAGATTTTCGATCTGATCCCATTGAAAAAAGAAGTGAAAGCTACAATCAGTGGTATCTATATCACAGATGTCCGCGGTGTCAGAGGTCCTCTGGAACAGCCAAAACAGAAGGAAAAGTTCTTCCGGAGAATGAAAAACAAAATCGCAAAAAAAGACAAATAAAACTCAAAAACGGAGCTTATTTTCCAGTGATGGATGATAAGCTCCGTTTTTTGTTGCATTGCATATCAATCAAAATTGGTCCGATGGACCAATTTTGATTATGCTCTGAAAAATGTAGTCTCTTTGCTGCCCTTCGGGGTTACACGGATATGCATCTGACAGTCCGCTACTTTCTGACCATTCATCCCCAGAACATATTCTGTCTTTATCTCCAGAAGTTCCTCTTCTTCCCCTAAATTTACTCCGGTCGTTGTGATATCCATCTGGATCGGACCATATGGTGTCTGATAGCAGGCCATGTTCTGTTTTTCTGTCTCAAAGACCATATTGGTCTGTACCGGTCCTTTTTTTCGCACTTCCATATGACCGGGACGGATCTTGACCAGGTTATGTATCGGTTCGTCAAGTCCTTCCATCTGTTCCTCATACAACAGATAGTGGGTATTGTTCCGGTAATAATATTCTCCGACAGTGATCAGCTCCAGAGGTTCATCAGAACCATGGGGGTCATCCGTGGTCTGCATACCTTTCAGATGGATCAATACTTCTTTTGTCATCTTTTTATTCCTCCAGATTTACCTGTTTTGTCATCTCCACATCATAGGGGAGAATGGAGTTGGCAAAGCTTTTGAACTTTTCTGCCGCATCACTTACATAGAAACGGTATGGAAATTCTTCTTCTACCGATCCCTGATTCAGCAGGTCCTGTTCGATCAGTAATTGTTTTAATGCCAGTGAGGTTTCGTACGCCGGGTTTACCAGCTGTACCTGATCACCCATAATAGATCCGATCACCCCGCGGAGTAGTGGATAATGGGTACAGCCAAGGATCAGGGTATCTACTTTTTCGTCCTGCATCTCTTTCAGGTATCTGCGGGCCACGATCTCTGTGACCGGATCTTTTCGCCAGCCCTCTTCTACCAGTGGCACGAATAACGGGCAGGGTTTTCCGACTACCGTGATTTCAGGATCAATCTGCTGGATCAGTTCTCTGTACATGTGGCTGTTGATGGTCGCTTCGGTTGCGATCACGCCAACTCTTTTTTTTGTAGTCTCTCTTGCCGCCACCCTGGCTCCCGGTTTTACCACACCGATGATCGGGATATCGATTTCTTTTTCAAGGGTATCAAGTGCCAGCGCACTTGCTGTATTGCAGGCGATCACAATCGCTTTTACGCCCTGTTTTTGCAGAAATCGGACGATCTGTCTGGAATACCGGATGACGGTTTCTTTGGATTTGCTTCCATAAGGAACACGGGCGGTATCTCCGAAGTATACGATTTTTTCCATGGGCAGGTTTCTCATGATTTCTCTGGCTACCGTGAGCCCGCCGACACCGGAATCAAATACACCTATCGGTGCGTTACGATCTGTTTTCATGTCTCTTCTCCCATTCAGGTTTCCTGTTTTTACAGTTACATTTTTCTTCTGTCACTGCTTACATACTTATCATATTCTACCTGTTTCGTAAGAAGAATTCAAGTCTAAACCGGATTTTCAGCTTCTGTGGATGCAGAAGGAGGTCATAAGCATCTTCATCGAGTACCTGTTGCAGTTTTTCTTCGCCCTCTTCGGTCATGGAAGGCTCCAGCGCATCCGCAAAACACAGGGAGGGGTAGAGGACGCACCACCAGTTATGGCCTTTTGCCTGTCCGATATCTACGCGAAGGGCATCATAGATTCCTTCCGGGAAAGTGCAGGTTCCATAGGTTTTTTCAGGGAACCATTCTTTCTGAAGAGTTACGGTGACGGGTTCCGGGGCGGCCATACGGGTGGCTTCTTTTCGGATGTCTGGGAGATTTTTCCTGATGCACTGTATGGTTTCTGATTTACTGGTGTTTTCGGATAGGATGGGTGTCAGCCATTCCAGGAGGGATTGTTTTATCCGGAGTTTTTTTTGCTGGTCGGCGACGGTATCGCTGTTGGCTCTTATGTGAAAGCGTAGTACTTGTGTTGCGATTTGTTGCTGAAGGGTGGAAGTGGACTTGTCTTGGAGATAGCGGGGGGATTCTGTCACGAGAAGTAAGGAGAGGAACAGGAGGGCTGTTAGGGTTGCGGGGGATTGGTGTTTCATTTTTTATGGCTCCTTTTGTTTTTTTAGAGGATTGACGGGGGTGGGGGGTGTTATTCATTTTTTTGGGGGAATATTGTTGGTGGCGTGAATAAATCATAGGCAGATGCGGACGAAACAATGGCTCGCACCGGAGTTGCAACCGATGCGGACGAAACAA
This sequence comes from Clostridiales bacterium, assembly GCA_019421285.1. Classification (GTDB taxonomy): domain Bacteria; phylum Bacillota; class Clostridia; order Lachnospirales; family Lachnospiraceae; genus Oliverpabstia; species Oliverpabstia tarda. The sequence continues at coordinate 11,884 of JAHZFO010000022.1, forward strand.
TGCCCCTGCCCCGGAGCGTGAGACAACCGCCGGCAACGCAAATCTGAGCTAAGCATTAACTTCGGCTATGTTCACGAGGGTCGGCGGACCCTCGCGAAAGCCTGCGTAAATGCTGGATCTCATATTTGCTAAAGGCGCCGGCAAAAGGCTGTCTCACGCTCCGGGGCAGGGGCATTGTTTCTGGGTATTGGAAAGCGGCAGGTATGTATAGTGTGGATAGTGTTGAGTTTCGGATATTGCAGGCAATTATTGTGTTTTTCTGGGGTATCAGGCACATAGAAAATCAGGAGGACAAAGGGTTATGAGCTCCTGTTCTCCTGATTTTTTATGTATCGCTTATACACTTGTCTGCGAGTCCCAGTTTGTGGGGGATTTTATCCGAATGAGGGCGGCGTAGCGGGCTACGCTGAGGCTTTTTAAACTGTGCAATCGGATTCGTAGACAAGTGAATGATACAGTTATTTCGAAAACGATGTACTAGTACAGCGAATATTAAGTAACCGCCATATTGACTTGTCTGATTTTTCATCTGCTGCGTTGTCGTCAATCGTCGTAGCCACCGCTACGCCTCATTCCTCCGCCTTGCAGATGAAGAAATCATCCTACGCCAATATAGCAGATACTTAATTTTCGCTGTACTAGTTCTGACGGATATCAATAATGCCGTTTGCAAGGATTTCGTCATCGAACTGGTAGGAGGCGCCTGTGCCGTTGAGGTTCAGGTACATTTCTTTCAGGTCGCTTTCGTTGACGATCCATGCCATGGATATCTGGATGCTTTCGCCCGGTTTGAGGGACGGGATATAGTTTCCGCCATTACCATAGTTCTCGTTTACACTGCAGTATTTCATTTCACCGGTTCGGGCTGCTCCGTCCCAGGTGCAGCGATCATAGCCGTCTCCGGCTTCTTCGCCCGGTGTATACACTTTGTACGTACTGCCATCGTTGTGGCACATCATCAGGGAACCAAGGTAGAGTATATGATCTGCTTCCTGATCTGATGTATTGGTGTATGTGACGGTAGCATATACCAGTTTTTGCTGTTCGGTCTTTGTTTTTACGACTTCATCCAGCGAATCGACTCCGTCTCCTTCCCGGATGTAGGAGATTGTGTTTTCTTTTAATTTTCCATCTTCTCCGACGGCATCTTCCCATCCCTCCGGAATCTGACCGTTCAGAAGCTGAAGGTCATCTGCGATCTGAACAGAATCTACCGTTGCCTGTATCGGAACATTGTCTACATAATTTCCATCTTTATCTTCACCGCTGGCGGTCAGATCAACTTTCTCTCCGACTTTGGCAACCGGAAGCCGGTCAGCAGATACACTGGTTACAGCTTCGTCTTCCTGTACTTCTTCCGGTGAGACGATATCACTCCAGGTATACATACCGGCAGTTTCGATCATGGTATCTTTTTCTGTGATCTGAAGATTGTCTGCCACCTTCAGGGCATCCTCTTTGGATACATCATCGCCCACATAGATGATGATCACACGGTATTCTTCCGGACAAAACAGGTATATACGCTGGTTAAAGAAACCGTCCTGTATCACTTCATGATATCTCAGATAAACACCTTCGTACTTGCCGAAAGTATGTTCCTCACTCTCTACGATATTTTTATCTTCTTTTGCTTTCTCAAAATCATCACTGTCAAGCAATACAGAACTGAATGTAAAGCCACCGTTTTGTGCTGTATATTGCAGATGATCTTCATCTGTCCATGTCATGCCATCCGGAATATAGTTCGTTGAGATTGCCACATTATGAATCTGTTCCGGGAGCTGCACGGATGTTCCACCATCTGCCTGAATCCCTGTCTCCACACGGTAATTTCCCTGTTTTTCCACATACATATGGTACAGTCTGTTGCCGGCATATGCCACGGTGGAAGTAGCAAGCAGACACAGGGCTGCTGCAGCGGCGGCCTGCATTTTGTTCCATTTTCTTTTCTTTATGGATACCACTTTGGTATCCTGCAGCTGTCTGTTGACTTCTTCCTGTACCATCTTATGAATAAAATCGGGAGTTTCCGGGATATTGTTTTTCATCTCTTCTAATCTCATGTCCACGCCTCACTTTCCTGCAGATCCTGTCGTAATTTTCCTCTTGCTCTGGCCAGTCTCTTCTGTACGGCTCCTTCGCTGATATCCATAATCTGCGCAATCTCTCTGATGTTAAAATTCTCAATATAATACAGAATCACCGGCATCCGCAGATCTTCTTTCAGAGAGCCTACTGCTTTGTACAGATCGCTGTAGTCACTCTTTTCATCCGCTGCAAGCTCTGTCGTCTCACACATCTCGTCCAGAGAAATCACCTTACTTGTCTTTCTCAGGATGGTATAACACTCATTGATCAGGATCCGCATCAGCCATGTTTTTGCATATTTGTCATTTCGCAGTGTATGCACTCCGGAAAATGCCTTTACAATCGTCTCCTGTATGGCATCTGCACAGTCCTGATCGCTGTATAACATGGATTTTGCAGTAGAATACATCTGCCTCTCGGAATCCAGGATCAAGTTTCCTAATTGTTCTTTTGTCACTTTTGCACCACCTTTTCTGGTTGGTTTGCCGGCCGGCTTTTTTTGTTTACATAGATTAGACGGAAAACTCCGGAAAATATCCCTCTCTGATTTCTTTTTTATCGCAACTGTTCAGTACCCTCACAGTTATCTATTGAATAGTTACTTTTTATCTTATCACATTTCTCCCCTGACTGTATGAAAATTATCTTTCTATTATGCACAGAGCCGCACTTGCCTTGCACAAATAACAGGAGCCTGAGAATCCTTCTACTGATCCTCAGACTCCTGCTGTTTATAGCTGCAATATGTAATTAGCTTTTTTATTCCCGCATCTCCTTCTGATACTCTTTATTTACTTTCCACAATCCTCCGCTCTTTTCCATCTGCGATCTTCAAGAAGATGAATCCGAGGAAGAAAAAGATTGCCTGTGATGCCACTGCAATATTAATGGTTCCTCCAGCCAGTTTTACTCCTGCAATCACAGCTGATCCAAGGAAAGATGCTCCTTTTGAAAAAATATCATACAGTCCAAAATACTCTCCCGAGTTATCCGGTGGAATGATCTTGGAAAAGTACGATCTCGACAGGGACTGGATAGATCCCTGAAAGCATCCCACACCGAATGCCAGAAAACTGAAACCTATCAGATTCTTTAAGGTCAGCGCATACAGGCAGACGATAAAATACCCTGCAATGCATACCAGGATCAGCTGCACGGTATCGTACTTCTTCGACAATTTTGCAAATACCAGTGAACCGCCAAATGCAACAACCTGTGTCGCCAGCAGACAGATCACCTGTCCCACAGTACTCAAGTTCAGGTCGGTTCCGATATTGATACAGTTATCAATAATCGTTCCCACGCCATCGATGTAGAGAAAGAATGCGATCAGAAAGAAAAATACTTTTTTATCTTTTGTTGCGATAAACCGGATGGTTTCAAAGATCCTGCGGAACGCACTTCTCACTGCATGTTCTTTCTTTTCCACGTAATTGATCTGTTTATAATTCTTTATCAGCGGAACCGTCACCAGAAACCACCAGAACCCCGTAACCGCAAACCCGATCGCCATGGATAACTTACCGGAAATGATACCCACCATATCCGGTCCGAGTACATAAGCCACCAGCGCGATCAGAAACGGAATACACGATCCAAGATATCCCCATGCATAACCATAAGAAGAAACTTCGTCCATCCGCTCTTCCGTAGTAATATCGTTTAACATCGAGTCATAAAACATCAGGGACATATTGTAAAAGATCTTGGTTGCTGCAAACAGGAGCAAAAATACGATCCACTGACAGGCAAATCCATTCAGGATGCACCCACAGACACCCACTGCAACGGTACTGGTAAAAAAGATCTTTTTCATGCCTTTATAATCAGAAATCGCTCCACACACCGGACCCAGCAACGCAACCACGATCGTGATCACCGCAATCGCCATCGAGTAATAAGCCGTTGCCCGATCCGATGTCAGCTGCCCCGGCTTTGTCCCTATCGCCATCGCCTTAAACCAGATAGGTATCAGCGCACACGCCAGCATCGTATACGCCGAATTACCCACATCATAAAGCACCCAGGCGAACTCTTTGTCGTTCAGATTGCGGAATATTCTTCTCTTCTTCATACAGCGTCCTCCATCCCCATATACATTTTCTTAAAATTCCCTTTTTCGGGCATATTATATATTTTATTATATATGAAAATGGTTAATTTCACAATCTTCTCCATGTAAAATATTGGTTAACAGTATATGTTCCGCTGGACATTTGTTTTTCAATTGTATGTTTTTCTTTCTGCTTTACTCTCTCACCCAGCACTCCCGGATCTCAGCGATGTACATGGTATGATAATCTTTTTCCGGATACCATCTTTCATCTTCTTCCGTTTCATAGAAGTTTTCCGGTTTGATCTCGTCATGGTAAAGCTTTTTGCATACCAGCACCTGTGTGGCCTCTTCGAATCCCGGCTGACCGTCTACTTCTGTCAGATGCAGACCGGACTGTTCGATCTTGTCCGGGACATCTTTGCCGGAGACTTTGCCGAGGTAGCCCAGCTCTTTCATGTGCTCGCCACCGAAGAAACTGATGGTAAATGTATCACCTGCATCTACGAATTCTTTGGTGTGGCGCTGCGGGCGGATATATACTGTTGCCACATTCTTGCCCCACAGAACGCCGATGCCGCCCCAGGAAGCGGTCATTGTATTGGCTTTTCCGTCCTTTGCTGCGGAGATCAGCATCCATTCGGAACCGATCTTCTCAAAAGGTTTCATCTCCAGTGTTTTTACATCAACTTTTTTAAATCCCATCGTACCTGTCCTTCTTTCTATAACACAGAAGGTAACTGCAGGCTGCTGCCCCGGTTACCTTCTTTTCTCAGTAACTGTCTCATCTTTCACAGCTACTGTTATTATACTATTTTCTGCCGACATCGCAAAGCTATTTCTGCGATATTTTTGCCTGTTCTTTTTTTGCCTGTTTCTTCTCATCCGCCGAGTCCAGCACTCCTCCGATGATCTGTAACAGAATCGCGAGTCCGATCAGACTTCCCGCTGCAATCTTACCATGGAAAGTCACGAAAAATGCAAGTACCCGTCCCAGCACAGGAACAGAATACCCTACCTTTCCCATGTAATAATCATAGCCCACCGGATACAGATCTTCTTTTTCATTTGCATCACCCTTGGTGTGGATCTGACCGGTTACTATATCATTTTTGATAACCCTGTGTGTGATGATCGCTCCCGTATCCATAGAACTGTGGAATGCGATCACATCATCTGTCTCGGCATCCTCCGGTGCTCCCGGCTGTACATAGACCAGACTTCCCACCGGTATCGCCGGCTCCATACTTCCACTGATCACTGTATAGATCTCATACCCGAAGACCCGCGGAAGGGTTAATGGCAGACATACAAGAATCACTGCCACCAGACAGACCGTTCCGAATATCTTACAGACCCGGGCACATCCTGCCAGTGCCCCTCTTTTTTCTTTCTTCTTTTTTCCCATATCCTGTACCAGAACCGATGCCTGCCCGAAAAACACCTTATGACAGGCTCTGATCATCCTTTGCATTATTCAGACTTCTGACAGACTTCACGTTGTACCGGATCTCATACACGGTATTTTTCTTCCGGAACTGTACATCGATGCGTTTCTGGATCTCCTGACAATCCTCCGGTTTTGTATTGATCAGAAGCACCAGATACTGTCCCCTCCCGTAACGGGTAACTACGTCCCCCGCACGAATACTTCTGCAGATACTTTCCCATATATACCGTGACAGTACCTCTGCACATTCATCGGATCTGATGGGATGTTCCTCCATATCCGTTAAAGTACATAACATCAGCTGCACCTGTTGTCCGCTTCGCTCTATCATACGTGCAACCATATGACAAATCTCCCGGAACACCACCCAGTTACACTGATACGGCTCCTGCACCTTTTCCAGCCGTTCTGTCATATTCTCCTGTATATTATCCAGTATATCATACGGATGGTCAAGCTGTTCTTGAATTTTTCTCCGGAAATCCTTTAATTTGATCAGTTCTTCTTCCATATAGACCTGACGATACTTTTCCATGGTTTCCCCATACAGAATCTCTACCTGTTCCGTTCTTCCCATACCGGTCAGTGCCTCGAGCACCAGCAGTTCCCCTTCCTCATATGGCGCTGCTTTCGATACATGCCGGCCCAGCTTCTCCAGCTGGATATACGCCTTCTTTGTCCGCAGAAGTTCCGCCATATATTTCACCAGCTCCCGAAACATGGTTTGATAACGCTCCCGTTCCGCTTTTACCCAGCCTTCCTGCGCGGAACCCTTAAGAAAGGCACCTTTATACAGCAAAACAGCCTTCCAGCACAGCTCAAGCTGTTCCTCCCAGTCCCCTGCCCTGCGTGCTCTGCTGCAATACTCTTCAAATACCTGCGCATCCTCTTCAAACGGAATCTCTTTGTTCCAGTAAAATCTTCCTCTTCTGGAAATAATATATTTTCCTTTCGGAAGACCTGTCTGTTCCAGTTTCTTTCTGATATTATAGATCAGACTGTGGATCGCATGATTCGCATCGTCCAATGTCCGTTCACCAAACAAAACCTTCTCCAGATGTTCCCGGCTGATCCCCTTTTCTCCGCTATGGAAAATCAACTGCAACACCTGTGCAAACTGTGTCTCTTTTTTCTTCTTTGCGATCAAAGATATCCCCTGGTATTCCAGGGAAAAATCACCGAACATTTTTACATACAAAACCTGTTGTGTCTTCAATTTTTTGTTCTTCATACACGTTCCACATGTTTGCATACTTGGGTCTGCTTCCTCCTAAGACAACCGCTTTCCTGCCTTATATTACACTTTCACGGAAAATATGATTTTCGTTCCTTCCGCGAAATATACATGCATATTCTAATACATTACGTAAAAGAAAGCAAGTCTTCTTTATATGTTATTGTATACAAAATACCCTTCGCGTTACTGTTCACTCCGTGTAATAAAAAACTGCCGTATGGAGTTTTGTTTTTACTCCATACAGCAGTTTCACTGTTCTTTCCACTGTCTGATTATCTGTGTACACGTTTTCTGACGATCACAATACCTGCTGCCAGTGCTGCAAGTGCTGCTACGCCGATACCAACGCCGGCTACCAGAGGAAGGCTCTTCTTTACTTTCTTATTGCCATCCAGGTCTTTGTTACTTTTCGGTACATCCTCATCGTCCAGATCTTTCAGATCCTGGTCTGCTCTTGGTGTCTCTTCATCACCGATGGTGGTGGTGTCTTCGTTACCCTGTGCATCCTGATTGGTTCCGGCATTCTCAGTACCCTCTGCACCCTGATTATCCGTTCCATTGCCAGGTCCACCATTGCCTGTTCCGCCTGTGGCATCTGTGCCCTGGGCATCACCGTTTCCGGTGGTTGTGCCTGCTGCGTTACCGCCATTGGCATTGGTTCCTGTGCCACCGGTTGTGCCTGTAGTTCCACCGGTAGTTCCGGTAGTACCACCGGTTGTAGTTGTTGTACCTCCAGGTACGGTAACTGTCTGCTCGGTGGTGTTGGTGATGGTCTGTCCCGGTGTTGTCACGGTTACGGTCTCATATGGCAGATACTGAAAGGTAAATACGTTCTCTGCAGCATTGGCAGATAAGGTCTTGGTCAGGTTTCTGTACTCCGGTGTGTAACCATCGATATAGGTATATGCAACCACCGGTTTGTCACCTACATTACCATAGAAGGTCTGGCTGTCTGCCAGCTTGTTGCCGTTGGCATCCTGATAATTGATGGTGTAAGCTACCTGATCGCCTTTGATTCCGTATGCTACTACGTATTCCTGGTCTCCGGTTACTTCAAAAGAAGAATTCTCTACTGCGGCATTATTATCACGTCCACTGATACGAATACCCTGCACATAATACTTGCTGTCCTTATCCAGCGCTACTGCACCGGATCTTGCTTCAAAACTTACGGTATCTCCGGGATTCAGATCTTTGATCACGATGGCATCTGCAGTATTGGAAACACTGTAGTCTGCTCCCTTTACTATCAGACCTGCAGTTCCGGAAAAGGATCCCTGCTTACCGCTGAATATCGTTACCTGATACTTATAATCCTCTGCCTTAACACTCATAGGAACCGATCCAAGCAGAAAACAAAAGGCCAGAAGAACTGTGGCTATCTTATACATTTTTTTCATCTCTGACCCTCTCCTTTCTCCTCTTTTCGCTTCTTAATCAGTACCACTGCCAGAATCAGAAGAATCACACCGCTTGCCAGCGCTACCGCACTGATGGCAAGGATCTGAGTGGTATCACCTGTTTTCGGGGATCTCACAACATTCTTTGTCGGTGTCTGCACTGTCTTGGTCACTGTCTTATTGACAACTTTATCTTCGCCCTTCTTCGTCACGGTTGTCACCGTCACCGGATCAGCTGCGAAGCTCATCTGAAGACTTGCCAGTGTATCCTGATAATCATTTCCCTGTGTCTCACCGTCCAGCTTTACTGTCAGATGCACAGAAGCTACATCACCTTTGGAGAGACGATCCAGATACAGATACTTCTCCAGTGCATCGGTAGCCTGGTGAAGACCTTCACCCTTCGTGGCATCCTCACCGCCTACGGTTTCGCTGTCGTATAATACGGTTTCTTTCTTATCCGGTCCCACATAAGTCAGCTTATAACCATATGCGCCGCCTTCTGCGATGCTCTGGCTGTCTTCCAGAGATTTTAATACTTCGTTGGTCATATACCAGTCTGCATCTTTCTCACTGGTGTTCTTCAGTCCTACCTGAAGTTCCATGGTATCTCCCGGCTGTAACTGGAAGATATCTTTCTTCATGTCTGCGGAAGTAAAATTACTGCTCATCTTAGAACCGTTGAATTCTACCTTCCAGTCAGAACCGCCCTGCAGTGTCTCTGCAAATGCTGTTGTATGTATGCCTACGGCCATGATCGCTGCCATGGCAAGGCACAAAATTCTTTTTTTCATATTCTGCACCCTCCTATCGTAAGCTGATATTGCCATTGCCGTCTACGTCTACATCCACACCCCAGGCACTCTTGATGGCATCCTGTGCGTTGTGGGTCTGTACTGCATCTGCTTCGGCTTCAAGCTGGAAATTATAACCATCATAGGCATAGGTTGTGGTGATGGTTTTATAACCGTCTTTTTCTGTGACATCCTGTTTTACCTTGGTAGCGATGCTGCCGTCGATCGTCAGCGTATCGCTGAGTGCCGGTGTGCTTTTTCCTGCCGGAAGGATACCTGTATAATAAAGAATGGTTCTCTCTTTTGTAGATGCATTCTTATCGATTACCCAGCCACTTCCCTCTTTCAGATTCAGATCGATCAGATCCGGGGAAAGCGTGGTATCTTTCGCACCCTCTTTATTCGTCCAGCTCTTCTTCAGGATCACACGGACATAACTGTCGATGGAACCACTGTTTGTCACCTTGATCGCTTCCTCGTACTGTTTTCCCGGTACGATCTTTTCTTCTTTCAGACCTGTCAGCAGATCACCTGTTGCCTCATCCCATTTTCCGTTGGATGCGTAATCTCTCTTGCTGATCACCTTGTCATTTTCCACCAGGCTGACACCGATATTGGAAACCTCTACCTGTGCGCCATAGTTCTCACTGTAATAAGTCAATGCCGCTCTGGCACTTCCCACCGTACTTCCTGCCAGCAATACCACAGAAGCGGAAAGAAGAGCCACGGTCAGTCCCCCAAGGGGCATTCTCTTTTTCTTACTCATCTCTCACCCTCCTATTCTCCGGCTGTCTCGCTGGTATCAGCGATCTGTGTCCAGTCTGCGTACGGTTCGTTCTTTTCATTATATAAAACCTTTGTGGATTCCTGAACGACGACTACATTAAAACTGTCTTCTGTATCCTTGCTGTCGATCTTGATATCCAGAACCGAACTGCTCTCTCCCGGAGCGACCGGCCCACTGTAATAATAATAGCCATCCTCTCCCGGTGTCCACTTTCCATCGGAATCACTGTACTGCAAGCCATCCTGATATTTTTCTCCTGCCAGTGCTTTTACACGGACAAAACAAGCAAAATCACCGGTATTCTTCACGGTCACATGTTTGGTCCAGTTACTGAATTCCTCTGTAGGCGTTGTCTCCGTAAATCCCATATTCAGGGTTACATTACCGGAAGCCTCCGCATAAGTGGTAAAATACGCCATCGCTGTTCCTGCGCTGATCCCCGCTGTCAGTGTCAGGGCTGCGGCTGCAAGGCAAAGACTTTTTTTACTTAATTTTCTCATATCCTGCACCCCTTTCCCTAATTAGCACTGGCGGGTTCATCTGTCTGCTGTTCCCAGCTCCACTCGCCGTCCTTATTCTCAAAATGGTTCACGATACCGGTTCCCGGAATCAGTTTTCCGTTGTACGTATTGGTAAAGCTGACGCTTGCCGGATGATCTGTAACTCCATCGGCAACGATCACTGTCTCCTGTGTGTTACCGGAAGTGTTGGTGTAGCTTCCGCCTGCGTACACTTCTTTTACAGTAACCTGTGTTCCTGCCGGAAGATGTTTCACCAGAACTGATTTTTCACCTGCCTGGTTAAACGTAACAGAAACTACATCGCTGTAGACCTGCTCACCGTTTCTGGTTCCTTCTACCTGGAAGACAAAGAGTGCATCCTTCAGAGAAGCATTGTACTCTGTCAGATTCTTAACAATCTCCAGATCCCCGTAACGCTGTGTCTGCTGTGGTTTCATACCGGTTGTCACATCGTATACCCAGGTGTCATCCGGGTTTTCTTTGGAATAATAGTTATTCGGCAGAGATACTAGATACGGAGTGAAATCATAAGTATACTCGCTGGTCTGTACGGTCTCGGCCTGTACCAGATACATACCTGTTTCCAGATCACTAATCACACCGGTGGATTCTGCTACGCCTGCCGGTTTTGCAACCTGCACTTTTTTGGTTGGTGCTGTTCCCTTATCTGTTACGATCTGCATAGCTTTCTCAGCCATCTGCGCCCATTCCTCTGCGGATGTGGTACTGCTTATATTCTCCAGTCCCAGACCGGAAAAGTCCGCATAGCCTGTTGTATCATACTGTGCTTCTTCTGTAATGTCCGCTACCTTGTACACATCCACCGGAATCTTCAGGCTACGAAGTTCATCGAACTCCGTGCCGTCCAATGTAAATGTAAGAGAACACTTCTTATCTGTCTCTACTCCGAGAGCACCATATACACTGGATAAACCGGCTGCTGATAAAACAGTTATTGCTGCAAGGGTCAGTGCCCCTGCGGTTTTTATTCTCTTTTTCATAGTCACCTCTATCCCTCCTTCGACATATCATCCGTCTTACCGGAACGTTTCTTATTCTTCCGGTCAAACAGGAACTTCATGATCAGTATCACAAGCAGTGTCACTGCTAATCCTAAGATTAAGTATAACATATAATAATTCTGGATGGCACGCAACATGCTGTCTACCGGTGTACTCTCCACTTCTTCCTCGCCGTTATACGGAACTCTCGTTCCCCGGACCAGAAGCCGGTGGGAATTGACACCATATGGAGTACAGGTGAATAAGGTCACCTGATCTTCCCCCTCCTGGATCTGCAGTGCCTCCTCCAGTGTCTCGTGATCATCTTTATCTACCATATCCAGAATCTGGTCTACCTGATATGCCATCGTCTCATCCAGTACATGGATATAAAACATATCCCCCTGCTTCAACTGGTCAATATCTGTAAATAATCTGGCTGCCGGAAGACCTCTGTGAGCGGCAAGTACACTGTGGGTACTCTCTCCGCCGATGGGAAGGGATGTGCCATTCATATGACCGATCCCCGTCTGCAAAACATCCTCCGCGGTTCCGTGGTAGATGGCAAGCTTGCTATTGATCTTCGGGATGGAGAGATACCCCATCACGCCATCACCTGCCACATTCAGAACCTTCCAGTAGTCTGTGTCCTTCATATCCACATCATCACTGCCGAACACATCACCATATATATTATTCTGTACCAGAGTACTGTCGAACTCTCTCGCCGCTTCCCACTCTTTCGTGTAATCCTCCGGCTGCATATCGCTGACTACCTGCTCATAATTGCTGATCAGCCGGCTCTGCCGGTAGGTATTCCACTGGTTGGATACCGTGGGGTAGGCAAGGATCCCAAAACCTATCAAAAACAACAGACCGAAGAGAATTCCTGATATTTTTCTTTTCATCTTATTCCTCTTTCCGGTCAGAAACATCGTTCTTTGTCACGTCTGTTGCTGCCTGCTTTGCTGCTATTTTTTTCTTATACCGCTTGTCATACTGCCATAAGAAAATGATCAGTACTGCGGTTACCGCCAAGCCGACCAGTACCCAGAGCAGATAATTGGTATACAGGCTCATCGGTGATTCTTTCTCCTCTTCCTTGATGGTCTCCTCCTCGTATGGTACCCGGTGACCTCTTACCAGAAGACGTTTCGTGTTGACCGCGTATGGAGTACAGGTCAGAAGAGTTACCAGATCCTGTCCCGGCTCCACTGCCAGATCACTGGTATTCTCCGGTTCCACGATATGAATCTGATCCACTTCGTAGCAAAGTGTCTGATCCAGTACACGGATCAGAAAATGATCTCCGTCTTCCAGCTGATCCAGGTCTGTGAAAAGACTGGCACTTGGAAGACCGCGGTGTGCAGAGATTACAGAATGGGTATTCTCGCCACCTACCGGAAGGGAACTTCCTTCCAGATGACCGGCTCCTTTGCTGAGTACTTCTTCCGAAGTGGTGTGGAAGATCGGGATCTTGATATTGATCTTCGGCACTTCCACATATCCCATCATCTCATCTGTCAGGATGTTCAGACAGGACATATATTCCTCACCGGGCTTATCGGATGCTGCTGCGATTGCGAAAGAATCGGGAAGGATGCTTGGAAGAAGCGACTGGTTATAAGCATTGGCCCGCTCCCATTCCTTTTCATAATTAATGGTTCCTTTCCTTGATTCGTCCTTCACTACAGTCTCATACTCTGAGATCAGTTTGCTCTGTCTGTAGTTATTCCACTGGTTTGCCACCAGCGGATACAGCAACAAGGACAAACCGGCTAAAAACAAAATTCCTGCTAATATAATTGATAATTTTTTCTTCATCCGGGCTCTCCTTACTGTTGTATCTTATTCAACTTTTATGCTAAAAACTATATGCTGTTATGTAATGCTTTTTTATCAAAAACGGGGCGGGCGAGCCGCCCCGTTTTCATGGGTTCTTCCGTTCCTCATAAGAGTGTACGGGGTTCCTTATTGTTCATTATTTCTGAGTTTTTCTTCTTGTTGCGAAGAACAGACCAGCTGCTACGATCATGATCGCGCAACCTCCGATTGTGAAGATTGTTGTACCGATACCACCGGTGGATGGCAGAGCGTTAAGTTTGGTATCTGTCATGGAAGTCTTAGCTGTAAGGACTGCAGCTGCTTTACCGCCTTCTACTGCTAATGTTGCTTTAGACTGATCCTGATTTACAGAATATCCTTTTGGAGCTGTTTTCTCTTTAAAGTAGTATGTTCCAATATCAAGACCCTGAACTTTTACTGTACCGTCTGTTGTAGTGAAAACTTCTGTTAAATCACCTTCTGGATCGTATTTGTATACGCCATCAGCGAGTTTTTTGAATGTTAAAGCAACAGATTCTTTGCTATCTTTTCTTACTTCAAAACCGGCCTTTGCAAGTTTAACATCATTTTCACCAGTCTTTGTTAATGTAATATTACCCTGATAAACATTGATTTCTGTACTTCCGAAATCTGCTGTTCCTTTATGTCCTGCTGTAGCTTTGTTCGTGATAATGTCATTTTCAGATGTTACTTTTACTTTGTAAGTAATTACTACTTCTTTTCCGGCATTACTATTAGCATCATTAATCATGCTATCTAAGTTTACACTGAATTTTGTTGTTTCCCAAGTAATCGGATATGTTTCTGTAACATCTTTTCCGTTAAGAGTGATTGTTGCTTCTTCCTTATTCGTATATTCAGCACCTGTTAATTCATCATATGCCCAGAAAGTTTTATCAGCATCTGTTGGTGCGATAAATGGAACGTTTGTTGTTACTTTATAAGTAAGGATAGCGCCAGTTGCTACTACATTATCTGTATCAACTGCTTCTTTTTCTACTTTGATTGATGTTTTCTTTGCTGTAAGTTTTGCATCTACTAAAGATGGATAATCATATTTTACGTCACCTGCTTCTCCAGTGATAGTAACTTCACCAAATCCAATATACGCACTCATCAGGTTATAAGTATAACCCGCTTCTGCTGCTTTCACAAGATAAACACCTGCTGCATCTACAGACTGTGGATTTGTCATAGGTACAAATGTTACACTATTTGCTGCACTTGCCTGTGCTGCACCTAATTTGTTTGCATCAACGTTCTCAGCTGGAATCATTGCCTCAATCGCTGCCTGCGCATCTACTACTCCAAACGCTGTCATATACGCCTGAGCAACGGCTTTATTTACGAAGTTCCATCCGGTTTTTGTCGACTGATCCGCTTTAATTACCTGTGCGTAAGTTAATGTTGCACTACCTGCATTATCTACTGTAATGGTTGCAGTATCTTTTGTTGCTGCGAATGTCGGTACGCTCATAGCCAGTACCATTACCATCGCCATAATCACTGATAAGATTCTTTTCACTTTACTCATATGATTTTCTCCTTTTCTTTTTTTCCTCTCTTTTATTTTCAGTGCCATTCTCTTCTTTTATTTGCACTGGAAATCATTGTTGTGGCTCGGAGGCCACTGAAATATTAAGTTTCCTTATTTTTTCAGCACCTCCTTGCCTTTCATCTTGTATATGATCAGAATACCTGCGAACATCAGCAGGATTCCACTCATCATGATGTTAAAGATTCCGGTGTGACCGGTGGATGGAAGATCGTAAACTACTTCGTTTTTGAAGTACAGGTGGAGTGTTTCGTCTGATTCGGTAATCTCACTCTTCTCAATTTCACTTTGAGACTTATTTGTGGTATAGCTTACAAGACTTCCACCTTTTGTTATTTTAATAGTCCACTCCTCATCGCTTAATACATAACCTGTAGGAGCTTTTGTCTCTTTGAGTGTATATTCACCCTTTTCAAGACTTGTCACGACATTTCCATCTTTTTTCCAGATAATTTTTCCAGTATTATCTGATGTACCGGTATATACCTTTTCTCCGTCTTTCTTTAAGGCAAACTCTGCACCCTGCAGGTGAACATCATTTCCGCTAGTGCTGACTTTTACAATATCCCAGGCTGTCGTTGCCTTTTCATTCGTAAAGGTAACGCTTCCAAGAGTTCCTCCATCCTTTGGGTTGTAGGTGTTATTTTTTATAACATCTACATCTTTATCATCACTACCAGCTGTTTTCTCATACCCAAGTTTGAATGTGACACTCTCATTCTGAGTATCAGAAGTATTTCTACAGTTTGTACTGTCACCAACCTGATAATCAGTCAATACATATCCATTGGAATCTTCTTCACTTACGGTATAAGTTCCACGAGGCAGATTCTTTAATTCATCACCAACATATGTGGCTTCATCCGAATTTGCCGGAACCGTAATTGAAACCTTCTTGATTTCTTCTCCAGACTTGTTTTTAATACTGAAGTTGAATGTACAATCAGTATCCAGTGTACCTTCCAGTTTTTTCGTGATCTGGATTTCACCTGATATAACTTTAATTGTATAAACACCATACAGTTTTGCTGAATCTTGTTCATTTACTGCATCTACAATATGATCTGCATCACCGGCTATCTTGCCGTTAGTATTTGCAGTACTTTTGATTGACGGTTCTCCAGCATTATAACTTACCTTCAGATAATATGTAGCATCCCCATCTGCGGTTAAATTTGCAACATCAGTTGTGCATTCCGGATCACTGTACCATTTGATTGTGAAACTATCTTTCGAAATATTGTATTTAGTAGTATTTCCTGCAAGATCAAACATTTCATTCAATACAGTGCTTGTATCCGGAAGGCTATCACCTTTATAGATTGTAACTGCTTTGTCTTTAACCTTCAGTTCGGCTTTTACATTTACCTTAGGCTGTGGAAGAACTGCGTCTCCATATCCGGTAGAGATTTTGGAATCTGGTGAAATATTGGTAGCTACATTGTTTCCGCCGATATAGTCATCTTTGGCTTTTACAGTAATTGACTTATTCCAACTTCCATTCTTACTATTCGGAATTGTCTGTTCATTCCAAACAATGTACTGATTACCAGTAGTTTTATCATAATATACCGTTCCACCATTCTTTAACGTGATACCATTATCAATTCCAGGATAATCGGAAGTAATTGAATTTCCAGAATCATCCAGTATAATAAATCTAGGATCGATCACATCTTTTATCTGGGCATTCTTCATATCCTGATAGTGTGTTATGGTTGTCTGGATATTTTTGAAAATAGTTTTCAATCCTTCAATATTCGAAGCAGAATATGCACAGCCTTCAGATGCGATTTCATCTTCCAACCATTTCTTGGTTTTATCAGTAAGCTTCAAGCCAATTGTGTAAACGGTAATGCCTTTTTCTTTGAGCTTTTCAGCTTGCAATTCAGACTTTTCTCTATCATTATCATCGGACGGATCTCCATCTGTGAATAAGATCACATAACGTGGGACGTTTTCTTGCTTGTTGCTTTCTAGTTGTTCCAATGCAAGATTTAAACCAAGCTGTGGAGATGTTCCACCTGATGCGTAGATACTACTGATTTTCTTCACTAAGTTGTCTTTGTTACTTCCAATTGTTGTGAGGCCATTCACAAGATTTCCAACTGAATTAAATGTTGCTATACCGATTCTGCTCTTGGCAGAAGAAGCTGCCATTGATGTAGTGAAAGCAGAAGCTGCTTCCTTTAAGCCGGTTAAACTACTATCAATCGTATAAACCTTTGTTGTCGCGTTATCTGAAATTGTTTGCCATGAAGTACCATTATAATACATCCAATTTCCATTAAGATATATCATTGGTTGTTTTGCATTTTCATAAGACCAATTTTTATAGTTGACATTCACAATTTCTTTGCCGTAATAATAAACCTTGGTTGTATCTAAAGAATCTTTACAGCTCTTATATTCTCCGACACGCTTAAACCCACTAGAATCATAATCTTCATCGTCATACAACATACTACCCGATGTATCAAAAACCATCATTACATCTGCTACCGCAGCCTGTTCTGTCGAAGTAGTTGATGTTAATTTGGAAGCTGCAGTAATATCAATCTGATAGGTACGTTTATCCCAATCGATTACCTTTGCTGTCTTATTATAGTCAAGCGAACTGTTTATCAGTTCTTCTTTTGTCATGTTCAGGATCTGGTAATAAGATCCTTCTTTGCCTGTATATGGTGTGGTTCCATCCGACAGATATAAGGTTGCTATAGCTGTATTGTTGCTGTCTAATTCAACTTTTACAATCCAGCTGTCCAAGGACGGAATATATCCGCTAGGTGCAGCATCTTCACGTAATGTATAAGTTCCTACGCGAAGTTTGGTAAATTTCACATTACCATTTTCTCCTACGGAACTTGCAGTCTGCGTTTCGCCTGTTTCATCATTTACTAAAGTAAATCTGGCACCCTCTAATCCTTTGTTCTCTTTGTTAACCTTTTGAAGGTTCAATTCAGCCATCGGAACCTGACTAACTTCCGCTATACTTGCTGACGGAAGGGTGAATTTCATCTTACAATTTGATTCTCCGGCACCTCGTTCCATGTACAGAACGGTTAATGTACGTTCTTTTTCTTTTTCTTCAGGAGTAAGCTCATCAGCTGTTTTTCCTAATTCATCCCATATATCAACAGTTCCGCTAACTGCCTGATGAATTCCACCAAGATCCAGAACCACTTTACCATTGAGCAACACCCATAAATCATCATCTCCGGTAAATTCATAATTCATCGGTCCTACATAATCGCCGATCTTAAACGAAACATCATACCGCATTCCAAAGAAATAATTTTGTGCTGTTTCGGAGTTTTCATAGCTGAGCTTCCGTTCACCTTCCAACGGATAAAAATTAGCTCCTGCGGTATCAAGTATGTTACCTTCTTGGTCTTTCACATTTTCTAACGTGTAGGTATCTCCCTTTTGGTCAAAACCCAGCTTTAAATCTCTGTAAACTTTTCGAAGATATCTGGTTTCCTTAAAGATACCGTATTTTTTTACGGTATAAGTAGCATCCGAGTCCTTGAAGAAACCTGGTTCCGGATAATTAAATTCAACCTCACCTTTCTCATTCAACCCTTTGACAATGCCTTTTACAACGTCCTTACCATTCGTATATTTATTGGCATCATGGGAACCAATTGGAATCTCATATTGGTACTGCGAATAGTTTTGTGAGTAAGTTCCTGCTGTTAATTTTTTTCCACCTTTTGGGGCCTCACCAAGCATATTAAACGAATAATATGTATTTTCTTTGTCTGTTGCAGCTTTTACAGTATAATCATAAAATGTTGTAGCGCCATCGAACTCCTTATTTTTAGGAGTGT
The DNA here is from genome assembly GCA_019421285.1 of Clostridiales bacterium. Lineage (GTDB taxonomy): Bacteria > Bacillota > Clostridia > Lachnospirales > Lachnospiraceae > Oliverpabstia > Oliverpabstia tarda. The sequence goes on from JAHZFO010000022.1 coordinate 30,448, forward strand.
AATATACTTTAATCGTACAATCTTTGGTAACTGAAAGTTCCTTCTCAGTATCTACCGGCGTTGTTGTTTCAGTTCCGTCTGTGCCCTTTTCTACTTTCGTAACGCTTGTAACGTCCCAATTTGTTGCTTTCGTATAATCGTTGATTTTTCCTCCGATTGGAAGTTTCAATACATCATCTGCATATATCTTTTCGTTGGCTGTTTTATCATAGTGCTCTATGGTAACAGTAACTTCTGCTCCACCTTTCTGTACAATGACATATTTTGAAAAATGCGGAGCATCGAATACAACTTTTCCTTCTCCATCAACAGCACCGTTCATGTCTTCCGCTACATTATTGTTATCTACATGCAGTACTGCCGCATCCTCACCGGATGTGATCTCCGGGGTGTCTACGCTGACCTGGACCGGAGTGTTTGGCTGTACTTCAGAACCGTTTACCAGGAATTTGATATCGTAGGAGAAGATATTCTTGATGGAAAACTGTTCTTCGATCGCTTTTTCTTCTACTGCTTTTTCGATTTCCTTTACTTCGTCTTCTGAAGTGATCTCTGTTACGGAAAGCTGTGCGTCTGCGGGAAGTGCTCCTGCTTCTGCAGTTACGTTAACGGTTGTATCTCCAACATCCTGACTCCATGTGAGCTGCTGGTTTTCAGCTTCCGCCTGTGTTGCATCTTTCTCAGGAGTTTCCGCCGTAGCATTTTCTGCTGCGGGAGCTGTCTCCTCGGTCGGTACAGCTGCAGGTTTCTGGGCTGCCGGTGTCTCTGCTGCAGGTGCCTCTGTTGTCGGCTGTTCTGCTGCAGGTGCTTCCGCTACCGGCTGGGCTGCCTGGGTCTCGGCGGCTACTTCCGATTCTGCGACCGGTTCTGTGGCAACCTGTTCCACGGCTGCGGGTTGTTCGTCGGCTACTGCCTGGTCTTCATCTGCTGCGTAGGCAGCCACGTCCATGTCATCGGCAACGGCTTCGTCCTGGGTCTGAACTTCCTGCGGATATTCGGTCTGTCCGGTCTCGGATGCGAATATGAAGCTGCTGTTGCTTATGGCAACGACCATGCAAAGCACCAATGCCAGAAGTCTTTTTTTAT
>JAHZFO010000023.1:0-28890 GCA_019421285.1 Clostridiales bacterium
TTTCATCATCTTCAACCACGAGTATACCTGGCATAGCATATGCACCTCTCTTTATCAACTATTTCTCCTCTTCGTTAAGACCTAGAGCGTGTCTGAAAAAGGCTTTTCGTGAGCTGCGAGTCCCAGTTTGTGGGAGATTTTATCCGAATAAGGGCGACGTAGCGGGCTACGGCAACCGAATGAGGGTAAAATATACCGCAAAGTGGGGCTTGCAGATTGCGGAAATGATTTTTCAGACACGCTCTAGTTCATTACCTCTGTCAATTCCGATTTTTCTTCACTTTATTTTACCATAGTGTTTTCTAAAGTGCTATTCCAATATATACAAAAGTGTAAATGAACGATCCTGTGCCACTTCATCAGCACTCATCATATAATTGTAACTTGCCATAATAGCAAACATTCGCAGGAGTTTCTTTTTGGCACCGTTTTGGCACCGCAAGCCTTATTTTTCAATTTTAAATTTATCCGTATTTCATCTTGCTGATAAACATTTCACTGTTTCTAATCTGATAAATTTACGAACAATTCTTTTCTTAGAGTACAGAAAAACCCCGGAAACCTTACGGTTCCGGGGTATCTTACGTTTGGACACAATGTTATCTTACGATAACGATATATATAATTTTATCTGCTAATCAGTGATTACTCGATGATAGAAGCAACACGGCCTGATCCTACAGTACGTCCACCTTCACGGATAGCGAAAGTCAGACCCTGTTCCATAGCGATCGGATGGATCAGTTCGATTGTCATTTCTACGTTATCACCAGGCATGCACATTTCTGTACCTTCTGGCAGGCTGATAACACCTGTTACGTCAGTTGTTCTGAAGTAGAACTGCGGACGATAGTTGTTGAAGAACGGAGTATGACGTCCACCTTCATCTTTTGTCAGAACGTAAACCTGAGCTGTGAATTTTTTGTGGCATGTTACAGAACCTGGTTTAGCCAGAACCTGTCCACGAACGATTTCTGTTCTCTGAACACCACGCAGCAGAGCACCGATGTTATCACCAGCCTGTGCTTCATCCAGCAGTTTACGGAACATTTCGATACCAGTTACAACTGTTTTCTTAACGTCTTCTTTAACACCCAGGATTTCAACTTCGTCGTTCAGATGCAGAACACCACGCTCTACTCTACCAGTAGCAACAGTACCACGACCAGTGATTGTGAATACGTCTTCTACAGGCATCAGGAACGGTTTGTCAGTATCACGCTGAGGATCCGGAATGTAGCTGTCTACAGCATCCATCAGTTCCAGGATTTTGTCGCCCCATTCGCTGTTCGGATCTTCCAGAGCTTTCAGAGCAGATCCCTGGATAATTGGAGTGTCATCTCCCGGGAATTCGTACTCGTTCAGCAGCTCACGGATTTCCATGTCTACCAGTTCCAGAAGTTCTTCATCGTCTACCATATCACATTTGTTCATGAATACAACGATGTAAGGAACACCTACCTGACGAGACAGCAGGATGTGCTCTTTTGTCTGAGCCATAACACCATCTGTAGCAGCTACAACCAGGATAGCACCATCCATCTGAGCAGCACCAGTGATCATGTTTTTAACGTAGTCAGCATGGCCTGGGCAGTCAACGTGTGCATAGTGACGTTTGTTTGTTTCGTACTCAACGTGAGCAGTAGAGATTGTGATTCCACGTTCTCTTTCTTCTGGAGCTTTATCGATATTTTCGAATGCTACAGCTTCACCTGTACCCAGTCTTTCGTGCAGAGTTTTTGTAATAGCTGCAGTCAGAGTAGTTTTACCATGGTCAACGTGTCCAATGGTACCAATGTTACAATGTGGTTTGCTTCTTTCAAATTTAGCTTTAGCCATTATTAATTTTCCTCCTTAAAACTTGCGCCTTACGGCAAAATTTTAATTTACTATATTATTAGACCTGCTATCCTTGATTATATTGCAAATCAAGGATATTTGCAAGTCATATTTCCATAATTTCAGCAATTACGGGCGCCTGATAGTAAGGCGTTATTATTTTGCTTTAGCAGACAGAACTTTTTCCTGAACAGACTTCGGAACTGGTTCATATCTGTCAAAGAACATGGAGTAGTTACCACGTCCCTGAGTTCTGGAACGAAGGTCTGTTGCGTAACCGAACATCTCAGCCAGCGGAACATATCCACGGATCATTTTTCCACCACCGATATCTTCCATACCTTCGATACGACCACGACGGGAGTTGATATCACCGATAACATCACCCATGTAATCTTCCGGAGTAGTAACTTCGACTCTCATGATAGGCTCCAGCAGTACAGGAGATGCTTTCTGCATAGCTTCCTTGAATGCCATAGATCCGGCAATATGGAATGCCATTTCAGAAGAATCGACTTCATGGTAAGAACCATCGTATACGTTCGCATGAACACCTACTACAGGGAATCCGCCCAGAATACCGGACTTCATAGCTTCTTCGATACCTTCGCCTACAGCCGGGATATATTCCTTCGGAATAGCACCACCAACTACGGTAGATTCGAATTTGTAAGTTTCTTCTGCGTTTGCATCCATTGGCTCAAATTTAACTTTACAGTGACCATACTGTCCACGACCACCGGACTGTTTTGCATATTTGTGCTCAACATCAACCGGTTTTGTGATGGTCTCTTTGTATGCAACCTGAGGAGCACCAACGTTAGCTTCTACTTTGAATTCTCTCAGCAGACGGTCAACGATGATATCCAGATGCAGCTCACCCATACCAGCGATGATTGTCTGACCAGTTTCCTGGTTGGTATGTGCACGGAAGGTAGGATCTTCTTCTGCCAGTTTTGCCAGAGCTTCACCCAGTTTACCCTGTCCAGCTTTTGTCTTAGGCTCGATAGCCAGCTCGATAACTGGTTCCGGGAATTCCATGGACTCCAGGATTACCGGATGCTGATCATCACAGATGGTATCACCGGTAGTACTGAACTTGAATCCGATCGCTGCTGCGATATCTCCGGAGTAAACTTTGTCCAGCTCCTGACGTTTGTTCGCATGCATCTGCAGGATACGTCCTACACGTTCTTTTTTATCTTTTGTAGCATTTAATACATAAGAACCGGAGTTCATGGTTCCTGAGTATACACGGAAGTATGCCAGTTTACCAACGAACGGGTCAGTCATGATCTTAAATACCAGTGCGGAGAACGGTTCATCATCAGAAGAATGACGAACAACTTCGTTTCCGTCCAGATCAGTTCCGTCGATAGGCGGAATGTCTGTAGGAGCCGGCATGAACTCCAGGATAGCATCCAGAAGTTTCTGAACTCCTTTGTTTTTGTAAGCAGATCCACAGCAAACCGGAACAGCTGTACACTCGCATGTACCTTTTCTCAGTGCTGCTTTCATTGCTTCTACAGAAGGTTCTTCACCTTCCAGATATTCCATCATCAGATCGTCATCCAGCTCGCAGATTTTCTCTACCAGTTCTGTATGATACAGTTCTGCTTCGTCCTGCATATCTTCCGGAATATCTGTTACAGAGATATCATCTCCCTTATCATCGTTGTAGATGTAAGCTTTCATCTCGAACAGGTCGATGATTCCTTTGAATTCATCTTCTTTACCGATTGGCAGCTGAAGACAAATTGCATTTTTTCCTAATCTTGTTTTAATCTGATCTACAGCATTGTAGAAATCTGCACCCAGGATATCCATCTTGTTGATGAATGCCATACGAGGTACATTGTATGTGTCAGCCTGACGCCATACGTTTTCAGACTGTGGTTCTACACCACCTTTTGCACAGAACACACCAACAGCACCGTCCAGTACACGCAGAGAACGTTCTACCTCTACAGTAAAGTCTACGTGACCTGGGGTATCAATGATGTTGATACGATGTTCCAGAGCACCTTTTTTCGGTTTTGTCTGTTCTTCCAGAGTCCAGTGACATGTGGTAGCTGCGGAAGTAATGGTGATACCTCTTTCCTGCTCCTGTTCCATCCAGTCCATGGTAGCAGTACCTTCATGAGTATCACCAATCTTATAGTTGACACCTGTATAATACAGGATACGTTCTGTAAGAGTTGTTTTACCCGCATCGATATGAGCCATAATACCAATATTTCTGGTACGCTCTAATGGATATTCTCTTCCCTCTTTAGCCAATGGATTTTCCTCCTATATTAGAAGCGATAGTGAGCAAATGCTTTATTTGCCTCAGCCATCTTGTGCATGTCTTCTTTTCTCTTAACGGATGCACCTGTGTTGTTCATTGCATCTAAAAGCTCATTTGCAAGTCTTTCTTCCATTGTTTTCTCGCCTCTTTTACGAGAGAACATTGTTAACCAGCGAAGAGCCAGTGCCTGACGTCTGTCTGCTCTTACCTCGATCGGAACCTGATAAGTAGCACCACCGATACGTCTAGCTTTTACTTCAAGAAGTGGCATGATGTTGTTCATAGCCTCTTCGAAAACTTCAAGTGCTGGTTTACCAGCTTTTTCTTCGATTCTGGCGAATGCACCGTAAACAATTTTCTGTGCTACACCTTTCTTACCGTCTAACATGATGTTATTGATAAGTTTGGTAACCACTTTGTTATTGTACATCGGGTCAGCCAGAACGTCTCTTTTCTGAGTATGTCCTTTACGTGGCACGTTACTTCCCTCCTTAATCAATAGATTATCTCTTAGGTACTCACATGACAGCCTGAGCAGTTAAACAGGTACTGTCGACTATGTGTTCGCACTGGTAAATTCCTCTATTTCACCCGCAACCATCAGGGTATAAATGGAATGACCGTACATAGTATTGTGATATTGTCAATTTTGTTTCGCTATGCCGCTAAGCAGCCGTAGCGTAGCTTTTCATCTTATTTTTTAGGTCTTTTAGCTCCGTATTTGGAACGAGCCTGTTTTCTGTTAGCGACACCTGCGGTATCAAGAGTACCTCTGATGATATGGTATCTTGTACCAGGTAAGTCTTTAACACGGCCTCCACGGATCAGAACAACGCTATGTTCCTGAAGGTTATGACCTTCTCCTGGAATGTAGCTTGTTACTTCGATTCCGTTTGACAGACGTACTCTGGCAATCTTACGAAGAGCTGAGTTAGGTTTTTTAGGTGTAGCAGTTTTAACAGCTGTACACACACCTCTCTTCTGTGGAGAAGACAGATCGCTGGATTTTTTTCTTAAAGAGTTAAAGCTTTTCTGCAGAGCAGGAGCGGTAGATTTCTTAACAGAAGTCTGACGTCCTTTTCTTACTAACTGGTTAAATGTTGGCATTCCATTTCACCTCCTGTAATTATTCCTTTTCTGGTTCTGCGGTTGCTATTTCTAAATCATACGACTATGCAGCCGTCTTACCTTTTATAAGGTAATTTTGCGCGCATTAAAATAACTGCATTTCCATGCGCACCTGTAGTATCATAGCATCGAAAAAATAAAAAGTCAAGGGAGTATTACTGATTTTTATCAGTTTCCCCTGACTTTTTACTTATTTACTCATTATTCCCTGATATCAGTGACCTTTACTCTTCGCTATCCTCAAGAGTTACCAGTTCTTCAGCGATTTCATCTGTTTCTTCATCTGTCTCAGCAGTTTCGGAAGCTTTTTCCTCTACTGTGATATCTTCCGGTACAAGTTCCAGATCTTCATCGTCCAGCAGAATATCGTCCTCTTCTTCCTTCAGCATATCATCTGTAGAAAGTTTGATGTTGCTGTAACGCTTCAGACCAGTACCGGCCGGAATCAGTTTACCGATGATAACGTTTTCTTTCAGACCTACCAGGTGGTCAACTTTTCCTTTGATAGCAGCTTCTGTCAGGACTTTTGTTGTCTCCTGGAAGGATGCTGCTGACATAAAGGAATCGGTTGCCAGAGAAGCTTTGGTAATACCCAGCAGAACCTGTTTTCCTTCCGCCGGAGCTTTTCCTTCTGCTTCCATCTTTTCATTGATATCTTCATATTCAAGGAAATCAACCATCGTACCCGGAAGAAGTTCTGTATCTCCGTTGTCTTCGATACGGATCTTTTTCAGCATCTGACGAACGATAACCTCGATATGTTTATCGTTGATTTCTACACCCTGCAGACGGTATACTCTCTGTACTTCACGGATCATATAATCCTGTACGGCACGTACACCTTTGATTTTCAGAATGTCGTGTGGGTTAACAGAACCTTCTGTCAGTTCATCACCGGCTTCCAGCATCTGTCCGTCTGTAACCTTGATTCTGGATCCGTAAGGGATCAGGTATGTCTTGGTTTCTCCGCTTTCTTTATCGGTAATTACGATTTCTCGTTTCTTCTTGGTATCTTTGATTGCAACTTCACCAGGAATCTCTGTGATAATGGCAAGTCCTTTCGGCTTTCTTGCCTCGAACAGCTCCTCGACACGAGGAAGACCCTGTGTGATATCGCCACCGGCAACACCACCACTATGGAAAGTACGCATGGTCAGCTGTGTACCAGGCTCACCGATGGACTGTGCGGCGATGATACCTACAGACTCACCAACCTGAACAGCTTCTCCTGTTGCCATGTTGGCACCATAACATTTTGCACAGATACCAACTTTACATTTACAGCTCAGAATCGTACGGATCTTGATCTTGTCGTAAGGTTTGCCTTCTGCATTGACACCTTCGCTCATGATCTTAGCTGCACGTTTCGGTGTGATCATGTGGTTTGCTTTTACAAGCACATTACCATCTTTATCTTTGATTGTCTCGCAGGAGAAACGTCCTGTGATACGTTCCTGCAGACTTTCGATTTCTTCTTTTCCGTCTGTGAATTCCTTCACATACATACCCGGAATCTCATCTCTGCCTTCCGCACAATCCATCTCACGAACAACCAGCTCCTGAGATACATCTACCAGACGTCTGGTCAGGTAACCGGAATCGGCGGTACGAAGGGCGGTATCGGACATACCTTTTCGAGCTCCATGGGCGGACATGAAATATTCCAGTACATCAAGACCTTCACGGAAGTTTGACTTGATAGGCAGCTCGATGGTGTGACCGGTTGTATCGGCCATCAATCCTCGCATACCGGCCAGCTGTTTGATCTGTTTATCAGATCCACGGGCTCCGGAATCGGCCATCATGAAGATGTTGTTATATTTATCCAGACCATTCAGCAGGGCTTTTGTCAGCTCATCATCGGTCTGTTTCCAGGTTTCTACGACTTCTTTGTAACGCTCTTCTTCTGTGATCAGACCACGTTTGAAGTTTCTGGTGATTTTATCTACAGTTTCCTGCGCCTGTTCGATCATCTGTGGTTTCTGAGGCGGCACAGTCATATCGGAAATAGATACAGTCATAGCAGCTCTCGTAGAGTATTTGTAACCGGTGGCTTTGATATCATCCAGTACTTCCGCAGTCTTTGTCTGTCCGTGGGTATTGATAACTTTTTCAAGGATCTGTTTCAGCTGTTTCTTTCCTACATGGAAATCAACTTCCGGAAGCAGTTCGTTACCCGGAACACTTCTGTCTACAAATCCCAGATCCTGTGGCAGGATCTCGTTGAACAGGAATCTACCCAGAGTGGATTCTACTGTTCCTTCCAGGATTTCTCCTGTCGGCAGAGTTTTTTCACGGCGAACGTGAATTCTTGTCTGCAGTGTCAGGTATCCGTTTTCGTAAGCCAGGATAGCTTCGTTCAGGCTCTTGTAGTATCCGCCTTCTCCCTTGCTTCCCGGTCTTTCCTGTGTCAGGTAATAAATACCCAGGACCATATCCTGTGAAGGAACGGCTACCGGACCACCATCGGACGGTTTCAGCAGGTTGTTCGGAGACAACAGCAGGAAACGGCATTCTGCCTGTGCTTCTACGGACAGCGGAAGATGGACAGCCATCTGGTCACCATCGAAATCGGCATTGAACGCGGTACAAACCAGAGGATGCAGCTTGATCGCTTTACCTTCTACCAGGATCGGTTCAAATGCCTGAATACCCAGACGATGCAGTGTAGGAGCACGGTTCAGCATAACCGGATGCTCTTTGATAACGTCTTCCAGTACATCCCATACTTCCGGCTGTACTTTCTCGACCATTTTCTTTGCATTTTTAATGTTATGAGCGGTTCCGTTTGCAACCAGTTCTTTCATAACGAACGGTTTAAACAGCTCGATTGCCATCTCTTTCGGCAGACCACACTGATAAATCTTCAGTTCCGGTCCAACGACGATTACGGAACGTCCGGAGTAGTCAACTCGTTTACCCAGCAGGTTCTGACGGAAACGTCCGGATTTACCTTTCAGCATATCGGACAGAGATTTCAGAGCTCTGTTACCAGGTCCGGTTACCGGACGGCCACGGCGACCGTTATCGATCAGCGCATCTACAGCTTCCTGCAGCATACGTTTTTCATTTCTTACGATAATATCCGGGGCTCCCAGCTCCAGCAGTCTTTTCAGACGGTTGTTACGGTTGATGATACGACGGTACAGATCATTCAGGTCAGAGGTAGCAAAACGTCCACCGTCCAGCTGTACCATAGGACGCAGATCCGGCGGAATAACCGGTACAACATCCATGATCATCCACTCCGGTCTGTTACCGGATTCGCGGAATGCTTCTACAACTTCCAGACGTTTGATGATGCGGGCACGTTTCTGTCCGGTTGCATCTTTCAGTCCGGCTTTCAGTTCTACGGATTCTGCTTCCAGGTCTATGGATTGCAGCAGCTCTTTGATAGATTCTGCGCCCATACCTACACGGAAGGTGTCTCCAAACTGTTCTCTTGCTTCCTGGTATTCTCTCTCTGTCAGCACCTGTTTCAGCTGCAGATTGGTATCACCCGGATCGAGGACAATATAATTCGCAAAATACAGAACTCTCTCCAGTGTTCTCGGAGACAGATCCAAGATCAGACCCATACGGGACGGAATTCCCTTGAAGTACCAGATATGAGATACCGGCGCTGCCAGTTCAATATGTCCCATACGCTCTCTACGAACGCTTGATTTTGTAACTTCTACACCACAGCGGTCGCAGACAACCCCTTTATAACGGATCTTTTTATATTTACCACAATGACACTCCCAGTCTTTGCTTGGTCCGAAGATTCTCTCGCAAAACAGACCATCTTTTTCCGGTTTTAATGTACGGTAGTTGATGGTTTCTGGTTTTTTAACTTCACCATGAGACCATTCACGGATCTTTTCCGGAGATGCCAGACCAATTTTAATCGCATCGAACGTCATTGGTTGATATACTTCTTTATTGGTTGTTTCAGCCATTTGGTTGCTCCTTTCTAGGATTCATTCCCACGGCCGCTGTTACGCGGCCACAGGACTTTTTCTATCGCATCAGAGAATGTTTTCTCTTAGAAATCTAATTCTTCGTCAGCTGATTCATCAGCTGCGTCTTCTTCTACATCCACCAGTTCTTCGCCTTCGAATTCCTGTTTGCTGAAACCATAGTTTCCGTAGGACTCTTCTTCATCGCGGTTGTATCGCTTGTCACCCTCGATGATGGAGCGCAGATCAGTATCGCCATAGTCGATATTTTCCATGATTTCCACTTCTGTATTATCATCTTTCAGGACTCTTACATCCAGTCCCAGAGACTGCAGCTCTTTGAGCAATACCTTGAAAGACTCCGGAATACCCGGTTCAGGGATATTATCACCTTTGATGATCGCTTCGTATGTCTTCACACGACCGATCACATCATCGGATTTGACTGTCAGGATCTCCTGCAGAGTATAAGATGCACCGTATGCTTCCAGTGCCCATACCTCCATCTCTCCGAAACGCTGGCCACCGAACTGAGCTTTACCACCCAGAGGCTGCTGTGTTACCAGGGAGTATGGTCCGGTAGAACGTGCATGGATCTTATCATCAACCAGGTGATGCAGCTTCAGATAATGCATGTGACCAATGGTTACCGGACTGTCGAAATATTCACCGGTACGACCGTCACGAAGTCTTACTTTACCATCTCGTGAGATTGGAACACCTTTCCACAGATTTCTGTGATCTCTGTTCTCATACAGATAATCCAGAACTTCCGGAAGCAGCTCTTCTTTATGCTTCTCAGAGAACTCTTCCCAGGACAGATTTACATAATCATTTGCCAGTTCCAGAGTATCCATGATGTCGTTCTCACTTGCGCCATCGAATACAGGAGTGGCAATGTTGAATCCAAGAGCCTTTGCGGCCAGACTCAGATGAATCTCCAGGACCTGTCCGATATTCATACGGGAAGGTACACCCAGAGGATTCAGCACGATATCCAGAGGACGACCGTTCGGCAGGAATGGCATATCTTCTACAGGCAGAACACGGGAAACAACACCCTTGTTACCGTGACGACCGGCCATCTTATCACCGATAGAGATCTTTCTCTTCTGTGCAATGTAGATACGAACAGCCTGATTTACACCAGGTGACAGTTCGTCGCCATTTTCTCTTGTAAATACTTTCGCATCCACAACAATACCGTATTCACCATGTGGTACCTTCAGGGAAGTATCACGTACTTCTCTTGCTTTCTCACCGAAAATAGCACGTAACAGACGTTCCTCAGCTGTCAGTTCAGTCTCTCCCTTCGGAGTTACCTTACCAACCAGAATATCTCCCGCACGGACCTCAGCACCGATACGGATAATACCACGTTCATCCAGATCTTTCAGAGCATCATCACCGACACCCGGAACATCTTTTGTGATCTCTTCCGGTCCCAGCTTGGTATCTCTGGACTCTGCTTCATATTCTTCGATATGAATAGAAGTATATACATCTTCCTGTACCAGTCTCTCACTCAGCAGAACCGCATCCTCGTAGTTATAACCTTCCCAGGTCATGAAACCGATCAGCGGGTTCTTACCAAGAGCAAGTTCACCATTGTAAGTAGAAGGACCGTCAGCGATTACCTGACCTGCTTCTACATGTTCGTTCTTGAATACGATTGGTTTCTGATTGTAACAGTTGGACTGGTTACTTCTCAGGAACTTGGTCAGACGGTATACATCTGTGGTACCGTCATCGTTTTTCATTGTAATTTCTTTGGATGTAGACTTGGTGATGGTACCTGCCTTCTTGGCAACCACACAAACACCGGAGTCTACGGCAGCTTTGGCTTCGATACCGGTTCCGACTACAGGAGCTTCTGTAATCATCAGCGGTACGGCCTGACGCTGCATGTTGGATCCCATCAGCGCACGGTTCGCATCATCGTTCTGCAGGAACGGGATCAGGGCTGTAGCTACAGAGAATACCATCTTAGGAGATACGTCCATGTAATCGAACATTCTTCTTTCGTATTCCTGTGTCTCCTCACGGTAACGACCGGATACATTCTTATGAAGGAAATGTCCTTCTTCATCCAGAGGTTCGTTCGCCTGTGCTACATGATAATTATCTTCCTCATCAGCTGTCATATAAACAACTTCGTCTGTAACGCGAGGATTCTTCGGATCTGTTTTGTCGATCTTACGATATGGAGCTTCCACAAATCCGTATTCATTAATTCTTGCATAAGATGCCAGAGAGTTGATCAGACCGATGTTAGGTCCCTCAGGAGTCTCTACCGGACACATTCTTCCGTAATGAGAATAGTGTACATCTCGAACCTCGAATCCGGCACGGTCTCTGGACAGACCACCAGGTCCCAGTGCGGACAGACGTCTCTTATGAGTCAGCTCACCCAGCGGGTTGTTCTGATCCATGAACTGAGACAGCTGAGAAGAACCAAAGAATTCTTTTACAGCAGCGGTTACCGGTTTGATGTTGATCAGAGACTGTGGAGAAATACCCTCCGGATCCTGTGTTGTCATTCTTTCACGAACAACACGCTCCAGTCTTGACATACCGATACGGTACTGGTTCTGCAGCAATTCTCCGACCGCACGGATACGACGGTTTCCTAAGTGGTCGATATCATCGTCGGTTCCCAGACCATATTCCAGATGTAAGTTATAGTTAATAGAAGCAAAAATATCTTCTTCTGTAATGTGTTTCGGAATCAGATCATGAATATGATGTTTGATGGCTTCTTTCAGTTCATCAGCATCTTCATATTCTTCCATCAGCTGTTCCAGTGCAGGGTAATATACCAGCTCTGTAACACCCAGTTCTTCCGGATTACAGTCTACATGTGCGGTCAGATCTACCATCAGGTTGGACAGAACTTTTACATTTCTTTCCTCTGTCTGAATCCACACAAACGGAACTGCCGCATTCTGGATAGAAGTTGCCAGTTCTTTTGTTACTTCTGTACCTGCTTCTGCCAGGATCTCACCTGTGGTAGTATCCACTACGTCTTCAGCCAGTACATGACCGCTGATACGGTTTTTCAGATGCAGTTTTTTATTGAATTTATATCTACCTACTTTAGCCAGATCATACCGTTTCGGATCAAAGAACATGCTTGTGATCAGGCTTCTTGCGCTGTCTACTGCCAGCGGTTCACCCGGACGAATTTTTTTATACAGCTCTAACAGACCTTCTTCATAGCAGGTTGCTGTATCTTTGGTAAAGCTTGCCAGAATCTTCGGCTCCTCACCAAACAGTTCTGTGATCTCTGCGTTGGTTCCTTTTCCCAAAGCACGAATCAGAACAGAAATCGGAACCTTTCTTGTTCTGTCTACACGTACCCAGAAGACATCATTGGAATCTGTTTCATATTCCAGCCATGCTCCTCTGTTCGGGATTACGGTAGAAGAAAACAGTCTTTTACCAAGTTTGTCATGAGCAATCGCATAGTAAATACCAGGGGAACGTACTAACTGACTGACAATAACTCGTTCTGCACCATTAATTACGAAGGTACCGGTTGCTGTCATCAACGGCAAATCTCCCATGAAAATCTCATGCTCTTTAATTTCGTCGTTTTCCTTATTGTACAATCTCACCTTTACTTTTAAAGGTGCTGCATAAGTTGCGTCTCTTTCTTTGCACTCCTCGATGGAATATTTCACATCATCCTCGCACAAAGTAAAGTCCACAAATTCCAAGCTCAACTTGCCACTGTAATCAGTGATCGGAGAGATATCAGCAAATACTTCCTTTAAACCTTCCTCAAGGAACCAGTTATAGGAATCTTTCTGAACCTCAATCAAGTTGGGCATTTCCAAAACTTCTTTTTGTCTCTGGTAGCTCATCCGCATACTTTTACCGTTTGTAATAGGACGTATTCTGTTTTTTTCCATTGACCGTTTCACCCCTTGTGTATTTGATTTATTACTGCTCATGCCTTTTTCGTGCTTTTAAGATTAGACTAGTAGGCATATCTTGCCATAATAGTGCATTTTTTACAATATCACAGTTTGTCAAGAGTGTCAACCCAATTTTCTAATCTTTTTTATTTTTTCATTACAAAAACCCGGAAGAGCATTGTAGCTCTTCCGGGTTCTCCATCTTTCAACTAAATGCTGTAATCTGATTATTTCAGAGTTACTTTAGCGCCTTCAGCTTCCAGTTTTGTTTTGATTTCTTCAGCTTCTGCTTTTGCAGCTGCTTCTTTGATTACTTTCGGAGCACCGTCTACTACTTCTTTAGCTTCTTTCAGTCCCAGACCTGTTGCTTCACGAACAACTTTGATAACTTTAACTTTGTTAGGACCAACTTCTGTCAGCTCTACGTCAAACTCATCTTTCTCTTCTGCTGCTTCTGCTGCACCTGCTGCTGCTACAACAACACCTGCTGCTGCGGATACACCAAATTCTTCTTCACATGCTTTTACCAGTTCGTTCAGTTCCAGAACGGACAGTTCTTTGATAGCTTCAATAAATTCAGCTGTAGTAAGTTTTGCCATTTTTATTTACCTCCAATTATAAGTTTTGTTTTCTTTTTTAATTTTTTTGGGGCAGCTTACGCTGCGAGGAAGTTCGATCTCACTTTGTTCGATCGAACGGCTAAGTTTCTAAATTCAGGCTGCGCTTGGCAGCTTGCCTTCATTAAGAAACTTATGCCTCTTTTGCTTCTGCGATCTGGCTGATGACGCGAGCAAAGTTGGCGATTGGGGACTGGATGCTTCCAAGCAGTTTTCCAAGAAGTTCCTCTCTGGAAGGTACTTCGGACAGTGCTTTAATTCCAGCCTGGTCATAGTAACCACCTTCAACAACACCTGCTACCAGTTCCAGCTGCGGAGCTGTCTTTGCAAATTTCGCAAGGATTCTTGCAGGGGCAGTTGCATCTTCTTTAGAGATAGCCAGAGCGTTTGTTCCATCCAGATGTTTGCACAGTTCTTCACACGGAGTTCCCTGGAATGCAAAGTTCATCATTGTGTTTTTGTATACTTTGTATACAACGCCAGCTTCTCTTAATTCCTTACGCAGCTGAGTATCCTGAGCTACTGTCAGACCACTGTAGTTTACCAGAACAACGCCCTGAGCATCAGCGATATTTGCGGAAATCTCTTCTACGATCGGTTTTTTCAGTTCAACTTTTGCCATGATTGGTGCACCTCCTTATAGATTTTGTGTACCGCCAAATATACACCTGCGGGCACTCCGTCAGCCATCCTTCCATGGGAGCAGGCTCTGGCTGCCCGAGGCAAGGTATAAAAAAACCTCTTTGTGCACGACAAAGAGGACCTCGATTCTTTACTAAGAATGTACTTCCTCGGCAGGCGTTTTAGTCTTATGCCTTACGGCACCTGCTGTCTTCGGCGTGATACTTAGGTATAATACCATCAAGGTTGTGGCTTGTCAATAGTTTTTCTCTATTTTTTAAACTATATTTGTTACAGTTCAGCCTAGAGATATTAATTAACGACTGAATAGTTACCTATATTTCACTTTACATTTAACAGAGCTTATACTGTATGCAGAAAAATTCTTCATTTATCTGAATGCATTACCTATAATCAGAAAAGAGGATGTGATCTAAATGTAATCACATCCTCTTCAAAGAGAACCAACTTATTTTCAGCTCTTCACCGCTCCAGCAGTAACACCTTTAACAAAATGCTTTTGAAAAAGTAAAAATATTACAATCAATGGTAGGATTGCAATCAGAACGCTTGGAAAAAGCGTCTCCCAAGGACTCACATATTGCCCGGCTGTCATCTTAACATAATAGATCTCAAGCGTTATGGTTTTGAAACCCGACGTTTCAAGCACCAGGAACGGAAGAAGATAATCATTCCATATCCACATACCATTCAAAATTATAATCGTTATAGTCATAGGTTTAATCAAAGGGAGCATGATATAAAAGAAGGCCTGCATAATATTTGCACCGTCAATAACAGCAGACTCTTCAATATCTTTTGGAATGCTCTTAATGTAACCTGTCATCATAAACACAGACATACTGATACCAAAACCTGTGTATAGGATAATCAATCCCACGAACAGGTACTAAGCTCAGTAAGCACTAATTCTCCGTTATCTGACCCGAACAAGTCACTAAGCATATTCTTATTTACGATATAACCGATTCCTTCAACGCCATAAGGGATCCCATAACTTTCCGGCCCACCATCTGTTAAACGCATAGTATCAGGAACAGAAGATACAATATCCTGAAATTCCGGATCTTCAACAGTTGATAGATTCAAAACCCGACCGCTTTCTTTCCATTCCGGCAAAGCTCTTAAAGCGGCTAAAGTATAAATTGCCGGTGGATTTTCCGAATTCATCTGCGCACGTAAAATCTCGTCAGAATCCTGACCAGAACCGATACTAAACGATCTTCCGTATAATCCACATATTCTACAGACTCATGGAAGTTTTCCGTGGACGGATAATCTTCCAGTCTTGCAGCAAAGGTATCTGCCAATTTACCGGATGGATTGACCAGACCACACAATACCTGTGCCATCGCGGTTCCGCCTTCCATGCCTCCCTGGCCACCGTATAAAGCAGCTCCGATCTTATCATCTCTCTTGATCCAGGACAGATCGATCACTCCACCGATATTTAATACAACTACAATTTTATCATATACTTCTTCTACCTGCGCCAGCAGTTTTTTCTCACCTGCAGTCAGATAAAAATCTCCATCCAGATACACTTCCGCAGACAGTTTCGGCATACTGGTCTCGTCCGGCCACGGGTTAAATTCTCCATTGTATTCCACACTGGAACGATCCCATCCTTCTCCGGAAAAACGACTCAGTACAACAAGTGCAGTATCACCAAACTTATTTTCTGCGGCCTAATCACCGCCCATTATCTTTATTTTACGCAAAAAACAAAGAATTTTCCAGATATGATTTCGGCTGATTTATAGGTCATTTCCGACTTTTTAAAAAAAGTCCTGAATCCGTGAAGTTCACGGATTCAGGTTTACGTTAAAAGGGACGGGGTCATAAGATCTTCTTACAACTCCGTCCCTTTTGATATTTCAACAGAACCCTCTACCGGATCTCTGTTGGTTTCATCATGTTACTATTGTTCCAAAGACTTATTATATATAGCAATTAAGCCTGTGTCGGAGTGATGTTCGGCAGCATGTATTTGAAGCAGCTCCACCACCACCATGGACCACTATACGGATTTTCCGCATTTGGATAACCTTCCCAATATGTTGAGTTGGTCGGAACGAATTTTGTACCAGCGAGGAAGTTGATATTAGGCATATCTGTTACACATTCCTTCAGGAATTCCTGATGTAATTCATAAGATTTTTCATCGTCAGGAGAAGTATTAGCAAGCTCATGAATAATCTCTGTAGCTTTTTCGTTTTTCCATCGGAGACCCTGTCCGGAACCAGTCTCGCCAACAGGTTTGATCAGATTTGCATCAAAACCACTGATTCCGGTATAGAAATCTTTCAGGGTACCAGCGGATATCCAGTAACCAGCGATATCAAAGTTACCCTTTCCACCGTCTACATCCCATGTTGCAGAAGATTTGGAAGTGATTGTACACTGGAAACCGAATTTTGTCAGCTGGTTGTAAGCTGCCTGTACGCCACGTGCTGCCTGGAATTCAGTATCAGCAAGATAGCTCATCTCGAAGGTGAACGGTTTGCCTTCATAGTTCCATACGCCGTTTACTTTTTCAAGACCGGCTTTTTCCAGCAGTTTTGTAGCAGCTTCTTCGTCGTGTTTCCACCAGCCTGCACCAAACATGCTGATCAGTTCTTCATCGGATCCTTCAACGCCAAGAGACTCAGCCATACGTTTTGCATAACCTGTGTCGTAAGGTTTAAAGGTTGTTCCATCGCCAAGATCCAGTTCAAAGTTTTCCAGCCAATCCTGCATCGGGATTGTGTATGTATCCTGCAGGAACTGTGTATTGTTAAACAGCGGGATCGGAGCCGCACGTCCGGCACCGGAGAACGTGTTCATGGAAATCTCATCGATATTAAGTGCTAAAGCAATACCCCAACGGAAATCTGCATTGTCATAAGGTGCGCCTTTACCCATGGAGAATACGATTCCTTTTGCACCCGGGTCATCTGGGTTTGCATATGGGAAGTCATTGTACCAGCAGTTAATCTTGTCATTCGATTCTTTCATTGTCTGGAACTCTTCCAGTGTTACTTCACACAGCAGGTCAACTTCGTTGTTGATCATAGCCATCTGTTTTGTGGTAGAGTCTGCGAATGTACGGAACCATACGTATTTCGGAGGTGTAGCTCCTTCTGCGTAGTCATACTGAGTGGATCCTGCAACACCAAGTGTGCTGTCCTGCCAGTCATCACGCAGTTCATACAGTACCCAGTCACCCAGTGAATCGTAATCTTTTACGGTATAAGGACCTGCTACTACAGGATCTTCATCCTTGAATGTAGTAACATCGGACTGTTTTGAATAAATATGTTCCGGAACGATACGATAATCAGTTCCCCATACAGTGATACCATATCTCTGTACGAAACGTGGGAATGATTCTTTCATCTTAAACAGAACTGTGTAATCATCTACTTTTTCTACGGAATCAATGTACATGTTTGTTGCTGCACTTGCATTGATTCCGTCATTGTCTTTGATCATGTTGAAAGTGAAGACTACATCATCTGCTGTTACATCTTCACCATCGGACCATTTGATACCCTGACGTACTTTTACTGTCCACTCAGTAAAGTCATCATTGGATTCCGGCATACCGTCAGCGATTTCACCCCACTGCTCACCTTTTACGGTATCCATCTCCCACAGATGTGCGCTCATCAACTGATGAATACCAAATCCCATCTGGGTACCGGTCATGTAACTGTTGAACTGACCTGGTGTATCAGTAGGCGTCGAACTCTCAACGATCAGTGTCTCGGAACGAGGAGTTCCTACCTCTGTAGTAATACCTTCAGATGCTGCTGTTCCGCTTGTATCTGTTGATCCGGAACTAGAATTGCTTCCGCCGCCGCCACAGCCGGCTAACATACCAACCGCGAGCGTAGCTGCTGTTAAAACTGCAACTATTTTTCTTTTCATCTCTTTCCCTCCCTTTAGGTCTTGAAAATAACTCAGACAACATCTTATTCGTCAATCTTCCGTTGCCTCTATATAAATTTTCCTTCCGCCCATACTACTTTTTTCAGATAAATTCTGCTGGCGCCTACCGTACGAACGCGAACGAAAATCTACATTCCTGCACAATTTTTCCACCACTGTGTTTCGTCATGTTTATAGTATTTAAAATACTTTCAAATTAATTACAGTCAATCTGAATATCATCTCTGTCAGCCTTAGTTAACCCTGGAATATCAGTAAAATGTTTGCAGCTGCTAACAATAGGGTTGAAGGTCATTGTCAATAGTCCGGCATAAGATCGGCTATCATGCCCGACATACGGGAATGATAAACAATATTCGATTGATCAAATAAGGCTTGCGTCCCCGCATCAGTCCCCGTTAAGAAATTTTAAAACCACCTGAAGTTCTAAACGCACATTCCGGAATTGTAAGGGCTTATTCTTCAAACAATTGTGGATATTCCGAACGTAAGCCTGCATAAATACATTCTATTGTATACTCTTTGATCCTTTTTCCATACTCCGCAGAAGATTCTTTCACCGGATGCCGACCGGCAATTCCAATCAGATTACTTTCATCTTCTTTCACACGGCTAAAATCAACCAGATCCGGTCGAAATGCCATCACAATTGAAGTTTCATTTGCCCCCGCATGGTCATTTTGAAATTTTAATTCTTCATTCTCAGCAAAACTCCATGCAGTATACAATTTCACTCCATACATTTTCTGGGCATCAGCTGCAATATTTGCAAAAGCATTTATTGATGGTCCGTGTCCATGTCCGATAATGATTTTTACTCCAGTTCTTGAAAGCTGCTCCACAATGCTCATAAGCAGCTTTTTAAACAATTCTGTATCCAGCCAATATGCGCTACCAGTTAAACGTTGCGCCGGATAACTTTTTAAAGCGCCACTTGTATTAATATCCATTCCGTAAAATAATTCTCCACGATCATCGAACACGCGATCCGGCCCTACAAATAGCATTGGAAGGACCACCCCTCCCATTTTCCCTGCAAGCTCGATAAATAATTCCTTTGACTGTATTCCGTCTGCTCCTAATGGCATATGAGGTCCATGCCACTCTAATGTACCAAGAGGTAAAAATGCGACAGGCATTTTTTTTATTCGCTCGGCGAACTCATCCGGAAACAATTCTTCATATAGCACTTTTTCCATTCATATACCTCCTATTCTGTCAAGCCCTAATCTATTGATTTTACTGGCTTTGACGATTTTTAACTTCCTTCGTCCCATCTCCATCTTTTATTCTCTTGGAACTCCTGTGCTGTCTCTTATCTGTAAGACGTAATCATTTCCAGTATCATCACTTTTTCGCTCTTTTCCATCCAGCAGATATAACATTCCATTTATGATTCTTTCTGCCTGAAATTCTACCGGCTGACAGATTGTAGTCATTGAAGGATTCAGCTTTTCTGTATAAGGTATGCCATCAAAAGATAGTACAGAAACATCTTCCGGTATTTTGTATCCATGATGCATAAGCCAACACATCAATTCAATGGCTACCTCATCACTACAGCAAAAAATAGCTGTAGGAAAATGATTCGGTACAAAAATCTTTTCTATGACTGATACCACGGATTCTATGTCCACCTCACCTTTTAAATGCCCAATATATGCAGGATCAATTGAAAGACTGGTTTGTTCCATTGCACGTAGAAAACCATTTTGTCGGAATGCCAGTTTCCTCTGTAAACGCTTTGCACATCTCTTCAAATTCAGCTTCATTTTCACCTTTGGCGTTAAAAAGCACCAGTTCATTTGACTTACTCTTATCGGCTTCTTTATTCGAACATCCGGCAAAAGAAACCGTTCTAAGACCTGTCAAGAGTATAGATAATATTTTTTATACAGAATAATCTTCCTTCATATATCAATAAGATTTTCGTTTTATTAATTCTGGAGATAGTTTGATTGTAATGGATCTTCGTTTTGGATAGTTTATTTTCTGCAACAAAAGTTGGGTGGCCTTTTCTCCCATTTCATATCGTGGAGGCTGTATGGAACTGATCGGTATAACAACCGTATCTCTCCAGTCATCATCATCATACCCAAGAAGGGCGATTTGATTGGGAATTTCAACTCCACGCTCAGATAATGCTTTTACACATCCAAGTGTCATCAAATTATTTTCCACAAAAATTGCATCAAGCTCAGCATTCTCCAGAAGCCAATTTGTTTCACGATAACCACCTTCTAATGTCGATTGTCCACATCTGATAATGGTCTCGTCTACTTTTATTTTATTAGCCAAAAGACCTTCCTTATATCCGTTTGTTCTCTGAATCGATGTATATGCATCAGAAACGCCATAAATACAACCGATTTTTTGATGTCCACATTGAATCATATCAGTAATCGCTTCTTTTATCAGAGCGCAGTCATCTATAATAACATTATCTGTTTGATCTCCTCCCGGAGATTCAATGCAGACAACAGGGCAATTCAGAGAATCATATTTTTGAGATAAATTTTGGTATCCCTGACCATAGGTTATAATCCCGTCTACGCACCACGAATTAAAGATGTCCAATTGTTTTTCCTGCGCCCCCATAGAGCTTCCAATGTTCCCAAGAATCATTTGATACCCTTTTTCGCTTAAAATATGCTCTATACCCTGAAGAATTTCCAGAAAATATGGATTTCCAAATCCAGTAATCATAACTCCAATGATTCCGGATTTTTTCGACCGCAGAGTTTTGGCTGCAAGATTATGAACATAATTTAGTTCTTTTATTGCACTTTCTACAGCAGCTGTTGTTTCAGGTTTAACGAATCGAGTTTTATTTATTACATGAGAGACAGTCGTAATGGATACACCGGCTTTTGCGGCAACATCTTTTAAATTCACCGTTCGATTAGACATAGATCTTAACTCCTTAATGATTTTGCTATTGTAATATTTTCAATCTTGAGGGAGCCATCAATTACATATGCGCTTAAGTCACATCCAGCTTTTGCATGCATCCGGGCAATTAACGAAACACCATCAATATACATTATAACAATAGAGTCATCCACAATCAATCTGGCATGGTATTTTCTTCCTGCTTCTAAATGAATCGGTCTTTCCAATCCCTTGTCAAAATAGCGATACCACGGCTGATTTGGTGTTCTGTCAAAATAAATTCTATTTTCTGCCAGATTAACTTCATATTTGTAAGAATCTCCGGTTTCCGGATCTTCGAACAATCTAATTCCAAACATTCTGGTATTCTCGGAAATCTGAAAATCCATCTCAACTTTATAGAAGTCTTCAGGTGTTTCTGTAATATGAAGGTTTGCCTGAGAATCTACTGTTTCAAGTGTAGCAGGGCCTTTCATAACCTCTGTATCCGGCTCATAAGCTGAAAGCATAGAATCCGGAAGTTTTACACCCAGCGTTCCATCCGGCCGCTGATAGATTTCATGACACACAAAAGTTCCTGCCCAATCCCAACTATTCATATCCTGATTATCAGTTTTTGTTGCTGCCCATCCAAAAAGATACCGATGTTTTCCATCCGAACACGAACGTGCAGCATAGTAGGCCCGACCATCAAAGGCATCATCCGCCGGAGCAATCCAGGGACCTTTCAAAGAACGGCTCATACGATAGATTGTTTTACTTCTTTCACTGTATTCTGTGGTAAGTAAATACCACCAGTCACCCATTTTAAACAAATCCGGCATTTCATGCATCGTGAATGTTTCAGGTGCCCAAAAATCGCCCTCAAAATGCCATTCCGACAAATCTTTTGATGTAAACCAGACAGTTCTTCCGGTTCTCATCTGTTTTCCCTTTAATTTTCGGGCCCCCAATATCATAATATACTGTTGGCTTTCTTCCTCCCATAAAATAAATGGATCTCTCCAGTCATTGCCATCATATCCTTCCGGTGCAGGAAGAACAAACTTACCAGTCTTTTTCCAATTGAGAAGATCATCACTTTCCGCACTCATCAAAACCTGTGCATCTTTTCCCTGTGCAGCAAAATCCCGATTATAAGCAGTATAAATTGCATGAAATTTATGATTGCCTTCAAAAACACTTCCTGCGAAAATATATTGCTCCGGAGAATCATCTCCTTCTTTCGGAATTGCTACTCCTTTATCTTCATAATGGACAAAATCCTTTGTCGTTGCCAAAGACCATTCAAAAGGTTCAAAAGGACGTGGATTTCTCGCATCTCTCTGGTGAAACACATAAAACGTATCGTCATGGTAAAATGGCATACAATCTCCAAAGTATGCATTGTTTGGTTCGTAAAAAAGCTTCATCTCCTCCTCCTTATTTTAATATTTTTGTGATTTTAACGTTTGCGCAAACGTTTGCTTTTTTGCTATACATGGATATTACTACAACTGTTATCAAAAATCAAGAGGGAAATAAAAAGATAAGCAGACACTCCAAAAGCAACTATAAATTTTTGTCTATATTGTACAAAAAACACTCCGGAGAAATTCTCCGGAGTGTTTCATTTTATAAATTACACAAGTTTTAATGGGTTAATCTTAACACCAATTCCCATAGTAGGAGCGATTGTTACGCTTCTCAGGAACTGACCTTTCAGTGTAGAAGGTTTTGCTTTATTGATTGCACCCATCAGCGTCTGGAAGTTGTCCGCTAACTGTTCTTCTGTGAAAGAAGCTTTTCCGATTGGCACGTGAATAATATTTGTTTTATCAAGACGATATTCAATCTTACCAGCTTTGATATCCTGAACAGCTTTTGTAACGTCCATTGTTACTGTACCAGCTTTCGGGTTTGGCATTAAGCCTTTCGGTCCAAGTACACGACCCAGACGACCAACAACACCCATCATATCCGGTGTAGCAACAACTACATCAAAGTCAAACCATCCTTCGTTCTGGATCTTCGGGATCAGTTCTTCTGCTCCAACGAATTCTGCGCCAGCTGCCTGAGCTTCATCAGCCTTCACACCTTTTGCGAATACCAGGACACGAACAGTTTTACCGGTTCCGTGAGGCAGAACTACTGCGCCACGAATCTGCTGATCAGCGTGACGTCCGTCACAGCCTGTTCTGATATGAGCTTCGATTGTTTCATCAAATTTTGCAACTGCAGATTTTTTAGCTAAAGCGATTGCTTCATCCGGATCATACAGTTTTGCACGATCAACTGCTTTGGCAGTTTCCATATATTTTTTACCGTGTTTCATTTCCTATAACCTCCTGTGGTAATTGCGGGGATTGCCCTCCCACGATATTCGTTTGTTTGTGACCTTATGGTCTCAAAGTTACATTAGTAAAAATTAGTCCTCAACTACGATACCCATACTTCTTGCAGTACCAGCGATCATGCTCATAGCTGCTTCGATGCTTGCTGCGTTCAGATCTGGCATTTTCATTTCAGCGATCTCTTTTACTTTATCTTTGGAAATAGTAGCTACTTTTGTTTTGTTCGGAACACCTGAACCTGATTTGATGTTACAAGCTTTCTTCAGCAAAACTGCAGCTGGTGGAGTTTTGGTTATAAAGCTGAAACTTCTGTCTGCGTATACAGTGATAACTACAGGGATGATCAGATCTCCCTTGTCAGCTGTTCTAGCATTGAATTCCTTTGTAAACTGTACGATATTTACACCATGCTGACCCAGAGCCGGTCCAACTGGTGGTGCTGGTGTTGCTTTACCAGCAGGAATCTGTAATTTGATATATCCTGTTACTTTCTTTGCCATTGTAATGACCTCCTATAATGTGGTAATTGCGGGGATTTCCCTCCCACGAATCATTTCCGTGCGAAACTTCATACTTCGATGATTCTGTTTACAACTTCTTAATTTCTGCGAAACTGATCTCAACCGGTGTTTCGCGACCAAACAACTCAACATTGATTGTCACAGTCTGCTTCTGACTGTTGATCGTCTGGATAATACCAGTAGTATCTTTCCAGGCTCCTCCGGTAACAACTACGCTGTCGCCTTCTGCAAAATCGATTTCGATGGTTTCAGGCTGGATACCCAGCATGCCGATCTCTTCTTCGCTCAAAGGCACCGGTTTAGATCCCGGTCCGACGAATCCGGTCACACCACGGGTGTTACGAACAACATACCATGTATCATCGTTCATCACCATGTTGATCAGTACGTATCCCGGGAACATTTTTCTGGATACCAGCTTCTGTGCACCGTTTTTCAACTCTGTCACATCCTGCATCGGTACCCGAACTTCCAGAATCTGATCTTCCAGATGTCGGTTTTCGATTGTTTTCTCAATGTTGGCTTTCACTTTGTTTTCATAGCCCGAATATGTATGGGCTACATACCAGTTTGCTTCTGCCATTTCCTCACCCTTGTCCTTATTTAATCAGCAAATTAACGAACTCCAGAACCGCACTGTCCAGAACGGAAATAATCACGCCCAGGACTACTGTGATACCAACAACGGCAACCGTCTGTTTGCCGACTGTTTTCTTGTCAGTCCAGATAATCTTGTCAAATTCGGACTTCAGACCTTTGGTCCAGCTCTTTTTCGGAGCTTTCTCCTTTTTCGGAGCCTTTTCTTTTTTTGCAGATTCTGCCATAGTCCTCACCTCTTACACGACAATCTTATTTCGTCTCTTTGTGCATTGTGTGTGTTCTACAGAATTTACAATACTTTTTGGTCTCCAGTCTTTCCGGATGATTCTTTTTCTCTTTTGTCATGTTGTAATTCCGCTGTTTACATTCTGTACATGCCAATGTGATTTTTACGCGCACGACTTCCACCTCCACTGTGTTGATTTGCGTTGTTGCAACGGACTTTTTTCTTTTGCCATCGAACTTCACGTCTTTCGATTTTAGGCATAAAAAAAAGACCTACTTCCATGTCGCTTACTTACTATACCATGTGTCAACAGGAAAGTCAAGTAAAAGATATGAATGTGTCTCGTTATTCACGTAAAAATAAGAAAGCTGTCGCAGATTCCTCCACGACAGCTTTCTTATTTTATATAAGGATATTATTTCTCCAGTTCCAGCTCATCCACCGCCAGTTTCAGCGCACCCATAATTCCCTGATTATCATTCAGGCTTGGAAGTACAATATAATTATCCAGATCATCCATCTGTTTCGTCTTAATATAACCGGCCATCTGTTTTCTTACTTCTTCTCTGACTAACGGCATCATATGTTCCTGATGCATAACACCGCCACCAAGAATAATTTTTTCCGGAGACAGTACCAGAATCAGATCTACCAGAGCCTGTCCGATATAATAAGCTTCCAGCTCCCATACTTCTTTCTTATCTGCCAGTTCTATTCCTTTTTTGCCCCAGCGTGCTTCGATCGCCGGGCCTGCAGCCAGACCTTCCAGACAGGTTTTGTGATATGGGCATTTGCCTTCGTAATGATCTTCCGGATGTTTTCTCATCAGGATATGTCCGGCTTCCGGATGCAGCATACCATGAAGCAGTTTTCCGTTGCTCATAATACCCATACCGACACCGGTTCCGATAGTGATATATACGCTGTTTTCCAGGCCTTTGGTGATTCCCCAGGTGGCTTCTCCCAGTGCAGATCCATTTACATCCGTATCAAATCCCACTGGAATATTCAGTGCTTTTTTAAAAGCACCGACAATATCGCAATTTGCCCACGCCAGCTTTGGTGTGGTCGTGATATAACCATAGGTTTCAGAGTTACGGTTTACATCAATCGGTCCAAAGCAGCCGATTCCCAGTGCTTCGATCTCTTTATCTTTAAAATATTCAATCAGTTTCGGAAGTGTGATCTCCGGAGTTTCGGTAGGAATAGATATCCTCTCAAAAATCTCTCCGTTTTCGTTTCCGATTGCGCAGACCATCTTGGTTCCGCCTGCTTCCAGTGCTCCCAGTCTCATATCTGTATTCTCCTTTTTACCTGTGTTTTGAACAGCTTTTTATACCATTCTCAGATTATCTCTGTTATATATATTCCGTCTAACTTTTTAATTTCCTTTTATTAAGTCCGGATTTTCTCTTAATGTTTTTCCGGATTCGAACAGATCAGACTCATCACGCCTTCAAAACGGCATTTTCCGTATCCTGCCGGTACGATAAAATGCTGACCCTTTTCTAGCGGAATTCCATTTACAGTACCGGAACCTTCTACTACGCTGACATCCGTAAAATATTTGTCAAATTCAATAGTAAATACACCGTCCACATCATACTTATCTACAGAGTAGAATGGACAGGTGATCAAATGTTTATGTTCCGCCCCCTGCAGATTCTCGGTATAGGTATCGCATTTTGCCGGCTCAAACGGTGCCACAATTGTGTCAATGCTCTGTTCCACATGCAGCTGTCTCGGTTTTCCATCGGACAATCTGTCATAGTCATATACACGATATGTAATATCGCTGTTCTGCTGTGTCTCCAGAATCACCGTACCTCCTTTGATTGCATGCAGACATCCCGGATTAATCTGGAAAAAATCTCCTTTTTTCACATCTGTCACACGGATAAATTCATCCCATCGTCCCTGACGGATCATCTCTTCCAGTTCTTTTTTATCCTTTGCATTGTGGCCGATAACAATTTTTGTCCCCGGCTCACAGTCCAGCACATACCAGCACTCGGTTTTTCCCAGCGAACCATTTTCATGTTCGGACGCATATGCGTCATCGGGATGTACCTGAATGCTCAGATCATTTTTCGCATCAATGATTTTAATCAGAAGCGGAAACTGGCTGCCCGGATAATTTCCAAACAGTTCCGGCTCTTCTTCCCATAATTGGCTCAGATATTTTCCATCGTACCTGCCGCCTGCGATTTTACAGTCACCATTTTTATGAGCACTGATCGCCCAGCACTCTCCTGTTGTGTCACTTGGAATATCATATCCAAACGAGTCTCTTAATTTTGTTCCACCCCAGATAGCCTCTTTGAATACCGGCTCCAGAAATAACAGTTCCATAGGTAATACCCTCCATGCTTTCTCAGTTTCCTTTATTATACTTCCCATAGCCCGGGAAGTAAAGGAAAAGCCGCTGGCTTTCAGGCTCACATGGCTTTTACAGGAGTAGTCTCCGGCTGTTTGGGAACCATTTGCCGGATTGTAAGATAATATGCAATTCCCAGCGGAATGCATGCCCCGATCCATGCCAGCGGGCTTGCGGAACTTGCACCGGCAAATCCAAAACGCTCTACCAGCAAAACAGCTGCCGTTGCACGCATGACCAGTTCCATAATTCCTGCCACTGTAGGCACCCATCCGTTGCCAAGTCCCTGCAAGGTAAAACGATAGATAAATAACAGTCCCAACACCCAGTAACAGGATCCGTTGATGACCAGATATGTTTTGGATAAGGCAATTACATCCCGTTCACCACTTCCCACAAACACGGCGGACAGATTGCTTCCGGCAAAAATATTCATAAGGCCCATCAAAACACTGACGGTCAGAGAAACCAGAATACACTGGAACACCCCTTTTTTTATTCTCTCATACTGGCCGGCACCATAATTCTGAGCAGTATACGTAGTCATTGCCTGTCCAAGAGAATTCAGTGGCATGGTTGCAATAGAATCAATCTTCTGTGCCGCCGTATAAGCTGCTACGGATACTGCGCCCAGACCGTTCAGCGCAAACTGCAGAATCAGAGAACCGATCGCAATGATGGACATCTGAAACGCCATTGGAAAAGCGATTCGAAGATGCGCACCCAGCTGTTTTCGCGCCAGCTGAAAGTGATGGCGGTTAATCCGAAGTACCGGCATTTTCTTCCATATATATACAAAGCAGCAGATTCCTGACAGGAGCTGAGAAAATACAGTTGCCACACCTGCCCCTGCAACTCCCATACCCACTACGGCAATCAGTACAATATCCAGTACAATATTGACACAGCAGGCAAAAATCAGAAAATACAGTGGTGTCCGACTGTCGCCCAATGCGCGCATCGTATTCGATCCCAGATTAAATAATACACTTGCTCCGATTCCCCAGAATATAATCCGGATATAAGAAACCGCATCGTCAATGATTTCCTCCGGTGTCTGTAAAAGCTCCATGGCAGGACGAACCAGTATCACTGCAAAAAATGTCATCACAATTGTGAGTGCAATGCTTAGAATGATACCGGCAGCAAAGCTGCAACGGATTCCTTCCTCATCCTCCGCACCAAAACGCTGGGCAATGAGAATCGACAACCCCGAGGTAAATCCCATAACAAATCCGAGAATAAAGAAGGATACACTTCCTGTACATCCGACAGCCGCCAGGGCATTGACTCCTATAGTACGTCCCACAATTACGGTATCCGCCATACTGTAAAACTGTTGAAAAATGTTACCCACAATCAGCGGAAGCGCAAATAAAAGGATTAGCTTTACCGGTTTGCCTGATGTCATACTTTTTGTCATTTTCTTTTTCATCCTTTCTTTTTTTTGCATACCATGTGGCATTTTTTACCGCTGGCTGCCAATTTTTATATGACTGTAACTGTTCAGTACTTTCACAGTTACAGTGGCTACTGAATAGCTACGATAGTTTGTAACTATTCAGTAGCCACTGTACCGCGAGGTGTTTTGACATGAATATGTCAAAATCCCGAGACATACAAGCCAAAAT
>JAHZFO010000024.1:0-26086 GCA_019421285.1 Clostridiales bacterium
TACACACATATGGGTGGAAAGATCGGCGTTCTTGTAGACGTTGAGACAGATGTTGTTAACGATGCTGTTAAAGAGATGGCTAAGAACGTAGCTATGCAGATCGCAGCTCTGAAACCGCAGTACACAAGCGACAAGGAAGTAAGCGCTGACTACATCGAGCATGAGAAAGAGATCCTTATGGCTCAGATCCAGAACGATCCGAAGGAGTCCCAGAAACCGGCTAAGGTTATCGAGGGAATGATCACAGGACGTATCAAGAAAGAGCTTAAAGAGATCTGTCTTCTTGACCAGACATACGTAAAAGCAGAGGACGGAAAACAGTCCGTTGCCAAATACGTAGAGCAGGTAGCAAAAGAGAACGGCGCTAAGATCCAGATCAAAGGCTTCGTTCGCTACGAGACAGGCGATGGTCTTGAGAAGAAAGAAGAGAACTTCGCTGAGGAAGTTGCAAAGCAGATGGGTAAATAATCCATTAACTTAAGTTTTCATTATATTATTTTAATAAGTCTGAATTTAAGTATTTAAAAACCTTGAAAGCCGATGGTGTAGATTGATAACAGTCAAAGCCATCGGTTTTCTTTATCCAAATATCTTGGACACTCTGTCAAATATATTCTCTGGTTCTTCCTGCCACATCAAAATAAGTATGCTCATGCATTGACAGAGATAATCGATACTTTCAAAACGCCTAAATGTCACGGCCTGCGCCTGTTTCCGCTTATAATTCCTCACTATTTGTGCCGCCAGCCAAAGGCGGCGGAATGGAGATTTTTATGAAATATACCCAGGATAATGGAAAAATTAAATTATGTGAAACTGATAATATGGATCATCTCGTGCGGTTAACACAAGCGTTGAATGAAAATAATATTCTTTACGAAACGAGATTGAAAAAAGGAACATTTATCAATAATCTTTTTTTCTTGATTTTTTATCATACTTTTGCATCGGGAATTGATCATAAGAATGAAACAACATGTATTTATGTACTAGAAAAAGATTTTGCTGCTGCCCAAAAAGCAATAGTAAACTGCAGATAAAAAAATTCATCTTCCAAGGCACAGGCTCTGTGTGCTGGCCATCGGTCATTGCCTGCGTGCCTGTTTGTCAACCAAAGCCTGAGAATAGTAATACGACGATTGCCTGCCAGTAACTAATATTCCGCATGGAATGAGTAAAATAAAAATTTCGCTTTACAAATAACAGATAAAGTATTAAAATAAACAAAAAGATATCTTCAGGGCAGGGTGAGATTCCCTACCGGCGGTAAAGCCCGCGAGCCGAGAGGCATGATCCGGTGAGATTCCGGGGCCGACAGTACAGTCTGGATGGAAGAAGATGATAGTACAGTTGATTTTTTGTATGAATGAATGTAGTATCAGAGCTCTGAGATGGTGATCCATTTCAGAGCTTTTTATATAGGAAATCAGACATTCATTTATCGATCAGATGTAACAGATCAATTCCACCCCGCAGATATTTCTGCAGGCTTTTTTTGTATCTGGTACATCGTTTTCGAAATAAATATACCACTTACTTGTCTGTGAATACGATTGCACAGGTCTAAAAGCTTCGGCGTACCAGAGCGTGTTTGAAAAATCATTCCTGCAATCTGCACGCCCCACTTTGCGGTATATTTTGCCCGAATTCAGTTGCCGTAGCCCGCTACGGCGCCCTCATCCGGACAAAATCTCCCACAAATTGTGACGCACATCTTGCAGAAAGCCTTTTTCAAACACGCTCTAGACAAAGAACAGGAATAAGAAAGAAGGAATAAAAATGACGGATCAGGAATATATGCTTCGGGCGGTTCAGCTGGCTAAAAAAGGAGAAGGTTGGACGAATCCCAATCCGATGGTAGGGGCAGTGATCGTAAAAGACGGAAGGATCATTGGGGAAGGCTATCATAAAAAGTATGGAGAACTTCATGCGGAACGTAATGCAATTGCTTCCCTCACAGAATCAGCAGAAGGTGCGGTGATTTATGTTACGCTGGAGCCTTGCTGTCATCATGGTAAAACACCTCCATGTACGGAAGCGATCATTGAACAGAAGATCAGAAAAGTGGTGATCGGTTCCAGAGATCCGAATCCGAAAGTGGCAGGAAAAGGTGTACAGATGTTAAGGGAAGCCGGTGTAACAGTAGTTGAAGATTTTATGAGAGAAGAATGTGATCAGCTGAACCCGGTGTTTTTCCATTATATTACTACGAAGACTCCTTATGTGGTAATGAAGTATGCCATGACACTGGATGGGAAGATCGCAACGAAAACAGGAGCATCAAAATGGATCACCGGAGAATCTGCACGAAAAGAAGTACAGCATATGCGGCATCAGTACATGGGAATCATGGCTGGTATTGGAACTGTGCTTGCAGATGATCCGATGTTAAACGTCCGGGTAGAAGGCTGGAAAAGTCCTGTCAGGATTGTGTGTGACAGTAAGCTCAGGATCCCGCCGGGCAGTCAGATTGTAAAAAGTGCGGAAAAGTACCGGACGATCGTGGCTTATGCAGAACAGAAAAATGCAAAAGAGAAAATAAAAATATTACATACCATGGGAGTTGAAACCATTTACTGTCCCGACGAAAAGAATCAGATAGACCTTAAGAAGCTGATGGCAGATCTTGGAAACAGAGGCATTGACAGCATCCTCCTGGAGGGAGGAGGTACGTTAAATGACAGTGCACTGCGAGCTGGAATTGTAAAGGAAGTACAGGCTTTTGTGGCACCAAAGCTGTTTGGCGGTGTGGCCGGGAAGACACCAGTAGAAGGTATCGGAGTTGAATTCCCGTCTGAAGCAGTGGAACTGAAATATACAGATATCTGCCAGATCGGTGAGGATATCCGGATAAGATGTCAGGTGTGTGAGAAAAAACAGGAGGAATCATGTTTACAGGAATCGTAGAAGAGAAAGGAAAAGTCCGTTATATACAGCTGACAGGGGAATCAGGGATCCTGGCAGTGAAAGCCCGGAAAGTCCTGGAAGGGACAAGGATCGGTGACAGTATCGCTGTGAATGGTGTGTGTCTGACAGTTACGTCGATTCAGCCGGACGGATTTACTGCCGATGTGATGGCAGAGACGATCAGAAGAAGCAGTCTTGGCAGCTGCAAGGCCGGAAGCCAGGTAAACCTGGAACGTGCAATGGCTGCAGACGGCAGGTTCGGGGGACACATAGTAAGCGGCCATATTGATGGGACTGGCGTGATACGTTCCATGCTCCGGGAAGAAAATGCCATCTGGGTATCAATTGAGACATCGCCACAGATTTTGCATCTGATCGTGGAAAAAGGATCCGTCTGTATTGATGGGATCAGCCTGACAGTTGCAAGGGTTGATGAAGCTGGTTTTCAGGTGTCGGTCATTCCACATACAGGAGAAGAAACCACTCTTTTGGAAAAGGTGCCGGGGGATCTGGTTAATCTGGAAAATGATGTGATCGGAAAATATGTAGAAAAACTGCTTGGCATCAGAAAAAACGAAGAAGAGAAAAAAGAATCCGGAATTACGATGGAGTTTCTTGAAGAATTCGGGTTTTAGAACAGGAGGATATACACTATGTCACAAAATTATCAGTACAACACAATTGAAGAAGCACTTAGGGATCTTAAGGAAGGAAAAATAGTTCTGGTCACAGATGATCCGGACAGAGAAAATGAGGGAGATCTGATATGTGCGGCAGAGTTTGCGACCAGGGAAAATATTAATTTCATGGCGACCTATGCAAAGGGTCTTATCTGTACACCGATGAGTGCAGAAATTGCGGCGAGATTGAACTTTCCGCCGATGGTTGCGGAGAACACGGACAATCACAGTACAGCATTTACCGTGGCAGTAGATCACGCAGATACAACCACAGGTATCTCTGCGGAAGAGCGCTCCTATACTATCATGAAGTGTGTGGATGATCAGTCAAAACCGGAGGATTTCAGAAGACCGGGACATGTATTTCCGCTTATTTCCAGAAAAGGCGGGGTTCTGGTACGAAATGGCCATACGGAGGCAACAACAGATCTTATGAGACTTGCCGGACTGAAAGAATGCGGCGTGTGCTGTGAAGTTATGAAAGAAGATGGAACTATGATGCGTACATCACAGCTATGGGAAATGGCAAAAGAGCATAACCTTACATTTATTACGATCCGTGATCTGCAGGATTATATAAGAATACATGAAAAGCATGTAAAGGAGGAAGCCGTTGCAAACCTCCCAACGCAGTACGGTGATTTTAAAATGTATGGTTATATCAATGATATTACAGGAGAGCATCATCTGGCACTGGTAAAAGGTGATCTGGGAGATGGTGAGGATGTGCTTTGCCGGGTACATTCGGAGTGTCTGACAGGGGATGCATTCGGATCGCTCAGATGTGACTGTGGCCTGCAGCTGCAGACAGCGATGCGCCAGGTAGAGGCGGAAGGCAGAGGGATCATTCTGTATATGAGACAGGAAGGCAGAGGAATCGGACTGATCAATAAGATCAAAGCTTATGCGCTTCAGGAACAGGGATACGATACCGTGGAGGCTAATGTGAAGTTAGGGTTTGCACCGGATCTCAGAGAGTACTGGGTCGGGGCACAGATACTGTCAGACCTTGGTGTGAAATCATTAAGATTACTGACAAATAATCCGGATAAAGTCTATGGACTTGGCGAATTCGGACTGAAGATCAATGAGAGAGTACCTCTGGAGATTCCGGCACAAAAGTATGACCGGAAGTATATGAAGACGAAGCAGGAAAAGATGGGTCATATTTTTAAAGAAATAAATTTATAAAAAACAGCAAATAGCAGGAGGAAGAAAAAATGAGACAGATCAATTTAGTAGAAGGAAAAGTAGTAGCACCGGAGGGAATGAAGGTTGGTATCGTGGCAGCGAGATTCAATGAAATTATTGTGAATAAATTATTGGGAGGGGCAGTCGACGGACTGGTAAGACATGGAGTAGAAGAAGAGAACATTACTGCAGCATGGGTACCGGGAGCATTTGAGATTCCGATTACAGCACAGAAGATGGCACAGTCAGGAAAATATGATGCAATTATCTGCGTTGGAGCTGTCATCCGTGGAGATACTTCACATTATGATCTGGTGTGTAATGAATCTGCCAAGGGAATCGCACAGGTTGAACTTGCAACAGGAATCCCGGTTTTATTCGGAGTGATCACGACTGAGAATATCGAGCAGGCTATTGCGCGTGCAGGAAGCAAAGCGGGAAATAAAGGCTATGATTGTGCATTATCTGCGATTGAGATGGTCAATCTGATGAAGCAGCTCTAAAAGACAGGAAAATAAATGATGACAAAAACGATCATATTCGATTATGATGGAACGATCCATCATACCCTTGGAATCTATGAACCGGCATTTCGTGAAACCTATCAGTGGCTGACAGAACAGAAGGCTGCAGAAGAACGGGAGATAGGCTCGGCGGAAATTGCCGGCTGGCTGGGACTTAACAGTAAGGAGATGTGGAATACATTTTTGCCGGAGCTGGATCAGAGCTATAAAGAGCAGGCGAGCAGGATGGTAGGAGAACTGATGGTCAGACAGATCAGGAAGCATAAGGCAGTGTGGTATCCGGGAGCAGAGGAGATGCTTACAGCCCTGAAGAACCGGGGATATCATCTTGTGATCTTAAGTAACTGTAAAGCTTCCTATCGTGAGGCGCACTGGAAGGAATTTGGGATGGAACGATGGTTCGATCATTTTTATGACTGCGAATCGTATGGATTCCGTCCAAAGACAGAAATTGTGCAGGAAATCATCCGGGAATATACAGGCCCTTATCTGGTGGTCGGAGACAGGAGGCAGGATCTGGAATGTGCCAGAGCCTGCAAAAGCCCATTTATAGGATGCCTGTATGGATATGGTGAGAGCGGGGAGCTGAACGGAGCAGATCGTCTTGCAGAACATATAGAGGATATACCACAGTTGGTGATATGAGGATGAGCTCAGCTTTATCCGAAAGCAGAAGCTGTACACTGACAGAAGGCATAGGACTGACGGGAACGGCATAAATATTATAAAAATCCGAAGGATCCTGAAATATGATTTCCCTCAGTCTATGTATGATCGTAAAAAATGAAGAAGCAGTTCTTGAGAGGATTTTAAAGCCGGTTTCTCAGGTGATGGATGCGATCCTGATCGCAGATACCGGTTCTTCAGACAGAACAAAAGAGATCGCGGAGCAGTATACGTCGCAGGTGTTTGATTTTCCCTGGTGTGACGATTTTTCTGCTCCGCGTAATTTTCTTCTGGAAAAAGTCCGCACCGATTACTGGATGTGGCTGGATGCGGATGATGTCCTGGATGAAGAAAATCTGGAAAAACTGAAGAGTCTTAAAGAAACTCTGGATCCCGGAACAGATGTTGTAATGATGGAATATGCGGCAGGGTTTGACCAGAGCGGGAGAACAACATTTTCTTATTTTCGGGAGCGGATAATGAAAACATCCAGAAATTTCAGATGGAATGGGGCAGTTCATGAAACTGTGATTCCGGAGGGAAATATCATTTATTCGGATGTGGTGATCCGGCACCGGAAATGTGGAAAAGGTGATCCGGACCGTAATCTTCGCATTTATGAAAAAATGCTGGCAGGAGGAGAAACGCTGGAACCCAGACATCAGCTTTATTATGGGAGAGAACTGTATTATCATCAGCGTTATCTGGAGACAGAGGCTGTGTTGGTGGAGTTCCTGAAAAATCCGTCCGGATGGCTGGAAAATAAGATCGATGCCTGTTTTGTACTTGGACAGTGCTACCGGAAAATGGGAGAAAAAAAGTACGCACTGGAAGCTTTTCTGTACAGTCTGACTATGGATGTGCCGAGGGCGGAAATCTGTTGTGAGGTCGGAAAGATTTTTCTGGAAAGAGAGCTTCCCAGACAGGCTGGCTACTGGTACGGGCAGGCGCTTACTGTGCCGTCAGATAAGAAAAAATGTGGATTTTTTATGGCTGAGTGTCATGGATTTGTGCCATATATGCAGCTTTGCGTTTGTTATGATAAGATGGGATGTCCGGAGCAGGCATTCTTTTTTCATAAGAAAGCGAAGGGACTGAAGCCGGAAGATCCGGGAGTATTGTATGATCAGAAATATTTCTGGGAAAAATATGGTCTGGCATAAAAGAAAAGATATCTTTATTATATTTTTCTGGCAGGGTACAAGCTTGCGGGGATCCTATGCACAGGTAAAAGCTGTTGTCATATACTGTAGGGAAAGTTATTTTCCTATGAGGTGATCGAAGAATGCTGTTCAGGCATCGAAAACGTAAGGAAATGGAAATGCAGCAGGACAGTCATGAGGATTTGTCCTGTATGTCCTGTTATGGAAATCATAGTTCCTGTGGATGTGACAGATGTGGAACAAGAGGCTGCCCAGGCCCTGTGGGACCTACAGGACCAACCGGTCCCAGAGGCTGTCCGGGAGTTCCGGGTCCTATGGGTCCTCAGGGACCGCAGGGGGAACCGGGAATACAGGGATATACGGGAGCCACTGGTCCGGCTGGAGCAACGGGTCCAGCCGGAGTCATCGGTCCGACGGGAGCAACAGGAGCCACCGGTCCGGCAGGAGTAACAGGTCCGACGGGAGCAACGGGAGCCACTGGTCCAGCGGGAGCAATGGGAGCGACAGGAGCAACAGGAGCCACCGGTCCAGCGGGAATAACGGGGGTAACCGGTCCGGCTGGTGCAATCGGAGCAACCGGTCCGACAGGAGCCACTGGCCCTACGGGAGCAACAGGAGCCACTGGCCCTGCCGGAACAGTAACCCCGGCAGCTGCTGTTGGAAATGCAACAACGGTAGATGATATTGTGGAGGATTTTAATGCACTTCTTGCAAACCTTCGTGATGCAGGACTCCTGGAAAGATAGTGAAATGATAAACACACGTTACTGTGCGGCTGCGTATTTTATGCAGCCGCTGCATATTCTCCATAAAAATATTTCATTGTAGCTTTCTGACGAAAGGTGCTATAATATTTTTGTCTAAGTATGATTATGGGGGATGAAATCGTGAAAAAAAACAAGTATGAGATCGATATGTGCAATGGGTCGATCATGGACAAGCTGATCTCGTTTTCACTGCCGCTGATGCTGTCCGGTATCTTACAGCTGATGTTCAATGCAGTGGACATCGTGGTAGTCGGACGTTTTAGTGGAAGTGAGGCACTGGCGGCAGTAGGTTCCACTACCGCACTGATCAATGTGTTTACCAACCTTTTTATCGGGATCTCTCTTGGTGCCAATGTGCTGGCAGCCAGATTTTATGCTGCCGGTAAAGATGGAGAAATGTCAGAAACAGTACATACATCGATTCTGCTGGCTCTGATCAGCGGGATCATCATGGCATTTCTGGGAGTGGTTTTTGCCAGAATCTGCCTGGAGTTGATGGATACGCCGGAGGATGTGATCGATCTTTCCACTCTTTATATGCGTATCTATTTTCTGGGAATGCCGTTTTTTATGCTGTATAACTATGGTGCTGCAATTCTGCGTGCAGTGGGAGATACCAAGCGACCACTGGTCTTTCTGATCATTTCCGGCTGTGCCAATGCGCTTCTGAATCTGTTTTTTGTGATCGTTTGTCATTTAAGTGTGGCAGGCGTTGGAATCGGAACTGTGATTTCTCAGTTGATCTCCTGTATCCTTGTTCTCCGATGTCTGTGTCAGACAGAGGGAAGCTATCAGCTGCGTTTTTCGAAGCTGTCCATAAAGCCGGAATATCTGAAACAGATATTCCAGGTAGGACTTCCGGCAGGAATCCAGAGTACAGTGATCAATTTTTCCAATGTGCTGCTCCAGTCCTCCGTAAACTCTTTTGGCTCCATTGCAATGGCAGGATATACGGCAGCAAACAATATCTTCGGATTTCTGTATGTGTCTGTAAATTCAGTTACCCAGGCCTGCATGAGCTTTACCAGTCAGAATTATGGTGTGCGAAAACCGAAACGTATGGATCGGGTGCTTGTTGACTGTATGATCCTGTCCTTTGTCGTATCCTTTGCCATGGGCTGTGGTGCATACTTTTTCGGTCCGCAGCTCCTGAAGATCTATACGGAAGATCCTAAGGTTATCCAATGCGGAATGGAGATTCTTGCCTATACCACAGTTACCTATTTCCTCTGCGGCCAGATGGATCTGTTTCCGGGAGCACTGCGCGGAATGGGCCGCTCCGGTGTCCCCATGATCTTGTCGATCATTGGAACCGTCGGGCTCCGGATCGTATGGATATTCGGAATTTTCCCGACACACAGATCATTGAAGGTACTGTTTATTTCCTACCCGGCATCCTGGATCTTTACGATCGTTATGCAGGTGATCTGTTTCTGGTTTGTAAGACGGAAGGTACACAGGCAGCTTTTGGGAGAAAATGCATAATAAAAATAATGAGTAGAATATCAGAGAAAGCGGACATAGTTCCGCTTTTCTGCATTTACAGGGAAAATAAAATAAGCCGGTTCAGCGTCTGCTCCTGGACAGCAGACAATGCTTACAGCCTGGAAATTGACTTTATAACCTGAAATTATATTAAGTATCAAAAATATACATTTTAATTATACGATGTTTTGTGTTAGAATATAGGACGAATAGGGCAGCAGAGGAATGACTGCCTTGAAATGGATAACGATCAGAAAGGAACTTGTTTTATGGATAAGGGAACAATTTTTAAATTTCATAATGACCTTGATACCGATCAGATCATTGCATCCCAGTATCTGCTTCTGCCGAATCTGGATGAAATGAAGGGCCACACATTTGAATCACTGGATCCAGATTTTTCCAAAAAGGTTAAACCGGGAGATTTTGTAGTTGGGGGAGAGAACTTCGGATGCGGATCCTCCAGAGAGCAGGCACCGGGTGTTCTTAAAGCACTTGGAGTAAAGGCAGTTATTGCGAAATCTTTTGCCCGTATTTTTTTCCGCAATGCCATTAATATCGGACTTCCGGCAATTGTCTGTAAGGATCTTCCGGATGCTGTGAAGAC
The DNA here is from genome assembly GCA_019421285.1 of Clostridiales bacterium. Lineage (GTDB taxonomy): Bacteria > Bacillota > Clostridia > Lachnospirales > Lachnospiraceae > Oliverpabstia > Oliverpabstia tarda. Next base: position 9,991 of record JAHZFO010000024.1, read on the forward strand.
AGGAGATACCCTGGAGCTTCATATGTCCGAGGGAACTGCTGTTGCCAATGGTAAGACTTATTCCTGCACAAAACTGCCGGAATACATGCAGAATATACTGAATCAGGGCGGCCTTATCGCTTCTCTGAACCGTGAGGAGGAATAAGAGATGGGAATGACGATCGCAGAAAAAATCATCGCGGCAGCGGCTGGAGTGGACAGTGTAAAACCCGGAGATATCTATACAGTTTCGCTGGATCATCTGATGAGCAATGACGGAACCACACATCTGACTGTTGATATGTACAACAATAAATTAAAAAATCCTCATATTGCCGATACAAAGAAGCTGGTATTTATCGTAGACCATAACGTACCGTCTGACAGCCCGAAAACAGCGGCATCCCAGAAAAAGATGAGAGATTTTGCAAGAGAAAATAATATTGATTTCTGGGAAGGAAAGGGTGTCTGCCACCAGATCATGATCGAGAATTATGTCCGTCCGGGACAGTTGATCTTCGGTGCTGACAGCCATACCTGTTCCTACGGAGCACTTGGTGCTTTCGGTACTGGTGTAGGATGTACAGATTTCCTTTACGGAATGGTAACCGGAACTTCCTGGGTCATGGTTCCGGAAACCGTAAAATTTAACCTGACAGGGAAGCTTCCTGAGGGCGTTTACGCAAGAGATCTGATCCTTACCATTATCGGTGAGATCGGGGCAAACGGCTGCAACTATCAGGCAATGGAGTTTACCGGTGAGGGCGCCAGAACCTTAAGCATCAGCGACCGTATGGCACTTTGCAACATGGCTGTTGAGGCTGGTGCGAAGACAGGAATCTTTGAGGCTGATGATAAAGCTCTGGAATATCTGAAAGAGCATGGACGTGAGCCAAAAGCGGTATATCATAGCGATCCGGATGCTGTTTACGCAAGAGAGTATACCTTTGATCTTTCAAAAGTCCGTCCGGTTGTAGCGAAGCCAGACTTTGTTGACAATGTGGTTCCGGCTGAGGAAACCTGCGGCATCAAGATCAACGAAGCGTTCCTTGGCTCCTGCAATAACGGCCGTATTGAAGACCTCCGTGTAGGCGCAGAGGTGATCAAAGGCAAAAAAGTTGCAGAGGGAGTTCGTTTCCTGGTTGTTCCTGCAAGCCAGACCATCTATCGTCAGGCATTAAAGGAGGGGCTTATCGATATCTTCATGGAAGCAGGGGCTATTGTTATGAACCCGAACTGCAGTGTATGCTGGGGAAGCTGCCAGGGTGTTATCGGCGAGGATGAGGTTCTGATCAGCACAGGAACCCGTAATTTCAAGGGACGTGCAGGGCATCCGAGCTCCAAGATTTACCTGGGATCTGCGGCAACAGTTACTGCATCTGCCGTTGCAGGTGAGATTGCAACTGCTGACAGAGTATAAGAGTTTCAGAAAAGATTTAAATAATATATTCAGAAATTATCAGAGGATGATCCGTTTCGGCATGGGTTCTTATAACAGAGCAGACAGAAAACATTTGCCTGATGATACGGAACGGAATAAACAGGAGATATACATATGGAAGCATTTACAGGAAAAGTGTGGGTACTTGGTGATGATATTGATACGGATATCATTATCCCGACGGAGTACCTTGCACTGAAAACCATTGACGATATGAAACAGTACGGATTCAGCCCCCTTCGTCCGGAGCTGGCCGGACAGATCCAAAAGGGCGACATTATTGTAGCAGGAAAGAACTTCGGATGCGGATCCTCCAGAGAGCAGGCACCGGAGATCATCAAGGCACTGGGTGTGCAGTGTGTCATTGCGAAATCTTTTGCCCGGATCTTTTTCCGCAACTCCATTAACAACGGCCTTCTTCTTATTGAGCAGCCGGATCTTCATGACAATGTAAAAGAGGGAGATCAGGTTACGGTAGTAATGAATGAGCATGTAGAGCACAATGGAAAACAGTACCCGATCGCTTCTCTTCCGGAGAATCTGATGGATATCATCCAGGCTGGCGGACTGGTAAAAGCCATGCGTAAGCTGAACGGCCTGGACTAAAAAACGGAGAGGAGAGAAATAATGGGCGAGACGATCATTGAAAAAATTATCAGACATAATACAGGCAAGGCAGTAAAACCTGGTGATATCGTGACGGTCAATGTGGACAGAGTGATGATCCATGATATCTTTATTCCGTTTGTAGCGGAAAAATTTGAGGAGATGGGCTTTCAGAAGCTGTGGGATCCGGACAAGGTTGTTCTGATCTATGACCATCTTGTACCGGCAAGTCAGCAGGATGATACCAGACATTTCCATGTGGGAGATGCTTTTGCAGCTAAATATGGCATGAAAAACGTACACAGAAGTGACGGTATCTGTCATCAGCTTATGACTGAGGCAGGTTATGTTAAACCCGGTAATATTGTATTTGGCACAGACAGCCATACAACGACTTATGGATGTGTCGGTGCATTTTCTTCTGGTATCGGTTACACAGAGATGGCCAGCATCCTGGGAACAGGAACCATGTGGATCAAGGTTCCGGAAACTATAAAGGTTGTGATCGACGGAGAACTTCCGGAGAATGTCATGTCCAAGGATATCATCCTCCGCCTGATCGGTGACCTTCGTGCAGATGGAGCTACTTACCGTGCCCTGGAATTTTCCGGAAGCACCATTGAAAATATGTCTGTGGCAAGCCGTATGACTATGGCGAATATGGCAATTGAGGCCGGTGCGAAATGTGCACTTTTCACGCCGGATGAGAAGACAGCTGCTTACTGCAACGTAGAGCTTGATAATTATCAGAAGAGTCTTGTGGGAGATGCGGATGCTGTCTACATGAAGACCATAGCTTATAAGGCAGAGGATTTTGTGCCGGTAATGGCATGTCCGTCTCAGGTGGACAAGATTCGTGATGTCAGTGAGCTTCAGGGCGAGACCATCGACCAGGTGTTCATCGGTTCCTGTACCAACGGACGTCTGGAGGATCTTATGGCGGCAGCAGAGGTGCTGAAGGGCAAAAAGGTTGCAGACTTTGTAAAGCTGATCGTGACTCCTGCCAGCCGCAAAATTTACCGTCAGGCTATTGAGCTTGGCATTCTGGATACTCTTGCGGAAGCTGGGGCTATCATTACACATCCGGGCTGCGGGCTTTGCTGCGGAAGGACCGGCGGAATCCTGACAGACGGTGAAAAGGTCGTGGCAACCAACAATCGTAATTTCCTGGGACGTATGGGAACTTCCAAGGTTCAGATCTATCTGGCATCTCCGAAAACAGCAGCAGCCTGTGCCGTTGCAGGTAAGATCGTAATGCCGGAATAAGAAGCAGAAGATCCCTGGAAGATCCCTGGAGAAATATTGCCGGAAGAAACAGATAAAGAAACGAATGAGAAAGACAGATTTTCGCAGAGGCGTCAGTCTGTCTTTTTTTACCGGATCAGAAGGATCCGGGATAAGTCATTTTTACAGAAAATGGGATTTATTGTATTATAATAACAGCCAGTGTGACAACATAACATATATTACATAAGACTCGAGGGATAAGGGTATGGAGAAAAAATCAACCATCAGTAAAAAGACACTGAAGATCATACTTGGGATCTGCATTGGCGTAACGATCCTGGCAGTAGCAGGGTTATTTGTCTATACATACTTGGCAGATCACAATACGCTGGGACGGAAGATTTCCATATGGGGAGTGGATGTTTCCGGACTGGATGCAAAGCAGGCAGAAGAAAAGATCACTGCGGAATTTGCAGATCGTCCGGTATCCTTTCAGGAAAATGATCAGGAAGTTTACAGTACTACTTTGAAAGAGCTGGGCTACAGTCTCAATGAAGAAGCCCTTCTGAGTAAGCTTACAGAAATTCAGAAACAGCGGGAAGAGAGCCGGAAGCTTTTTCCAAAGGAAGAAAATATAGAACCGGAATGTCAGATCGAGGAAGATGAGGAGCAGGAAAAGCAGGCTCTCGATCTTTCAAATTTCGGTACGGAAGAAAGAAAAGCTTCTGTTGATGCAGCCATTCAGTACGATAAGGAGAAAAAAGAATTCACCCTTGTGAAACAGGTACAGGGGACGGAGATCGATCCGGATAAGCTGGAGACTACCGTGGACACAAATCTGAACGCAGCATTTGATACGGCTCTGCTTGGGGATACCATCACAGTACCGATCAACAAGCATGTGTATGTAAGCCCGACGGTCACTGTAACAGAGGATATGAAAAATAAGATTACGGACCTGAACAGCCAGCTGAAGAAATACCGCAGCAGTACAGTAACTTATACATTCGGAAGTGAAACGGCTGTTCTGGATTCCGATACGATCACATCCTGGCTGAAGGCTGAGGGGGAGACGCTGACTTTAGATGAAGAAGCCATTAAAGCCTACATCAGTGAGCTTGCCAACAAATACAATACCATTTATGTTCCCCGCACCTTTCATACATCTGCGGGAACGGATGTGACCATTGAGGGAAATGAGTACGGATACCGGATCGATCAGGACGGAGAATATGCGCAGCTTCTGGAAGACCTGAAAAGTGGTACTGCTGTAACAAGAGAGCCTGTTTACAGCAAAAAAGGATACCAGAGAAACGGAACAGACGATCTGGCAGGCAGTTACATAGAGGTCAGTCTGGATGCACAGCATTTGTGGCTGTATAAGGACGGGAGCCTTGTGACGGAAACAGATATTGTCAGCGGTAAGCCGGTGAAGGGGCGTGAAACATATCGTGGTGCATGGCCGATCGCCTACAAGGCGAGTCCCTTTAACCTTACCAGCAATGAATATGGTTACGATGTAAAGGTTAATTACTGGATGCCTTTTGTCTACGGGCAGGGACTTCATGATGCGTCCTGGCAGTCATCCTTTGGCGGGAACCGTTATAAAACCAACGGAAGCCACGGCTGCATCAATCTGCCTAAGGATCAGGCAGCACTGATCTATAACACTATTGATGCAGGTTATCCGATCATTATTTACTGATAGGAGCAAAAAAGCTTCGGAGAGATCCGGAGCTTTTTTTATGCCCGAAAATGAAAATTATCATGGAAGCAGGATCGTAAATGATAAGGTTTTTCAAAAGTACGTTAAAAAAAACACAAAAAATATCGAAAAAGCCTTGTCGAAACAGAAATAACGTGATATGATGATTTCGGAAATCGAGCTAATACACTTCTTAATTGCGGAGGAAGAGTGTTTTTCTCTTTTATTTGGGTGCAAATTGATAAAAAAACTCAAATAAGTGTTAGTTGAGATTTCATTTTTTTATTCATGTATCGTTAAAAAAAAGACAATATATGAACAAGAATATCTACTATAAACGTCAGATTTTAGACTAAGAAAGGATAATGAAAGGTATGAAGTACAGTTATTATCCGGGTTGCACCCTGAGAACAAAGGCCAAAGATCTGGATGAGTATGCCAGAGCCAGTGCCACAGCCCTTGGGTTTGAGCTTGAGGAGATCGAGGACTGGCAGTGTTGTGGTGGTGTTTATCCGCTTGGCACAGACGAGATCGCCACAAAGCTTTCTTCCGTCCGTGCGTTAAACCAGGCAAAAGAAAAAGGCCAGGATCTGGTGACGATCTGTTCAGCCTGTCATCATGTGATCAAGCGTGTCAATGATGATATGAAAAATGTGGAAGATATCCGGACCAGAGCCAACAATTATATGCAGTTGGAAGCTCCCTATGAAGGAGAGACAACCGTTCTCCATTATCTGGAGGTTCTCCGGGACAGAGTCGGTTTTGATAAACTGAAAGAAAAAGTAGTAAATCCTTTTACCGGAAAGAAGATCGGAGCCTATTACGGATGTCTGCTTCTGAGACCTGGAAAGATCATGGCATTTGATGATCCGGAAAATCCAAGGATCATGGAGGATTTTATCCGTGCCCTTGGCGCTGAGCCTGTGATCTATCCTTACAGAAATGAATGCTGTGGAGGATATATATCCCTGAAAGAAAAAGAAATGTCACAGAATATGTGTGAAAAGATCGAAGAAAGTGCAGCCGGATTTGGCGCAGATATGCTGATCACTGCCTGTCCACTGTGCAAATATAATCTGAATAAAAATGCCGGAAACAGACTGCCGGTTTACTATTTTACAGAGCTTCTGGCAGAAGCCCTTGGCGTCAAAGAGGAGGTGGCAAAATGAGAGATAACCATTCTGCTGCGGAAAAAATAAAGGAGATCAGTGGAACCAATCCTTTAAAATGCATGAAATGCGGCAAATGTTCCGCAACCTGCCCTTCTTTTGACGAGATGGATATCAAACCTCATCAGTTTGTATCCTATGTGATCAATGAAAATATCGAAGCACTTGTAAATTCAGCATCCCTTTGGAAATGCCTTTCCTGTTTTGCCTGTGTGGAGCGCTGTCCGAGAGACGTAAAACCCGGAAAGATCATTGACGGGGCAAGACAGCTTGTTGTCCGGGAAAAAGGTGGCAACTATCTTTCACCAGATGAGATCCCGGAACTTCTTGATCCGGATCTTCCTCAGCAGCTGCTGGTAAGTGCATTCAGAAGATACAGGAGGTGAGAACGTGCAGAGAATCGGTGTATTTGTCTGTCACTGCGGAAGTAATATTGCCGCTACGGTAGACGTAAAAAAAGTTGTGGAAGTCATAGCGAAAGAGCCGGGTGTTGTACACGCCGAGGATTACCAGTATATGTGTTCCGAGGCAGGTCAGTCCAGAATTCAGGAAGCCATCCGTGAAAAAAATCTCACAGGTGTGGTTGTCTGTTCCTGCTCCCCGCGTATGCATGAGGCAACTTTCCGCAAAGCAGCGGAAAAAGCAGGCCTGAATCCATACATGGTGGAGATCGCAAACATCCGTGAGCACTGTTCCTGGATCCACAAGGATATGCAGGAGGCTACGGAGAAGGCCGTGATCCTTGCAAGAGCAGCAGTAGCAAAAGTCAATTTAAATGCTCCTCTTCAGCCGGGAGAAAGCCGCGTTACAAAGAGAGCACTGATCATCGGAGGCGGTATCGCCGGAATCCAGACAGCTCTTGATATTGCTGACGCAGGCTATGAAGTTGATATCGTGGAAAAAACGCCAAGTATCGGCGGAAGAATGTCACAGCTTGACAAAACCTTCCCTACTCTGGACTGTTCCGCATGTATCCTTACCCCGAAAATGGTAGAGGCTGCAGCTCATGAAAAGATCAATATTTATACATACAGTGAAGTAGAAAAAGTTGCAGGTTTTGTAGGAGATTTTACTGTTGATATCCGCAAAAAAGCGCGAAGTGTCAACATGGACAAATGTACAGGCTGTGGAGTCTGCCAGGAAAAATGTCCTTCCAAAAAGATCCCAAATGAGTTCAACAGAGGGCTGAACAACCGGTCAGCTATTTATACTCCGTTTGCACAGGCGATTCCAAATGTTCCTGTGATCGACAGAGAGCATTGCCTGAAATTTAAGACAGGCAAATGTGGTGTCTGCTCCAAAGTATGTCAGGCAGGAGCCATTGATTACGATCAGCAGGATGAGATCGTAACACAGAAATACGGAGCGATCGTGGTGGCAACCGGATTTGATACCATCAAGCTTGACAAATATGATGAATACGCATACAGCCAGAGCAAGGATGTGATCACATCTCTGGAGCTGGAGCGTATCATGAATGCTGCAGGACCTACAAAAGGACATCTTGAGCGCCTTTCCGATGGAAAAGCACCGAAGGAGATCGTATTTATCCAGTGTGTTGGAAGCCGTTGCTCCGATGACCGTGGAAAGCCATACTGTTCCAAGATCTGCTGTATGTACACAGCTAAGCATGCCATGCTGATCCGTGATAAATATCCGGATACCAATGTGACGGTATTTTATATTGATGTCCGTACACCTGGTAAAAACTTCGATGAGTTTTACAGAAGAGCAGTTGAGCAGTATAACGTAAACTACATCAAAGGTCAGGTAGGAAAAGTGATCCCGCAGCCGGATGGAACACTTCTTGTTCAGGGCTCGGATCTTCTTGACAATAAGCAGATCTTCAAGAAAGCAGATATGGTAGTTCTTGCAACAGCCATTGAGCCGAATCCGGATGTACGTAAGATCGCTACCATGCTTACTGCAAGTATTGACACCAACAATTTCCTTACAGAAGCCCATGCAAAGCTTCGTCCTGTAGAATCACCGACAGCAGGAATTTTCCTTTCCGGTGTATGCCAGGGGCCAAAGGATATCCCGGAGACAGTTGCCCAGGCAGGAGCTGCGGCTGTTAAGGCCATAGGACTTCTTGCAAAGGACAAGTTGACAACCAATCCATGTACGGCAAAATCCGACGAGCTTCTCTGTAACGGATGCTCTACCTGTGCAAATGTATGTCCTTACGGAGCGATTTCCTATGAGGAGAAACAGGTCAACGATCACGGTATCCGTGAGACAAGAAGAGTTGCGGTTGTCAATACAGCACTTTGCCAGGGCTGCGGTGCCTGCACAGTAGCCTGCCCGTCAGGAGCCATGGACCTTCAGGGCTTCTCCAACAGACAGATTATCGCGGAGGTGGATGCAATATGTCGATAGAAACAAAGGAAGAATTCAGACCAAAGATCGTGGCATTCTGCTGTAACTGGTGCAGTTACGCCGGAGCAGACCTTGCCGGAAGCAGCCGTTTGAGCTATCCGGCGGATGTAAAGATCATCCGTGTTCCATGTTCCTGCCGTGTCAATCCCATGTTCATCCTCCGTGCCTTTGAAAAAGGAGCCGATGGTGTGATCATGTGCGGATGCCATCCGGGAGACTGCCATTACAGTACCGGAAACTATTATGCAAGAAGACGTATGACACTTCTGTTTTCAATGCTGGATTATATTGGGGTGGAAAACGGAAGAACACGTGTGGAATGGGTATCTGCCGCAGAAGGCGTGAAATTTTCACAGACTATGAATGAGTTTGTTGAGAAGATCCATTCACTTGGTAAAAACGTGAGATTGGAGGATATAAGATGCAGGAGCTGATAAAACGTGCAAAAGAACTGCTTGCAGATGGCACGGTAGTCCGGGTTCTTGGGTGGAAAGCCGGAGATCTTGCCTTTAATCCGGAACCAGCCTATTTTGAAACACCGGAATCTCTGGAGGATTTTGTCTATGATGGATTCTGCGGTGCCAATTTAAGCAAATATATGATCGAAGCTTCCAAGCTGGAAGGAAAAACCATGGTCTGTCTGAAGCCCTGCGATACATATAGCTTTAACCAGCTTTTGAAAGAGCATCGTGTAGATAGAGAAAAAGCCTATATCGTAGGCGTTGGCTGTAAAGGAAAGCTGGATATTGAAAAGATCCGCAAAATGGGGATCAAGGGTATCCGGGGAATTTCCGGAGCAGAGATTACCGGAGATGCAGAAACATTGACTGTGGATACTGTTTACGGAGAAAAAACCTGTGCATACAAAGATGCCATGCTGGAACGCTGCCATGTATGTAAAGGAAAAGAGCATAAAATTTACGATGAACTGATCGGTGAGTCAAAGGAGACAAAGGATGCTGACCGTTTCGCAGAAGTTGAGCGGATCGAGGCAATGAGTCCGGAAGAAAAATTTGCATTCTGGCAGAGCAAGCTGAGTAAATGTATCCGCTGTAATGCCTGTCGTAATGTATGTCCGGCCTGCAGCTGCCGCAAATGCGTTTTTGACAGCAACAAATTCGACAGCGCCCAGAAGGCAAATGTGGATTCCTTTGAGGAAAAGATGTTCCATGTGATTCGTGCCTTCCATGTAGCCGGAAGATGTACGGACTGTGGCGAGTGCAGCAGAGTCTGCCCGCAGGGAATTCCCCTTCATCTGTTTAACCGTAAGTTTATCAAGGATATTGATGCGTTTTACGGTGAGTACCAGGCAGGCGAGGATGCGGAGTCAAAGGGTCCGCTTACCAGCTTTACCTTTGATGATGTAGAGCCAGGGATCGTGGCAGAAAGGGGATAATGTATGTATAAGATTGCAGTAGAAAATCTGCCGGCATTATTCCGGAAAATTGCCGCAGACCAGGAATTATATTTACCGGTAAAGGTAAGTGAACAGGTGAACTTCAAGGCATGGAGCGAGGATGCAGAAGTTTCCCTTGAAACACTGAAAACCGTGAAATCACCGAAGGATGCTTTCTTTCCGCAGAGTGAAAATCTCTATACCTGTAAAAAAGACGGAAAAAATATCAGCATTGAGCCTCAGGCACTGAAAGACCAGAATTTTGTTGTATTCGGAATGAGGGCCTGTGATGTACAGGGCGTGAAGGTTCTTGACAATGTGTTCCTTGGAGATCCGGTGGATACTTTTTACCAGGCAAGAAGAGAACATGGAACTATTGTAGCGCTTGCCTGTCATGAACCGGAGGAAAGCTGCTTCTGTAAAGTATTTGGCATTGATGCTGCAGATCCGGAAGCAGATGTTGCAGCCTGGATCATCGAGGGAGAGCTTTTCTGGAAGCCTCTCACAGAAAAGGGAAATGCTCTGACAGAAGCTGTGAAGGAGCTTTTGGCAGATGCTGATGAGACAAAGGTAGAAGAGGAGAAGAAGGCAATCCGTGGTATTATCGAGCTTCTTCCATATACACATCTTTCACTGGAAGGATGGGCGCAGGAAGAATACATGGACCGTTTCAATTCTCCTGTATGGGAGAAACTGTACAAGCCTTGTCTTGCCTGCGGAACCTGTACCTTCGTATGTCCGACCTGTCAGTGCTATGACATTAAGGATTACGACACAGGGCACGGTGTTCACCGTTACCGCTGCTGGGATTCCTGCATGTACTCTGATTTTACCATGATGGCTCACGGAAACAACCGTACCAGCCAGATGCAGAGATTCCGTCAGAGATTTATGCATAAGCTTGTTTATTATCCGTTAAATAATGACGGTATGTTCTCCTGTGTTGGCTGCGGCCGCTGCGTGGAAAAATGTCCGGAATCTTTAAATATCGTAAAAGTCATCAAGGCCTTTGAAAAACAGGGAGGTGAAAAGAATGAGTGAATGTACCTGTCATAAAAATTATACACTGGATACGCTGATCCCCAAGGTTGGCGTGATCACAGATATCCGTCAGGAGACACCGGATGTAAAAACCTTCCGTGTGGAGGCTCCGGAGGGTGGAAAGCTTTTCGAGCATATGCCAGGACAGTGTGCCATGGTCTGTGCACCAGGCGTCAGTGAAGGTATGTTTTCCATTACTTCTTCTCCGACTGTAAAGGATTATCAGGAATTCAGTATCAAAAAATGCGGATCCCTTACCGATCATCTCCATAGCCTTCAGGTTGGAGATGAGATCGCGGTTAGGGGTCCATACGGAAATCATTTTCCGGTGGAAGATAAGTTAAAGGGAAAAAATCTCCTGTTTATCGCAGGTGGAATCGGTCTGGCACCTCTTCGTTCCGTGATCAATTATGTGCTGGATAACCGTGAGGATTACGGAACAGTAGATATTCTCTATGGTTCCCGTTCCGCAGATGATCTGGTGCAGCTTAAGGAAATCCAGGAAGTATGGATGAAAACAGAAGGTGTAAATGTATATCTTACCATTGACCGCGAGCAGGAAGGTTGGGACGGTCATGTAGGATTTGTTCCGAATTATCTGAAGGAGATTGGTTTTGATACCAATAAGACCGCTTTGGTCTGCGGCCCGCCGATCATGATCAAATTCGTTCTGGCAGGACTGGAAGAGCTGGGCTTCTCCAGAGATCAGGTATATACCACACTGGAGCTTCGTATGAAATGCGGTGTGGGAAAATGCGGCCGCTGCAACATCGGAGACAAATACGTCTGCAAAGACGGCCCGGTATTTAGGTGTGATGAGGTTGATGAATTACCTAATGAGTATTGATAAGCAATGAGCAGTGCACAGACGTTGATAAAAACAGATGCGTCATGCTTGCATGTAAGCAGCTGTTTTTATCGGCGGCTGTATAGGGCGAACGCCCTCAAGCGAGATGAAGTGAAGCGGAATCGAGCTTGGCACTGCGGGGTACCGTATGTCAGGCGTCATGCTTGCATGTAAGCAGCTGTTTTTATCGGTGGCTGTATAGGGCGAACGCCCTCAAGCGAGATGAAGCGAAGCGGAATCGAGCCTGGCACTGCGGCGTACGGTTTGAATAAGTAAAAGAAAGGACTGGTAATCTCAAATGGAAAATAATATGGTAAACGTATATTTTTTCGGTAAAAAATACAGCGTTCCCGGTGATCTGACCATTATGACAGCTATGGAATATGCCGGTTATACATTAAAAAGAGGATGCGGCTGCAGACACGGATTCTGCGGTGCCTGCGCGACCATCTACAGGATCAAGGGACAGAATGAGCTGAAAACCTGTCTCGCCTGTCAGACACAGGTGCAGGAGGGAATGTATGTGGCAAGTATCCCGTTCTTCCCTACAGACAAGAGACTTTATAATATAGAAGATCTTAAGCCGAACCAGCAGGTAATGATGGAGCTTTATCCGGAGATCTACAGCTGCATCGGATGCAATGCCTGCACAAAGGCCTGTACACAGGACTTAAATGTTATGCAGTATATTGCATATGCGCAGAGAGGCGAGCTTGAAAAATGTGCAGAGGAATCCTTTGACTGTGTAAGCTGCGGCTGCTGTTCCGTAAGATGTCCGGCAGGAATTTCCCATCCGATGGTAGGCCTTCTTGCAAGACGTCTCACCGGAAAATATATTGCGCCGAAAAGCGAGCATCTGGAGAAACGTGTGGAAGAGATCCACGAGGGCAAATTTGACGATATGATCGAGAAGATCATGCAGAAGCCGATCACAGAGATGCAGGAACTTTACAACAGCAGAGAAATCGAGAAGTAGGAGGGCGTAAAACATGTATGCACCATATCCAGAAAATATGATGGAATCCATCAAAAAGGTAGAGGCTACAAGAGCGGAGCGTATGGCAACAGAGCCAAGACGTCTGAGTGCAGATGAGAAAGATGCTCTTCTCAAAAAATTCCATCCGGATTATAACCCGGATGCATTTGCAGAGATCAAGGTAGGACCGAACAAGGGACAGAAAGCACCACTGGAACTGACAAAAATGCTCCATTCAGAAAGCCGTCTGCTCAACGAAAAAATCGATCTTACAAAAATCGATTATGATGTAGATGTACTCATCATCGGTGGTGGCGGAGCAGGATCTTCCTGTGCCATCGAGGCTCATAACGCAGGTGCCAACGTTATGATCGTCACAAAGCTCCGTATCGGTGATGCCAACACCATGATGGCAGAAGGCGGGATCCAGGCAGCAGATAAAGAAAATGATTCCCCGGTACAGCATTATCTGGACTGCTTTGGAGGCGGACATTTTGCAGCAAAACCGGAGCTGGTAAAAAGACTGGTAATGGAAGCCCCGGATGCGATCAAATGGCTCAACGACCTTGGTGTTGAGTTTGATAAAGCAGAAGACGGAACCATGGTCACTACACATGGTGGCGGTACATCCAGAAAGAGAATGCATGCTGCAAAGGATTATTCCGGATCAGAGATCATGCGTACTATCCGTGATGAGGTCTTAAATCTTAAGATCCCGGTAGTGGAATTTACCTCCGCTGTAGAACTTCTGAAGGATGAAAAAGGACAGGTATCCGGTGCAGTTCTTCTCAACATGGAAACCGGAGACTATTCCGTTGCAAGAGCAAAAACAGTTGTAATTGCAACCGGTGGTGCAGGAAGAATGCATTATCAGGGATTCCCGACCTCCAATCACTACGGAGCAACTGCTGACGGACTCGTGCTTGGATACAGAGCAGGCGCTTCCCTTCTTTACCAGGATTCTATCCAGTATCATCCAACAGGTGCGATCTATCCGTCACAGATCCTTGGTGCCCTGGTAACAGAGAAGGTTCGTTCCGTTGGTGCACAGCTTGTAAATGCAAACGGAGAAGCTTATATCCATCCGCTGGAAACTCGTGACGTAAATGCTTCCGGTGTTATCCGTGAGTGTGAGGAAGGCCGTGGCGTGGAAGTTCCAGGTGGACGAAAAGGTGTATGGCTGGATACTCCGATGATCGAGATCCTGGGCGGTGAGGGAACTATCGAAAAGAGGATCCCTGCCATGTTCCGTATGTACATGAATTACGGCATTGATATGAGAAAAGTTCCGATCGTAATCTACCCGACCCTTCATTATCAGAACGGTGGACTTGAGATCAACGGAGACGGCTTTACAAAAGAAATCCCGAACCTTCTGGTTGCAGGAGAGGCAGCAGGCGGAATCCACGGAAGAAACCGACTGATGGGCAACTCTCTTCTTGATGTAATTGTATTCGGACGAAATGCAGGTAAAAAAGCAGCTGCCAAATGCAAAGAGGTAGAGCTTGGCACCATGAATCTGGATCATATCAGAAAATATGAAGAGGAACTGAAAAATGCAGGAGTTGATACAGGAGACGTATCTCCTATGCTTCTGCCGAAATATGCCCGCCACGAACGTTAACAATATGTTATGATAATAAAAACATATGAGATAAGCGAAAGGAGTCTATTATGAGAGAAATCGAAGTAAGCAGACTTACAGAGGTTATCGAAAAACTCTGTATCGAAGCCAATGAACATCTCCCGGAAGATGTGAAGGATGCTATCAAAACCTGCCGTGCCTGCGAGGACGGCGAGATCGCAAAAGGTGTCCTTGATAACATTATCGAGAATTTTGATATCGCAGACAGTGAGAATGTTCCGATCTGTCAGGATACCGGAATGGCATGCGTATTCCTTGAAATTGGTCAGGATGTCCATTTTACAGGCGGAGATTTAAATGATGCCATCAATGAAGGTGTACGCCGCGGATACGATAAAGGTTACCTGAGAAAATCCGTTGTCAAGGATCCGGTACGCCGTGGAAACACAGGTGACAATACACCGGCTATGATCTATACAGAGATCGTTCCTGGAGATCAGGTGAAAGTAACTGTAGGACCAAAAGGCTTCGGAAGCGAGAATATGAGCCAGATCCGTATGTTCAAGCCATCTGCAGGCCTTCAGGGAATCAAGGATTTCATTCTTGAGGCTGTAGAAACTGCAGGTCCGAACCCATGTCCGCCTATGGTAGTTGGTGTTGGTATTGGAGGAACTTTTGACAAATGTGCACTTCTTGCAAAGAAAGCGCTGATGCGTCCTCTGAATACAGAGAACCCGGATCCTTATTATGCAGATCTTGAGAAAGAGATGCTGGAGAAGATCAACAAGCTTGGTATCGGACCTCAGGGCTTTGGCGGAAAGACCACAGCTATCGGTCTGAACATTGAGACTATGCCTACCCATATCGCAGGTATGCCATGTGCAGTTAACATCAACTGCCATGTAACACGTCATAAAACGGAGGTGCTTTAATATGGAAAGAAGAAAGATCACACTGCCTCTGACAAGAGAGCTGGCAAGAACTCTCCATGCAGGCGACCAGGTTTTACTGACAGGAACCATTTATACATCCCGTGACGCAGGTCATAAGAGAATGTGCGAGGCCCTTGCAAAAGGAGAAAAGATTCCTTTTGACCCTACAGACGCTACCATTTACTATGTAGGTCCGACTCCTGCAAAACCAGGCGAAGTTATCGGTTCCGCAGGCCCTACAACCAGCGGCCGTATGGATGCCTATGCACCGACCATGATGTCCGTAGGCGCCAGAGGAATGATCGGAAAAGGTGCCCGCCTTCCGGAAGTCGTAGATGCAATGAAAAAATATGACGGCGTATATTTCGGAGCCATCGGCGGTGCGGGTGCACTTCTTGCAAAATGCATCAAAAAAGCAGAGCTTATCGCTTATGAAGACCTGGGCGCAGAAGCACTCCGCAAGCTTTATGTGGAAGACATGCCGCTTGTAGTCATCATTGACAGCGAGGGAAATAACCTCTACGAAGAGGGACGTGCAGAGTACCTGAAAGACCACGCAGAATAATCTTTTGCTCTACAATATGATATTGTGATATATTTCAAAAAGGAATAAAAAGGATAAAAGTCCGACAGTAAATGCTGAAGATCCGTGCAGAAGCATTTGTTGTTGGACTTTTTAATTTGATCCTTTTTGAAAAAACATCATTGATACGATTAACGCAAATGCTGCTGCATAAACATCCTCCTCTGTGAAGCATAAAATTTTACCCGGATTTACAATAAATTTAACCATAAATCCGGTTGACAAAACCC
>JAHZFO010000025.1:0-25811 GCA_019421285.1 Clostridiales bacterium
ACTTTTTCTTTCCGGACTGACTGCAGGCATGGCGCAAAGGGAGCCCCAAATCAGGTAATGTCATGATGCCAAGGTCAAAAGGTCTAAATCCACATGAGCTTGCTCATAAGTGGGTGAAAGGCCTTGGGACCCGCCCCAATATGAGCCTAAAAGTGGGATGACAATCCCACGATATGCGAGAGGCTCGTCCGATAACATAACGGAGAGGATCCCCAACCGCTCAATTCCCACCGTATTCCAGAAATCCGCCCCGCTGTCCGCCTTTTTCCGCTCAAAGGACACAACGCCCACCGGCCGGAGCATCCTGTGCTTCAGCACAGGCTTTAATTTTTCAGCCTTGCCCAAAAAAGAATCATTGTTTTTTACCTGTCCCATACTGTCATTTCTCCTGTTCTCCCACGCTTTCGGACATGCCGCACCGCGGCACAAACAACAGTTGAAATCCGTGAAGAGCAAATCAACATTTCCGATGCTCCTCCCAGAATGCGACTGCATCCCGCAGCCAGCCCTCTGCCGCAGTATCTATCCCCAGGCCAAAGCCATGACCCAGCTTATCATACATGACGATATCGACATTTTCCTGCCCCAGCGCTTTCCTGATGTCCGGGATGATCTTCTCCACGGCCGCAAAACCGGTAGGGTCATCCCGCCCGACCCTGGAAAATATAGCAAGCCCCTTGTCCTCCTCGTGAACCTTAAGCTCCCAGTGCAGGCCATAGATGGGGAAGATGGCGGCGGCCCTTGGCAGATTATGTTTATGGCAGCAGTCCTTATAATCAGAAAATGCGTAGGCTGTCGTCATCAGGCCTCCAGCGGAGAACCCGAACATACCAAAGCCGTCCATCGTATAGCCGTACTCTGCCTGATGCCCTATCAGATACCTTACCGCCGGCAGCACATCCTTGGATGCCTCCCCGCCCTTGGCCTGCGGTTCGGTTTCATGCAGCTCCACATTCACACGGTAGACCAGCACAAACGCACTGTATCCCCTCCTGTGCAGCTCCATGGCTGCCGGGATGCTCTCCAAATAAGAGGCTACGCCGTCAAACCCGCCGCCCGCAATCAGCACAGCCACGGGCTTCCCTGGCTCCCCCTGGAACAGGATCCCCTGTACCTTTCCCTTGTCGGGATCACGCCTTACCTCATCCTCCGCATAAAGCCCGCTGATGAAATGCACCTTTTTCAGCCCTTTCTGCTCCACGACATAGTTGAAACCATCCACGATGCTCTGCGCCTGTGCGGGCTGCCCGATAAGATTGCACAAACCATGGACGCTCATGCCTGACATGGCATATATTTCCTTTGGCGACCCGGTCTTCATAAAAAGCTCCGGCCTGCCCTCCCATACGGGATGCTGCAGGAAGAACGCAATCTTGTCATTGATCGTAGCCCTGCGGAACCCTCCCGCGACATTGTAAAACTCCGATTCCTTTACCTTCGGCATATGCTTGACGCCTAAGATTGCCGGCCAGAACAGCCCTTTGTACTTACCCATGTTTTTTTCCTCCTTATCTATTTCAGAACGGTCTCGGAAACTCCATAAAACCCGAATCTCCGCTCTTTTTGTACTTGTTACTTTTTTCGTTTCCTCCCATTTTCAGAGAGGGATTTTAAATTTTTTCAGCAAATTTCCAAAAAACTATTGTCATTTCTCGTGAATTGTGCGCCATTCACTACACGTTGATATTCCACTCCTTTTGCGGTTTACCAGTGCCAAAAGACATGATTCTGTCAGTTTTCTGGTAGCTTTCCATGAATTTGAAAAACACATGCCCGACCTGCACATATCAAATATGTGCCTTGATTCTGCCATGGATAACTATCCAACATATAAGCGGACTCTTTCCCCAATAGCGTTTGTTTCAGCTCTCATTCAAGAGGGCTGCTTACCATGTCTTTTTTTTACTGCAGCTCTTCTAAACATCATCTCCTCCGCTCGCAAACCACTGTATTACTGATTTGCTGGAATACTCTCTGAATTATATCAATTATTTATTGAGTTTCCGAGACTACTCTGCGAATAATTGGGAGGATTGTGGGAGTGCAAAGCACGGAACAATCCGTAGGCATCATAGTTGGGGGCTTTTGACCCCAACATCTTTAAAAAAGGTCAGATGTTTTATAATTTTATAAAACACTTGACCTCTCAAAATTCACTCTTCCTGTTCTTGAAAAAATTATTTCCGATGTGCCTCCCAGAATTCCACTGCCTCTTCAAACCAATGAGGTACTATGGTATTGGAACCAATACCAAATCCATGTCCGAGATTATCGTAAATCCGTACAGACACATTGTCCTCACCCAACACGGATTTCAATTGCGGAAGTCTCTTCTCTACATTTCCGAATCCGTATTCATCCTCGCGCCCTGCGATGGAAAATACCGCCAGTCCCTTATCCTGCTCAAGCGCTTTCACATTCCAGTCCAGACCATACATCGGGAAAATCACTTTCGGTCTCGGCAGTTTTACTTTGTGACAGCAGTCCTCGTAATTTGCGAAGGAATATGCCGTAGTCATCATGCCGCCTGCCGAGAAACCGAATATCGCATAGTCATCCATATCCACAGACAGTTCCTGCTCATGCTCCTTCAGATAACGGATTACCTGCACCAGCTCCCTGACCGCTGCCTGCCCCTGTTTTTCATGTTCCGTTTCTCCCAGCTGTTTGCCAATCGGGTAACTGATTACCAATACGGAGTACCCCAACTTGTGTAATTTCATTGCCACGGGATATCCCTCGCAGTCCGTCACATTACTGATAAATCCACCTCCGGGAACGACCACCGCCAACGGTTTTCCTTGCTTTCCTTTGTAAAACATTCCGGTCAAATGAGACTGATATGGATTCTGTTCTATCATTTCTTTCGAGTTAATATCGGAAATCAACTGCGCCTCTCCACTTTCCACAAGCCGGGTCAGGTAATTAAAAGCCTCCAGTGCATTTTCCATCTGATCACTTCTGCCCTGCGCTTTTAGAAAATCTGCATATTTTGCCGGGGCAATCGCTTTTAACACGTTATCCTCAACATTAAAAAACATATGCTTATAGCCGCCAAACACCGGATGCTGCATAAAAAATGCCATTTTATCATCTTTTTCCGCTTTCCGGAATGTTCCGTCTGCCTGATAATAATCTTTCTTTTTTATATTCGGAAAACCGCCGATGCCAAACAGTGCCGGCAGAAACATCGCATTTTTCTTATAAACATACCCCACAAAGCCGACTGCTAAAATGAGCAGCACGAGCATTATCATTGCCAGAATTTTCATATGTTCTTTTCCTCCTTATCTCTTGCCCAAAATTGTCCTGCGTGCGCCACTGCCGTAAAATCTTCCGGCTTTACCGGAGCATCACATATCACTCTCACATAGCGGAAACCATGATATGTAAAATGCGGTCTGTACTCTGCGGGTTTCCCGTTAGATATATATACATCCGTCTGTGTATGACCTGTCATGTCAGCACCAGCTATATTATTAAAATAATTCCCCTGAGAATCCTTGGTCTCAAAGTGATCTAGTATCAACTTTGTTCCTGCGGGCAAATCCACCTTTACCCGCAGTACACCTGCCAGATTCTGACCGAAATCGATAATGGTCTCTCCCTTTGGGCTTACCTCCATACCGACCGCCTCCACTTCTTTCACCGGCCGCACAGGTTCACCATACTGTACCATCGGCAACTTTCAACTTATCGTCAGAGAGAACTGTCTCAAATGTGCCGTCTTCATACTCAATTCTCGTTTCAAACAACACTGCGCACTCCACTCCCTTTTCATAAAACCTGTTTCAAAGGAGGATGTGGCGGTGGCGGTATCACCGGTGTTATCCGTCGCTGTGGTTGTTTACTTTTAATCTTGACAGTTCCATCGCATTCTCCTTCAATATGTTACTTATTGCTGCGCGCTGCGATTGCCGTGTGCATTTCCTCTACTGCTTTTTTATCCAACGTATACTGTGTA
This sequence comes from Clostridiales bacterium, assembly GCA_019421285.1. Lineage (GTDB taxonomy): Bacteria > Bacillota > Clostridia > Lachnospirales > Lachnospiraceae > Oliverpabstia > Oliverpabstia tarda. The sequence goes on from JAHZFO010000025.1 coordinate 3,965, forward strand.
CCAAAAAGAATCGCCCCTGCGGCAGTCAGGATAGTCGGAAGTATCAGTACGCAGAGGATAATTCCTGTATTGATACTCTCCGGCTGGGCAACCGAGCCGGTAACAAAACCTGTAGCTGCCAATACATACCCCGGAATCGCTCCTCCGAGTCCCTGCGCCACTTTTGTAATAAAAGATGTAAGCGATGCGATCGCCGCTTCTGCACGTTTTCCGGTTTTATACTGCACGTAAGTAGTATTATCTGCCTGTATACTGGTTGTCAGCGGTGCTATACATCCGCCTGCCACACCTCCTGCCACTGTACTAATATAGATCAAAAGCATAGATCTCACATCAATCAAACGCAGTGCGGAAAACAGGATGGATACGACGATTGCCATTACAAAAATCTGTTTCTTTCCAAACCGGTTTGCCAGAATTGGTCCAAGGAAAATTCCCACCAGAGCAGTTATCATTGAAACAAGTGACACCCCTGACATAAGCGTCATATCACCCAATATATATGTGTAAAAATAAGCGCCGGCTCCTCCTGCTATATTACTGCCCACCCCGACTACCAGTGCCACTAAAAACAGTGCCCAGACAGGTTTATACCGCAAAAACTGTAACAATTCCCTGAATGTATAACTTTCTTCTTTTTTTCCTTCAAAAGCTACTCTTTCCTTTACACAAAGAGCCCCTGCAATAGATAAAACCAACACCATGGCCATGGAACCGAAAATTAACACGTAATAGTTCTGTAACGTTCCTTCCGCCACAAGAATCGGTGCTGCCACAGCCAGTACCGCGCTACCTATCATTGTTCCCAACGCGTTGAAAAGTGACAAACTGTTTCTCTCCTTGTCATCCGCGCTCATGACCGGGAGCAAACTGTTCTTGGAGATATCCATAATATCAAACGTCCAGCCCAGCAGCAGATACGTCACATACACAATCACATATTTTCCGACCGGAATCCAGACTGCGCCAAACCACAGTAAAATATAATTTATAACACAGATGATTGTTCCCAGAATAATCATAGGGCGAAATTTTCCCATTTTTGTTACCGGAAATTTGTCCAGAAAATATCCCATAATCGGGTCGCTGATTCCATCCACCACCTTGGATATTAAAAACAGGGTCGCCAGTGCTGCCGGTTCCAGACCAACCACATTCGTATAGTAAATCATAAAGAATCCTGACAATAATCCCATCAGTGGAATATTTCCCGCACATACCATAAATAAGCCCATTTTTTCCACGATACTAACCTTTTGTTTTTTACTCTTCTCACTCATTTGTTCTCTCCTCGTTAATATTGTGATAATGCTGTATTCAACATCTCTGTCTGCCCTTCATCCATCGGTCCGGAAAACATCTCCGCCACCTGTCGAAACGACAGTCCATAGACCGCATCCGGTATCATATCCACCTCGGTCATCGTCGACAAAAATGCCCGTATCTGCGGATGGTTCAGCAAATCTTCCAGCTTTGACTCCACGCTGTATATTTTCTTTAACTTCTCAGTTGCCTCATATACGACTTCATAGTTTCCTGCAGTGATATAACAAATACCGTTCACCACTGTTGCGAATAGTGGATTTGTCTTATCTTCAAACAGAATCTCCGGAGCATGCGGCAATCGCACCTCGCCTTCTCCGCCAAACGGAATCGTAATTTTGATTCTAATCCTGTTATCCTCCATAATTTCCCAGCTGCATGCATACTGTCCGACGGCCGAATCATACACTGCCTCTGCCCTTCTCAAATCATAATGGACATTCGGACAAATTGCAATCCTTCTTCCTCCCGGAGATTCTTCCAAAAGATGGATTCCTCCCACATGGCGGAACATCCATTCCAGAATCGCCCCGTAAGAATAATGGTTGAGACTGTTCATTCCGGTACTGGATATCTTACCGTCTTCATCCAGTGAATTCCATCGTTCCCAGACTGTGGTGGCTCCCAGTTTCACTTCGTGCAGCCACCCCGGATACTCCTCGTTCAAAAGCAGGCGGTAGGCGGTATCCGTCATTCCGTTATCGGTCAACACATTGCACAAAAGAGAGGTTCCCACAAATCCGGTATTCAATTTGTTTCTGCTCTCGCGGAAAAGTTTCTTTAACATCTCTCTGGTCAGCTCTTCGTCCTCTGACAAATGATATTTCAGAGCCAGCAGAAGACCCGTCTGTGTCTTTTCCGCGCATCTTCCGGTCGGGGTAAAATATTCTTCTTTTACCACACGCCATTGTTTTTCGGCGATTTCCCGATATTGTTTTTCCTCTTCCTTTCGCCCGAGAACCGCCGCTGCCTTCGCTGTAAGCTCCGCGCTTGCCGCATAATAAATATCCGCAATATAGCCTTCATCGGTCGCTCCGTATACATTTCCCGCCGCGGCTCCCACCCGGTCAAGCGCCAGCCAGTCTCCGTAATGGAAGGAATGTCTCCATCCGTGGTGCTCTCCGTCCACCTTACGGATATAGTCCACCCAAGCCTTCATACTGTCAAACTGCTGTTCCAATATGGCAGCATCCCCGCTGAACAGATAGACATTCCACGGAACGATACAGGCCGCATCGCCCCATGCACAGGAACATTTCGACGGACCGAAGGTCGGCACCACCTCCGGAACCATCCCTCCGGCAATCAGCTGTTCCTTATACAAATCGTACAGATATTTTCTGTAAAATGCATAGGTATCCGCCAGATAACATGCCGTACCCGAAAACACCTGTGTGTCGCCTGTCCATCCCATGCGCTCATCTCTCTGCGGACAGTCTGTCGGCACATCTAAGAAATTATCCTTCATGCCCCATTCCACATTGGAAATCAACTGATTTACCAGTTCATTTCCTGTCTGTATACTACCGGTACCTTCGTAATCACTGTAGAGTGCCATTCCCGTAAAATCTTCACAGGAGACATTGGTTACCCCGCTGATTTTTACATACCGGTATCCGTAAAATGTAAAATGCGGAACAATGTCTTTTTCTTCCCCGTCAGAGATATACACATATTCCGACAAAGCGGTTCTTAAGTTTTCGTTATAAAAACATCCGTCCTGCAGGATTTCGCCTGTCTGGATTCTGATTTCTTTTCCTTTCGGCTCATGGACATGAAGTTTGAAAATCCCGGTAATCTCCTGCCCTAAGTCAAACACCCATTCATCCTTCGGGGTGTGAATCAGTTCCTTCGGTGTAAACTGTTCATGCACAGTCACCGGAAGGGACAGCCGCTCCGTCAGTCGCCCCTGCGGCGCCTCCGCAAGCTGCGCGCTGACAGGTTCGACAGGTTCCAAGGTATCATCCCGTTTCTCCCCGTCATATATATTGGAAAAAAACAGATTGCTCCTTGTCACTTCCCATGTGTCATCCGTGCCGATTATCTCTTGTGTGCCATCCTCATATTCCAGATGCACCTCTACCAGCAGTTTCCACTCGTCGCCGTAAAATCCTTTCTGTTCTGTCTGATTGAGCCCGAACCTCCCTTTGTACCACCCATTCCCCAAAAGAACGGACAACACACCTTCGCGCTGCATCTGCGCGGTCACATCATACGTCTGATACTGTAACCACTGATTGTAGTTATTGCAGTACGGGGTCAGATATTCTTCCCCAATTTTCGCGGATTTTAAAATATCTGTTTCGGTTTTCTCTCCATCCGTAAAATATGCCTCATAAAGCCCCAGTCCGCAGAGATAGAGACGGGCTTTTTTTACCTTTCCACGGGGAATGATTCGCTTTGAGAAAATGGGATGGCGTTCCATCCTGCTGTCGCAGGTAATCCATTTTCCCACCCACGGCTCGTCCCTCTTTGCCGTCTCAAAGAACTGTACGTCGGACTCCAGCACTTCGTCTGCGTCCGTAGTAACGATTACCTTCCAGTAATATCTGGTACAAGGCTCCAGATTCATCTCCGCTTTTACAGCCAGACTGTCGAGCTTTGCCTCCCCGGTGTCCCAAAGAACATCCGCGAAGGTTTCATCCTTTGCCACAAGGATTCTGGCACATCTCTGGTTCTTTCCCCTGCATTCTCTGACCTTCCACGAAAAAACCACCGGATTCAGTAAAAATCCCACCGGATTCGTGATATGATTTGTTTTTGCTGCGTAAATCTGATTCATATTGCCGTTTTCCAAGCTCCTTCCTTTTTTCATTGTGTACACTGTAATTCGAGTATAATGGATTTGCCTCATAAAATCATTTACGGAATTTCATCATTTTACCTACCAAGCTTAAGATTTCAGCTCTTTGTTTACCTGTAAATCAATTCTTTCAACACAATCTCTTCTGCCATATTACGAATACCATTTACCGCTACCTCATCCTCAATTATCCTATTGTGCAAGTAAACAATTCAGCTGCCCGATCAGCTGTTCCACCTGCTCTCCCGGCATCTGCCCCAGCAGAGATTTCAGCGGCATTTCCCGGATAACTTGCTCTCCCAGCTTCTTGTATTCGTCACTCATCCCTTCTGCTGATGCGGCCGCTGCTGCCAAAGGCGCCAGCAGTTCCGTAATAACGGGAGCGGTTTTCGTATGATCCAATAATTCTCCGAACGTTGTTGTGAAATCTACGCGAAGGGGCAATTTTTTCTTTGTTTCAAACACAACATCAGCATGTAAGCGGATGTCATCAGAAGCATGGCCGATCAGGATCCGATATGTTCCGGATGGCGCATACCAGTCCCCAAGACGTTCTTCATAATAGGATAGATTCCTCGCCGAAATTTCCATCGACACCGTTTTCTCCTCTCCCGGCAGGAGATGAACTTTGGCAAATCCTTTCAATTCCTTGACCGGTCTCTCCGATATGCCGCACAGGTCAGCCACGTACAACTGTACGACTTCTTTTCCTTCTGTCTTTCCTGAATTTTTCACCTTGAGAGAGACTGTCAGTATATCCTCATCCGTCATTTGAGCCGATGACAAAGTCAGGTCCCCATAAGTAAATTCCGTGTAAGACAGCCCATGTCCGAATGCATACCGCACCGGAACCTTCTTTGTATCATAATAACGGTATCCGACAAAGATATCCTCGCCATATAACACCCGCTTTCCATTTCCCGGAAAATGAAGGAAGCTCGGATTATCTTCCAGCCGGTACGGGAATGTCTCTGCCAGCCTGCCGGACGGATTTGCTTCCCCGAATAACAGCCGGTCGCAGGCTTCGCCAACGCCCTGACCTCCTAGATACATTTCAAGGATCGCGCTTACCCGGTCTGCCCATGGCAGTTCTACCGGACTTCCATTGTGGAGTACCACTACAACATTAGGCTGTACTTTCAACACTTCTTCGATCAGCCGGTCCTGGCATTTTGGCAGCTTCATGGATGTTCTGTCATACCCTTCCGACTCAAATATCTCAGGCAGCCCGGCAAAGATTACCGCGACGTCTGCTTCTGCAGCAGTCCGAAGCGCTTTTTCCAGCTCTTGTTCCGTCATCGAGTCATTTTCGTTAGAAAATCCTTTTGCATAAGTCACGCTACGCCCTTTTTCTCCGGCAGCATCCAATGCCGAAACAACCCTGAACGGATTGATATGGCTGGAGCCGCCGCCCTGATACCGCGGCTTTTCGGCAAATTCCCCTATATAGGCAACCTTTCTGTCTGTATTCAGCGGAAGTATACCGTTATTTTCCAGCAGGACCGCACATTCCGTCTCAATATCAGCTGCTTTTTTATGATCTGTTTCCTTATCAGATATATCTTCCGGACGATGCTGCTCTTCACCGGCAAACACAACATTCAATACCCGCTCCACCGCTTCATCCAGCACAGCTTCGTCCAGTCTTCCCTCCTGTACTGCTTTCACAATCTGTCTGTCATTGTATCCTCCGGAATAAGGCATCTCCAGATCCAGTCCGGCCTGCAGTCCTTTCACACGGTTATTTACAGCGCCCCAGTCACTGACGACGCAGCCTTTGTATCCCCATTCTTTTCTCAGGATATCTGTCAGAAGATATCTGTTTTCCGAAGCATATTCTCCATTTATTTTGTTGTAGCTACACATGACGGTTCTTGGAGCTGATTCTTTCACCGCTTCCTCAAACGCAGGCAGGTAGATTTCCCTGAGCGCACGTTCTGACACTTCGGAAGATATCGTCATACGGAGTGTTTCCTGGTTATTCAGTGCGAAGTGCTTAATGCTTGTCCCCACGCCCTGACTCTGTACTCCGCGGATATATGCCGATGCCATCCTACCTGCCAGATATGGATCCTCCGACAGATACTCAAAGTTCCGCCCACATAACGGGCTCCTTTTAATATTCACCGCCGGGCCAAGCAGTATGCTTACATTCTCGGCCTGACACTCCGCTCCCAGCGTCTCTCCCATCCGTTCCATCAGGTCAACATCAAAGCTGGAGGCTGTTGCACAGGCTGCCGGGAAACAAACGGCCTTCACACTTTCATTCAATCCCAGATGATCCGTTTCCCCTTCCTGCTTTCTCAGTCCGTGAGGGCCGTCCACCATCATAACTGACGGAATGTTCAGTCGTTTGATTTCTTTCGTATGCCAGTTATCAGCGCCCGAGCAGAGACTTGCCTTCTCTTCCAGCGTCATTTTTGAAATCAGTTCCTTTATTCTGTCCATCGCAAAAGTCCTCCTTTCTTTTCTTAATACTGATTGATCATCTGTGCCTCTGCTTCTTCACGGCTGATCTCACCATTATTGCATTTTGCCATCAGCTGGACATCATGGTCATTAAGCTTGTAAAGACGAAGTATAAGCAGAGTGCAAATACCCCCGATAATGCTGCCAAGACAGCTGAATGTCCATAATTTATCGGCAAATCCTGCCGCCTGAACAACGCCTTCTCCCTCTCGGAAGCCGATTATAGTTAACGCAAACACACTGACTGCTGTTGCGATCGCTCCACTTAATTTTGTAAAAAATGTCTGCGCCGCAAACGTTACACCACGCATTTTTAATCCTGTCTTGTACTGTCCATACTCGTAGCAGTCCGGCGTAAACTGATACTGCAGTATAACTGCTATTCCCAGCGGAATTCCTCCTAAGGCATTTAAAATCACATACACCATCATATTCTCATACCCGGCTATGAATCTTACAATTCCCAGAAGTAAAGCGAAAATATATGAAATATAGAAGACTTTAAATTTATCATATTTTTTGCATAATTCTACTGCCATAACCGCACCGATTAAGGTCGGAATAATTACCGCCATCGAAACATATGAGGCAGCTTCTTCACCGCCAAGGCAGTACCGGGCAACGTATAAGCCCCAATTTGCACCAACATTAAGCAGGCTGCTGATGAGCGGAGCCGCAAAGAAAAGCAATAAATATTTGTTCTTCCGCAGACATTCTACCATATCTCGCAATGTATAACTTTCTTCTGCCCCGTCATTCTGGACTCTTTCTTTTTCAATTACTCTCTCCCTTGCGAACAGACAAATCGGAATCATCATAACACATGACAAAAGAGATAACACAATTACTGTTGTTGACCAGCCGCCTAACCGCTGCCGTACCAACGGCAGGGCAATTCCTGTAACAATACCTGCAAAAATAGCAAACAATCTTCCTATGCTGTTTAGTGAAACACGTTCCTTCTGGTCTATTGTCATCGTGGTAACAATACCAAAAATCGGTACATCGCAAAGGGTATAGGCTGTATCCCATAACATATAAGCAAGTGTTGCCCATATGATTTTAGCCGTCATGGAAATCCCGGTAGGTATTATAAAAAGAAGAATAGTTGCCACCGGAATCGCTATGACAGATATTCGAAGCCACGGCAGGAATTTCCCTTTCTTAAAATTCACCTTATCCATGATCATACCGAAGATCGGATCGTTGATGGCATCCCACACTTTCGTGATAAGCGCCACGATCGCAACCAATGCTGCCGTTATGCCGATATCTGTAAAATATGTAGTCATATATCCTACCAGTCCATAGAATACATTCTGTCCCATAAAATACAAACCATAACTGATTTTTTCTCTTTTTGTAACTGAATTTTCCATTTCGTTATCCGTCCTTTCATTGTTTGATTCAATTATAAATAATTCCAAAGGGCAAATCACCAACGATATATAAGCAGTTTACCGACGAAACTTAATATAATAATCATCTTTCTAAAAACTGATATAAGTATTCTTCCATCTTAGGCGTCCACCATTCCAGATATCCTGCCTGCGTCGGATGAACCGGATCTGCCATATAAACTTCATATTCTTTTTCAGAAACGTCATTCATCTCCTCGTCATTCCAAAGGTCGATCACGCCTATTCCATATTTATCCTGAAGCTCAAACAATACATCTACCATCTGCTGATACTGTTTACTGTCATATTTTGTTCCGGTATAAAAGATCACGGGACAATTCCATGTCTGCTTTGCATATACAATGATATATTCCATTGCTCCTGTTATCGTCTGTGTATCAAAATCCTCCAGATTTTCTGAACTGCTGATTTCTCCCATCGGCATTTCCTTCGACGCGTCATTCGTGGAAAGCTGACAGACAAATGCATCGAATTTCTCATCTGTACCGATATTATTTTTCATCCTTTGGATATAAGACGTCTTTCCGTTATCCACTAAAGTAGTACCGCTTACAGCTTCTTTTACATACTCACAGCCATTTCTGTAAGAGATATAATCTGCGAAAGAAACATCCATTGAGTACAGACCTAAGGTTACAGATGATCCAAGGTAGCAGATACGCTTCCCTTCAAGAGGGCTGTTTTCTAACGGTTCTATATTTTCCAGACTGTATTTTTCTGCGTTTCCCGGCATTTTTTTCAGTTTGTTCTTCCAGACAAAATCAAACGGTCCTCCACCGCCTGCTGCTCCTACTAAATATGTCAGGCCGATTCCCACAGCCAGAATCAGAATTAAAACGATACTTAAGATAATCTTCAATATTTTCTTTTTCATAATCCCTAACTCCTTATTATTTTCAACTTTCATATTAAGAGAACTAACCGTCTGTATTTACCGGTCAGTTCTCGCAAATACTGTCATTTTGTTTTCTTTGATTCTTTATTCAAACTGATACATTCCGCTTCCTACCTTGTATAATCTGCCATCCGGCATCTTTACAACGGCAGTCGTGTTGCAGGGGATTTTTACTTTCAGCTTAAATTTCCCTTCGTCCATACTCCACCTGACTGCGATTTCCCCGTACTCACTTATATAAGTACGTTTTACACTGGTAAACGCATTGTCCGGCTCCGGTGCGATTACAATCTCCTTAAATCCGGGAGCAGCCATATCAATGCCGCTTATCTTCCGGAACATCCAGTCGTCCACGCATCCAAAGGCATAGTGGTTCAGGCTTGTCATAACCGGAGACCCGTCCTCCTTGTAAGAAATGTAATTTTCCCAGATTGTTGTCGCTCCCTGCTTCACCTCATAAAGCCATGACGGGCACTTTGTCTGGAGCAGGATTTTATATGCCTTGTCCATCCTGCCGATCTTACAGAGCGCATCCAGCAGATACGGCGTCGTCAGGAACCCTGTATCCAGACAATCCCCGTTTTCTTCTATCTTGCGGATCAAATGTCCGGCGATACTTTTTTTCTTCCTTTCAGGAGCAAGATCAAATGCGATTGCCAGCACATAACTGCCCATAAAATCAAGAGGCATCTTCCCATCATCATCGATCAGTCCTTTTTGAATGGCAGATTTCATTCTGGACGCAATGTCATCATAGTATAATTCGTCTGATGTATGCCCGAGGAGTGCTGCCGTATCTGCCATGATCCGGCAGGAATTCCATCCAAAAATTGGCGCGCAGTATGTAGAAGTATTGATAAGTTTTGCAGCGCTTTGGTCTGCTCCGTCTACTGTCTGGCTCGGTATGAGCCACTCCCCGTACTGATGTCCTGTATTCCACAGATACTGGTCAATTTCTTTTGGATGTTTCATCTTGCCTCTACGCTTCTTTGCAGTGTTGATGATATAGTCGCACCACTTTTTCATTGTGTCATACTGCTCTCTCAGTATCCTGATATTTCCTGTAAGCTGATACATGCTCCACGGTACGATACAGGCGGCATCTCCCCATCCTGCTTCTCCCACCGGTTCAAAATTGCGGTATACGATCCGATTCAGTTTCTCCAGTAATTCATAGATTCCGGTAAGGGGGATCACATTGGGGATTGCCCCATTTTTCTGCTGACTGAAGGTCATATTACGCAGCCATCTTGTCAGAAATGGGGTTACATTTTCGTTGAGCATGGCTGTTCTTGCATAAATCTGGATATCTCCGGTCCATCCGCCTTTTTCTCTCTGCGGGCAGTCCGTGGGGATTGAAAACAGATTCGACCGCTGAGACCATCTTGTATTTTCGTAAAGCCGGTTTATATCTTCGTTGGACGTCTCAAATGTTCCCAGATCCTCATTGTCAGAAGACAGGACAATCGCTGTGAAATCCTCCGGGCTCACCGGCTGATCGCATGTCACTCTCACATAGCGGAATCCATGATATGTAAAATGCGGTATGTATTCTGTGAATTTCCCGTTTGAGATATAAATATCACTTTGCTTGTGCCCTGTTTTCTCTGACATGAAAATATTGTTGAAATAGTTTCCATATTGATCAAGAGTTTCAAAATGATCTAATACCATTTTTGTTCCGGCCGGCAGTTTGCTTTTTACCCGCAGAACACCTGCCAAGTTCTGTCCAAAGTCAATGATCGTCTCGCCTTTCGGGCTAACTGTCATTCCTACTGCCGGCACTTCTTTTACCGGGCGCACCGGTTCCCCGTACTGAGCCACCAGGTTCACGTAAATTTTTCCGCATGGAATACCGGTTTTCCAGCTGCTGTCATCGAATCCGCAGCAGTTCCAGTTTTCCTGTTCCATCCGTGCGTCATAGAGTTCACCTGCAAACAGATCTGATGAACGAATCGGACTTTCTGAAACTTTCACCGTATCATCTGACAGCACCATTTCACTCGTTCCGTCTTCATAATCAATCTTTATCTGAAATAACACAGAATGTTCGGCTTTAAACTTCCTGCTTCTCGGTTTAAAGTTCGCGCTGTCATACCAGCCGTCCCCCACCAGCATTCCTATGACATTTCCTCCCTCTCTCAAAAACGGGGTCACATCATAAGTCTGGTAGCACAGATATTTAGAATAGACGGTAAATTCCGGCGCAAACTCTCTGTCATCCGGACGCATTCCGTTCATGCTGAGCTGATATGCTCCGTGACAGGTGGCATAAACGCGCGCTCGTTTTATGCCGTCTCGTGCATCAAATTCTTTGCGAAAATATTCTGCCGGGTTCTGCCCGCCGGTTCCGGGTTTTACCTTTTTCATAGGAAACGGAGATTTCACCCACTCGGCCGTCCATTCTTTCTTCATAAATCCTGTCTCAAAGGATGAGGATGCCGCCGCCTTTTCTCCGTTATTAACTGTCACTTCCACTGTCCAGTTGTAGTCACTGAGACTTTGTAATGGTTTCCCGGAGTACTCCACAAAAATACTTTTATCACTTTCTACCATTCCAGAATCCCACATTACTTCGTCCATATTTTTCACTGTGATATGATAGGATGTCTGCATCACATTCTTTTCATCACTAGTGATTACCCATGAAAAATAAGGTGCTTCGTCCACGCATGGTCTATATTGACTGTTTACTTTAAGCCTTATAAGCTCCATAGCAACCCTCCTGATTAGAATTTTGCCAGTGCCGCATCCAGCATCTGCGCCTCATCTTTTTTTATCTCTCCTGCGAATGTTTTCGCGACATCTCTAAGCGAAAGCCCATATGCAATATCGGGGATCATATCCACTTCCATCATTTGAGAAAGAAACGCGCGGATATCCGGATGGTTCAGCAGTTCTTCCATTGTCGAGTCTATGCTGTATTTCTTCTTTAAAGGCTGTGACGCCTCATAAGCGACTTCATATTCTCCGGCTCTCACACGGCAGATTCCATTTTCCACCTCTTCAAATAATGGATTTTCTTTATCTTCATATACAGATTCCGACGCATATGGAAGAACCACTTCTGCACTTCCGCCGAACGGAACCGTAACAGTGACCGTGATTTTATTATCCTCTGATATCTCCCAGCCGCACTGATAGCATCCGCTTGCCGAATCATAAACAGCTTTTACATATTTCAGTCCATTATTCACTTTCGGGCTGATCCGCATCACCCTGCCTCCCGGGTTCTGTTCCGTCACATCAATCCCGGCCGCATGACGGAAGATCCACTCCAATACAGCGCCGTAAGAATAATGATTTAGACTGTTCATCCCCGTGCTGGAGACATGTCCGCTCTCATCCAGTGAATTCCAACGCTCCCACACCGTTGTTGCTCCCAGCTTCACTTCATGGAGCCAGCCCGGGTATTCCTTATTCAGAAGCAGCCGGTATGCCGCGTCTGTCATTCCATGATCAGTCAGGACATTGCACAGAAGCGGGGTTCCTACAAACCCGGTATTTAATTTATTTTTATTATCCCTGAGAAGCTTTTGCAGCATCTGCTTTGTCAGTTCTTCATTTTCAGACAGATGATATTTCAGTGCAAGAATAAGCCCTGTCTGCGTCTTCACCGCACATCTGCCTGTAGCAGTAAAATATTCTTCTTTCACGACCTGCCACTGACGGTCTGCGATTTTCTGATACTCCTGTCTCGTTTCTTCCAGTCCAAGCACCTCTGCTGCTTTTGCAACAATCTGTGCACTTGCCGCGTAGTAGATGTCTGCAATGTATGCTTCATCAGTCGCTCCATACACGCTGTTCGCAGCGGCACCTGTACGGTCAAGAGCAAGCCAGTCACCATAATGGAAAACCTGTCTCCATCCATGATGGTCTCCATCAATTCTCCGGATATAATCGACCCACGCTTTCATGCTCTCAATTTGGTTTTCGAGTATTGTTTTGTCCCCGCTGAACAAATATACGTTCCAGGGGATGATACATGCGGCGTCTCCCCATGCGCAGGAACATTTTGTCGGTCCGAATGTGGGGACAATCTCCGGAACCATTCCGCCCGCCAGAAGCTGTTCCTGATACAGGTCGTATAAATATTTTCGGTAAAACGCATAGGTATCAGCCAGATAGCTTGCAGTCGCGGAAAATACCTGTGTATCTCCTGTCCAGCCCATCCTCTCATCTCTTTGGGGACAGTCTGTAGGCACATCCAGAAAGTTCCCTTTCATTCCCCATTCGATATTGGAGATTAATTTGTTCACAAGATCATTCCCTGTCTCGATTGCCCCGATGCTCTCATAATCACTGTAAAGAACAAGCGCCGTAAAATCCTCACACGAAAGGTCCCTAACCCCGGTCACTTTCACATATCGATAACCATAGTATGTAAAATGAGGCGTAATCACCTTTTCTGTACCATCAGAAACATAAATGTACTCCGAAAGTGCAGTTCTTAAATTCTCGTTGTAGAAACATCCGTCCTGAAGCACCTCGCCCGTCTGAATCCTGATAGTTGTCCCCGCCGGCTCATGCACCCGCAGCCGGAAGATCCCCGTGATCTCCTGCCCCAGATCAAATACCTCTTCTCCGGCAGGAGTATGGATCAGCTCTGCCGGCTTCATCTCCTCCTGTACCTTAACTGGAAGAGATAACCGTTCCATAAGCCGGCCTTTCGGAACCTTTGCGATCCGCGCAGGAGACTCCTCTACCGGCGGCAGCGTATCATCTCTTCTCTCACCGTCATAGATATTGGAAAACCACAAATTGCTTCTTGTAACTGACCAGGTTTCATCAGAACTGATCACATCTTTCGTTCCGTCTTTGTACTCTATGTGAATCTCCGCAATCAGCTTCCACTCGTCACCGTAATATGCTTCCCGCTCCGGATCATTGAAACCGAACCTGCCTTTATACCAACCGTTTCCGAGAAGAACAGACAGCACACCTCCTCGTTCTGCCTGTTCTGTGATGTCATACGTCTGATACTGGATCCACCGGTCATAATTATTGCAGTACGGAGTCAGATACTCTTCACCGATTTTCTTAGGATTTTCTTTATTTTCCCCAAGAAAATATGCCTCATACAATCCCAGGCCGCAAATGTACAGTCTTGCGCTTTTCACTTCTTTTGCCGGACGAATCCTCTTTGAGAAAATCGGATGCCGTTCCTGACTGCTGTCACAGGTAATCCACCTGCCCGTCCACGGTTCATCCATTTTGGCGGTCTCAAAGAACTGCGTGTCTGATTCGATCACTTCCTCTGCATCTGTTGTCACAATAACTTTCCAGTAATATCTTGTATACGGCTGCGGTTCAAATTCCACTCTTGCAGAGAGACTGTCCAGCTCTGCCTCCCCCGTGTCGTGACAGATATCTGTAAAGGTTTTGTTCTTGCTGATCACAATCCTTGCATGTTTCTGTTCCTGTCCTCTGCCGCCTTTCACTTTCCATGAAAATACCAACGGTTTCAGATAAAACCCTAAAGGGTTTGTGATATGATTTGTTTTTGCCGCATAAATCTTGCCCATAATTCTTCCTCATTTTCATGCTGATACTTTTTCATCCAATAATAAGCCAACCGTTCCTCCCACTACTGACACAGAGCATTTAACTCCACGATCATCTGCTCGATCGCTTCGCCCGGAATAACGCTTAAAAATGATTTCAGCGGCATCTGCGCAATAATTTCCGGAGTCACAAGCTGTACCTCCCCATCTTCTTTCTTAGGTTCTTCTCCCTGTGATATCCCCTCAAGATACTCCATCATTTTCCCTGCTGTCTTCGGGTGGTTCATCAATTCCCCCATTGTAGTGGTCATATCCACAGTGAACGGCAGCAGCACATCAGTAGTAAATGTAAGTTCTGCAGCCTCTCTGATCTCATCGCTGGCATGCCCGATCTGGATCTCATATGTACCTGACGGAGTGTACCAGTCGTGAATCTTTGTCTCGTAGTAAGCAAAATCTCTCGCGCAAAGTTCCATTGTAACCGTCTTCTTCTCACCCGGATTCAGAAATACTTTCGCAAACCCTTTTAGTTCTTTCACTGCTCTTGGCACCGTGCTGTCCTTGTCACTGACATAGAGTTGAACCACTTCACTTCCTGCCCTCTTCCCTGTATTCTCCACATCAATGCTCACCTTCAGAATATCTCCATCTTTCATTTCCGCAGAAGAGAGTTTCATATTGCTGTAGCTGAATTCCGTATATGACAGTCCATGGCCGAATGCCCAGCGCACCGGTACTTTCTTCGCATCATAGTAACGGTATCCGACAAAGATATCTTCTCCATAGAGAACAGTCCTGCCGTCTCCAGGGAAATTCAGGTAACTCGGGTTGTCTTCCAGACGATATGGGAACGTCTCCGCCAGACGTCCTCCTGGATTTGCCTCCCCAAATAACAGCCGGTCGCTGGCCTCCCCAATGCCTTCTCCTCCCAGATACATCTCCAGAATGGCATTTACAGACTCCGCCCATGGAGTTTCTACGGGACTTCCGTTATGAAGAACCACTACCACATTTTTCTGTATCTCAGCCACAGCCTCTATAAGGCGATTCTGACACTTTGGCAGTTCCATGGATGTTCTGTCATATCCTTCCGACTCAAAGCTGTCCGGCAGTCCGGCAAAGATTACAACTACATCTGCGCCCGCTGCCGCTTCACACGCCTGTTTCAGATCCTCTTCTGTCATCTCGTCACGCTCTGACGAGAAGCCTTTCACGTACTCCACTGCCCTGCCTTTTCTCACCGCAGTTTCCAGAGCCGACACTACGCTGTCCGTATTGATGTGACTCGATCCCCCGCCCTGGTATCGCGGTTTCTTTGCAAATTCCCCGATATAGACTACTTTCTGTTCTTTTTTCAGCGGCAGCACTCCCCTGTTTTCCAGAAGTACGGCGCACTCTGTTTCGATATCTGCCGCTGCTTTGTGATCCTTTTCCCTGTCAAATACAGTCTCCGCTTTCCTGTTATCTGTGTAGGAGAAGACTACTTTCAGTATGCGTTCCACCGTTCTGTCAAGAATTTCTTCCTCCAGTTCTCCATTCTCCACTGCCTGAATAATCTTTCTTGTATTATATCCTCCTGATCCCGGCATCTCCAAGTCAAGACCGGCTTTCAGTCCTTTCACCCGGTCATTTACAGCTCCCCAGTCACTGACCACATATCCTTCAAATCCCCACTCATCCCGCAGGATATCTGTCAGAAGCTTCTTATTCTCTGAAGAAAATACTCCGTTGATCTTATTGTAGCTGCACATCACAGTCTTTGGCTGCGCTTTCTTCACCGCCTCCTCAAAAGCCGGCAGATAAATTTCCCGGAAAGCCCGTTCCGATACTTCCGACGATATCTGCATACGGTCTGTTTCCTGATTATTCGCGGCGAAGTGTTTCATACTGGTTCCGATGCCTTTCGACTGTACGCCCCGGATATATGCTGACGCCATCTTTCCTGTCAGATATGGATCTTCGGACATATATTCAAAATTCCTTCCGCAGAGAGGACTGCGTTTGATATTAACTGCAGGGCCGAGGAGCATGCCCACGTTCTCAGCCTGACACTCGTCCCCAAGGATCTGTCCCATACATTCCATCAGTTCCACGTCAAAGCTGGATGCCGTGGCGCAGGCTGCCGGAAAGCAGACTGCATTCACACTTTTATTCAGGCCGAGATGATCTGCCGCGCCTTCCTGTTTGCGCAAGCCGTGCGGGCCGTCTGTCATCATAACGGAAGGAATCCCTAACCTTTCGATTCCCATCGTGTTCCAGAAATCCGCTCCCGAACATAGTCCTGCTTTTTCCTCCAGTGTCATCTGTCTGATCAATTCTTTCAGGTTTCTGCTCATTATGAAATCCTCCTTAAATAAATTCTTATCTGTTCCTATCTGTGGGCTTCCCAGAAGATGACTGCTTCCTGAAGCCAGTTTTTCACTTTTGTTTCATTTCCTATTCCAAATCCATGTCCCAGTCCGTCAACGATTCTGACCGACACATTTTCTTTGCCCAGTACCTTCTCTAATTCCGGCAGTTTATCTTCCACATTTGCAAAACCGAACTCATCATCCCGCCCTACGATAGAAAATACCGCCAGTCCCTTGTCCTCCTGCAAAGCTTTGATATTCCAGTCCAGACCATACATAGGGAAGATCACCTTCGGTCTTGGCAGATGATTCTTGTGGCAGCAGTCCTCATAATTGGCAAATGAATACGCCGTGGTCATAAGTCCTCCTGCTGAAAAACCAAAGATGGCATAATCATCCATGTTTACAGAAAACTGTTTTTGATGCTCCGTCAGATATCGAATCACTTGTGTCAGTTCCCTCGCGGCAGCCTGTCCCTGCTTTACCTGTTCTGTCTCACCCAGCTGTCTGCCGACCGGATAACTTACGACGAAAACAGAATATCCCATTTTATGCAGCTTCATCGCCACAGGATACCCCTCGCAATCAGTTACATTACTGATAAATCCGCCTCCCGGAACTACAATGGCAAGTGGTTTTCCCTGTTGTCCCTGATAAAACATTCCCGTCAGATGTGACCTGTACGGATGACCCTTCACTGCTTCCGCAGGATACAGATCCGACACCAGCCTTGCCTGACCTTTCTCAACAAGTCCGGTTAGATAATTGAAAGATTCCAAGGCTGCATCCAATTGTTCCTCACGGCCCGGCGCCTTTAAAAAATCCTTATACTTTACAGGCGCAATAGCTTTCAGCACGTTGTCCTCCACATTGAAAAACATATGTTTAAAACCGCCGAATACCGGATGCTGCATGAAAAATCCAACTTTGTCCTCCCCCGTTCCCGGACGGAAATGTCCGTTTTCATCGTAATAGCTGCTTTCCTTTATTTTTGGAAATCCGCAGATGCCAAGAAGTGCCGGCAAAAACATGGCACTTTTTTTATAGACATATAATGTCGCACCGATTACAAATAATAAAACAATCACCACTACTGCAAAAAATATCTTCATCCTAACCTATGCCTCCTTTTCTTACTGACATCTTACTTTATACAGACTAAAATTACATCAACGAAACATAAGTGATTTACCGACCAAACTTAATAAATATCCGAGATTACTCTGTACACCTTTGCCCCCAATATGGTATATTTTAGACAGGTTAAATAAACTGCTGATGACTATAATCACAGTTCATTCATATCTCGAAAAGGAGAGATTATATATGATGACATTATCTGCATTGAATCAATTTCTGAAGCAGCACACTACCGAAGAAACCCAGCGTCTGAATGGTGTAAAGAAAGATTATTCACAATTTCCTGTTGCCAGAGGTAAGTTTGATACACCCTGTTACCGTTTTGATACGAACCTTGAAGATCTGCGTTCTTTATTTCTTTCAAAGAAAGTGCTTCCGAGTTATTACAACTTCGCTGTTGTAAAACAGGATCGTTTTGAAAACGTACCTCTGCATATCCATGAGTGGCTGGAGTTGAGTTATATTTATTCTGGTTCCTGCACAATGACGATAAATAAGACTACATTCAGGCTAAAAGCCGGGCAGATGGTTCTGATCAGCCAGAATGCACCTCATTCTGTCAAAAGATGTTCAGAAAATGATATTATCATCAATTTTCTGCTGACGCGCGAATATCTGAACGGTACTTTTTTTGAACGCCTGTCTCAGGATAATTACCTTACACACTTTTTCATTGAGGCTCTGAACACCACGATGCAGGAAAGCATGTATATTGTCTTTTCCCCGGAACAAAAACAAAACCGGCTGGCAGATCTTGCCAACCAGTTTCTCTGTGAATTTTATTCTCCGTCCGTAACATCCGGACCTTTTTTAGACAGTCTTTTTACGCTGATTACCTGCGAGATGATCAATCTGTTCCAGCACGGTATGGTTCTAGATCACGCCTCTGTGGATCAGATTTATACCATACTCCGATATATCGAAACAAACTTTGCGGACTGTACCCTTTCTTCTACAGCTGAGTTTTTTAATATGCACCCAAACTATCTCTCTGCCTACATACGCCAGCATACCGGAACCACTTACAAAGAGCTGGTCCAGACACACCGGCTCTCTCAGGCGGCAAAATTGTTAAGGAGCACCGCACTTTCCACAAATGATATCAGCCTTGCCGTCGGATATCAGAATACCAGCTTTTTCTTTCAGCTGTTCCGCAAGAAATACGGATGTACGCCTATGGAATATCGAAACATGCTTCATGCTTCTGATACGCCAAATATGTGATATGTACATTATTTGCCATATAGAAACTTTTCCGGTAAAGTTACTTTAAAATCTTTCGCCAAATCTCTGAAATTCTGAGGTGAGATTGTCTGTCTTTTATCCGGTCTCATGGACAGCATCTTTACAAGGATTTCCGCGGATTTCTCTACGGTGTGCATTAATCCGAATGTAAGATCAAAGTCTTCCCCTGAGCAGAACATGCCGTGATGCGCCCAGATTGCCACATCATATTCTTTCATCAGGGCACTTGTCGCCACTGCGATCTCACGGCCGCCCGGCACCATCCATCCTACTACACCGATTCCGGAAGGAAATACAACCGGGCACTCGGTCGCCATCTCCCAGAGTTCTCTAGTAAATACTTTATCCTCCAACGGCAGTACAAATGTCAGTGCGATCACATTCGTGGTATGTGCATGATAAACATTGGTAACGCCTTTTTTCACTTCATGGTTCATCAGGTGACTCGGCAGCTCACTGGTCGGTCTGCCTCCGTTTACCAGACCCCAAAGGATGCGGTAATTCTCTCCTTTTTCATCCAATTCGATGATATTTTGCATAGACTACCACTTCGAAGATGCAAAATTGTCACTATGTAGTTACACAGATGCTATCAGATTCACTAATAGCATCGCCTTACTTTATCGCCCTCTATTCCTGCTAATCGGAATTACGTCCCCAAAATACTTACTATCCTTCACCGCTACAAGTTCCACCTCAACACACTTCTGCTGCCATTCCTTACAAGCCTCTTCATACCTTTGCCTCTCCTCACGAACCATGAATAGCTCGGTATAAAACTCCGAAGCATTTGCATAGTCTGCATCCTGAAGCACATTTGAAAGCTCTGATTTCATCCTCCCTGCTTTTCTATCCAATACAGCAATCTGCTCCTGCAACTCTTTCTTTCACTTCTAATGCCAATGTGAGTGGACATATAGGTGTCCGTTTACGAACCCACCGCCGTATCCGGCGTGATAGCCCCCTGCAAGGGCGAAATACACAGAGTACAAAACGAAGTTTTGTGCGATGGGTGTATTTCGCTCTGCGAGGCTTAGCCCTCGCATAAATGCACGAGGGCTGGTTAAAAAATCTATCCTCAGCGCAAAAAGGAAAAAGCCACATACCTTCGCAAAGATACATGGCTTCAATTACGCTGATAACTGTATTTAATTGGCTACAATTCGTGCCGTATCCGGCACCACTTTTTTCTTCTAAAATTGAGGCTACAATTCCTTCCATAAATGATGCCATAACACTTCCATTTATAAATGTTTTGTAGCCTTCTGCTGTCATTCCCCGCAAAAACTGAAATCCAGCAACTCATTGATATCAGGATCCATCTGATACTTCTTCACATCCTCCTCTGTGTAATCCATATTCCCAGAAGCACCCTTATCGTCAGGCACAGGTTGTTCCTGTCCAACCGCCTGAATAGGCATTTCTGTATGCCCTGATGATTGCATAAGCGCTGAGTTCTTTGCGGTGGTGATATCATATCCAAGAAATCTTGCTTTATCTTGACTATGTGTTATCTTGGTCTTTTTTTCGGACATCTCAAGATGCAGAGTATCCTCGAGAAATACTCTGAATTTTTCCTTGATTTCAGATGCATCCTCAAATGAACCTATGGCTAGCTTGCATTGATTATCACGCAGATTGCAGACAGCAAAATACTAATCTGCCAATACATCACCGTAACATCTTCCCTTCGGTGCGGAGATGGTTAGCTCTAGCCTCTGACTTTCCTTCAAGCAGTTTAGCTTTCATCCTCATATAGTACCTTTCACCTCGACACTCAGTCGCAACTTGGAAGCTTTGTTGACTTGTGCCTTTACAAACGTGCTGTTGTCCCCTTTATGTTTCCATTCAAGGTTAGTTGTTGGCGATAAGACTGTGTTCTTCACACTTGATAATTTTTCTTATTGTTTTCTCAAAACAAAATCATAATGACCCACGTCGCTTGGGTGTCCACCCCAAACGCCTTACGGGCGCACAGAATCTACCATCGCCACTATCGCCTGATCATCATCCAATTCTCTTATAACTGCCGGAACCTCCGCAAGACCAGCCCAGCCGGCATCTGCCTTTCGTCTGTGTCCTGCAATCACTTCATAACCTTCTCCGTCAGGATTCGGTCTTACAAGCAAAGGTACAATCACACCCTCATCTTCAATACTTTTCATAAGGGCACACAGCTCTATGTCCTGCTGCACATGAAAAGGATGGTTCTTAAAGTCCTTTAACTCGCTTATTCTGATACTCTTTATCTCTTCCATTACAACCTCCGTTCTTCCGGTAGAATAACTTCTACTCAGTTACGTCAATGTTATCTGCAAACAGAAAAAGACCGCTCATCTCCAATTACTTGAAAATGAACGGTCTTTCACGCTTCGTATTCTATTGAATAACTTCAAAATATTAATTGTACTTTTATGTGTTTCCACACCCCACATCCAATACGACTGAGACATTCACACCGTCTGAAATTGCTTTTTTGTAGGTTTTTCTATCACTCTGTGAGAACATCATATGTCGCTCAAAGTGCCGGAAGTCGAGAAGTTTTACAAACTTCCCGACTCGCGGGCAGTCGTCGAATTCCGCATAAACACTGGCTTTACAGCCAGTTATTTCTTCGGAACTCTCCTCGTTGCCTTCGCGCAAATCAAGGATTCTTACATATCGACCCGATGTAGTGCAACCACGCACTCCACATG
>JAHZFO010000026.1:0-25403 GCA_019421285.1 Clostridiales bacterium
AAGGCACAGCACTTTGACTGCTGCATTCGCTGGTTCGAATCCAGCTAGCCCAGTCTTTTATATGGGATATTAGCTCAGTTGGTAGAGCACTTGACTTTTAATCAAGTTGTCCGGGGTTCGAATCCCCGATGTCTCATCGGACAAGCCTAGTGCTTGTCCTTTTTTCGTTTTCTGTGCAGACCAGATACACAGGCGGTTATGGCGGAATTGGCAGACGCGCTGGTTTTAGGTGCCAGTGGGCAACCGTGTGGGTTCGAGTCCCACTAACCGCATTTTATAGAAATTGCTGATGTTCATATCTTAGATTCTCATTGATTTCCCGGATAATAAAACATGATAGAAAAATGAAAAAGGAGGCCATTGTATGATAAAAGAAAGAAAATGGCTGGTGGATCTTGCAGGGGGTGCAGCAGTATATCCGGCAGCACACCAGGACAAGGGAATCGAGATGTGTCCGTGTAGTGATTTTCAGACAAAAGCGATCAGAGAAGGGGAAGAATATCCGCCTGCATTATTTCTGGGGAAATTTTCCTAGGTAAAGCAGAGGCATAAGTTGACAAACCACAGACACGATGGTAGGCTAGAACCATCTCAGGTGTCAGATCAGACATATAGAAAGGAATCATGCGATGAGAGAAAAATACGAATCATTATCAGCAGGAGAGCTTCGGGAAGTAGCCAAAGCAAGAGGACTGAAAGGAATCTCTGCTCTGAGAAAAGATGAACTGGTACAGCGGATGCTGGAGGAGGATGCGAAAGAGCAGGAAAAACAGATCGAGGATAAAAAAGCAGAATTTGGACAGCTGGACAGTGGAATCGAGGCAAACGGTATTCTGGAAGTGCTTGCTGACGGTTATGGATTCATCCGCAGTGATAATTATATGCCGGGTGAGAATGATGTGTATGTATCCCCTTCACAGATCCGCCGTTTTAATCTGAAAACGGGAGATATTGTACGGGGAAGTACAAGAGTAAGAAAAGAAAATGAAAAGTTTGGAGCACTGCTGTATGTGACTTCTATCAACGGCATGTCACCGAATGAAAATACGAAACGATATAGCTTTGAAGATATGACCCCGATCTTTCCGGATTCCCGTCTTCGCCTGGAACGCCCTGGCGGAAGTATGGCGATGCGGATCGTCGATCTGATCAGTCCGATCGGAAAAGGTCAGAGAGGTATGATCGTATCTCCGCCGAAGGCAGGTAAAACGACCCTGTTGAAAGAGGCTGCACAGTCCATTCTTCGAAACAGCCCGGATATGCATCTGATCATTCTTCTGATTGATGAACGCCCGGAGGAAGTAACGGATATCAGGGAAGCGATTCGCGGGGATAACGTGGAAGTCATCTATTCTACGTTTGATGAGCAGCCGGAACATCACAAACGGGTGTCTGAGATGACTATTGAACGGGCAAAACGTCTGGTAGAACATAAAAAAGACGTTACAATCTTTATTGACAGTATCACACGACTGGCAAGGGCATACAATCTGACTGTTCCACCAAGCGGAAGAACACTTTCCGGTGGTCTTGATCCGGCAGCTCTGCATATGCCGAAACGATTCTTCGGTGCAGCAAGAAATATGAGAGAGGGCGGAAGCCTTACTATCCTTGCCACAGCACTTGTGGATACCGGAAGTAAGATGGATGATGTGGTATATGAAGAATTTAAGGGCACTGGCAATATGGAGCTGGTACTGGATCGGAAACTGCAGGAAAAGAGAGTGTTCCCGGCCATTGATATTGCAAAATCCGGAACAAGAAGAGAGGATCTTTTACTGAGCCAGGATGAACAGGAAGCTGTCTATATCATGCGAAAAGCGTTGAATGGTATGAAAGCAGATGAGGCGGTGGAGAACATACTGAACATGTTTACAAAAACCAGAAACAATCAGGAACTGGTAAATCAGGTAAAGAATCAGAAATTTATCTAAAAGCACTTGCTTTTTTATAGAGCATATGTTATACTTTACAAGCTGTTTAAATTTGAGAAAATAGTAAAATATATATAAGAAAATTGGAAGAGGTGAAAGAAATGAGAGAAGGAATCCATCCAGATTATTATCAGGCAACAGTAACCTGCAACTGTGGTAACACATTCGTAACAGGTTCTACAAAGAAAGATATCCACGTAGAAATCTGCTCCAAATGTCATCCATTCTACACAGGTCAGCAGAAAGCTGCTGCGGCTCGTGGACGTATTGATAAGTTCAACAAAAAATACGGCATTAACGCATAAGACAATAAGAAAAGACAAGCGGGTTGAGGTTTTTACAAATCTCAACCTGTTTTTCTCTATAGGAATGTAAGGGAGAAACGATGAAATCTTCAAATATAGGTGGTCAGGCTGTCATGGAAGGTATCATGATGCGCAGTGGAGATCAGTATTCCATTGGTGTCAGAAAACCGGACGGTGAGATCGAGGTGAAGGTGGAGCCATACAGGAGCTGGGCAAAAGACAGTAGCATTTGGAAACTGCCTGTTTTCCGGGGTGTGGCTTCTTTTTTTGAATCTTTGGTTGTGGGGATCCGGTGTCTGATGTATTCGGCAAGTTTTATTGAGGACGAAGAAGAGGATGCGAAGAAACCAGGGAAAGAAAAGACAGAAGAACAGAAAGAAAAAGAAGAAAAATGGCTGATGTATGGGACAATGACATTTTCTGTGATATTTTCCATAGCCCTGTTTATCATGCTGCCGTATTTTCTGGCAGGTTTTCTTCGGAATGTGACGACGTCGGAAGGCGTGATCGCTGTTGCAGAAGCATGTGTACGCATGATTCTGTTTCTCGGTTATCTGGTGCTGATTTCCAGAATGAAAGATATTCAGAGAGTATTTATGTATCACGGAGCGGAACATAAGTGTATTAACTGTGTGGAACACGGACTGGAACTGAATGTGGAAAATGTAATGAAAAGTTCCAGAGAACATAAACGCTGCGGAACCAGCTTTTTGCTGTTTGTCATGATCGTCAGCATTATTTTCTTTTTGTTTATCCGGGTGTCTTCACCGGTACTGCGGGTAGTGATCCGTCTGCTTCTGATGCCGGTTATCGCCGGAGTATCTTATGAGATTATCCGGCTGGCAGGAAAAAGTGATAACAAAATTGTAGCATTGTTGAGTAAACCGGGGCTGATGTTACAGCATCTGACAACGAGAGAGCCGGAACCGGAGATGGCAGAGGTTGCTATCGCAGCGGTAGAAGCGGTATTTGACTGGAGAAGTTATCTGAAAGAGAACTTTCCGGAACAATACGGAGAAAAGTCATGAGTACGTTGAGACAATTGCTTTCATGGGGAAGCGAAACACTGGAGAAAGCCGAAGTACCGGACAGCGGACAGGATGCATGGATGTTGATGGAAGAAGTCTTCGGAATAGAAAAAAGCTATTATTTTCTTCACGGAACTGATAAAATAGATCCGGATGTACAAAAAAGATATGAAGAGATGATCCGGGACCGGGCAAAACGGATTCCGGTACAATATCTGACCGGAAAAGCCTGGTTTATGGGGTATGAATTTCTGGTTAATTCCAGTGTGCTGATTCCACGATTCGATACGGAAGTTCTGGTGGAGGAGACAATAAAACATATTATGCCGGGATGTCGGTTATTAGATGTATGTACCGGAAGCGGCTGTATTTTGCTGAGCTTGCTGGAAGAATGTAAGGACAGGATCAGTGCGGCAACAGGTGTAGATATTTCCAAAGATGCACTGCAGGTTGCAATTGCAAACAGAAACAGGATGGGACTCACAGCGGATTTCAGAGAGAGTGATCTGTTTTCGGATGTTGAGGGAGTTTATGATGTGATCGTGTCGAATCCACCGTATATTGCCACGAAAGAACTGGAAGGACTGATGCCGGAGGTACGGGATCATGAGCCGATACTGGCACTTGACGGAATGGAAGACGGGTTATATTTTTACCGGGAGATTGTGGCGCAGGCAGGTGAATATCTGGAACAGGGAGGATGGCTCTGCTTTGAGATCGGATATGATCAGGGAGAGGCACTGAAAGAGATGATGACAGAAGCCGGCTATGGACAGGTAAAGATCATCAAAGATCTGGCAGGACTTGACCGGGTAGCCATTGGACAGAAAAACAATAATTGGAATGCATTGTGAATCGTAACTGTGAAGGTACTGAACAGTTACGAAATATACCAGGAGGAAGAGAAATGTTTGATAAATTAGAAGATCTGCTGGTTCGTCTGGAAGAAATTTTAAGTGAATTAAACGAGCCGGGAGTTGCAAATGATCCTGCACGTTTTCAGAAGCTGATGAAGGAACAGAGCGAACTGCAGCCAATTGTGGATGCATACAAAGAATATAAAGCGTGTCAGCAGACGGTGGAAGAGAGTCTGATGATGCTGGATGAAGAATCTGACGAAGAGATGCGTGAGATGCTGAAAGAAGAGCTGGCAGATGCAAAAAGCAGAATTGAAGAACTGGAGACAGAACTGAAGATCCTGTTGTTGCCTAAAGACCCGAATGACAGTAAAAATGTTATCGTTGAGATACGCGCCGGCGCCGGTGGTGACGAGGCTGCTTTATTTGCCGCTGAAATCTATCGTATGTATGTAAAATATGCAGAGTCCCGCAGATGGAAAACCGAGCTGATGTCTCTGAATGAAAACGGGATCGGCGGTTTCAAGGAAGTTACTTTTATGATCAATGGTGCAGGAGCATATTCCCGTCTGAAGTACGAAAGTGGTGTGCACCGTGTACAGCGTGTACCGGAGACAGAGTCCGGTGGACGTATCCATACTTCTACGATTACTGTAGCAATCATGCCGGAAGCAGAAGAAATTGATTTCCAGCTGGATCTGAATGACTGTAAGTTTGATGTATTCCGTGCATCCGGTAACGGTGGACAGTGTGTCAACACCACAGACTCCGCGGTACGTCTGACTCATATCCCGACCGGTATTGTAATTTCCTGCCAGGATGAAAAATCACAGCTCAAAAACAGAGATAAGGCACTGCGTGTTCTGCGCTCCCGTCTGTATGATATGGAGTTGCAGAAACGTCATGACGAAGAAGCGGAAGCAAGAAGAAGCCAGGTGGGTACGGGAGACCGTTCCGAGAAGATTCGTACCTATAACTTTCCGCAGGGCCGTGTGACAGATCACAGAATCAAACTGACCCTGCATCGTCTGGATACAATCTTAAATGGTGATCTTGATGAGATCATTGACAGTCTGATCGCAGCAGACCAGACAGCCAAGCTGGCAAAAATGAACCAATAAACAAAATATGTAAATAAAAGGATCGGAGGAAACATCATGGGAAAATATTTTGGTACCGATGGTTTTCGTGGAGAAGCGAATGTGGATCTGACTGTGGAACATGCTTATAAAGTAGGAAGATTCCTTGGATGGTATTACGGAAGAGAACACAAAGCACAGATTGTGATCGGAAAAGATACAAGAAGAAGCAGCTACATGTTTGAGTATTCTCTGGTTGCAGGACTGACTGCTTCCGGTGCGGATGCGTATCTGCTTCATGTAACCACCACACCAAGCGTTTCCTATGTAGTGCGGACGGAAAATTTTGACTGTGGAATTATGATTTCTGCCAGTCACAATCCATTTTATGATAACGGCATCAAGATCATTGGCGGAAACGGGCAAAAGATGGATGCGGAAGTGGAAGCCATGATTGAAGGATATATTGATGATGATGTTCCGAAGATTCCGTTTGCAACAAAAGAAAAGATTGGTCGGACGGTGGATTTTGCGGCCGGACGAAACCGGTACATCGGTTATCTGATTTCCATTCCTACCCGTTCGTTCAAAAACTACAGAGTAGGACTGGACTGTTCTAATGGAAGTGCTTCCTCGGTAGCCAAGAGTGTGTTTGATGCACTGGGAGCAAAAACCTATGTCATCAATAATGAGCCGGATGGAACGAACATTAATACGAACTGCGGATCAACACATATCGAAGTGCTGCAGCAATTTGTCAAAGAAAAACATCTGGATGTGGGATTTGCATATGACGGAGATGCGGATCGGTGTATCGCTGTGGATCATCTGGGAAATGTAGTCGACGGAGATCTGATCCTGTATATCTGTGGAAAATATATGAAAGAGACCGGAAAACTGGAAAATAATACGATCGTCACTACGATTATGTCCAACCTTGGTCTTTATAAAGCCTGTGACAGGGAAGGCATTCGGTACGAAAAAACAGCAGTAGGAGATAAATATGTCTGTGAAAACATGATGGCAAACGGACACAGTCTCGGCGGTGAACAGTCCGGACATATTATTTTCAGCAAACATGCTACTACCGGAGATGGTATCCTGACATCTTTGATGCTGATGGAAGTTATTATTGAAAAAAAACAGTTATTAAATACTCTTGCATCAGAAGTTTCCATTTATCCTCAGCTTCTGGAAAATGTTCGTGTTGCCAATAAAACAGCTGCAAGAAACAACGAAGAAGTAAAGAAGGCAGTTGCCTCGGTGGAGAAAGAATTAGGAGAAGACGGAAGAATTCTTGTGCGGGAGAGTGGCACTGAACCGGTCATTCGTGTTATGGTAGAAGCGAAAAAAGATGCGATCTGTCGTGAAATGGTACAGCGCGTGATTGAAGTGATGGACAAAGAGGGACTGATTTTGTCATGAGAAAAGAGGTACTGGCGGTTGGATGTGCGCTGATGGTGTTCTGCGGCTGTGGGAAAAATAATGCGGCACAACATTATGAAAGCGGCTGGGCGGCGATGGAAAAAAAAGATTACACTACTGCAGTAAACGAATTTCAGCAGGTGATCGATCAAAACAGCAAACTGGCAGAAAGTTACCGGGCAGAAGGAATTGCCTATTATTCGGAAAAGGCCTATCCGGAGGCGATTGCTGCTTTTTCGAGAAGTCTGAACAATATGGATGATCCGGATAAGGAATTTAAAAAAGATGTACAGTTTTATCTTGCCCAGGCACGCATGGATTATGGCGAGGTAGATAAAGCGATTGAAGTGTACAGCGAGATACTGAAGGCCGGGGAAGACGAACAGGCATTCTTTCTGAGAGGAAAGGCATATATTTCCATGGAAGATTATAAAAATGCCGAAAAAGATTTTCAGAGAGCACTGGAAGGCTGTGAAGATTATAATCTGTATATCAATATTTATCAGATTTATGTGGATCACAACAAGGCAGTAGATGGTGATGCCTATCTGAAGATGGCTCTGGAGTTAGAACCTCAGGACGGAGAAGATTGCTATCACAGAGGAAGAATCTACGAATATGAAAAAAATTATGAGGCAGCCAGAGATGAACTGAAAACAGCGATGGAACAGGGATATGAGGATGCCATGCTGCTTTTGGGCCGGGTATATCTGGAGATGGAAGATCCGGCAAGTGCCAGATCGATGTATCAGGAATATCTGCAAAAGAGTGAGCAGGGTGCCAAGGCCTACAACGGACTGGCAATGTGTGATATTTATGATGGTGCATATGATAGCGCACTGGAGAATATCGCACAGGGTCTGAAGGAAAATTCCAAAGAGGACGAACAGGGTCTGCTTTATAATGAAATTGTGGCCTATGAATATAAACGGGATTTTGCTACAGCAAAAGAAAAGATGAAGATATATCTGGAACAGTATCCGGAAGATGAGGCGGCTCTTCGGGAGAACGAGTTTCTTTCTACAAGATAGGAGGAAAAAGCATGTATGAGATGGGGGAACAGCTGGAACGGGTGATTCTGGCAGGCGTACAGACATATGAGTCTGATGATACCGTACAATCTTTATATGAACTGAGAGAACTGGCTGAGACAGCCGGGGCCGTAACTGTTGGGACGATCATGCAAAGCAGAGAGACCATTCATCCGGCAACCTATCTGGGAAAAGGAAAGCTGGAAGAACTGAAAGGGTTGTTGTATGATTTGGATGCCACTGGTGTGATCTGTGATGATGAACTCTCACCGGCACAGCTAAATAATCTGGAGCAGGAATTGGAATGTAAGGTGATGGACAGAACCATGGTGATTCTGGACATTTTTGCGCAGCGTGCAAAGACCAGCGAAGGAAAGATCCAGGTAGAACTTGCACAATTAAAGTACCGGGCGGCAAGACTGGTCGGTATGCGTGCTTCGCTGTCTCGTCTCGGAGGTGGCATTGGTACCCGTGGCCCGGGTGAGAAAAAGCTGGAGATGGACCGTCGACTGATCCACAGCCGGATCGGTCAGCTGAAAGAACAGCTGGAGCAGGTGCAGAAGCACAGGGAACTGATCCGCAGCCAGCGGGATAAGAGTCAGGTGAAGGTGGCGGCAATCGTGGGATATACTAACGCAGGAAAATCCACACTGCTCAATACAATGACACAGGCAGGGGTTCTTGAGGAAGACCAGTTATTTGCCACGCTGGATCCAACGACAAGGGCGCTGGATCTTCCGGGCAGACAGCAGATTCTTCTGACAGATACGGTAGGATTTATTCGAAAACTGCCGCATCATCTGATTGAGGCCTTTAAAAGTACATTGGAGGAAGCCAAATATGCAGATATGATCCTCCATGTGGTAGACGCTTCCAATCCCCAGATGGATGAACATATGCAGGTAGTTTATGATACATTGCGCCAGCTGGGGGTGTCGGATAAGAAAGTGATTACTCTGTTTAACAAACAGGACCTGTGTACGGATAAAGAACAGCTGAGAGATTTTCAGGCAGATCATGTACTTCAGATTTCGGCAAAGAATGGACAGGGACTTGAGGAACTGAAAGAACTTCTTGCGGATGTTTTGCGGGAAGGACAGATTTATATTGAACGTCTGGTTCCGTATGATCAGGCAGGAAGTATTGCCAGGATCCGAAAATATGGACAGGTGGTGCAGGAAGAATTTCTGGCAGAAGGAATTTCTGTGAAGGCTTATGTGCCGATGGAGGTTTACAGTCAGATCTGAGAAAAGAAGAAAAAAGAGGGCAAACCCTTATAGTAAGGTGCTTTTCCCTCTTTATAAGGTTACATAAGATTCACACCATATATTGTGCAAGTAGAAATTGAGACACAATATATGGTAGTTTTTTGTATTGACAGAGGATAATTGGTTTGCTACTATAGTAATCGACACATCCGTAAAGGAATAATTGCGAGAGGGTCAAAAAGCAGGTGAACGTATAAAATACAGCCTGTAAAAGCAACAGGAAAAGAGGATGGAATAATGTTTAATGTGATAAAACGTGATGGAGAAGTTGCAGCATTTCAGCTGAGTAAGATTACCCAGGCGATCGAGAAAGCTTTCCAGGCACAGGAAAAACAGTATACACCGGATATGATGGAGATGCTGGGACTACGGGTAACCGCAGATTTCCAGAAAAAGATAAAAAAAGATCAGGTATCTGTGGAGGATATTCAGGACAGCGTGGAAAATGTGCTGATCCAGTGCGGATATTCTGAGGTGGCGAAAGCCTATATCCTGTATCGCAAGCAGAGAGAAAAAGTAAGAAATATGAAGTCCACGATCCTGGATTATAAAGAAATCGTAAACAGTTATGTGAAAGTAGAAGACTGGCGTGTAAAAGAAAATTCTACGGTTACCTATTCCGTAGGCGGACTGATCTTAAGCAATTCCGGAGCAGTAACGGCAAATTACTGGTTGTCAGAAATCTATGACAAAGAGATTGCAGATGCGCACCGAAACGCAGATATCCATATTCACGATCTTTCCATGCTGACCGGATATTGTGCCGGCTGGTCATTAAAACAGCTGATTAAAGAAGGATTAGGAGGAATAGAAGGCAAGATTACTTCTGCTCCGGCGAAACACCTGAGTGTTCTGTGTAACCAGATGGTCAATTTCCTTGGCATCATGCAGAATGAATGGGCAGGTGCACAGGCATTTTCTTCTTTTGATACTTATCTGGCACCTTTCGTAAAGACAGACCATCTGACTTATCCGGAAGTGAAAAAATGTATCGAAGCCTTTATCTATGGTGTGAACACACCAAGTCGCTGGGGAACACAGGCTCCATTTTCCAATATCACACTGGACTGGACTGTACCGGATGATCTGGCAGAACTTCCGGCAATCGTTGGCGGAAAGGAGATGGACTTTAAGTATAAAGACTGTAAACAGGAGATGGATATGGTCAACAAGGCGTTTATCGAGACCATGATCGAAGGAGATGCCAATGGCAGAGGCTTCCAGTATCCGATTCCGACTTACTCCATCACAAAAGAATTTGACTGGTCCGATACAGAAAACAACCGTCTGCTCTTTGAGATGACATCCAAATACGGAACTCCGTATTTTTCCAACTATATTAACAGCGATATGCAGCCAAGCGATGTAAGAAGTATGTGCTGTCGTCTGCGTCTGGATCTGCGAGAACTGCGTAAAAAGACCGGAGGATACTTCGGTTCCGGCGAAAGCACCGGTTCTGTGGGCGTGGTAACCATCAATATGCCACGGATCGCTTATCTGTCTCAGGATGAGGATGAATTTTATCAACGTCTGGACCGCCTGATGGATATTTCCGCACGTTCCCTGCATATCAAGAGAGAAGTGATCGGAAAACTGCTGGATGAGGGGCTGTATCCGTATACCAAGCGCTATCTGGGAAGCTTTGACAATCATTTTTCCACCATCGGTCTGGTTGGCATGAATGAAGCAGGACTGAATGCAAGATGGCTTCGTGCAGACATGGCTGATGAGAAGACACAGAAGTTTACAAAAGATGTTCTGAATCATATGAGAGAACGGTTGTCCGATTATCAGGAAGAATACGGAGAACTGTATAACCTGGAAGCAACACCGGCAGAATCCACCGCATATCGTCTGGCAAAGCATGATAAGAAACATTATCCGGATATTATTACTGCAGGTCATGAAGGAGATACCCCGTACTATACCAACAGCTCTCACCTGCCGGTAGATTATACTTCTGATATCTTTGATGCATTGGATGTGCAGGATGAACTGCAGACCCTGTATACGTCCGGTACGGTCTTTCATGCGTTTCTGGGAGAAAAACTTCCGGACTGGAAGGCGGCAGCCACACTGGTAAGAAAGATTGCAGAAAATTATCGTCTGCCTTATTATACCCTGTCACCGACTTATTCGGTATGTAAAGAACATGGTTATATTGCGGGAGAACATTTCACTTGTCCGACCTGTGGCAAGAAGGCAGAGGTCTACAGTCGAATTACAGGATATTACCGTCCGGTACAGAACTGGAATGACGGAAAAGCGCAGGAATACAAGAACAGAACCGTGTATGATATCCTTCACTCCGGTGCACCGGCAGAAAAACCGGTGGAAGCAGTGAAAGAGGAGCGGCCGGTGATGGGCGGAAAACATCCTACCAGAACGATGGTAACTATGACAAAAGACGATGTGAAGATCCAGCATCCGGACAGTGTGAAATATCTGTTCACCACAAGTACCTGTCCGAACTGTAAGATTGCGAAACAGATGCTTGCAGAAGCGGAAGAAGAGTATCAGCTGATCGATGCCGAGAAAAACCCGGAACTGGTATCAAGATACGGCATCATGCAGGCACCGACACTGGTAGTCATCGAAGGAGACGAGACAAAGAAATATGTAAATGCTTCGAATATTCAGAAGTATGTGGAAGAGAACGAGTAAAAATAGAAATAAGCGTGGTAACGAGAAAATCCTGAAAACTACAGACAAAGATATAAAAAATCCCCGGCAGAAATCATTCTGCCGGGGATAACTGTTTTGCATTATTTATTATTGTTTTTTACTTCCTGCATCATCAGTGCACGAACCTTCAGTGGAAGTCCGAACAGAGTGATGAATCCGTCAGCATCGTGGTGATCATACATATCACCGGTTGTGAAGGATGCCAGAGACTCGTTGTACAGGCTATATGGAGAAGTTGTACCGGCTTTGATGATGTTGCCTTTGTACAGTTTGAATTTTACTTCACCGGTTACATATTTCTGTGTGGATTCTACGAAAGCCTGGATCGCTTCACGCAGTGGTGTGAACCATTTTCCTTCATATACAACCTGTGCGAACTGGCTGCCCAGTTTTTTCTTAGTTTCCATGGTTTCACGATCCAGAATCAGTTCTTCCAACTGATCGTGAGCTTCCATCAGGATAGTTCCGCCAGGAGTTTCGTATACACCACGAGATTTCATACCAACGACACGGTTTTCTACGATATCGATGATACCGATACCATGTTTTCCACCCAGTGCATTCAGCTCGGTGATGATCTCAGAAACTTTCATTGCTTTTCCGTTCAGTGTTTTCGGAACACCGGCTTCAAACGTCATGGTTACATATTCCGGCTGATCCGGAGCATCTTCCGGGGAAACACCGAGAACCAGCAGATCTTTGTAGTTTGGCTCATTTGCCGGATCTTCCAGTTCCAGACCTTCATGGCTGATGTGCCACAGGTTACGGTCACGGCTGTAGCTGTGTTTTGCATCGAATGGCAGGTCGATGCCGTGCTGTTTTACGAATTCCAGCTCGTCTTCACGGGACTGCATAGTCCATACATCAGTCATACGCCATGGAGCGATAATTTTCAGATCAGGAGCCAGCGCTTTGATACCCAGTTCAAAACGGATCTGGTCATTTCCTTTACCGGTAGCACCGTGGCAGATCGCGGTAGCACCTTCTTTTCTGGCAATTTCCACCAAACGTTTGGCGATAGCCGGACGAGCCATGGAAGTACCCAGCAGATATTTGTGTTCGTATACGGCACCTGCCTGTACACAAGGCACGATATATTCATCACAGAACTCGTCTACGATATCTTCGATATATAATTTAGAAGCACCGGACATGGCAGCTCTCTTATCCAGCCCGTCCAGTTCGGCACCCTGACCACAGTTTACGCAGCAGCAGATAACTTCATAATCAAAAGTTTCTTTTAACCACGGAATCAGTGCGGTAGTATCCAGTCCGCCGGAATACGCTAAGATTACTTTTTCTTTCATTATAATATCCTCCTTACAGATATATGTTATTGTTCAGTCCTGTTAATCGGTATACAATGTATTTTTATGCATTTGATTGTATATCTTATCGGGACAAAATCAAATTCAGATGAATTTTACAAGGCATAATATACATCATATAAATAGAAAAAGCAAGAGATAAATGGAAAAAAATTAAAAAAACTTGCATATTATTCACTAATGTTGTATAATTATGCAATTGTAAAGAGAAAAAGAAAGATCTCACCTCAGGCACTTTACTTTGGCAGTGGAAGAGAGTAGAATAAATTAACGTTATGAAAGAAAGAGGAGATTGAAGAAATGATTAAAGTTGGTATTATTGGAGCAACCGGATATGCAGGGTCGGAACTGGTTCGTATTCTTCTGGGGCATAAGGATGTGGAAATCAAGTGGTACGGATCGAGAAGTTACATTGATAAAAAATATGCGTCCATTTATCAGAACTTCTTCCAGCTGGTAGATGCAAACTGCATGGATGATAATATGGAAGTCCTGGCAGATCAGGTGGATGTGATTTTCACAGCAACGCCGCAGGGGCTGTGTGCATCTTTAGTCAATGAAGAGATTCTTTCGAAAGTAAAGATCATCGATCTGAGTGCGGATTTCCGTATCAAAGATGTAAAGGTATATGAAGAATGGTACAAACTGGAGCACAAATCACCGCAGTTTATCGAAGAAGCTGTGTACGGACTGTGTGAGATCAACCGTGAGGATGTAAAGAAAGCCCGTCTGGTAGCCAATCCGGGATGCTATACAACCTGCAGTATCCTGACTTGCTATCCGCTGGTAAAAGAAGGCATCATCGATCCGAACACGATTATCGTAGATGCAAAATCCGGTACCTCCGGTGCAGGACGCGGTGCGAAAGTGGACAATCTGTTCTGCGAAGTCAATGAAAATATGAAAGCGTATGGTGTGGCGACCCACCGTCATACCCCGGAGATTGAAGAACAGCTGGGTTATGCATGTGGCGAAAAGATCACGATCAACTTCACTCCGCATCTGGTACCGATGAACCGTGGGATTCTGGCAACGGCCTATGCAAGCCTGAAAAAAGATGTGACGTATGAAGAGGTAAAGGCAATTTATGATAAATATTATGCAGATGAAAAATTCGTCCGTGTACTGGAAAAAGATGTTTGCCCGCAGACAAAATGGGTGGAAGGCAGCAACTATGTGGATGTAAACTTCAAGATCGATCCGAGAACCAACCGGATCATCATGATGGGAGCCATTGATAACCTGGTAAAAGGAGCGGCTGGACAGGCCGTACAAAACATGAACCTGATGTTTGGGTTGAAAGAGAGTGAAGGACTTGAACTGGTTCCAATGTTCCCGTAGGAGAGAAAAAACTACAGAACGAAAGAGTCTCAAAGGAGAGTTGACATGATGAAGATTATTGACGGCGGAGTTACCGCAGCAGAAGGATTTCAGGCAGCAGGACTGGCAGCCGGGATCAAAAAAGGAAATACAAAAGATATGGCGCTGGTATACAGCGAGAAACCGTGTGTGGCAGCAGGAACTTTCACGACTAATGTGGTGAAGGCAGCCCCGGTAAAATGGGATCAGCATATTGTATACGATGCACCGACAGCACAGGCAATCGTATGCAACAGCGGTGTGGCAAATGCATGTACCGGTGAAGAGGGATATGGTTACTGCAAAGAAACCGCAAAGATCGCAGCTGAAAGCCTACAGATTCCGGAAGATTCTGTACTGGTGGCATCCACCGGTGTCATCGGGAAACAGCTTCCGATGGATCTTCTGGGTGCAGGCATAAAGAATCTGGTACCGCTGTTATCTCATACAAGAGAGGCAGGAAAACTGGCAGCACAGTCAATCATGACCACAGATACCGTATCGAAAGAAGTGGCAGTGACCATGGAGATCGGAGGAAAGACCGTAACACTTGGCGGTATGTGCAAGGGATCCGGTATGATCCATCCGAATATGTGTACGATGCTTGGTTTTCTGACCACCGATGTGGCAATTTCCAAGGAACTGCTGCAGAAAGCACTGAGTACCGTAGTAAAAGATACTTATAATATGGTTTCGGTAGACGGAGATACCTCCACAAACGACACCGTACTGCTTCTGGCAAACGGAGCTGCAGGCAATGATGAGCTTACAGAAGAAAATGAAGACTATCAGACCTTCCTGGATGCGCTTCTCTATGTCAATACCTGTCTGGCAAAGAAAATTGCCGGAGACGGAGAGGGAGCAACCGCATTATTTGAAGTAAAAGTAGTTGGCGCTGAGAGCAAAGAACAGGCGGCAATTTTAAGTAAATCCATCATCACTTCCAATCTGACCAAGGCAGCCATCTTTGGTCATGATGCGAACTGGGGACGAATCCTGTGTGCGATGGGATACTCCGGGGCACAGTTTGATCCGGAAAAAGTAGATCTGTATTTTGAGAGTAAAGCAGGAAAACTGCAGATCATCAAAGACGGTGTAGCGACCGATTACAGTGAAGAGGAAGCGACAAAGATTCTTTCCGAAAAAGAAGTAACAGCGATTGCAGATGTGAAGATGGGAGAGGCGACAGCT
The DNA here is from genome assembly GCA_019421285.1 of Clostridiales bacterium. Taxonomy (GTDB): domain Bacteria; phylum Bacillota; class Clostridia; order Lachnospirales; family Lachnospiraceae; genus Oliverpabstia; species Oliverpabstia tarda. The sequence continues at coordinate 15,491 of JAHZFO010000026.1, forward strand.
ACCGCATGGGGCTGCGATCTGACCTATGATTATGTAAAGATCAACGCGGACTATCGTTCATAAATAGATATACAAGAACCAGAAAGAGGAGAACAAAAGAAAATGGTAAAGACAGAATATCTGGAAAAAGCACAGGTGTTAATCGAAGCACTGCCTTATATTCAGCGGTTTAACCGGAAAATTATTGTGGTAAAATACGGCGGAAGCGCCATGGTGGATGAAAATCTGAAACGTCAGGTTATCCAGGATGTGGTACTTCTGAAACTGGTAGGATTCAAGCCGATCATTGTACACGGTGGTGGAAAAGAGATCAGCCGCTGGGTAGGAAAAGTCGGTATGGAACCAAGATTTGTCAACGGTCTTCGCGTAACCGATAAAGATACCATGGAAGTTGCAGAGATGGTTCTTGGCAAAGTCAACAAAGAACTGGTAACACTGGTAGAATCTCTCGGTGTAAAGGCAGTGGGTATCAGCGGAAAAGACGGTGCCCTGTTAAATGTAGAAAAGAAATATTCCAACGGGGAAGATATCGGATATGTGGGAAATGTAACTTCCGTCAACCCGAAGATCATCGAAGATCTGCTGGAAAAGGATTTTCTTCCAATTATCTGTCCGATTGGTCTGGATAAAAACTTTGATACTTACAATATCAATGCAGACGATGCGGCATGTGCGATCGCGAAGGCAGTCCATGCAGAAAAACTGGCATTCCTGACCGATATCGAAGGCGTATATCTGGATCCGAATGATCCGTCCACCCTGCTGTCCAAATTATTTGTAAAAGAAGCAAAAGAACTGATCGATAACGGCAATGTAGGCGGTGGCATGATCCCGAAATTACAAAACTGCATCGATGCGATCGAAGAAGGTGTTTCAAGAGTACATATTCTGGACGGAAGAATCCCGCACTGTCTGCTGCTGGAAATCTTTACAAATAAAGGAATCGGAACCGCAATTCTGAGAAAGGATGAGATCAAAGATTATGACGTATAGTAAAGAATATATCGATCGGGCAGAAGAAGTCATTCTGCATACCTATAATCGCTTCCAGATCGTTCTGGACAAAGGAAACGGTGTTCATCTGTATGACGTAGATGGCAAAGAATATCTGGACTTTGCAGCAGGAATCGCTGTATTTGCCCTGGGATACAATAATCAGGCATACAATCAGGCACTGAAGGATCAGATCGATAAAGTGATCCATACCTCCAACCTGTATTACAATGTACCAATGATGGAAGCAGCAGAGAAACTGGTAAAAGCAACCGGACTTTCCAAAGTGTTTTTCACAAACAGCGGAACCGAGGCCATCGAGGGTGCGATCAAAGTAGCAAGAAAATACGCTTACCTGAAAGACGGCTCCAACGATCATGAGATCATCGCGATGAACCATTCTTTCCATGGAAGAAGTCTGGGAGCTTTATCCGTAACCGGTAATACCCACTATCAGGATCCATTCAAACCACTGATCGGAGGAATCAAGTTTGCAGATTTTAATGATCTTGAAAGCGTAAAAGCACAGATTACCGACAAGACCTGTGCAATCATCATGGAAACCGTACAGGGTGAGGGCGGTATCTATCCGGCAGAACCGGAATTCCTTCAGGGCGTGCGGAAACTGTGTGATGAACACGATATTCTGCTAATCCTCGATGAGATCCAGTGCGGTATGGGACGTACCGGAAGCATGTTTGCCTGCCAGGCTTACGGCGTACAGCCGGATGTTATGACCTGCGCGAAAGCCCTGGGCTGCGGTGTTCCGGTAGGAGCCTTTGTCCTGAATGAAAAGACAGCCAACGCATCTTTAGTACCTGGCGACCACGGAACCACATACGGTGGCAACCCTCTGGCATGTGCGGCAGTCAGTAAAGTATTTGACTTGTTTGAATCTGAAAAAATTGTGGAACATGTCAATAAAGTTGCACCGTATCTGGAGAAAAAACTGGATCAGTTGGTGGAAAAATATGATTTTATTACCACAAGACGTGGAAAAGGTCTGATGCAGGGACTGGTACTGGAAGGAAAACCGGTAGGAGAAGTGGTTACGAAAGCAATTGAAAACGGTCTGCTGGTTATTTCCGCAGGGACGAACGTGCTTCGTATGGTACCTCCGCTTGTGATTACGGAAGCAGATGTCGACGAGATGATCGAAAAACTGGAAAAAGCGCTTGTTTAATATAGTGATGTTGGGTATAAAAACAGAACATGTGCACATACTAGAGCATGCCCGGATTAGAAAGCAGTCCGGACATGCTCTTTATTATTAAGAAGAAGGAGGTATGTGCAATGCCAGCATTACAGTGTTCAGCGGTAAAATGTATGTATAATAAGGATAATCTTTGTTCCAAAGGAGATATCCAGGTAAAAGGAGATCATGCAGCTACGCAAAATGAAACCTGGTGTTCAAGTTTTGTGGAAAAGACCGGAATGTCCAATGCTTATACATGCGGAGGCGGCTGCAGCTCTATTCAGGTCGGATGTGCAGCCCATGATTGTACCTATAACAGACAGGAGGTATGCCAGGCGGATCATGTGCACATCGATGGAAGCCAGGCCTGTATCTGTGAAGAAACCTGCTGTGGAACGTTCCGGTGTGAATAAAGCAAGATGATTCTGCAATAAGATAAGAAAAACTCTCCGGTCTTTGAGGCGAAACACAAAGGCGGAGAGTTTTTTAAAAAAGATAACATTATGAAACAGATGCGGAAACCTGGAATGGGAATGCGATCTGAGCTCCATCCACATAGATGGTCACTTCATTACAGGAAGCACTGATGCCGTAAGCTGCGGTAGCAGTTACTGCATCGCCACCGGTAGTGGCAAGATCCGGTGAAGTCAGATCTGCCAGATAATAAGGAAGACATACAGTATCACCGTCAAGCACACGAAAACTCATCTGATCATATAAGAGAGGATCATCAAATGCCAGATTTTTATATGTGTATGTAATGACAATAACTTTATCAGGATTAGAAGTATCATATTCACTGCGGTCATCCGTAACTTCTACTTTGTCAATCGTAAATGTAGCAACGTCTTTTCCGTCACTTTGAATAGTTATCGCATCGCCCACTTTATAAGCTGGTGTACTTTCCAGATCCTTCGGATATTCCATATTCGGAGCCCCCTCAGACTGGCTGTTAGCGATATCTTCTGCGGTTACCTGGGCAGGTGTTCCGGTGGTTCCATCAGCAGAAGGATTCAGAGAGGCAAGATCAATCAGAGCATTTTTCAGAGTGGTCATATCGTCAGAAGAAATACTCCACTGCTCGGAATCATCTTTCTGAAGAGTTACAGTAACAGATTCCGGATCGTTGTACTCTGCTTTGTCAAGGGCGGTTTGATAAGCTTCCAGCATCAGAGAGTATACATCTTCGATATACTGGTCACTGTCTACGCTGTTATCCTTTAGATAATCGGCAAGTTTCTCATCATAAATCGGTTCCATGGCAGTGTAAAGCTGCATTTGTTGGGTATCTACAGTTATCTGATAGGTGTTCTCTTTTTTATCTGCTTTTTTTACATCGTATTTTGTGTTACTGAAAGCCTGTTTCCAGAAATCAGTATAGTCCTGACGCAGCTGTGGAGAAATCTGTGTACTTCCGGGACTACTTCCGTCGCCGCCAATGGAAGAAGACACCAGATCATCGATCATGGAATTGAAGGTGGCTGTAAGATTATCAGAAGAAACTCCTGACAAGGAAGAAAGCGTATCCACATTTCCACGGATCATACCGTCGAGATATGCAGTTGTATAAGCAACAGCATCAAAATCATCTGCTTTATTTCCGGAGCAGCCACTGATTAATAACATACAGGAACAGGCGAGAGCCGTGGAAGCCATCCATTTTTTTTTCATAAATATTCCCCTCCTTAGATTAGAAAAAGCCAGATGCATCTCTATCGGAACATGCATTCTGATTTAAACTCATGGTCATTATACCAGATTTTACGGCAGATACAAGACAGAGAGAGAAAAATACAGGGAAGCGTAAGGAAAATGTCAGAAGTACTACAGTATATATAAAGAAGAGATTTTATAAGAGTAAAAATAATAAAATAAAAAAACAGGAAAAACATCAAAAATATATTGACAGAAAAAAGAATCTATGCTATCCTATACAAGTATGAAAACAAAGAAGAGTATCCGCTCTCACCTTAGCACAAGAGTGACTATGGTTAATACTTAAGTGGAAAGAGTAATCTTAGGGGAAATTTGCGGATAGTCGGTCTATCTGCTTTTTTTATGCGGCTATGCTGCAGGGCAGTGAATGCGAATCATATGGAAAGGTTATCTAAGAATAATGGAGGTGCACTACTATTAGCGATTTAATGATTAATGAGCAGATCAGAGACAGAGAAGTTCGTCTGATTGGCGAGAATGGGGAACAGTTGGGAATCATGTCTTCCAGAGATGCATACAAACATGCTCAGGAAGCAGGACTGGATCTGGTGAAGATTGCACCGACGGCTAAGCCACCGGTTTGCAAGATTATCGATTACGGAAAATATCGATATGAGATGGCCAGAAAAGAAAAAGAAGCAAAGAAAAAACAGCGTACAATTGATGTTAAAGAAGTTCGTCTGTCTCCCAATATCGATACAAACGATCTGAACACTAAAGTAGGTGCTGCAAGAAAGTTCATTTCCAAAGGCGACAAGGTAAAAGTTACTCTTCGTTTCCGTGGAAGAGAGATGGCACACATGCACAACAGCAAATATATTCTGGATGATTTCGCAGAAAAACTGGCTGACATTGCAGTGGTAGAGAAAGCACCAAAAGTGGAAGGCAGAAGCATGACTATGTTTTTAACTGAAAAACGTTAAAATAACAGAGTAAATCTAAGGAGGACTATAAAATGCCAAAAATCAAAACAAGCAGAGCAGCTGCTAAACGTTTCAAAACTACAGGTACAGGTAAAATCGTAAGAAATAAAGCTTATAAAAGCCATATCTTAACAAAGAAAACTCAGAAGAGAAAAAGAAATCTGAGAAAAGCTACCGTGCTGGATCAGAGCAACGTTAAGAACATGAAAAAAATCTTACCGTATTTATAAGATTGAGTTTGAAGGAGGAATATAAGAGATGGCAAGAATTAAAGGCGGATTAAACGCAAAGAAAAAACACAATAGAGTTCTGAAACTGGCTAAAGGTTACAGAGGAGCAAGATCCAAACAGTACAGAGTTGCAAAACAGTCTGTAATGCGTGCTCTGACAAGTGCATACGCTGGAAGAAAACAGAAAAAACGTCAGTTCAGACAGCTGTGGATCGCTCGTATCAACGCAGCAGCAAGAATGAACGGACTGTCTTACAGCAAATTTATGTACGGCCTGAAACTGGCTGGTGTTGAACTGAACAGAAAAGTTCTGGCTGATATGGCAATCAACGATGCAGAAGGATTTGCTACACTGGCAGAGCTGGCTAAAAGCAAACTGGCTTAATTAAAAACAAAAGATAAGGCTGTCGCAAGATGCGGCGGTCTTTTTTTGTCTTCTTTTACATAAAGTAACATAACGAGAAAGACCGGAGCGATAAGATGCAGAAGTATCTTTGGAAGAAGAGCGGGCTGGTGGTGATCGGGATGCTGTATCTGTTCCTTGCCTGGAAGGGAAAAAGGATGATAATGGTGAGTGGACAGGAGTTGGTGCAGGAACCGCAGGAAGCACGCAAAGTTGCCCTGACTTTTGATGACGGACCAAGTGAGTACACGGTGGAATTATCCAGAGGATTAAAGGAACGGGGAGTGCAGGCAACCTTTTTTCTTCTGGGGGAGAACATGGAAGGACGTCGTAAAATGGTAGAAGAGCTGGTAAAAGACGGACATCTGATCGGCAATCATTCGTATCATCATGTGCAGTTAAACAAACTGAGCATAGAAGAGGCGGCGGGAGAGATTGAAAAGACAAACCGGCTGATCCGGGAGTGGACAGGAGAAGCTCCCGTGTATATCCGCCCACCGTATGGGGCATGGAGTCAGGAACTGGAAAAGGTGGTGGATATGATCCCGGTATTCTGGAATGTGGATTCTCTGGACTGGAAACTGCAGAATAAGGAACAGGTACTGAGCTGTCTGTCCGGACAGGTGAAAGAAGGAGATGTGATCCTGATGCATGACGGGTATCGGAGTTCCGTGGATGCGGCATTTGCCCTTGTGGATCATCTGCAGAAACAGGGTTTTGTGTTTGTTAATGTGGAAGAAATGGTTCTGGAATAGATGACAGAGGAACAAAAGTTTGGTATGATAAAAGAAAGTGCAGCCGGATGCAACAAAAGGAATTAGAAAGGACGTAAGATGGACTTATTTGATTATATGAAAGAAACAACGCTGGAAAATGAGTCTCCGCTGGCATCGAGAATGCGGCCGACGACGCTGGAGGAAGTGGTTGGGCAGGAACATATTATCGGCAAAGACAAATTGCTGTACCGTGCGATCAAGGCAGACAAACTGGGATCTGTTATTTTTTACGGTCCTCCCGGAACCGGAAAAACCACGTTGGCGAAAGTGATCGCCAACACGACAAGCGCAAGATTTACCCAGCTGAATGCGACCACAGCCGGAAAAAAAGATATGGAGGAAGTGGTAAAAGAAGCGCAACAACATCTTGGAATGTACGGGAAAAAGACGATTCTGTTCGTAGACGAGATCCACCGGTTTAATAAGGGACAGCAGGATTATCTGTTGCCGTTTGTAGAAGACGGTACGCTGGTACTGATTGGTGCTACCACAGAAAATCCGTATTTTGAGGTAAACGGTGCGTTACTGTCCCGTTCCATTATTTTTGAACTGAAATCGCTGGAAAAAAAGGATATCCGAAAACTTCTGGACAGGGCTGTTACAGATCCGGTTAAGGGACTGGGCAGTTATCATGCAGAAGTCAGTGAGGAGGCACTGGACTTTCTGGCTGACCTTGCCGGTGGAGATGCAAGGGCAGCGTTGAATGCAATAGAACTTGGCGTTCTTACTACAGAGAGAAGTGCAGACGGAAAAATCCATGTAGATCTTGAAACAGCGCAGGAATGCATCCAGAAGCGGGTAGTGCGTTACGATAAGACAGGAGATCAGCATTATGATACCATCTCAGCATTTATTAAAAGTATGCGGGGATCTGATCCGGATGCAGCTGTCTATTATCTGGCGAAGATGTTGTATGCGGGAGAAGATATCAAATTTATTGCGAGAAGAATCATGATCTGTGCGGCAGAAGACGTAGGTATGGCAGATCCACAGGCACTTGTCGTTGCTACAGCTGCAGCACAGGCAGTAGAACGGATCGGAATGCCGGAAGCACAGATCATTCTGTCAGAAGCAGTAACCTATGTGGCAACTGCGCCGAAAAGTAATACTGCCTGTGAAGCAGTCTTTGCAGCGATGGCTTCCGTGAAAAAGAAAAAGACAAGTGTTCCGGCACATCTGCAGGATGCTCATTATAAAGGATCCTCAAAACTGGGGCATGGTGTTGGTTATCTGTATGCCCATGATTACCCGGAACATTATGTGAAACAGCAATACCTGCCGGATGAGATCAAAGAGGAAGTTTTTTATCACCCAACAGATATCGGTTATGAAAAACAGGCCGGAGAGAGACTCCGACATTTACGGGAGAGAGAAGAATAAAAGAAAAGAACAGAGTGAACAGAACAAGTCAGGAAAGAGATGTCATCACCGATGCATAGATTTCCTGACTTCTTTTCGGCCAGTTATGACAGAGATTTTTTGCCATTTCTTCAGTGGGAACAGTGATTTTTAATTGAATCAGCGGTGCATTTTTTTCAAGTACACCGAGCTGGACGGTATACTCCTGTTCAGGTGTGCGGTAATATTCGGCGGTAATAGAATTCTCATTCCGCATTTCATATCCTTTTTCCAGGATATAGCTGTCCACCTCCAGCCGGATGGAATCGGACATATTCTTTTCAAAATAAGAAAGTGTTTTTTGCCCTTCCGGAGTGATCTCATAGCAGATACTGTTTCCCTGTTTTCGCTCCAGAATCAGATGTGTATCCATCAGATCATGGATCGTCTGCTGAATATGAAAATATGTGGTATATTCATGATCCAGCAGAAAGTTGGTGATCTGGCTGTTGGAAAGAGGGAAGGTTACTTTTTTCAGCATGTATAAAATGATCATTTTATAAAGTGTAGAGGTATTTTCAATCATACAGATCCTCCTTATAAAGTCGACCCTGCCAGGTGTTTCGAACTTTCATCATATGATGCAGGTCGTTGAGTACAGAACGTTTGGCACTGCTCCAGAGAGGTGCGATCAGTAAATTTTTGGGTCCGTCACCGGTCACACGGTGAATGACAAGATCAGGGGACAGATGTTCCAGACAGGAAATCAGAAGATCTAGGTATTCTTCACGAGAAAGTGTCTGAAACTTTCCGGCAAGATAATCATCGGCAAGATCGGTTCCTTTCAGTACATGAAGCAACTGCAATTTGATTCCCTGGATGGGCTGGCAGTTCAGATAGTTGATTGTCTCAAGCATCTGTTCCGAAGATTCCCCGGGAAGTCCGAGAATTGTGTGAACGATGACTTCAAGATTACGTGCATGCAGATTTTTTACTGCGGCTTCAAAAGTAGAGAGTGGATAACCTCTTCGGATATAGGCAGCAGTATCGGCATGGATCGTCTGAAGTCCCAGTTCTACCCATACCGGTTTGATAGTGTTCAGTTCTGAGAGAAGTGTGAGAACATCTTCCCCCAGACAGTCTGGCCGGGTACCGATGCTGAGAGCTACCACACCTGGATGACGGATGGCTTCAAAAAAGAGCGGGCGCAGATATGAAACCGGTGCATAGGTGTTTGTGTATGCCTGAAAATAAGCAATGAACTTCTGTACCGGGCGCTTTTTTTGTATCAGTGACATCTGAGACTCTATCTGCGCAGAAACTGACTGGGAAGGATCTGCCGCAAAGTCACCGGAACCTCCGGCACTGCAGAAGATACAGCCACGGTTTCCCAGTGTACCATCCCGGTTAGGACAGGACATACCTCCGTTTAATGTGATTTTATAAACTTTTTCTTTGAAACGCTCCTGAAGCATATAGTCCAGGGAATGATAAGGTTTTTCCAGCCATTTTCTCATTACAGTCCCGTCCTTTTCCCAATTTATTTAATCATATCATTGGAGGGGACGCTTTGCAAGTCAAAACACCAGACAGGAAAAACCCCTTGCTTTTTTGCTGTATTGTGTTAAAATTGTATCATATTAAGTGCCCGGAAGAAGAAATGGTGGTACTTTATGTTCGCAATGAAAATATGGGGTAGTAAAGGAGAAAATCATGAGTAAAAAAATACATACAGAGGCAGTCGATCATTTGTTTGAAGCTGTTTTATGTCTGGAAAATAAAGAAGAATGTTATACATTCTTTGAAGATGTGTGTACGATCAACGAGCTGTTATCACTTTCTCAGAGATTTGAAGTGGCACGGATGTTGCGCCAGAAGAAAACATATCTGGAGATTTCCGAGAAGACCGGAGCATCCACAGCAACGATCAGCCGTGTGAACCGCTCTCTGACATACGGAAATGACGGATATGAGATGGTTTTTAACCGGATCGGAGAGAAAGAAGAATAAAGAACAAAAAGAAAATAAAGTACGAAAGAAAAGATCCTGTGGTTGGAAAATCAAAGCCACAGGATCTTTTTGTGTGTTTTGCTGTTAAAGAAATAACAGTAAAAATCCGCAGAATTTACAGAAATATATAAAATTTTATGTAACTGTTCAGTACCTTCACAGTTACGAGCCAAAATGCATTTAAACGATAAAAACACGCTTTGCGAGTTTTTATCGTTATCGCGGCACTCCTCAAGGTTCCGTGCAAGCACGGACTTTGACTCGTTGCTCGCGTAAATCACCTTCGGTGATGGCATTTTGGCTAGAGCGTGTCTGAAAAATCATTTCCG
>JAHZFO010000027.1:0-21915 GCA_019421285.1 Clostridiales bacterium
ATCTGAAGCCGCAAGAAAACGTAAATATAATTAATTGTGCGCAAAAATCCCTGGCTGTATGGTCAGGGATTTTTAATTAAATAGAAACAGGAACGTTTGACGAAGGAAAGAAATATGAATTTGTTTATTAAACTGATTATCAAACCATTGCGATCGCTCCTTAAATTATTATTTAATCGAATTTTTTATGTAGCTCTGGCTCTTGTTGTGCAGCTGGCATGGCTGCTGATCGCCCTTTTCCGGATTATGGAATACTCCAGATGGGTGACGATCGGAATGCAGGCCATAGGTTTTCTGGTTGTTCTGTGGATCGTAAATAAAAAGATCAATCCATCCTATAAGCTCGCCTGGACGATGCTGATCCTTATTTTTCCGGTATTTGGTGTTTCCCTGTACCTTCTTTTCGGTAAATCAAGGATCGGTACTGTGATGGAACAGCATTATCAGAATCTTATTGATGAAACCGCAGAATACTTAGAAGGCTCAGAGCTCACAAGAAAACGTTTAAACGAAGACGACCGTTCCATGAGGATCCAGTCGGATTATATCTGGCAGTATTCCAGATATCCGGTTCACGAGAATACCACAGCAGAGTATTTTCAGGTAGGAGATGATATGTTTCCGGTTCTGGTGCATGAACTGGAGCAGGCAAAGCATTTTATTTTTATCGAATATTTCATCATAAATGACGGGGTAATGTGGCAGACAATCCTTAATATCCTTGAAAAAAAGGCTAAAGAAGGAGTGGATGTCCGATTGATCTATGACGGCTTCGGCTGCCTTACCACATTGCCATACAAGTATGATCAGGAGATGCGCCAGCGGGGGATCAAATGCGAAGTATTCAACCGATTCCGTCCGATTCTTAATATTATCCAGAATAACCGTGACCACCGTAAGATCTGTGTGATCGATGGCTGGACCGGTTTTACCGGCGGCATCAACCTGGCTGACGAATATATCAATCAGCGAAAACGGTTTGGCCACTGGAAGGATACAGCCGTTATGCTGAAAGGAGAAGGCGTCTGGAATATGACAGCTATGTTCCTATATATGTGGGGAATCGTTACCAGAACAGATACTTCTCTTGATTTCGGAAATTATGTTCCGCACAGGTGGCACCCCAACGAATTTCCGGGAAACGGTTATGTCCAGCCATTCTGCGATTCCCCCCTGGACGATGAGATCGTAGGAGAGAACGTTTATCTTAATATTATCAATCGCGCCAAAAACTATGTTTATATCTGCACACCATATCTGATCATAGATAATGAGATGATGACCGCCCTGTGCCTCGCTGCAAAAAGCGGTGTGGATGTGCGAATCATGACACCAGGTATCCCGGACAAAAAAATGGTCTTCCTGCTGACACAGTCTTATTATAAACAGCTTCTGGAAGCAGGTGTAAAGATCTACGAATACCAGCCGGGATTTTTACATGCAAAATCTTTTGTCTGTGATGACAAAGTAGGCGTCGTAGGAACCATAAATCTGGATTACCGAAGCCTTTATCTGCATTTTGAAGATGGTGTCTGGATGTATAAGAATGATGTGATCCTGGACATCCGGGATGATTTTACAGAAACCCTGGAGTACTGTGATCCCATTGATCTGGCATTCTGCCAGAAGAGAAATATTGTGGTACGTGCCATTCAGAACGTACTGAGAGTTTTTGCACCGCTATTATAAAAACTCTTTGACAGACAACTGTAAATTCTGTATGATATATCAGACGGGAGTTCAATGCTCCCGTCTGATATTGTCTAAAGAAAAATAATTTATAGATACATATGAAATTTTTAGTTATTGGAGGAATTGATTTGAGCCAGAACAAAGAAACAGAGATCCAGCTTCAGTACATTGAAAAATGTAAAGAGCTTCTTGCCAAAAGCAGTACGAAACGTCCCACCTTCCACATCCAGAATGAAGGATGCCAGATGAACTCCATCCAGACAGAGTCTATTGCGGCCATCATGGAAAAAATGGGATATGAAATGGTAGATACCGAGGATGCTGATGCAGTTGTATTTAACACCTGCACAGTCCGGGAAAATGCCAATCAGAAGATCTATGGACATCTTGGACATTTAAAGAGCATCAAACGGGAGCACCCGGATATGAAGATCGTACTGTTCGGATGTATGATGCAGGAGCATCACGTAGTGGAAAAGATCCGCAAGGATTATAAATATGTAAATCTTGTATTCGGAACCCATAATATCCACAAATTCCCGGAGCTTTTTTACCGGACGCTGCAGACCGACGACCAGATCATTGATATCTGGAAGGAATCCGATGAGATCGTAGAGGGCATGCCAACTTCCCGCAAATACTCCTTCAAAACAGGAGTCAGCGTAATGTTTGGCTGCAATAACTTCTGCAGCTACTGCATCGTTCCTTATGTCCGCGGCCGCGAAAAGAGCCGCGAGCCACAGGCCATCATCCGCGAGATCGAGGAACTGGTCGCAGATGGCGTTACTGAGATCATGCTTCTTGGCCAGAATGTAAACTCCTACGGTAAAACTCTGGAAACACCGGTGACCTTTGCAGAACTTCTGAAAGAAGTGGAAAAGATTGAAGGGCTGAAGCGTATCCGTTTTATGACTTCCCATCCGAAGGACCTGTCCGATGAGCTGATCCAGACCATGGCAGAGAGCCAGAAGATCTGTCACCATCTGCATCTTCCGCTGCAGTCCGGAAGCAGCAGAGTCTTAAAGGAAATGAACCGCCGTTACGACAAGGAGAAATATCTGGAGCTGGTAAATAAGATCCGTAAGGCGATCCCGGATATTTCGCTGACAACAGATATCATGGTCGGATTTCCGGGAGAAACAGAAGAAGATTTCCAGGAAACACTGGATGTTGTAAGAAAAGCAAATTACGATACTGCCTTCACATTTATTTATTCCAAACGAAGCGGAACCCCTGCAGCCGGCATGGAAAATCAGGTGCCGGAGGACGTGGTAAAAGACCGTTTCAGCCGTCTTCTTACCCTGGTACAGGAAAAGGGCCGGGAAAATTCCTCCCGTTTCCAGGGAACCATTCAGGAAATCCTGGTAGAAGATGAAAACCGTGAGAAGGGTACTCTTACTGGCCGTACCCAGCATAATCTTCTGGTTCATTTCCCGGGAGAAAAAGATCTCATCGGCAAATATGTAAAAGTAAGCCTAGATACCTGCAAGGGATTCTATTATTTCGGACATATCGTGGAAGAGTAGAATTATAGACAAGTCCTCACCCACTGCTATTGTTTTTCGTAACTCCGTTGGGGACTTACCTGATTCGGCTAATTATAAGTTTATATTGCCCGCTCATTGCCATTATCGGATGAGCGGGCTTTTTTATTATAAAAATACTGTTTTCTATTGACAAATACCCCATGAGGGTATATATTATTCCATATATAGAGGATACCCCATGAGGGTATTTATGAGAAAGGAGAGACAGCTTATGTCTGAAAAGAAAGTCTGTCCCTGCTACTGTGAAAAACACACTGCACGCTCAGAAGAGGAGAAAAAAAAGCTGATCAACCGTCTGAAACGTATTGAAGGCCAGATCAGAGGCATTATAGGAATGATGGAGAATGATGCCTACTGTAATGATATCCTGATCCAATCTGCCGCAGTCAATGCTGCAGTGAATGCGTTTAATAAAGAGCTGCTTGCCAGCCACATCCGCACCTGCGTTGCCCGGGATATCCGGGAAGGTAAGGATGAGACCATTGATGAGCTGGTAGCAACCCTCCAGAAGCTGATGAAATAAAGGGACAAACTGGATTTTAGGAGGTACTGAAAGAAAATGGAACAATATAATGTAACTGGTATGAGTTGCGCCGCCTGCTCTGCCCGTGTGGAAAAAGCCGTATCAAAGGTTCCGGGGGTGGATAGCTGTTCCGTCAGCCTTCTGACCAATTCTATGGGAGTTGAAGGAACCGCTTCATCCGGCGAGATCATTGCCGCAGTGGAAGCCGCCGGATATGGTGCATCCTTAAAGGGCGGAGCTGCCGGAGCAAAGATTTCCATGTCTGCGGCAGAAGAAGCGCTGGAAGATCATGAAACTCCGATCCTAAAGAGACGTCTTATCACATCCGTGGGATTTTTGCTGGTGCTGATGTATTTCTCCATGGGGCACATGATGTGGGGATGGCCACTGCCGAAATGGTTTGACGGCAATCACGTAGCCATGGGACTGGTACAACTGCTCCTGGCTGGTATCATTATGGTGATCAACCAGAAATTTTTCATCAATGGATTTAAGAGTCTGTGGCACCGTTCCCCAAATATGGATACTCTGGTAGCTCTTGGCTCCATGGCATCCTTCCTGTGGAGCGTCTATGCACTGTTTGCCATGACAAGAGCACAGGCAGACGGGGATTCTGCTGCAGTTATGAATTACATGATGAATTTTTATTTTGAATCTGCAGCCATGATCCTGACATTGATCACTGTAGGAAAAATGCTGGAAGCCCGTTCCAAAGGAAAAACTACCGATGCCCTGAAAAGCCTTATGAAGCTTGCGCCAAAAACTGCGTTTGTAGTACGAAAGGGACAGGAACTTACCGTTCCTATTGAGCAGGTTCAGAAAGGAGACATCTTTGTTGTCCGTCCGGGAGAGAATATTCCGGTGGACGGAGTGATCCTGGAAGGAACCACCGCAGTCAATGAATCCGCACTGACCGGAGAGAGTATCCCGGTTGATAAAGAAGCCGGAGACATGGTCTCTGCGGCAACCGTGAACCAGTCCGGATTTATCAGATGTGAAGCAACCAGAGTCGGAGAGGATACCACTCTTTCCCAGATCATAAAAATGGTCAGTGACGCGGCAGCCACCAAGGCACCGATCGCAAAGATCGCAGACCGTGTTTCAGGCGTGTTTGTACCGGCAGTGATCACTATCGCAGTGATCACAACGATCATCTGGCTTCTTGCAGGACAGACCTTCGGTTATGCTTTGGCAAGGGGAATTTCCGTTCTGGTCATCAGCTGTCCCTGTGCACTTGGCCTTGCAACACCGGTTGCCATTATGGTCGGCAACGGTATGGGTGCCAAAAACGGAATCCTTTTCAAAACAGCTGTTTCCCTGGAGGAAGCAGGAAAAGTCCAGATCATCGCACTGGATAAAACCGGAACCATTACCAGTGGTCAGCCGGAGGTAACAGATATTCTCCCGGCAGAGGGAATCACAGAAACAGAGCTTCTCACTCTAGCCTGTGCACTGGAGAAAAAAAGCGAGCATCCACTGGCAAAGGCAGTTCTCAAAAAAGCCGGGGAAGAGAACCTTGCCACATGTGAAGTAACCGGATTCCAGGCACTTCCGGGAAACGGACTTTCTGCCGTGCTTGGAAGTGACAAACTGACAGGCGGAAGCATGAAATTTATCAGCGGCCAGACAAAGGTTTCCACAGACCTTAACAGACGGGCCGATCAGCTTGCAGAGCAGGGAAAAACACCCCTTCTTTTCACCCGAAACGGAAAACTTCTGGGAATCATCGCAGTTGCGGATGTGATCAAGGAAGACAGTCCCCGTGCAGTAAAAGAGCTTCAGAACATGGGAATCCGTGTAGTTATGCTTACTGGTGACAATGAGCGTACCGCAAAAGCCATCGGAGCTCAGGCAGGAGTTGACGATGTGATCGCAGGAGTTCTTCCGGATGGAAAAGAAAGTGTGATCCGCGCTCTGAAGGAGCAGGGAAAGGTTGCCATGGTCGGTGACGGTATCAACGACGCGCCGGCACTTACAAGAGCCGATATCGGAATTGCCATCGGTGCAGGAACAGATATTGCCATTGATGCGGCAGATATCGTTCTGATGAAGAGCCAGTTAAGCGATGTTCCAGCGGCAGTACGTTTAAGCCGCGCCACACTTCGGAATATCCATGAGAATCTTTTCTGGGCATTTTTCTACAATATAATCGGCATTCCCCTTGCAGCAGGTGTCTGGATCCCGCTTTTCGGATGGACCTTGAATCCGATGTTCGGAGCTGCGGCCATGAGTCTTTCCAGCTTCTGTGTTGTAACAAATGCGCTGCGCCTGAATCTGTTTAAGATCCACAACACAGCCAGAGACAAGGCGATCAAAAATCCGGTAACATTAAACATCAGTCATGATGAAAATAAAAAAGAAGAAAAGGAGAACAAAACAATGGTAAAAGTAACAGTCAATGTAGAAGGAATGATGTGCGGACACTGTGAGGCACACGTAAACAAAGCAATTCAGGCGGCTTTCGGAGCAGAGGATGTGGTATCTTCCCACGAGAATGGAACAACTGTATTCACAGTACCTGAGAAAGTTGACGAGGCAAAAGTGGAAGAAGTGATCAAAGAAGCCGGTTACAAGTTCAAGGGAATCACTCAGGAGTAATGAATATAAAAAAACGTGTACCTGTGTTAAATGATCAAAAGTTTTAAACGATCTACAAAAAGAAACAGTTCTGCATAAAAACAGAGCTGTTTCTTTTTTGTATATGATTGTATAGAAACCGGCATCCTGAAATATAATAAACAGAGAAAATGAATGCTGTCCGCAGATCTTCTCAGACCAGAAAGGGGGATATTTTTGAAAAAAGATACCAGAAAACTGATCACCTGCATTGCAGTGCCTCTGGCGACCGGAGCTGTTTCCGGTTTTTTTACCAGAAACGGAATGAAAGTATTTGCAACATTAAATAAGCCTCCCTTATCGCCGCCAGGATGGCTGTTCCCGGTTGTATGGACGATTCTTTTTATCATGATGGGGATTGCTTCGTTCCTGATCGCATCCAGGTCCAAAAGCAGAGCCAGAGATAAGGCTCTTACTTTATATGGGATCCAGCTTGCTGTGAATTTCCTATGGCCGTTTTTCTTCTTTGGGGCAGGATGGTATGGCTTTGCATTTCTCTGGCTTATTTTTCTGTGGGGACTTGTATATTGCTGTATCTGCACATTCGGGGAATTTTCCCGGAATGCTGCATATCTGATGGTCCCGTATCTGGCATGGCTGACTTTTGCCGGTTACTTGAATCTGTTTATCGCACTTTGGAACTGACGGAACATTTGCCTCACGCATAAAATGCTTTCTGCTTTTATAAATCCGGCTAATATCATTATAATTTATTCTGAAAAAGCAGGAATATCCACCGAATTGATTGTTATTTACAATTCTCTTATGCTATACTGATAGCGATTATGGATGTACGAACGATACCAGGAATCGTTAATACTATGGAAGCAGAGAGGAGCACATTATGAGCGGATTTTTTGGAGTAGCATCAAAAGACGACTGTGTACTGGAACTTTTTTACGGAGTGGATTATCATTCTCATCTGGGAACACGCCGCGGCGGTATGGCTGTTTACGGAGAACATGGATTTGACCGTGCCATCCACAACATCGAGAACACACCTTTCCGTACAAAATTTGACGGAGATGTAGGTTCCATGAAGGGAAATATGGGAATCGGATGTATTTCCGATTATGAACCGCAGCCCCTTCTGTTCAGTTCCAGAATTGGAAGCTTTGCCCTTACTTTTGTGGGAAAGATCAACAATTATGATGAACTTCTGCAGCGGATGTACGATACGACCAAGGTACATTTTCAGGAGATGACCAACGGAACTGTCAATGTGACAGAACTGATCGCAGCCCTGATCTGTGAAAAGGATAATTTTGTGGAAGGTATCCAGTACGTACAGGGACTGATCGACGGCTCCATGACACTGCTTCTTATGACAAAAGACGGAATTTATGCAGCCCGTGACAAGATGGGAAGAACTCCGGTGGAGATTGGTCACAAGGAAGGTTCCTACTGTCTTTCCTTTGAGAGCCATGCCTATATTAATCTGGGTTACGAAGACTATAAGGAACTTGGACCGGGAGAGATTGTTTTTGTTACGGCAGATGGAGTGAAAACTCTGGTAGAACCTGGAAAGAAAATGAAGATCTGTTCTTTCCTCTGGGTTTACTACGGATATCCGACAGCATCTTATGAAGGCGTAAATGTAGAGGAGATGCGCTACCGCTGCGGAAGTATGCTTGCAAAGAGAGATGGAGATTCTGTTCACCCGGATATTGTAGCCGGTGTTCCGGATTCCGGTATCGCCCATGCCATCGGATACGCCAATGAATCCGGCATTCCTTATGCAAGACCATTCATTAAATATACACCAACCTGGCCCAGATCTTTTATGCCAACCAATCAGAACCAGCGTAACCTCATCGCCAAAATGAAACTGATTCCGGTACGTGCACTGATCAAGGACAAAAAACTTCTTCTTATCGACGATTCCATTGTACGTGGTACCCAGCTTCGCGAGACAACTGAATTTCTGTACCGTAGCGGTGCAAAAGAAGTTCATGTCCGTCCTGCCTGCCCGCCGATCATGTACGGCTGCAAATACTTAAACTTCTCCCGCTCCAAATCCGAGATGGAGCTGATCGCCCGTCAGGTGATCGAGAAGAGGGAAGGTCCGAACTGTCCACAGGAAGTACTGGACGAATACGCAGATCCACATACAGCGAAATATGAGCAGATGGTACAGGATATCTGTAAGATGCAGAACTTTACCACCCTCCGTTATCACCGGCTGGATGATCTTTTGGAATCTATTGGCATTGATCCCTGCAATGTATGTACCTATTGCTTTAATGGCAAAGAATAAAAGAAACTGTCAGATAACTCCCGGTTGCATTTTGGGAACCTGCGGCTTATAATAAAATGCGGATATATCTTTTGTGGTATATCCGCGTTTTTTATATCAACAGAAATTATTTTTCAGGAGAAAAAACATGATTTTTCCCATAAAAGCCGTAATATTTGATGCGGATGGTGTCCTTCTGGACTCTCTTTCTATCTGGAGGGAACTTGGAAAACAATATATCACAGATCTGGGATATCAGCCGGTTGCGGGAATGGAAGAGATCCTTTTTCCCATGAGTATGGAGCAGGGCGCGGACTGGCTGAAAAACAGGTTTACTCTTGCGTATTCCGAAGAAAAGATCGTGATGGATCTGAAATCCCGGATCCGTAAATACTATTTTGAAGAGGTCCCGGCAAAATCAGGTGCCAGAGAACTTCTTCAATGCCTTGCAGAACAGAAAATTCCGGCTGCGGTGGCAACCTCAAGCCCCAGGGAACATATCTGCCGGGCGCTGGAAAGAAACGGACTTCTTTCCTTTTTTGGTAAAATCTATACCACCAGTGAGATCGGAGAAAGCAAACATTCTCCGAGGGTCTATCTTACAGCTGCAGAAGCACTGGGAACGGAGCCATCTCAGACGCTGGTTGTGGAGGATTCACTCTACGCGTTGCAGACTGCCGGAAATGCAGGATTTCTGACTGCCGGTATTTATGACGCATTGGGAGAACCGGATCAAGAACAGCTGAAAAAGGATGCCTATATCTACTGTCGGGATCTGACAGAGTTACAGAACCATATATTCACAGAAAACGGAGGAAACCAAAGATGAAAACAGCATTAACCATCGCAGGCAGCGATTCCAGCGGAGGAGCCGGGATCCAGGCCGATATTAAAACCATGATGGCAAACGGAGTATACGCCATGAGTGCCATCACCGCACTGACTGCCCAGAACACCACCGGTGTCACAGCCATCCAGAATGCAACCGCAGAGTTCCTGGGTCAGGAGCTGGACTGTATTTTTACGGATATCTTTCCGGATGCAGTAAAGATCGGAATGGTTTCCGAAAGTGATCTGATCCATATGATCGCAGGAAAGCTCCGCTGGTATCGGGCAAAAAATATCGTGGTGGACCCGGTTATGGTTGCCACCAGTGGTGCAAGACTGATCAGCGAGGAGGCGGTGGATGTTCTGAAGGAGGAACTGTTTCCTCTTGCAGATCTTCTCACCCCCAATATCCCGGAAACCGAGGTGCTTACCGGACGGAAGATCAAAAGCGCCGATGATATGATCGAAGCTGCAAAACAGGTTTCCGAGCAATATCACTGTGCAGTTCTCTGCAAGGGCGGACATAAGCTCAATGATGCCAATGATCTTCTCTATGTAAATGGAACATATCAGTGGTTTGAGGGAAAAAGGATCGACAATCCCAACACCCACGGAACAGGATGTACTCTTTCTTCAGCCATCGCTTCCAACCTTGCAAAGGGATTTTCCATGGTGGAATCTGTAAACCGTGCCAAGGACTATATTTCCGGAGCCCTTGCTGCCATGCTGGATCTGGGAAAAGGAAGCGGCCCTATGGATCATGGCTTTGCGATAAAGAACAGTTATACAGAGGAGGCATAAGATTATGACAGTTACAGAACGGATCACAGCTCTTCGAAAACAAATGAAGGAAAAGGGAATCGATGCTTATCTGGTTCCGACCGATGATTTTCATGGTTCTGAGTATGTTGGAGATTATTTTAAATGCAGAAAATACATCACCGGATTTACCGGTTCTGCCGGAACTGCCGTGATCATGCAGGACATGGCCGGACTTTGGACAGACGGAAGATATTTTATCCAGGCTGCACAGCAGTTAGAGGGAACGCCGGTTACTCTGTTTAAGATAGGAGAACCGGACGTACCAACGATCCACAAATTCCTGGAAGAAAATCTGAAAAAGGGAATGTGTCTCGGCTTCGATGGCCGTACCGTAAGCGCAGAAGAAGCAGAGACGCTGGAAAAAATCCTTCAGAAAAAACAGATACGTTTTTCTGTAAATGAGGATCTCATCGGAAATATCTGGGATGACCGTCCGGCACTTTCCTGTAAACCGGTTATGGAATTATCCGAAAAATGGGCCGGAAGGTCCAGAGCAGACAAGATCCGGGAAATCCGCAGCAAACTGAAAGAGAAGGGGGCAGACCTCTTTATCCTCACTTCCCTTGATGACATTGCATGGCTTTTAAATATCCGCGGAAATGATATCCACTGCTGCCCGGTAGTTCTTTCCTATCTTGTGCTGGATGACAGCGAGCTCCGTCTTTTTGCCAATGAAAAAGCCTTTTCGGATTCTGTTAAGGAAGCACTTTCCAAAGACGGTATTGCCATTTATCCATATGATGATATTTACACCTATGTACAGACGATCCCCGAAGAGAAAAAGGTATATCTTTCGAGAAGCAATGTAAACAGCCGGCTGGTCAGCAGTATTCCGAAGCAGGTAACGGTCCTAGACGGTGAAAATCTGACCCTTCTCCCAAAAGCCATCAAAAATGAAACCGAAGTCCAGAATGAAAAGACTGCCCACCTCAAAGATGGCGTTGCAATGGTGAAGTTTATCCACTGGCTGAAGAAAAATGTGGGAATGAAGAAGATCACCGAGCTTTCCGCTGCTGATAAGCTCTATGAATTCCGTTCCGTACAGGAGAATTTTCAGGGAAACAGCTTTGATCCCATCATTGCCTACGGTGCACATGGAGCCATTGTCCATTACAGTGCAACAGAAGAAACCAATATTCCACTGGAGCCAAAAGGGCTGGTTCTGATGGATACAGGCGGACATTATCTGGAGGGCACCACTGATATCACCCGCACCGTTGTACTTGGCCCGGTTACTGAAAAAGAAAAAAAATATTTCACAGCAGTACTCCGTGGACACCTGCACCTGGCAGCAGCAAAATTCCGTTACGGCTGTACCGGCCTGAATCTGGATACACTGGCCAGAGGACCTCTCTGGGCTATGGGAGAGGATTATAACCACGGAACAGGCCATGGCGTAGGTTATCTTCTCAATGTACACGAAGGACCGCAGAGCTTCCGCTGGAAAAGCCCTGCCGAGCTTCCGGCTCCTGTTCTGGAAGAAGGAATGATCACCTCCGATGAACCGGGATATTATGCGGAAAATGAATTCGGCATCCGTCACGAAAATCTTGTAGTCTGCAAAAAAGCTGAAAAAACATCCTACGGCCAGTTTATGAAATTTGAGCCACTGACCCTGGTACCATTTGATCTGGAAGGTATAGATCCGGGACAGATGGAAGCAGGAGAGCGCAAATTGCTCAATCAGTATCATGCCCTTGTATACGAAAAAATTTCCCCATATCTGAATGAAGAAGAGAAATCCTGGTTAAAAAAAGCCACACAGGAAATATAACTCGGAATTCACTTTAATATTTCATTCCGGCAGATACCTTAAGAAATATAAAATCATTTCCGGGATAAGAATAAATCCTGACAGGGAGGTACTTAACGCCTATGAAAACAGAAAATATCATTAATCACTACATCGATCTCCACGCACATCTGGACGGCTGCATTACCCCAGAGATAGCCAGAAGACTTGCCGCATTGCAGCAGATCACACTTCCGGCTGCAACAGATGAAGAGCTTCTTTCTCTCCTTTCTGTACCGGATACCTGCGAAAATCTCAATGATTTTCTGAAATGCTTTGACCTGCCTCTTTCCCTTCTTCAGACAGAAGAGGCATTGGAAGAAGCTGTTTATCTTATCCTTTCTGAAATGAAAGAAGACGGTGTGATCTACGCAGAACTTCGTTTTGCCCCACAGTTCCATACACAGAAGGAAATGACTCAGGAAACAGCGATCCATGCTGCATTACGTGGTCTGAAAAGAGCTCCCATCCCCGGTAATCTGATCTTATGCTGTATGCGCGGTGATCTTAACCAGAAAGAAAATCTGGAAACTCTGGAGCTGGCAAAAAAATATCTTGTTGAAGATGGCGGCGTGGTTGCTATCGATCTTGCAGGAGCCGAGGCACTCTTTCCAACAGAAAATTACGAGGCACTTTTTGCAAAAGCAAGAGAATATCAGGTTCCATTTACCATCCATGCAGGCGAGGCCGGAAATGCAGAGGATGTAAAAACAGCTGTCCATATGGGTGCGGTCAGGATCGGCCATGGTGTGAGGATTGCAGGAAATAAGGAAGTGATACAGCTTGTAAAGGATAAGGGGATTTTTCTGGAAATGTGTCCTACAAGCAACCGCCAGACAAAAGCTGTGGAAGAAATGTCTGATTATCCGCTGAAAGCATTTCTCGAAATGGGACTTAAGGTAACCTTAAATACCGATGATCCGGCGATTGAAAGAACAACCCTCTCCCGGGAATTCCGATATATGGAATCTCTGTTAAATCTTACCCAGGAGCAGAAAAGGCTGCTACTTCTGAATTCTGTGGAGGCAGCCTTTACTTCCAGGAACAGAAAATGGAAACTGAAAGAACAGCTTCTTTTCTGAACCTTGGAAGCTACGATCGCATTAACATAATTCTTACTGTATGCCATCTTGACATTGACCGGTATTCTGTTCATCATATATGGGAGAATATGATTTTTGAAAGGCAGGTTGAAAATGATCTATATCTCTACATATTTATCACCTCTGGGAAATATTTTACTGGCTGCCGATGATATTGGGCTTACCGGTCTGTGGTTTGAAGGCCAGAAATATTTTGCCAATACACTTCCTGATAAAAGAATAGTGCAGGAGACGAAAATCCTTACAGAGGCAAAAAAATGGCTGGATATATATTTCTCCGGTGAGGACCCCACATTTACTCCCCCTCTTCATCCTTCCGGATCCGCATTCAGACAGGCAGTATGGCAGATTTTATTACAGATTCCTTATGGGCAGACGATCACATATGGAGAGATTGCACGAAGAGTAGCTGAAATGCAGCAGCTTTCTCATATGTCTGCACAAGCTGTAGGCGGTGCAGTTGGACACAACAAAGTTTCTATTATCATTCCCTGTCATCGTGTAGTAGGCGCAAATGGCAGCCTGACAGGATATGCCGGAGGCATTGACAAAAAAATAGCGCTTCTTGAACTGGAGCATGCAGATATGAGCCGTTTATTTATTCCCGGGAAGGGCACTGCACTGTAGCATGTATTGGAAGCCTATCAGTCTGTGCACGTCAACTCATTGAAACCGCCGTGTACCAAACGGTACGCACGGCGGTTTCGATAAAAGGGCGGGAGCTAATCACTCCCTCCTACTCGATTATCTTCTGTTATTAATAACCTCTCTCGCCATATCTGCAAGTTCTCCGGCAGATAATTTTCCATCTATTTGCAGCAAATCATACTGGATGCCATCCTTATTCCAGTTAACGCTTTGAACCTGACTGACTTCAATCTGAGAAGTGCTGTCATCGTAACTGAATACAACTTTTCCACTGGACTGGTCTTTTTTATCTTGTTCTGTCAATTCGTAATCATCCGATACCACTTTATTTATATAATGTACATAATACAAATTTGTTCCATTTACAGTGGCAATAATATCACCTGACGGAGTAAGCTTTGAGTTAAATTTCTGCTGTTCAAACGATACAACATCTCCATTCTTCTGATAATCAAAGGACACAGATTTAAAATTCTCAATTACATTTGCATTGCCATCCTTAAAACTGTTTTTTATAATATTGCCCTCTTTGAAGCAGTACCCGTTCTCAAAGGTATCAATCAATACCGGTCTATACCCAATATCCTTTGTAATCTGTTCTGACGTTGGAAGAGATGTATAATCAGCACGTGATGCAGATGAACCTGTCCACATTGAAATCTTTCCTGTTGCTGCCATAGCAGTAACTCCAATTGTAAGTGTTGCAGCTATCAACAAAGGTAATATTTTCTTTTTTGATCTCATAGTCGTTTGCTTCCTTTCTGTATCTGCGAAGTCAAGTTTTGCATAAACTCTCTGTCTGACATTCTCTGTATCAATATCAAGAGCATTGCAGGAAGTATCTGCCTGTTTTTGTATTCCCAATTCTTTAAGCAAATTTTTTCTTCTCATAATTTTTCCTCCGCATCCGATAACATTTTTCTGAGTTTTCTTTTTCCTCTTGAAAGTCTGGTCTTAACTGTAGAAATATTAAGTCCCATTGCTTTTGAAATATCCTTGATTTTTTCATCAAATTTATACCGCCTTACAAAAATCTCGCTGTCAGGTTCGCCAAGGCTCATAACTGTTTCCCATACATAATTATTGTGAAAATTCTCTTCAATGAAATCTTTGCCATCTGACAGTTCAATATCTTCAAGAAATGTATGATCCGTTTTTCTGTTTATCCGTTTCAGAGCAAAATTCCGGGCAACAGCAGCAAGATATGACCGTAATGTACCTTTCTGCAAATCTATCCTCCCGGTATTCTTCCAAAGTACAACAAACACATCTGCCACAATTTCTTCAATATCCTCTTTCGGCAGTGAATTGCCGGCCATATGATACAAAACAGTACTCAAATACGGCGTATAAATTCGGATTGCTTCATCTATTGAATTTTTTTCTCTGTTCCTGAGACGTTGCAAAAGCTCTGCTTCATCTGTCATATCAACCCTACTTTCTTTTTAATACTTTCAAAATTAAAAGCTTTTAACCTTTACATTCTTATATATCCTGTCAAAGAGCAAAAAGTTTCATTTTTGGAAAATTACGATATTGATACACCACTTTACAACTTTTTCATAAAAAAATATCGTACAGGACTTTCTGATGTACAATGAATTTGGCATAAAACATTACAAAGGAAAGTGACCCTGTACGGCAAAAACATTATACAGCGAAAAAACACTGATAGGCAGACTTCAGCAATATTTTTTGATCTATTTTGAAACTTTTTCTGTTCCGACAGCAGATACCTTATTTCTGCTGATATTATCTATACTGAGCCGCACACAACGGTTCCAACTATCTGAATGGACACTGCTTTGTGAGTGTCATGCTCTGCGTACCTGTCTGGAATGGGGATAAAGTACCTTATCTTTCCGTTCCTCTTGGTTATCGCATGTGGCGGAAAAAAGAGTCTAAACTGGAACTGGCAACCTCCATGATCCGGCAGGTTATGCCTGAATTTCACAGCAAAGATCATGTCATCATCCCTTGTGACAGCTGATATACAAAACACAACCTGGTATCCATTGTTGATGAATATCCGAATCCGGATCTGATTGGCAATGCAAGGAGTGCTTCTGTCATGTATGATCTTGCTTATGTCCATCTTTTTGTTTGTAAAATTTCTGAGAATATCCTGGTGAAATGGTAGTATAATACGGAGAATGTAAAAAACGTAAGAGAGTAAAAATGAAACTACCGGATAAATTAGCACCGTTTCTGGAATTATTGCACATATACAGAGAAACTGGGTGAGAAAACAGTGAAAGCATATCGGATTGATCTAAGCAGTGTTTTGTTTTTGTCGCCTGTGAAGAGCAAGACAAAGAGAAGCTTGAGGAATATATTACGGAATTACATAAAAAATACAAATACAAACAGAACAGAGATTAAAAAAGTGGATATTTCGTTGGCAATGGAAGAGGCAACGGAAAAAATACTTTTATGAGAACCGATTTCCTTTCCGATGCATCTAATTAGTGTAAAAGTAAACATGAGTGGTAATCCAGCTGGACAAAAGGAGAAGACAAAGTTATGACAAAAGATGTATTTATTAAGGAGGTTCGGGATGCAGAAGCCATGCTGTATCATATATCAAAGTCCATTCTGAAGAATGACTCTGATTGTGGGGATGCTGTGCAGGAAACAATTCTTAAGGCATATGAGAAACTTCCCACCTTAAAGAAAGAAAAATATTTCCGAACATGGATCACAAGGATTTTGATCAATGAATGCAAAGGGATTCTTCGGAAAAGAAAAAATGTTATTCCATATGAAGAATATATGGACAATATGAGGCTGACTGAGGAGGACAGATACAGTCATTTGTATATGGCGATTATGGAACTTCCGGAGGATCTGAGGATTTTGGTAACATTGTATTATTTAGAAGGATTTTCACTGAAAGAGATCAGTGAGGCTCTGGATATTCCGGAAGGAACGATCAAAAGCAGACTTTCACGTGCAAGAGAGTTTTTGAAAGAGCAGTTATCCGAAGAAGAGAAAAGACCGGCAACTGGGAAAAACAGCAAGCAATTAAAGAGAATAACAGGAAAGGGGAAAATGTCATGTTAGAGAACAAATGGAATAATATCGCACCGGAAGTACCACAGGATTTTCATAATAAATTTGAAGATACACTAAAACAGATTGAACAGGCGGATTCAGTTGATAAAAAATACAAAAGAAAAAAAATCAGTGGCCGATTATTGATTGCAGCAGCAGTAATCTGTACTGGTATGGCTGTTACTGTGGCTGCAAAAGAGTTCTTTAAATGGAATAATTACCTGGTGAAAAGACTGGAGCCATCGGAAGAACAGCAGAAGACACTGCAGGAATCAACCTATATTCAGAATATAGACCAGTCTGTAACACAAAATGGTGTGACGGTTACCCTGACAGATTCTATTCAGGATCAGGGATTCCTGTATGCTTTTTTTGAAGTGAAAACAGATGACAGTATTTCTATGACTGATCATACTTCTTTTGAGGAGATGACACATTTTAAGATCGATGGAAAAGAAGTATATGCAGTGGACGATAACAGATTTGGAAGTTTCAATACTGGGGTAGGACAGGATGTGTTACTGAAAACAGATCAAAATTCTGCACATCTTAAATATTTTAACGCCTGTATATCTTATGACGGTGATTATGATCTGAGTAATAAAACAGTAGAAATCACATTAAAGAATCTTACGGAGGAAGGAGATTATGATACGACTGTTATTACAGATGGAACATGGGACTTTAAATGGACCCTGGGTGCAGTAAAGCCTCCGACAACTCTGGAAGTGAACCGGAAATGTGATTTTGGAGGTTATGAAATCACAGTGAAAAAAATGGAAGTAACGCCCCTTTTATGGTCATTATATCTTGATTATGATGAAGCTATGAAGGTGTATGAAGATGAGAAAAACAGGTTTGAGTACACAGGTACAGATTATGGTATGGATCTTTATGGCAGAACTAATATTGACCAGGTGCGTTATAAAGATGGAACGGTTTTAACACTTGATCTGACCATGGGAGGCATCGCTGGCGGTGGAGAAAAACAGGATAAGGAAAATGGTGTCCTGATCATCAGAAACAGCTTCCCGCAACTGGTTGATGTAGATAACCTGCAGGCGGTACATTTTGGGAACATTGACCAGTGGCTTGAAGTGCGGGAATAAAAGTTTTTTCGGTGATACAGAAAAATCCTCCCATAATTAGATAATGAGAAAATACAAAAAGAACCGATACAAGGTCTTTGCAAGACTGATATCGGTTCTTTTTGGCTAAGTCTGCCAACTGTAAAATTTTGTTTATATATTAACGCATCCTGTTCATGTACAGGAAACGGATTCTAACGTATACTGAAATTATTGATTACAAGGTCTACATGAACTGCAAATACAGATTCCGGGTTATATCCGGAAGCCATATTTTGCACTTACCGGTAAAATCTGTAATAGTTGGCATAAAAATTCATTACATATTCGATATAAGCTTTAAGTCTTTTCATTGTCTGTTCCTCCTTTCTTTATCTTATGGCTGTATTATAAAGCAGGTTGACCGGGAGTTCATGCCAAATAGAAAGAAAAAACAGACAAATCTTGCAAAAAAAGGAGATAGAGTAAATAGGTGTTTATATCAGTGGTCTTCCATATAGCTTCGAGAATAGCCGTGTACTTTATAGAGCAGTTCTCTGGTCAGCATCTGCTGAGAAGGAACTTTATTGCTGGTATTCTTCAAATTATAATGTTGAGATTCATGCATATGTTAAAAATAAGAAATACTGTGTTGTGAATAATACTTATGAACCGCAGGATACAACGATATACATCGGAGATGGAAGCAGTTTTGAACTTCATATGGAACCAAACGAGATTAAATGGTATCTAATTCAGTGATGAATCTGTCTGGCACAGGGTCACCAGACGTTCAGGAGGGTATATATGGTTATTTACAAAGGAAAAGACTATAAGGATGTTAGCAGAAAAGCAGCAAATATTATGTCAGCACAGATTATCATGAATTCTAGATCAGTGCTGGGCTTAGCAACTGGTTCAACACCAGTGGGTATGTATCAACAGTTGATTGAATGGTATAAAAAAGGGGATCTTGATTTTTCAAAAATTACTACTGTAAATCTGGATGAATATAAAGGTTTGTCTCCAGACAATGATCAGAGTTACCGATATTTTATGAATCAAAATTTATTGAACCATATAAATATTGAAAAATCCCATACATATGTTCCGGACGTAATGGATGCAGACAGTGAGCATGCCTGTAAAGAATATGACAAGATAATTTCCATGGTGGGTGGGATTGATATGCAGCTTCTTGGAATTGGAGGAAATGGTCATATTGGATTCAATGAACCCGGAGTAGCATTTGAAAAAGAAACTCATTGTGTAAATCTTACAGAAAGTACTATCAAGGCAAATGCCCGTTTTTTTAAGAGCATAGATGATGTACCGAAGCAGGCGTATACTATGGGAATTAAAAATATCATGTCTGCAAAGAAAATATTATTGATTGCTACCGGTTCATCTAAGGCAAAAGCTATTTATGATTCCCTTTACGGACCGATTACTCCAAATGTACCGGCTTCAATTCTTCAGCTTCATCCCGATGTAACTATAGTTGCAGATGAAGACGCATTACAACTTTTATGAAAATAGTACAGATAACATAATGTTAATATAGGAGGATAACACGAATGGACCATTGGATATTAAGCTACAAAAGCCCGGCAGAAGCCTGGAATGAGGCACTGCCGCTCGGAAACGGAACTCTTGGAGTGATGTCCTATGGCCGTCTGGAAAATGAAACACTTGAACTGAATCTTGATACTTTATGGTCTGGTGACGGCAGTGCAAAGCTGAATAAAAACGGTCATGCTGACCTTGGGCATCTGCGAAAGCTGCTTGAGGACCAGAAGCATCAGGAAGCAGAAGATTATTGTAGGAAACATATCCTGGGTGACTGGACGGACAGTTACCTCCCGGCTGGCAGACTCAATATGAGTCTGCAGATGTCCGGACAGGTACCCGGCGGATATGTACGCCAGCTCTCTTTGAACCATGCGGTGGAAACAGTGGCATCTGCAGGGTATAAAAGGGAGCTGTTTGTGAGCATGGCAGATTCTCTGCTGGCAGTCCATTTCCAGGCAGCCCCTGAACAGAAACTTCATCTTGAGATTTCACTGGAAAGTGAGATCAGATATGAGAAAATAAAAAACTGTGAAGATACCGTTTTACTTTCTGGACGGGCACCTTCTTATGTGGCACCGCCATACTATGACTGCCCGGAACCGGTTGTTTATGAGGCCGGAAAAGGAATCCGGTTTACACTGGCTGTAAAGGTTGTTGTACCGCAGGGCAGTGTGAAATGCTGTGATGGTAAGCTCCTGATCGAGGGAGAACAGGACATATTTGTTTGTTTTACAGGAAATACAGATTTTGGACGGAATGCAGATACACCACAGCTGGAAAAAGAGTGTATGGAAGTATTGGAAGATCCGGATTATAAACAGCTGAAGAAAAGACATCTGGGAGAATACCATAAATATTTTAACCGTATGGAATTATCACTGAACGACACCAGGGAAAACCGTTTGGCAGAGATGATGTTCCATTATGCCAGATACCTGATAATCTGTTCCTCCAGACCGGGAAGCCAGTGTGCAAACCTCCAGGGAATCTGGAACAACAGGATGCGTGCCCCCTGGAGCAGTAATTATACCGTTAATATCAACACGGAGATGAATTACTGGATGGCTGAGAGATGCAACCTGGGCGAATGTCAGGAACCACTCTTTGACCTGATCTGCAGGACAGCAGAGGATGGACGGGAGACAGCCAGGGAGGTCTATGGACTTTCCGGATGGGTGAGCCACCACAACCTGGATATCTGGGGACATTCCGGACCTGTTGGATATTTCGGGCAGGATGAGGACCCCTGTTCCTATTCTATGTGGCCTATGAGTTCGGGATGGCTCTGCCGGCATCTCTGGGAACATTACTGCTATACAGAAGACCTGGATTTCCTGAAAGACAGGGCATATCCGGTGATCGAGGGAGCCGTAAAGTTCTATCTTGGGTTCCTGTTCCCATATGGGGAATACTATGTTACCGGGCCTTCCACTTCCCCGGAAAACCGTTTCTGTGGAGAAGATGGAAAATCCCACAGTGTGGGAATGGCATCCACCATGGATATCAGCATCCTGAAAGAACTGTTTGGGTACTACCTGAAAATATGTAACATCCTGGGCATAGAGGGAGAGACAGAGGATGTAAAACGGGTACTTTCAAAACTGCCGCCATTTAAGACGGGAAGTTTTGGACAGATCCAGGAATGGTTCCTGGATTATCCGGAAACAGAGATCCATCACCGCCATGTTTCCCATCTGTATGGTCTTTATCCCGGAAACCTGATTACAGAAAACACCCCGGAGCTTCTGGAAGCCTGCCGGGTGGCACTGGAAAGGCGCGGAGACGAGGGAACCGGATGGTGCATGGCATGGAAGGCCTGCCTCTGGGCCAGACTCAGGGACGGGGAACATGCACTGGGGCTTTTGAAAAACCAACTCCGTTATACCAGGGAGGAAAACATTTCCTGTGTGGGAGGCGGCATTTATCCCAACATGCTGTGTGCACACCCTCCATTCCAGATTGATGGGAACTTTGGCTTTGCAGCTGCAGTTGCAGAGATGCTTATCCAGAGCAGGAAAGGGCATATCCTGTTGCTTCCGGCACTTCCGGATGAATGGAAGGATGGAAAAGTCCGGGGAATGAAGGCACAGGGTGACATCACAGTTGATTTTGAATGGAGAGAGGGCAGGATACACAGGGTTCGCCTCTGTTCTTCCCATGAGCAGAAAGTAACGCTGGAATGTAATGGAATTTCAAAAACAATATTTTTAAGACCCGATGGAACAGAGGACATGATTTTTGATTGGTCTGTCCTGAGGGCCTGGAAATCATAGACAGCCGTATCATGTAAAACGCACATGGTACGGCTGTTTTTATAACCTAATAGGACCTGATGATCATAAAATTTGAACGATTTCGGAGGTGTTTTTATCTGAGATAATTTTTTTTAAAATATTTGCAACCTTTTTAGGGATT
>JAHZFO010000028.1:0-19828 GCA_019421285.1 Clostridiales bacterium
CTTATTCAGAACTTTCGAGGATGTGTTTCATTGTTTAATTATCAAGGATCTTTGCCGTTCTGACTCAGATCAGCTCATTTATTTTATCACAGAACTTTTCGTTTGTCAAGAACTTTTTTAATTTATTTTTCGAAGCTCTTTCGAACTTCTTTGCTGTTCTCTCGATCAGCAACTCGTTTATTTTATCAAACTCATTTGCTTTTGTCAAGAACTTTTTTCAAGTTTTTTTGAAGCAGTTTTTGCAACCCGCGGCAGCCACCCGGCTCCGAACTAGGTTTTTCTGTTTCAAAAGAACTCATTCACTGTAGCTCTCGCTGACAGCTTAGTTATAATAACACCCCCGAAAGCAAAAGTCAACACCTTTTTTCGAATTTTCTTATTTTTAGAAAAATACGGTCAATTCTGCATATTCAGTATTTTATCTGACTATTTCTTTTTTTACTCCATCATCAAAATCTTTTTCGGCTGATATCGTACAATCTGGTATACCATAACCATAGAAGAAGCCAGCACAACCCCCATTCCACAAAGATACAATATTATAATCTGCTGTGTCTTAATTGCAGCCTGCACACCGTTCGAAAGATCTACAGCTATTTTTATCACATTCGCCAAAGGATAAGAAAAAATTACCCCCGCTGTAATTGCCAGCAATACCGGGCAAAAAGATTCCATCAACATCTGCAGCATAATCCGCATCTTTGTTTCTCCAACAGAAAGAAGAATGCCAATCTCAAACATGCGATCCCGCAAATTCATAAGAATCAAAAAACTTAATGTGATAGTTCCAAGGATTACGGAAACTATCACCATGAGATTCGAAATCCCTGCCAGGCTCTTCAGGCTGTCGGCCACCGCTTTATAAGCTGAAACATTTACCGTATAGTCCATATCATATTCTTCTTTGATATATTCCGGCATTTTTTTCGCATCTTCAGCAAACGCTCTTCCTTCTTCCGGGTCCTTCAACTGCAATGTAATTTCTTTTACATTATCATTTTCATTCATCTCATAAACTGGTGTATCCAGGGTATAGATAGCATTTGCTGGGTTATTATATACCACATTTCCACTGTAAGCTGCCTCGTTCGTACTGTAAATACCACTGATTTTAAATGTATACCGCTCCTTTGTGTATGGTGAAAGAACAGCTATGGTATCTCCTATTCCCAGTCCATTCCGTTCCGCAATCCCATCACTGACTACCGCTTCTTCTGCATTCTGCGGTACATGTCCCGAAATCAGTGTAACTACAGAAGAAACAGAACTAAAATACTCGACAGGATCAGATGATCCCTCCACATAAATATTTTCTGTTCCATTTTCTTCCTGTCCGTCCATAATTTCAGCTGTAAAGTTATCCGCCAGAGCAGCTGTCACCGTATTACAGCTGCCAAACCGAATTCTTTCATCAGCGCAGAGTTCCAAATATTTTTGATGTGAAATCGAATTCACACCGCGCGGCTCTTCACTGTATATCTGACGCTCATTCGATACAAGCACGCTTCCTCCGATGCTCGTCCGAATCTCCCATATCCGTTCCCGACTTGCCGCGCGGATACATAAGCCAAACAGGATCAGGATGGATAAAATCAGGAAACTTAAAAACATCAGAATTGTATTTTTTTTATGATAAGAAATACTGCGAAATGCTCTTTTGATCCAGTTCATAAAAACTTTCCCTCCCCCTCATGTTTAATCCTGCAATTTTTTCTTTTCCAGCCGTACCACCACATCTGCCTCCGCGGCAAATGCTTCCGAATGTGTAACTGCTATTACACATTTCTTATCTTCATGAGCCAGCTCTTTGAAAATTTTCACAATGCCAGCCGCCGTATCAACGTCCAGATTTCCCGTCGGCTCATCCGCAAGAATCACCTCTGCATTTGTCGAAATCGCACGCGCAATCGCTACGCGCTGCTGTTCGCCTCCTGAAAGTTTATTGATATTGCGGTTCATCTGATCTTCTGTAATTCCCATTCGTGTCAGAAGTTCCCGCGCCCGTTCTTTTTTGTTTTTAATCGGATTTGACGTAATTTCCATTGCCGCCAGCACATTCTCCAGCGGGGTCAGATAAGGCAGCAGATTATACGCCTGAAACACAATTCCAATCTTGCTGTTTCGATATCTTGTATAGCCAATTTCCCGGATATCTTTTCCTTCAAAGCACACGCAGCCGCTCTTAGGTTCTTCCAGCGCACCCGCCAAAGTCAGCGTCGTTGTTTTCCCCGATCCAGAAGGACCAACAATCGTGTAAAGAGTACCCTTCTCAAATGAATAGCTGGCTTTATCCAAAATATCAATTCTCTTTCCGCCGCTCTCGTAAAAATAGCTTACCTCTTTTAATTCCAGTTCTGCCATATTGTTCCTTTCTACTATAATCTAGTCGCCTCTACATTTTTCCAGTTCTCACTTCCGTAAGAAACCCATCTTTTACCAAATATACTTTATCAAATTTTTCCAGTTTATCATAATGATGTGTAATAAAAATCACAGATTTTTCCGGCATTTCTTCTGTTATAATTTTATAAAGATATTCATTGGCTTCTACATCAAATCCACTGGACGCTTCATCAAAAAGCATAACCGGCGCATCTTTCAATAGTGCCCGTGCAACCACAAGCTTTTGTCTTTCTCCTCCTGAAAGAAATGCTCCATCATCTCCTATTTGTGTTTTTTCTTTTTCTGGAAAACGTTGCAAGTATTTTTTCACGCCACTTTTCCTTAGTACCTCATTCAGTTTTTGTCTGTCTGCTTTCCCCTCCAAATCTATATTCTGCACAATGTCCCCCAAAAACAACGCTGATTTCTGACTCACAACAGAAAAAAGGCTTCGGTATTCTGATAATTTTAGCACTTTTATATTTTCACCATTACATAAAATTTCTCCTTCTTCCGGTTCATAAAATCGTAATAGTAATTCCAAAATTGTTGATTTTCCACTTCCATTTTTTCCAATAATAGCCACTTTTTCTCCCGGCTCAAGTTTAAAAGATACTTTCTTTAACACTTCCCTATCCTTTGTATACTGAAATCTCACATTTTTAAATTCTAATATTGGCGAAATCTCTTTTTCCACTCTTTTACTTCCACTTCGTTCCTCTTCCATATTCAAAAATGTATAAAGTCGTTCAGCGGACGGTTTGACACTTGCAAAATGCATACGCAGATCAATTAAACTATTTACCGGTCTTGTAACATAACTAGAATAAGAAACAAAAGCAAAAACTGAACCTATGGAAATTTTTCCCACGAACACCAAATATCCACCAACTAAATAAATAAGAATTGTTACACCCCACTCTAAAACAGCATCCCCAAAAATATTCCATGTCTCAATCATGGTTCCTTTCATTTCAACCGCTAACGATTTACAAATCTGTTTTAAAAATTCGCATTTTCTTAATTCATATAGATTCCACAATTTAATTTCTTCCACAGTATTAATTGTATCGCCAAGCCATCCTCCAAATTGTTGCTCAACTTGAATATACATTTTCATGTTTTTCTCACGCTTTTTAGCAAGACATTTTACTAACACGTATTTCACTGGAATTACTATCACTACAATGCATAACAGTTCAGGACTCAACAGCATAAGTCCAGCAAGTCCACTAATTACACGAAAAACATACGAAAAGCTCATCACTACATATCTATCTGTCATAGACGCAACCTGAGATACATCGCATTGTAACATTTGCACTATTTCCATACTATTTTTCATTTGAAAATAATGTTTTTTTAAATGCAATAATTTTCGAAATACATTGCAATACAAGTTCTTATAGAATGAATTATGTATTTCTGCAAAAGTTTTTGCCTGCACAACTTCAATCATTAAATATACCAGCACACAAACAAATAAACCGGCTACTCCATTAACAATTTGGGGCATATTTTTTTCGAGTATTCCGATGTCTGTGATCTGTTTTATCAATAATGGTTGCAGAAATACAGTTACTGTAGAAACAATAGTGCTTATACTCAAAATACCTATTTCTTTTTTATATTTGAGTAACTCTTTTAAAAAATATAAACATTTATTATTCTCTATTATTTTCTTCATTGTTCACAAATATAATATTTTTAATCCTTTAAGCAAACACTGATTCCTATTAGTCCAACCATACACACCCCAAGAAATATGTCCATCCAGACTATTTTCCCACTTTGCTTTTCTCCACTCGAAGGAGCCTTAAAAAATACTTTTTCAAAGCCTGTATCATTTTTATCAAAATATTTTTGTCCTATAACCTCTTCTTTCGTTTCATTCTCCTTCTTCTCAAGCCAATACTGGATCGAAATTTCCTGCATTTCTTCACCACCATATTCGGCTCTTTGATTATCTTTTGCAAGTTCTTCCGCTATTTTTCCGCCAAAAATCTTCATCGCACTATCTTGACTTTCTTCATAGGGTTTTCCAGCTCCCAAAAATAAAAATTGTCCTACTTTCTCCACGCTATCTGGAATCCGTATTTTTGACAAAGAAGAGCAATACATAAAGGCATTATCACCAATGCTCTCTAAACCATCATAAAAATAAATCTGTGTGATTCTAGTTCCCTGAAATGCGCTTTTTCCTACCTTTTTTAGTGTTTTTGGCATTACAATGCTGATAAACCCAGCAGTTGTATCACTGTACTGACCATCTTCCGCAAAGGCAGATTCCCCGATTTCAACAATGCCTTCGGATATCTGCACTGCCCGAAGATCCGTTTTTCTCAAAAAGCAGGAATCTCCGATTCTCGTCACTTCTTTCCCACCTACTTCTTTCGGTGTGACAATCACGCTTTCCGTCCCGATATAGTTTCGTAAAGTTACAGTTTCATCTTCTTCCACGCTATACTGGTAATCTCCCTCTTGGAGCCAGTCTGCCTGTAGCGAAACCTGTGTCGTTCCAGATTCCACTGCAAAAACGTCTTCCCGCCATACCAGCACCAGAACCATCGCTACGATCATTATCATTCTTTTTTTCTTCATGAACACCTACTTTCTGTCCAGCAATATAGATGCCGGGCTTTCTCTAGTTATTTTGCCGACTTGCAGAATTAATATCAAAAGGAAAAGATCTAAAATACCAAGAATCATCCCCGTCATGATTTTCCAGTTCCACTCAATGGACAAATCCGTATCAACAGTTACTCCCGTTGATTCATACGCAGCTATTTCGCTTGTCGGGAGCGCGTTTTTAATATTTCCCGACAGATCTTCATTTTCCTGCTCCACTTTCTCAGCCTGATTCGAAATCATCCGATCTGCGAAATACTCTGCTGTTGGTGTCGCACACAGCGCCGCAAAAACCAGGGCAATCAAAACCGGAACCAAATTCTCCAAAACGAACTGTCCTAAAATCCTTTTTCTGTGTTCCCCCATCGAAAGTAAAATTCCAATCTCACGTTTTCGCCCTTTGACTGACAGGCTGGTCAGAATGCCGAACAGTAAAATTCCGGCAGTCACAAATCCTACGATCATATATCCTATCAGACGATTCAATTTTTCAACAGGTTTCGCAACCATCTCATACCATTCCTTGTTTCGAATCAACTGATAGGACCATTCTCCAGATTCCAAATCCTGCTGTGATATTACCATTGGCTTTACGCTGGAACGTATTCCATTTTCATCGGTCTGTACAACATCATCCACACTTCCTATTTTTATTTTGTTTTTTGTTTCTTCTATGAATGGTTCAACTGATTTTGTATCTTTCAAATAGACCGTAACTGTATTAAATCCCACATTTTGAATTTTTAATGCTTTCATAGAATACTCGCAGAAAATATCCAGTGGAATAAAAATTAAATTATTGTGCCAGTCATTCACAACGGAATCGGACTGATAAACCTCTGGAGTTCTGTAAATGCCTCGAATTTTGAAACTAATTTCTTCCGGGGCACTTACTTTATAGTATTCGATCGTTCCCTGCTCCATTTTATATTTAACAGTATCGCCCACATGGAGATGATTTTTTTCGGCGTATTTTTCTCCTACCACAGCTTCGTATTTGCCCCGTTCTCCGTAGCTCAGTCCGCTTCCTTCCACAATCCTGTAACCCTTTGCCAGAAAATAGGTATCGTATGCGCAGTCCAGTGTTCCAACAGCCGTCATCGTATACATGCCTGAATCTTTCAGATAACCTTTTAGGCGCTGTTGTGTCTCCTCGCTGATATATGTTTCCGTATCCACCGGATCAAGCCAATATGTTCCCGCTTCCATGGTGTACCCCTGAACATAATTGCTGTCAATGAACTTTTCTACGATTGCGGACGGGATCGCATATACAGTACATGATTTTCCAGCTTCTCCCTCGGCCGGCCCGCGCAGAGTAATAGAGTTGGCCAATGTTTCCTGTGCTCTTTTCACTTTATTTCCACTTGCAATTCCAATCATCAGCATAGAAAATATCGCCAGGAAAAGTACTAAAAACAGTATGATATACATCAATGTTTTCGCAGGAGTACTTCTTAATTTTCTGCTTGCTCTTTTCAACATATTCTTTCTTCCCCCTATATATTTCAAAATGCGACAAGCTTATGTTTAATTTTCAAGTGTCCAAATAATCCTATCGCTCAATTTTTCTATTTGAGAATCACTTTTAATATCAACAACTGATATTTTTTTCAAATGCTCAAAATCCCTTTCCTTGTCAATTAATTTTAAAAAACACATCTTTTTTTGTTCAAAACTCGCATCCATATCAATTGCAAATTCTGATATTCCAATATCATTAATTGTAATATCATATCTTTTTTGAACCTCATCTTTAACATGACTAATAAACGCTTCTTCATAGCGCATATATGGTAGCATCAAAACACTATAATCTGGTTCTATTGCACACATAAACAATTGTGTAGTAATGCCAAAATCATTAGAATATTGTGGATTAAACGAGAGACATGCTCCTGGTATCCCAACAATTACAATATCATAATCTTGTTCTAACCGCTTTACAGCCGCATTTATATTTATAATTATCTCTTCATTCCTATTTTTCCCATTTAAA
Source organism: Clostridiales bacterium (assembly GCA_019421285.1). GTDB lineage: Bacteria > Bacillota > Clostridia > Lachnospirales > Lachnospiraceae > Oliverpabstia > Oliverpabstia tarda. The sequence continues at coordinate 7,010 of JAHZFO010000028.1, forward strand.
TATTTCTTTTCAAAGCAAAATGTATCTTTCCCAATTAATCCATTTAATCCAGAAACAATTGCTGCAACTTTATATCCTTTTTGTTTCAAACATTTTTGCAGTTCTAATTCCATTTTCAATTTTCCACTATTTTGTGTCAAACCCAAAACGCAAATAACCGGAATATTTATCTTTCTTACTCTTAAATCGTCACACTTTTTTTGAATTTTTAATTTTTTAGCAACAACGACATTTTCATAATGCTGATCTATCTCTAAACTGTTCCTGATATTATTAATAGAAACTATCGTTATGGATTTCTGCTTTGCTGTTTTCACCACGCTCTTTATATATTCAGGCGATGCATCGTGCCAACTTTCAAGAAGAATTAACACTTCACATTCTTTTATAATATTACCTATTCCCTCCTCTATTATTATCTCACTACCATCACAACGTTGAATTTTTTTCCCGCAAAGTCCCCATGCTTTTATTGAAGCAATATGCATAATTTCACCATATCTACATTCATGTATGTTCTCAAATAGTGTTATACTTTCTTGATCTACCGGAAATATACCTACTCTTTTTAACATTTTCATTCATACTCCTCAAATTTATAACCAAGTTCTTTTAAAGTACAGTAATTTTTCATTGCCTCTTCAAATCCCCCTCTAACCTTCCAGCAATGTTTTTCTATTTCTTTATTTGAAATATTTTTAGTGTCATCTGCACATGCTATACAAATTGTGCAATGTTGATATGCCCAACAATCCTTACACCGGTCTTGCGAATATCGTTCTATATTTAGCAAATTTAACACTTTGTTTTTATCTATTCCTTTTTTTATATCACCTATTTTGGAAACTTCTGATATTTCACTCACTCGCTCACACGGATATATATTTCCTTCTGCTGTTACAAAAATTTTTTTCGCGCCTGGAATACAGGGACCACTATGATGATTTACCTTTGAAATCTCTTCTTGCATTTTTTCCTCATGTTGTTTAATTTCTCTCATTTCATTATCAAATTCTTCTTTTACTGCTCTAGCCACAAATTTTTCATTAATTCGTTTTAATTTTGAAAGAAAACATTTAAAATATTCATATTCCTGTTCTTCAACAAATTCTCCGCTAAATTCACATTGTTTATCCGTATAATTATCATTCAAAACAGATATTCTACTCAAATTTTTCGAAATCAGCCTATCTTTATCCAAAAACTCATATATTGTTCTTAACTCATTTTGGGGATCTAACACTGTGTTGAAAGACACATTTTTTTTATAATATTTTCTGTCCATACTATATATCATTTTCATGCTATCTCTCAATTTTTCAAATGATCCTCTATTACTTCCTGCAAATATTCTATTTTTATCGTGCACTTCTTTAGGCCCATCCAAACTAAACATAATTTGTATATTATTTTTAATAAAATACTGAACAATTTCTGGTGTAAACAACGTTCCATTAGTGGTCAAATTAAAATGTACCGTTCTTTGGCAATATTCTCTCTTCACATACTCAACTACTTCTTTTATCAATCTGAACATTAATAATGGCTCTCCGCCATAAAATGATATATATATGTCTTCGCTAGACATCGAATGCCCATACAAATAATCTACTGCTTCTTTTGCAGTTTCCCAGCTCATTTCTTTTTGACTATGATTTCTATTTTTGTAATCACCAGAATAAACACAATAACTGCAACGCAAATTACATTTTTGTGTCACTTGCAAAACTAACTGATTCATTCTATTTTCTAAATAAGATTCTAAAAAGTCCGTAGCAAAATGTTTTACCTCTTCTACCCGCGTTCTTTTCAAATATCCTTCATTTATTAGCTTTTCTATTTCTCTTTCCGCTTTTTCATCCCAAATATTGTTTTCCAAAAAATTATATGTTTCGAAAGACACCTGAATAATTTTATCAGTATTCACATCATATACATAATATTCTTTTGCAGTTTTGAAACAATGAATAAATGGTTTATGCATGTTCTTTTCCTCTTGTTTTATATGCTATTTCTTTGTTAATCAATTTTATTATGTCATCAAATGTATCAAATTTTCCAGCCACAATATCTTTTTCCTTAAAATGAATATCAAATTCTTTTTCTAACTCCACATATACATTTATCAAATCTCTTGCGCTGAATTTTAGATCATTTCCTAAAAGCTTTTGATTTTTCCAGTCTTTTTTCTGTTCTAAATTTCTATATTTCTTTAATATATCTTTCACTTTTTCTTCTATCATTTCTATTCTCTTTCATCAAATCTACTATTGTCAGCATTTTTACTCTACAACAAACATATCAACATTTTAACAAACGCTATTTCAAAGGATCTATAATACTTCTAGCCATATTCTTAAACGATTTTTTATAATGCTTAAATCAACTTTTAAACTTATCCTCTAATTAAAATGAGGACTACCACTAATTAACACTGTAGCAACCCTCATCTTTCTTACATTTTAGTGATTAGCATTAGATCCAAATACACTTGTGTATAACTGATTCTGCGCCTGAGCTTTCTGAACATAGGCAGACCCACACGTAGAAAAGCATGTGCATGAACACGGTCCATTTGCATAAACACTCACATTATTTCTTCCCTTATGTTCTTTCTTTTTAAGCGTTTTCTTCATTTGAATACCTCCCTTCGAGCATAATTTTATTACCCATTGCGATCGCAAAAGTAATCCAGTAAATTTTAGTCGTCTAAAAGTTGCATTATTATCCATTTATATGCGTTATAACAATTTTCAAACTGCATTTGCTCCATCCTTGTTTTCACATTCCATCCTTTTTTATCAAAAACCTCAAAATCTATCAAACTATTACTTTCAAATATATTTTTATCCGTTTGAATAATAAGCACATCTGGATTGTATATTGTATTTACTGCCATTATTAACGTCTCTGTCACATTCCCATGCGTATAAAATTCTAATGGAATTTCTGCCACGCAAGACTCTTTTAGGTTCTTTTCTGATGTTAATACTATACACTCATAGTCTTCCTTCCCAAAACACTCATATAACAACTTTGCCCCAATAACAGTACGTGTTAAAATTATCGGAATTGACCACGCTTTATTATTCACAATCCCATTCCATTCCAATTCTTTTTCATAGATACATTTGTTTATATGATTCATAATAAATTTTTTTGCATCTTGGTATGAACCTTTTTTATTTTTCCTTAAATAACATATCAAAAGCACAGTAATAATCGGAGCTGCAAAACTATTTGATTTGTATTCTTTCCCAACAATCTTCTTTAAAACGTCATCAAAATTTAACTGTATCGAATTCATTTCCGAAAAAGGAAATGATTTAGACACCGAAATTTCTTTTTCCTGCAATTTAGCAATATAATTTCTTACCCCGAAAACCCCATCAAAGCATGCCGGCCATGTAGGAAAGTTTGTATTTGATAGCGCTGCACATAATATCATTTTATTAGAAACCATTTGTTTTATAATATTTTCTATCTTTTTTGCATCTATATAATTTGTTGTTCCAACACTCATATGCACAAGTTTTATCTTTTCTTTTAAGCACCATTCTAACGCCGCTTTGAATGAATCAATGCTACCTCTTTCCCCTGTTTCCATAATTTTTATAGAGATAAATTCTACCTCTGGGCAAAAATATTTGATGATACTATAACACTTATCGCCATGTGTTAGTTTATATCTCTTTCTAAACAGATTATCTTTTTTTTCAGAATTGCACAAAACAACTTTTTTATTCTCATCAACATAGTATTCATTCTCACTCAGAAACAGCCCCCCTGCTGTCCCGTCATCTATAATTACATATTTTCCATCGTTTTTTTTATTTTTCATATGCAAATAGTCTTGTTCCGCTTTTCTTTTTCGTCTACATACTTACATTATATCTATATTTCTTCTTTTTTCAATGTGCTTTTTGTACATATTTTCAGTTTTTATTCATTATAAATTCACATAAATATTTTTTTCACAAAAACATGTAATTTTTTTTATATAAATACGTATATTTATAGATATTTCTTTTCATATCAGTTCAACCCCCATATTTTCCACAACTCTCAACTTTTTCCACTAATATCCTATTTGTTCTTTCATTTCCATTCTTATCCCCTTCTATCTAGCAGATTCTTCCGCTCTCAACTTCAGAGAAAAAGCGGTCGGCGTGTGGGCGGCGGATGCGGTGGGAGGGGAGAAACGTGCCGGGGCGCGGGGCATTGATTTGGGTGGGAGCGGAACCTGACGCGGACGGGACGGAACGGGGGAGATGAAATCCGGCTCACAAAGCCGGATTTCAAGAGACACTGAGTCGGGAAAACATCAGTTTTCCTGACGAATTGTCTCGGTGCTCCCCCGTTCCGTCCCATCCACGCCAAGGTCTCCGCCCCACCCAAATCACAGCCCCGCACCCCGGCACGTTTCTCCCCTCCCACCGCATCCGCCGCCCACACGACGCCCGCTTTTCCTCGTCCCCCCTCCCACCAAAAAACGGCCCCACAAGGAACCGTTTTTTCTCATCTTATAATACATTCTTCAACAGCATCAGCACCGGATTATTCTCCCGAATCCATGCCAGCGCCATATCGCCCTGGATCTGCTTCATGCATACATTCCCCCAGTGTGTCGCCTGAAAGCAGTACACCACCGCAAAGAAAATCCAGATCCACAGCACCGCACGCACGACACCAAGTCCTGCTCCTCCCATGCGGTTCAAAAAGCTGATCCCCGGAATCTCCGCAATCAATTCCACAATTTTCACCGCAATCGTCACGAAAACAACGGCAAGCACCAGCGTCAGAAAGAAAGCAATCCCTTTCATAATCTTTTCCGATACCGCCTTCGCCGCGTAGGATGCCAAACTGTGCAGCTGTTCCTCCTGGTACTCCTGCACCGCGCCGCTTCCGAGAATCTGGTTCACCAGCTCCTCCGGCACGCCCATGCTCTCCAGCCATTTCTTCTGCACATCCTGGTTTTCCCCCGACAGAAATTCATTGTTTTCAAATGTCTCTAAACATTTCTTCTCCACATACTGCGGCAGCGTTGTCCGCTCATTCAGCACATCCGTTACATACGGATTCATCCAGATCGCCAGTCCTGTCACCAGAATCAGGGACACCATGGACAGCACTGTCCGGACCAGCCCCTTTTGATATCCAGCCAGCGCGGAAAGAATACACACCGCAAGTAATACGTATCTCAGCCAATTCATGTTTTTCTTCTCCTATTTCAGCCGGATCATCGAAACGCCGTCCTCTTCCGCAAGCAGATACCGGTTCTGCCCCATGCCGAGGATCTCGTGAATCTGTGTTTCGCTGACCACGCCGCTGTACTTCTTTCTTCCATTTAAGGTATATACACACAGCTCCTGCCGGTTCGTCAGCAGAATCTGTTTTTCTTCTATCTGAAGGTTCTGGTAATAGAAATCCAGATTTTCATCCGCAAGCTGCTTTCCTTTCAGATTGTAGATTTTCATCCGGTAAGGATGATCGTCGCTCTCCCCGCGCAGAATCAGAACCACGCGGTCGTCCGCATACGCGCAGCTTAAAATTTCTCCATCTTCCGATACGCTCACCGTTTCCTTCGGCTTGTTTGTTCCTTCATAAACGCGGAAGCCGTTGTCAAAGAAGGCAACCCATGAGGATGTTCCCGCGGTTTCGATCTGTGGGCACAGCATATCGGTGTAGCTCGACGAGCTTGCAAGATTGTCCACCAGATCCTCGCCCCTGCTTCCGAAATTGTAGAAAGCGACCTGTGATTTCATCTTGCCGCCGTCTTCGTAAGCGTAGGAAACCGCCATCCAGAGTCCGTCCGCGGAAAGTGAGAGATCCATCGGATAGCCCGGGCTGTCCATGTTCGGGTGAGAGGAGGCGATCTCCGTTCCATCGGTATTATAGTATTTGATCCAGCTCTCCCCGTTGTTTTCCAGAATCGCCGCAACGACGCCCTGGCCTGCAACGGATGCTTTCACGATCGGATACGACGCGGCAATTTCGCCGGCCTTTCCATCGGCATCGTATACAACAATTTTGGTTCCGTTTTTATCGTAAATGGCAATTGCATCGCCGCAGGATATCATCTGCGGATTTTCCATGGTATAATGATCGCTCCAGAGGGTCTGATTTTTCCGGTCGCGCAGTTCGATGCCGTCGATACCGTAACGCACGATCTTATTTCCGGATTTCTGAAACATATACGTATCGGTGTCCTCGGTCTCTGTTGCCTGTACTGTGTCATATCCCTGAAAAGTACGCAGCTGAAGCCATACCCCTGTACCAATTCCGGCCGCGAGAATGGCTCCTGCAAGGATTCCAACGGTGATCCGGCGTCTGCGTTTTCTTTTTCTGTTTTCTGCTTTATACTCCTCAAGATCCCGGACTTTTGCTCCGTTCTCCTGTTCTTCTCTGTTTTTTCCGTCCATTTTCATTCCCCTTATGTTCTTTTCGGACTTATTTTCTGCCGCCCTTTCGGCCGCAGTTTGATTCCGCTCTAGTGTACCATATTTTTCTCTATTTTGGGAGGTATATTTTCTGCCCCGCATATATGAGATCTTCCACCGCGATCTGGTTCAGTTCGCAGATATCTTTCACTCTGCTCATCGTTCCGTAATATCTCTCACTGATTTTCGAGAGGCTGTCCCCCTTCTGTACGGTGTACTCCTGCCAGACCTGCGCGGCGGTTTCTGCCGTCTCACTGCCGGAAGCAGTTCCCGGGGCGGACGATGGCTCTGCTCCCGGTGCTGCATCTGTCTGCGCCGTACCGGTATTGTTCTCCGCTGCACCAGTCTGCTCCCCGCCGGATGCGCTTTGCTCTCCGCTGCCTGCCGGATCCGTTCCGGATAAATTCTGCTCCTCACTTACCGCCGCGCTCCCGCTCTCATTTTCCGTTTCCAGTTCCGTTCCTGTGCTTTCCGGCGTCGAAGTATTTTCCCCTGTGTTTCCCTCTTCCGCCGCTGATGCTTCCGCTGCACTCTCAGCCGTCTGTGTCTTCTCTCCCTGTACGTTTCCCGCCACTGCTACCGTCTGCTCCTTTGTTTTCCCCGGAAACGGCAGCGCATCTCCGTATTTCTGCGTCACCGTCACAAGAAGCGCCGCAGCCGCGCATGCTGTCATCGCATAGAGGATCGGCTTTCTGTGATCGTGTTCCGGCTCCTCCCCGCTCTTCTCCTCAATCATCTTCCGAAAATCGCTGACAGCGCGGTCGGGCACGCTCTCTCCGTTTTCGATCGACCGGTTCTGATTCTGATCGATCAGATACGACTGCATCGGCTCATTCTTTTCATAATAAATGTAAAAGCCTCCCGTGCTCCGCAGGGTGCCGCCCTCGTACGTATAGAAAGTTTCCTCTTTTTCCTGTCCGTTGACGCGGAACAGCGTCTTGTCATTTCCGCCGAAGTGGTTCAGATGCGCTCGGATGATCTGTTCATTCAGATCCTCCCCGTATCCCGGAAGAGAAAGTGCCCAGCCGAGGATCTGCTGGTTTTTGAAATATTTTTCCATCACATCGTGGACCTCCGTCCATACTGCATCATCGAAGACCAGGTGATCCGGCGCCGGCTCCATCGTATGAATCGCGGCCGCGCTGCGGATAAAAAAGTAGGAAATTCCGTCCGCCCACTTAAATTCGCCGAACAGCATGGCGGCACGTCCCTCCGGTGCGGAAAAATATTTTTTCAGAAAGGTTCCGACATAATCTTCCAGATAAATCCGCTCCCTGCCGTTCGTATCACCGACCTGGCGGATATTTTTCGGCAGATGAAAGTATCCCTCGTTGCCGTTCGCCTGCTCTTTGTTTTCTTTATAGACAATCTCAATCATGCTTTTCACCCCTTTTTGCCTACTTTATCACGGATGTTCCGCGAAAAAGATCGTTTTGGGGCAGGGCTGTCACGGTTTTTTCCGACTGTTTTCCCGTTTTTCTGCACCGGAGGGCATGTCATGTTTTTTTCATTGCAGGAATAGTTTATACCATATACGGTTAAACTGTGGATGATTCTTCTGAAAGGCAGGTACCGGTCATGTTTCGAAAAAAAGACGCCGAAGTTTACTACATCAATGAGCGAAGCCGCAGCGCCAGCGAAGAGCTGGCGTCGCTGTTTTCTTACTGCATTCAAAAGGACGGACGCATGTTCCGTGAACTGGTATTTCTCTGCATCGGAAGCGACCGGATCACTGGGGATTCCTTAGGACCGCTGATCGGGTACCAGCTTTCGCCGTACTGCAGCCGCGTTTTTCATGTCTATGGAACGCTGGATGACCCGGTGCACGCCCTGAATCTACCGGACCGGATTTCGTACATCCATTCCCGCCACCCGGAGGCACTGCTCGTTGCGATCGATGCTTCGCTTGGTTCGCGGCGTCATCAGGGATACATCACGATCGGAAACGGGGCGATCCGGCCGGGCGCGGGGGCAGGGAAGACGCTGCCCGAGGTCGGGGATATTTTTATCACAGGTATTGTGAATGTATCGGGCAGTTTTGAACAGCTTCTTCTGCAGACAACCCGGCTTGCCACGATTTTCCATATGGCGGAATCCATCTCGCAGGGAATCCTGCTCGCCTGCCGGGAACTTGAGGCGGCCGGGACAAGCGAACTTCTGCTTTAAGAAAAACTGCAGACAACAAAACAGGCAGAGACTGCACCGTTTTCCGGTGTGGCCTCTGCCTGTTTTCTTTTGTCATTTATTTCGAAAAATCTTATTTACAGAACTCTTTTACCTGCTCGTAAACGCCCTCGCCGTCGAGTTTGTATTTTGCAAGAAGAGCGGCTGCCGGGCCGGACTCTCCGAAGACGTCCTGTACACCGATTTTCTTCACCGGAACCGGGCATTTCTCTGCCAGTGCGTCGCAGACTGCGCTTCCAAGTCCTCCGATCACCGAGTGCTCTTCTACGGTTACGACTTTGCCGGTCTCTTTTGCTGCTGCAACGATCAGCTCCTCATCCAGCGGTTTGATGGTGTGGATGTTGATGATCTTGGCATCAATGCCGTCTGCGGCAAGTTTCTCTGCTGCTTCCAGAGCGGAGCTTACGCAAAGGCCTGTTGCAACGATGGTGACATCCTTGCCTTCACGGAGAACAACGCCTTTTCCGAGTTCAAATTTGTAATCCGGTCTGTCGTTGATCACCGGCACTGCCAGACGTCCGAAACGAAGGTAAACCGGTCCGTTGTATTCATAAGCTGCTTTCACGCAGGCTTTTGCCTCTACATCATCTGCCGGGTTCAGGATGACCATACCCGGGATGGTTCTCATCAGGGCGATATCCTCGTTGCACTGATGTGTTGCGCCGTCTTCTCCTACGGAAATTCCGGCATGGGTAGCACCGATTTTTACGTTCAGATGCGGGTATCCGATGGAGTTGCGTACCTGCTCAAACGCACGGCCTGCGGCAAACATCGCGAAGGTGCTTGCGAACGGAACGATGCCTGTGGTGGAAAGGCCGGCAGCGATTCCCATCATATTACATTCTGCGATACCACAGTCGATGTGACGGTCCGGATATGCTTTTTTGAACACACCAGTCTTGGTTGCTGCTGCAAGGTCAGCGTCGAGTACGATCAGATTGTCATGCTCTGCGCCAAGTTCAACCAGTGCATTACCGTAACTTTCTCTTGTTGCGATTTTCTTTACTTCTGACATAACGCTTCACCTGCCTTTTCCAGTTCTGCCATAGCAATTGCGTATTCTTCATCGTTCGGAGCTTTTCCGTGCCAGCCTACCTGGTTCTCCATGAAGGAAACGCCTTTTCCTTTTACAGTCTTTGTGATGATGGCGGTCGGCATGCCTGTTACGGTGCGCGCCTCATCAAATGCAGCTTTCAGCTGATCGAAATCGTTGCCGTCCGCTACGTTGATTACGTGGAAGTTGAATGCCTCGAATTTTTTGTCGATCGGGTACGGACTGTTGACATCTGCTACGTTTCCGTCGATCTGAAGTCCGTTGTTGTCTACGATCACAACGAGGTTGTCCAGATGTTTTGCTCCGGCAAACATGGCTGCCTCCCAGACCTGACCTTCCTGGATTTCACCATCGCCAAGAAGTGTATAAACACGAAATGCTTTGTTCTGCAGTTTTGCACCGAGTGCCATTCCGACTGCTGCGGAGATTCCCTGTCCGAGGGAACCGCTTGACATATCAACGCCCGGGATATGTTTCATATCCGGATGTCCCTGCAGGTAAGAGCCAAGGTGACGAAGGGTCAGCAGGTCTTCTTTCGGGAAGTAACCTTTTTCAGCCAGTGCTGCGTAGAGTCCCGGCGCTGTGTGGCCTTTCGAAAGTACAAAACGATCGCGGTCCGGATCTTTTGGATTTTTCGGGTCCACGTTCATTTCTTCAAAATACAGATACGTGAAAATATCGGCTGCAGACAGAGATCCGCCCGGATGGCCGGCCTTTGCTGCATGAACGCCGCTGACGATCCCTTTGCGGATCTCATTGGCCGTCTTCTGAAGTTCTAACTTGTTCATGTCTTTTCTCCTTATTTAGTTGGATCGGAATCAAAAGCTGGAAATATCGCTATTGTTCACTTTGTTCACAATACCATATTTCCAGCTTTTATGCAATCATGTTTAGGTCTTATTCGCCGAATACAGCTTTGTAGTCAGCCTGGAATTTTGCGATTCCGGCGTCGGTCAGAGGATGTTTGGTCATCTGTACGATTACGTTGTATGGAACAGTTGCAATGTCTGCACCAGCCAGTGCGCAGTCGGTTACGTGGATCGGGTTGCGGACGCTTGCTGCGATGATCTCGGTGTCGATGCCGGCTACGTCGAAGATCTCAACGATTTCACGGATCAGATCAACGCCGCGGGTGCTGATGTCATCGAGTCTTCCAAGGAATGGGGAAACATAAGTTGCACCTGCTCTTGCAGCCAGAAGTGCCTGGTTTGCGGAGAAGATCAGGGTTACGTTTGTCTTGATGCCCTCTGCGCTCAGAACTTTAACAGCTTTGAGTCCTTCTACGGTCATCGGGATTTTAACAACCATGTTTGGATGGATGGCTGCGATCTCACGGCCTTCTTTGATCATGCCTTCTGCATCTGTTGTGGTAGCTTTTACCTCGCCGCTGATCGGTCCGTCTACGATCTCGGTGATCTCTTTGATGACCTCTTTGAAGTCACGTCCTTCTTTTGCGATCAGGGACGGGTTGGTGGTAACGCCGCAGATAACGCCCATGTCGTTTGCTTTTTTAATGTCCTCTACTTTTGCTGTGTCGATGAAAAATCTCATGTTGTTTTTCCTCCCATATTCATACTTTCGTAAGGTTTCGGGGCCTGTTGTTTTCCGCAGAACGGCTCCGTTTTTCTGTTATCTCCAGTATAAATATGTTTGGTTTTTCCGTCAAGTCGGCCTCATTTTTATTAATTAATTTTATTATTTATAAATACTATTTTATAAATTACTCTGGCGGATTTTTTCTCATTTTTTCCGGTTTTTCCTTTTCTTTGTGTTTTCCCGGTTTGCGCCGGAGCTGTTTTATTCAAAATTATTAATAATAATTTCAGCCGTCCTATTTATTTTTTAATTTTTCGGTTCTTGCATACGAAGTGCTGCGCCGCACGATCAGTTTCGGCTCATACTCGACATGATACGTGCTTAAGGGTTCATTGCCGTCCTGGCTTTCCCGGAGAGACTGGATTTTCCGCAGGATGATATCGCACGCATCGCGGCCCTTCAATGGCACATAGTGGTCGATCGTCGTCAGGGAAATCGAGCGGAAGCTGGAATAGACGGTGTTGTCACATCCCACTACGGAAATATCCGCCGGAATGCGCAGTTTGCTCTCGAGCACGGCGTCCATGATCCCGAACGCGATCATATCATTCATGCCGACGATTGCCGTAAGGTTCTTGTCCTCCCGCAGCAGTTCCTTCGTCAGATAATAGCCCATCTTGTACTCAGAATCCATGCTCGGGATCACCTCGTCGAGGTCCTCATCCGCCGATTTGACGATCACGCCGTCGCCGTATCCTGCCTCCTCAAACTCGCGCACAAAGCCCTCCACGCGTTTCAGGCGCTGGCCCTGTTTGGAAGTCAGCGGAGGTGAAACAAACGCCACCTGCCGGTGTCCCAGTTCCAGCAGGTGGCGTGCCATCAGCCTGCCGGGTTTTGCATTGTTCAGCTCGACCGCATCAATTTCCAGCAGCTCTTCTCGGTTGTTGATGATGACAAGCGGAATCTCCGCGGCCAGCTCCTCCACTTTTTCCTTGCAGCTTCTGCTCGGATTGCAGGTGTAGATAATGCCGCGCGGGCGCACACTCTTCATCATCCGAAGATAATTCTCTTCGATTTTCAGATCCCTCTGCGTATTGCAGACAAAGACCCCGTAATTCTTCTCTTTTGCAACTTCTTCGATGCCGTGCAGCAGCATCACATAGTAAGGATTCGTCAGCGTCGGACAGAAGACGACGATCAGCTTGTTGCCGTTCGACTCTCTTCTCATCTTCCGCCGCGGAATCTGGTAGCCCAGCTCTTTTGCCGCCGCCTCCACTTTTTCTACTGTTTCCCGCGAGAACGAAACGTTTTCCCGCCGGTTCAGGATCATGGAGACCGTCGCCTGGGATACGCCTGAGGCTGCTGCGACATCACTGGATGTCACTTTTTTTCTGCCCATAATTACAGCTCCGTTCTGCCCTCTAACGCACGCAGAAGGGTGACTTCATCAATATTTTCCAGATCGCCGCCCACCGGAACGCCGCTTGCAATCCGCGTCACCTTGATGCCGGTCGGCTTGATCAGCTTGCTGATGTACATGGCCGTTGTCTCGCCCTCCAGGCTGGAGTTCGTGGCAACGATAACCTCCGAGACATCGCCCTGGAG
>JAHZFO010000029.1:0-19397 GCA_019421285.1 Clostridiales bacterium
TTGACATATTCATGTCAAAACACCTCGCGGGACAGTGGCTACTGAATAGTTACAATTTTATAAACAGTTGCCAATATTTTATAAAATAAGAAAAATTTTACGAACAGAAAATGAAAAAAGTGAGAAAAAAATAACAATACACAAAAATGTTTGCTGAGATACGAAAAATATGTTACAATGTGAACAAGAAATTTTCAAAAAGGAAAGATAACTATTGTAAAAAATGCACAGAAAGGAAGGGAAAATGAAAAAGTGGACAGACATCATTGAAAAACTTACGATGCTGACACAGCTCAGTCTGTCTCTTGTGACACCTCTTTTACTTTGTCTGGGGCTGTGCTGGTGGAGCAGTAACCGCTGGTCATTGGGTGGCTGGATCTATCTGATCGGCTTTTTCTTTGGCCTTGGAGGATCTGCCATGACAGCGTGGAAGTTTTACCGGTCGGTGGTTATGCGTCAGAAACGGACAGAAAAAGAAAAAAGAAAATCAAAAGTATCTTTCAACAGACATCTTTAGGAAAGGGAACAGGACAATATGGACAATAGAAAAGAAAGAATCCAGCCTGCCGTAAGAAAAGAAACAGAACATGTTATGGTGTATACGGCAGCAGGTTTGGCAGTGATGTGGTGTGTATTTCTGGCATTGCATCTTGTGATGCCGGAGAAAGTACCGTTTGATTATACTGTGATTCTTGGCGGGCTTTTCGGCGGTGCGGTTGCGGTATTGAATTTTTTTCTGATGGGGATGGCAGTGCAGAAAGCCGCAGCTGAGACAGAGGAAGCAGCGGCAAAGCGATGGATTCAGGCCAGTTATTCTCAGCGGAATATGATGCAGATGCTGTGGGTGATTCTTACAATTGTTCTTCCCTGTTTTCAGTTTGTAGCTGGAATCCTTCCACTTCTGATTCCTGGAACAGCAATCAAACTGGTGGGAGCAGTGAAAGGAAAATAAGGAGGTGAGAGACAGGGATGGAGGTTGATATCTCCGGTGCAAAGGTCTTTTTTACGACCCCGATCGATGCACCGCTTCTGGGAGAATTACAGATCAGCGAGACACTGATTGTCAGCTGGATCGTCATGGCGCTGATCACGGGAATATGCTTCTGGCTGACCAGAGGACTGAAGGTACGGAATATTTCCAAAAAACAGGCGGCAGCCGAATGGATCGTGGAGACTGCGGATAAGTTTGTACTGGGAAATATGGGAGAAAAGTTCCGGTACCTGATTCCGTTCGTATCAGCATTGTTTGCAACCAGTGTGGTATCCAATCTGATCAGCCTGATCGGACTTCGCAGTCCGACAGCGGATCTTTCTACAGAGGCTGCATGGGCAGCTGTGGTTTTTACGATGATCACAGCGCAGAAGATAAAAACAAACGGTGTGGGAGGGTATCTGAAAGGATTTACCACACCGATTCCGGTTATGACTCCATTCAATATTCTTTCTGAACTGGCAACGCCGATCAGTATGGCGTGCCGTCATTTCGGTAATATTTTATCAGGGGTTGTAATCAATGCACTGATTTATGGAGCACTTGCTCTGGCAAGTAGAAAACTGCTGGGACTGATTCCGGGAGCAGTGGGAAATGTACTTTCGCAGATCCCGGTGCTGGATGTGGGAATCCCCGCAGTATTATCTGTATATTTTGACTGGTTTTCCGGAGTGATGCAGGCATTTATTTTCTGTATGTTGACGGTGATGTACATCGCGAATGCAGCAGAGGAATAGATGGACTATACAGGGAAAAACAGAAGAAAACATGTGTAACGAAATTTTCAGGTAAATGTTATAGGAGGAAATAATATGGATTTTCAGATTTTGGCAAAAGGTATCGCACTGGCAGGATGTGCAATCGGCGCAGGATGTTCGCTGATCGCGGGTATTGGTCCTGGTATCGGTGAAGGAAATGCAGTGGCAAAAGCACTGGAAGCAATCGGACGGCAGCCGGAATGTAAAGGCGATGTTACAAGTACCATGCTGCTTGGATGCGCAATCGCAGAGACCACGGGTATCTATGGTTTTGTAACCGGTCTGCTTCTGATCTTTGTGGCACCTGGCATGTTTATGAAATTCCTGGGATAAGAACGAAAAGAAAACTAGGAGGAATAACATTATGCAGGTTCAGGAACTGGTAGGAATTATCCCCTGGACATTTGTTGCACAGATTTGCAATCTTTTTATTCAGATGTATCTGATCAAACGATTCTTGTTCAAACCGGTACACGAGATACTGGAAAAACGACGCGCGGCTGCAGATGCGGAAATCATACAGGCAGAGGAGACAAAAGCGAAAGCGGAGGCAATTCGTGCAGAATATGAACGAAATATGCAGGACGCAAGACAAAAGGCCAATGAGATTCTGGACAGCGCAAGAAATACTGCTGCGATCCAGAGTGAAAAAATCTTAAAAGAGGCTCAGGATCAGACCTTTGCAATGAAGAATAAAGCAGAAAAAGAGATTGCCCAGGAGAAGAAAAAAGCAGTCAATGAAGTGAAAGGCGAGATTGGCGATATGGCCGTGGAGATTGCCGGAAAAGTCATTGAACGTGAAATTAATGAAAAAGACCATGAAAAGCTAATAGACGAATTTATATCGAATGTAGGTGAAGTATCATGACAGAAACCGCCAGAATCTATGGGGGCAGTCTGTACGACCTTGCAGCTGAGGAAAATCTGACCGGTGAGATTCTCGGGCAGATGGAACAGATCCGCACACTTTTATGGGAGAATCCGGAGTATGAACGACTGTTGTCAGAACCTTCGATTCCTCAGATGGAAAGAAACGGGATGATCGAGGCGGCATTTGGAGGTCAGGCGCAACGATATTTGGTGAATTTTATGAAACTGATGTGTGAGAAAAATCTTCTCGGGGAATATTCCGGCTGTTTCGAGGCTTTCAAAAGCAGATATTATGAAGATCATAATATCGCTGAGGCGGTTGTGACCAGTGTCTGTCCTCTGTCGGAGGAGCAACAGAAACGCCTGAAAGAAAAACTGAAAAAAATCAGTGGAAAAGAGATTATCCTGATTCAGAAAACCGATCCGGCGTTACTGGCAGGGGTTCGGGTAGAACTGGATGGAAAATTGCTGGACGGAACGGTGAAGAACCGGATTTCGGAGATTTCCGACAAGATTCATCATGCAACAGTGTAGGAGGAAAACATGCAACTGAAACCAGAAGAAATATCCAAAGTCATCCGAAGTCAGATCAAGTATTATGAGAATGCGATCCGGCAGGATGAAACAGGTACCGTTCTGATGGTAGGTGATGGAATTGCCAGAGTCAGTGGTCTTGCAAACTGTATGGCAGGGGAACTGCTGGAGTTTGAAGACGGAAGCTTTGGTATGGCACAGAACCTGGAAGAAAACAGTGTATCTGTTGTTTTATTTGGTTCGGGGGAAACCATCAGTGAGGAGCAGATGGTAAAACGAACCGGAAAAGTAGTATCCGTTCCGGTAGGTGAGACTCTGATAGGCAGAGTTGTCAATGCGCTGGGACAGCCAATCGATGCGGGGGGACCGATCAGTGCATCGGAGTATCGGCCAATTGAAAGTCAGGCGCCGGGTATCTGTGAACGGCAGGGGGTATATCAGCCGTTGCAGACCGGTATCAAGGCAATTGACTCAATGGTTCCAATCGGAAGAGGTCAGCGTGAGCTGATCATCGGTGACCGCCAGACAGGAAAGACAACCATAGCCACCGATACCATTCTGAATCAGAAAGGACAAGATGTGATCTGTATTTATGTGGCAATCGGACAGAAGCGTTCTACCGTAGCCTCTCTGGTGGAAAATCTGGAGAGAAATGGTGCTATGGATTACACTATAGTGGTTGCAGCTACTGCATCGGAGGCAAGTCCGCTGCAGTATATCGTACCGTATACCGGCTGTGCGATGGGTGAATATTTTATGTATCAGGGGAAAGATGTCCTGATTATTTACGATGATCTGAGTAAGCATGCAGTGGCATACAGGGCACTGTCATTGCTGATTCGACGCCCACCGGGACGTGAAGCCTATCCGGGCGATGTATTTTATCTTCATTCAAGGCTTCTGGAACGTGCGGCAAAACTGGATGATGCACATGGAGGAGGATCGCTGACGGCACTTCCGATCATTGAGACTCAGGCAGGAGATATTTCAGCTTATATTCCGACTAATGTCATATCTATCACGGATGGACAGATATTCCTGGAATCAGAACTGTTCCATTCCGGTGTTATGCCGGCAGTTAATCCGGGTATTTCAGTTTCCAGGGTAGGAGGAAATGCGCAGATTAAGGCAATGAAGAAAGTTGCCGGTACATTAAAACTGATTTATTCCCAGTACAGAGAACTGGCAAGTTTTGCACAGTTTGGCTCTGATCTGGATGCAGATACCAAAATGCGTCTGGAACAGGGAGCACGGATTGTAGAAGTTTTAAAACAGAAACAGAATGCACCGGTGCCGGTAGAAAAGCAGGTAGCGATTCTTTATGCGGTCACAAAAGGAATTCTGTCCAAAGTAGTGACAGAAGATGTGGAACTGTATGAGGAAGGGTTATATATATGGCTGGATACGGATGCCCGTGGAGCAGAAGTGATGCAGGTGATCCGGGAAAGCGGAAAACTGGAAAAAGAAACAGAAGAAAAACTGAAAAGCGCTCTGGAAGCTTATACAGAAAGCTTTTTGGATACAAGAATTCAAAAATAAATAAAAAAAGAAGGAGGAACCTATGGCTGCAAATATGAAAGCGGTAAAACTGCGGATAAAAAGTGTGGAAAGCACCATGCAGATTACCAAGGCTATGGAACTTGTGGCGTCCTCCAAGCTGCGAAAGGCCAAGGAGCGGGCGGATACCTGCCGTCCTTATTTTCAGGAGTTGTACCGTACATTACAGGAAATAGCTAAAGGAAATACAGAATTCTATTCTGTTTATGCGAAAGAAGCGGTTCAGGAAAAATGCTGTTATGTCCTGATCGCAGGAGACCGAGGACTGGCAGGTGGGTATAATGCCAATTTACTGCGCTGTTTTGAGGAGGATGCAAAAGGGAAAATGGTCAGTGTTCTTCCTATTGGAAAAAAGGCGGTAGAATATGTCAGATCCAACAATCTGGAATACGTCACAGACGCTTTTGCAGAAATTGCGGATATTTCTGTAGCTGACTGTTTTGAAATCGCTTCTATCCTGTGCAAAGAATTTCGACAGGGAACATTTGGTCATGTGGAACTTTGTTATACCCGATTTGTTTCCATTCTGACGCAGAACCCGGAATCAGTTCCGGTACTTCCACTGATAGACATTGCAAAAGAAGAACAGGGATATAATGAGAAAGAAAGAATTCGTAATCTGATTTTGTATGAACCAAATGGAGTGGAAGTGTTTAACTCCATTGTTCCGGAATATCTCGGAGGTCTGATCTACGGTGGTGTCTGTGAGAGTGTGGCAAGCGAACTGGCAGCACGAAGAAATGCTATGGAGAAAGCAACCGGTAATGCCCAGGATATGATCGATGAGTTGAATTTGTATTATAACCGGGAACGCCAGGCAGGCATTACTCAGGAAATCACGGAGATTGTCGGAGGTGCAGAATGTCTGTAGCCGGACATACGGTGCAGGAAGCTGAAAGAAAAATATAAGGTAAGGAGATTGGTAGATGAGCGAAAAGCACATTGGAAAAGTAATACAGGTGACCGGACCGGTTCTGGATATTCGCTTTCCGGAGGGGGAGTTACCTGCACTCCTGAATGCCATAGAAATAGACAATCATGGAGAAAAACTGATCGTGGAAGTGGCGCAGCAGACCGGAGATCATACGGTTCGTTGCATTGCCATGAAATCGACAGATGGTCTGGTTCGTGGAACTGCCGCGGTGGATACGGGAAAACCGATTACGGTTCCTGTCGGAGAAGCCTGCCTTGGCAGAGTGTTTAATCTGCTGGGAGAGACGGTAGATGATCAGGGTCCGGTAATCACAGAGGAACAATGGCCGATCCACAGAAATGCACCGGAATACGAAGAGCAGGTTCCGGCAACAGAGATTCTGGAAACCGGAATTAAAGTTGTGGATCTGATCTGTCCGTATGCGAAAGGTGGAAAGATCGGTTTGTTCGGTGGTGCCGGGGTAGGAAAGACGGTTCTGATCATGGAACTGATTCACAACGTAGCAACTGCTCACGGAGGACTTTCCGTATTTACCGGTGTAGGAGAGCGGACAAGAGAAGGAAATGATCTTTATAATGAGATGAAAGAAAGCGGTGTTATTGATAAAACAGCACTGGTGTACGGACAGATGAATGAACCACCGGGAGCACGTATGCGTGTGGGTCTGTCCGGTCTTACGATGGCAGAGTATTTTCGTGATGTGAAAAATCAGGATGTACTGTTGTTTATTGATAACATCTTCCGGTTTACACAGGCGGGTTCGGAAGTGTCGGCCCTGCTCGGACGTATGCCGTCTGCAGTAGGTTACCAGCCAACTCTTGCTACAGAGATGGGTGCACTTCAGGAGCGAATCACTTCGACGAGAAAAGGATCCATCACATCTGTACAGGCTGTGTATGTGCCGGCGGATGACCTGACAGACCCGGCGCCGGCAACAACATTTACCCATCTGGATGCGACTACAGTTCTTTCCAGAGAGATTGCCAGTCAGGGTATCTATCCGGCGGTGGATCCACTGGATTCTACCAGCCGTATCCTGGCACCGGAGATTGTGGGAAAAGAGCATTATGAAATTGCACGTGCAGTACAGCAAGTACTGCAGCGCTACAAAGAACTGCAGGATATTATAGCTATCATGGGTATGGATGAACTGTCGGAAGAAGATAAAAAGACGGTTAACCGTGCACGAAAAGTACAGCGTTATCTGTCGCAGAGCTTCTCGGTTGCAGAACAGTTTACCGGAATGGCGGGAACTTATGTACCGTTAAAAGAGACATTGCGTGGATTCCGCATGATCCTTGACGGAGCGTGTGATGAGATTCCGGAGAGCTGCTTCCTGTTTGCCGGAAACATCGATGAGGTGTTTGAAAAAGCAAAAGTAAAGAACCAGTAAAGGAGGGTAACGAATGAGCACATTTCCTTTGCGTATCGGTACACCGGACGGACTGCTGTATGAAGGAGAAGTCGCAAGACTTGTCTGCCGGACAATCAATGGTGATCTTGCGATTTTGCCAAGACACTGCAATTACTGTACGGCACTGGGCATGGGAGAAGCCCATATTATACTGGAAGACGGCAGCAGGAAGAATGCAGCCTGTATCGGCGGGATGCTTTCTGTGATGAATGGAACCTGCCATGTGCTGGCAACAACCTGGGAGTGGGAAGAAGATATAGATACAGAGAGAGCGGAAGATGCCAGAAAACGTGCGGAAGCCAGACTGGCAGAAGGCGGTCTCAGCGATAAGGAATATCGGATCGTCAAGGCAAAACTGCAAAGAGCACTGGTTCGTCTCGGAGTGAAAGAATAAAGAAAAAATGTAATTGTTCGGTATCTTCCCGGGTACGAGCAAAAAATGCAGGATTCGAAGAAATATCGAATCCTGCATTTTTAATGTTATTTTTTCTTTTTTTCTTTAGTATCCGGGTGCAGATCGTCGATCAGAGATTCAATTAACTGCTTTTTTACATATACATCAAAACTGAGAAGGCAGATAAAAGAAAAAGTTTTCAGAAATTCCTGATCTTTTTCCGGGGCATCCTGAAACGTTTCGCGGGATAACCGATAGCGATTGGTAATATCTTCCTTCAGGATGTCTACCTGAGATTTTTCAAGACGGAAAACTTCATTATAAATATCTTCCAGAGAGAGGTTCTCAGAGGAAGAAAAATACGTATCGGTAATAGGCTTTAAGAGTACCTGTATATCCGTAATAGATAAAATACTTTTAAAATAATAGATAAACACCAGCACAAGAAGATGCTCTTTGGAGTATTTCTTTTTCAGTGGCGGAGGAAGCAGATCATTTTTTGCATAATTGTTGATCATGGTTTTCGTAAGAATTTTATCCTCCGGATAGCGCTTGGAGGAAGCCAGCTGAGCATCCATAAAGGTGGTTACCTGATCCATATATAAAGGAATATTTGGTACCTCCTCCGGTTTGATATAATCAATACGGGAAAGGCTTCCAAGAATGCTGTTTAAAAGATCACTTGTATCAATCGTCATCATATCACCTCTTCCACCCCATTATATAGTTTTTAATACTATTTGTAAATCTTTTTTTTAACGTTCCTGATCACAAGAAGCAACTAGCTTATCGGTGATTGGATCGGTAACGAGAGAGCTGAGATACTGTTTCGGGAGTGGCCGGTAACAATTGACTTGCGAACGGGTGCATGATATGATAAGAACACCTGTACGAAAAAATGTATTTCCGGAAATATTTCGAGATACATGTAAGAGATGGAGAGGAAAATATGAGTAAATATGATAGTTTGAATGCGATGCAGCAGGAAGCGGTATTCCATACTGAAGGTCCGGTTTTGATTCTTGCCGGTGCCGGATCTGGAAAAACCCGTGTCCTGACACACCGAATCGCATATTTGATAGAAGAAAAAGGGATTAATCCGTGGAATATTATGGCAATCACTTTTACTAATAAGGCAGCACAGGAGATGCGGGAAAGAGTGGATCAGATTGTGGGATTTGGTTCCGAAAGTATCTGGGTCAGTACCTTTCATTCCAGCTGTGTGCGGATGCTTCGCAGATATATCGATCGACTGGGGTACGATAATAATTTTACAATCTACGATACAGATGATCAGAAAACAGTAATCAAAGAGATCTGCAAGCGGTTAAACATCGATACCAAGCAGTTTAAAGAGCGAACATTGATGGCAGCAATTTCTTCCGCCAAAGACGAACTGGTATCTCCGGCAGAATATAAACTGCAGGCTTCGACTGCTTCCGGCTATGGTGCGCAGACGATTGCCCGTGTGTATGAAGCGTATCAGAAGCAGCTTCGTCAGAACAACGCGCTGGACTTTGATGATCTGATTGTAAAAACAGTGGAACTGTTTCAGTCATGCCCGGATGTGCTTGACTATTATCAGGAACGGTTCCGTTATATCATGGTAGACGAGTATCAGGACACCAATACTGCCCAGTTCAAATTTGTAAGTCTGTTGGCAGAGAAATATAAAAATCTCTGTGTAGTCGGTGACGATGATCAGTCCATTTACAAGTTTCGTGGTGCCAATATCGGAAACATTCTGGGATACGAAAAAGTATTTCCACAGGCAAAAGTCATCAAACTGGAACAGAATTACCGTTCTACCCAGAATATTCTGAATGCGGCGAACGAAGTGATTAAAAATAATGAGGGGAGAAAAGACAAGACCTTATGGACGGCAAATGAAGAAGGAGCTCCCATTCATTTCCGTCAGTTTCAGAATGGATATGAAGAAGCAGAATATATTGCAGGTGCGATCAGCCAGAAAGTCCGGGAAGGAATCTATGATTACAAGGACTGTGCGATTTTGTATCGTACCAACGCCCAGTCCCGTCTGTTTGAGGAAAAATTCCTGATTGCAAATATTCCGTATAAGATCGTAGGCGGTGTAAACTTCTATGCGAGAAAAGAAATTAAGGATCTGCTCG
This sequence comes from Clostridiales bacterium, assembly GCA_019421285.1. Classification (GTDB taxonomy): domain Bacteria; phylum Bacillota; class Clostridia; order Lachnospirales; family Lachnospiraceae; genus Oliverpabstia; species Oliverpabstia tarda. Next base: position 9,585 of record JAHZFO010000029.1, read on the forward strand.
CTTATATGAAGACCATTGATAATGCGAAAGACGATGTAGCAGTCAAAAGGATCATCAATGTACCAAAACGTGGTATCGGTGCGGCAACTCTCGGAAAGGTGCAGGATTATGCGGATGCTTATGGTATCAGTTTTTATCAGGCACTTCGACAGGCGGAAGAGATCCCGACACTTGGTCGTGGAAGTGCAAAAGTACGTCCGTTCGTGGAATTCATTCAGAAATTCCGTAGCCAGATAGAGTATCTGTCGGTAAAAGAGTTGCTGGAAAAGCTGATTGAAGAGACAGGTTATGTGAAAGAACTTGAAGCAGAAGATACGGATGAAGCAAAAGCACGTATCGAAAATATCGATGAGTTGATATCCAAAGCAGCGTCTTACGAGGATGAGGCAGAAGATCCAAGTCTGTCCGGATTTCTGGAGGAAGTGGCACTGATAGCAGATATCGATTCGGTGGAAGAGAGTGATAACCGCGTACTTTTGATGACTCTGCACAGCGCGAAAGGTCTTGAATTTCCGAATGTCTATCTGGCGGGTATGGAAGATGGTATTTTCCCGGGGTATATGACAATTGTAGGAGATGATCCGCAGGATATGGAAGAAGAAAGACGTCTCTGCTACGTGGGAATTACAAGAGCAATGAAGGAACTGACGTTGAGTGCGGCACAGCAACGTATGATCCGTGGAGAAACACAGTATAACAAGGTATCCCGTTTTATCCGGGAGATACCACGGGAACTGGTAGAACTTGGAAGAGAGCCGAAAGCGCGAAGGATTACAAAGATGCCGGAGCCATCCAGCAGTTATGCAAAGATGCGTCAGACCTACCAGAAGACCAGCTTTTCCCCAAAACAGTTTGAAGTTAAAAAATCACAGGGACTTGCTTATGGTGTGGGAGACACAGTGCGCCATATCAAATTCGGAACCGGAACGGTGCAGGCAATCGTTGATGGGGGCAAGGACTATGAGGTTACAGTAGATTTTGATAAAGCCGGAACAAAGAAAATGTTTGCATCCTTTGCAAAATTAAAGAAAATAACAGAATAAATTTTTGTGGTAAAATCATAGGGATAGTGGTATAATAATACTAGTTTTTGGAAGCTATGCTTTTAGAGAAAGGACGGTGTTTAACATGAATAAACTTGACGAGTTAATGGCCTTGCTGCAAAAGCAGGAAAAAGAAGAAGAAAAATGCAAAAACACAGTAATGTGGGTACTGGCAATTATAGGTGCCGTTGCGGCAGTGGCAGGTATTGCATACGCAGTGTACCGTTTTTTCACACCGGATTATCTGGAAGACTTTGAAGATGATTTCGATGATGATTTTGACGATTACTTTGAAGATGAAGATAACGAAGAAAATTAAAATGTGAATACACAAAACGGCAGGAAAGCTTCGGAGGAGACCCCGGAGCTTTTCTTCGGTTAAAAGCTGCAGACAGAAAAAACAAGAAGAAAGGACAGCAGATGAAAAAAGGCGAAGTATACGAGGGAATCATTGAACAGATAGAGTTTCCGAATAAAGGAAAGGTAGTGGTGGACGGACAGACGGTGATCGTAAAAAATGGAATGCCTGGGCAAAAAGTTCGTTTTATGATCAATAAAAAAAGGGGCGGCAGAGTAGAAGCAAGGCTTCTGGAAGTGTTAGAACCATCACCGCTTGAAACGAGAAAACCGGTCTGTTCCATCTTTCCGCAGTGTGGAGGATGCATGTATCAGACCATGGATTACAGCCACCAGTTGGAGATGAAGCAGGAGCAGATCCGCAGACTCCTGGACACAGCGATCAAAAACGGTGGGCAGGTGGATGAAAACGGAAACCCGGATTATGTTTTTGAGGGAATCAAGGGAAGTCCTACAGAATTCTGTTACCGCAATAAGATGGAATTCTCGTTCGGAGATGCCGAAAAAGACGGCCCGTTGACATTGGGACTCCATAAAAAGGGAAGTACCTATGATGTGCTGACCGCATCCGACTGTAAGTTGGTACATGAAGATCTGACGAAGATTCTGACCTGTGTGCTGGATTACTGTAAGGAACAGGAATTTACCTATTATCATAAGATGCGCCATGAGGGATATCTGAGGCATCTGCTGCTGCGTCGGGGAAATACAACCGGGGAGATCCTGATCAATCTGGTAACGACTACGCAGCTGAATCCTGATCTTTCTGAACTGGTGGAACGTCTTATGGCGCTTTCTCTGGAAGGGAAGATCGTGGGAATCCTGCATATTCTGAACGATTCACTGGCAGATCTTGTACAGAGTGATGAGACCAGAGTGCTGTATGGACAAGATTATTTCTATGAAAATCTTCTGGGACTGAAGTTTAAGATCACGCCGTTCTCCTTCTTCCAGCCGAATTCTCTCGGCGCGGAAGTGTTGTATGAAACTGCACGAAGCTATATTGGGGATACCAGAGACATGACGGTCTTTGATCTCTACAGCGGAACCGGTACGATTTCACAGATCCTGGCAGCAGTGGCGAAAAAGGTGATTGGTGTGGAGATCGTAGAAGAAGCCGTTGTGGCAGCCAGGGAAAATGCTGAGAGAAACGGCATCAAAAACTGCGAATTTATCGCCGGTGATGTGCTGAAAGTGCTTGATGAGATTGAAGAAAAACCGGATTTTATCGTACTTGACCCGCCGCGGGACGGTATCCATCCGAAAGCTCTTCCGAAGATCATCGAATACCAGGTGGATAATCTGGTTTATATTTCCTGTAAACCGACCAGCCTTGCAAGGGATCTGGAAATCTTTTTACAGCGTGGCTATCGCGTGGAGCGGTGCGTATGTGTCGATCAGTTTGCACAGACAGTTCACACAGAAACGATCTGTCATCTGAAACATACAATAGAAAAACAGTAACTGTGATGATACTGAGCAGGTACAAAAACAGCTGGACGGAACGCATCTGACAAGATAAAATAAAGATAATTGTATGATGAATCAAAGAATCAAAAAATGACAACAAAGAGAGGTTTAATTAATGAATAAACAATCTGAAAAATTAGCAAAAGCAATTGCATATGAGGCAAAGAAAAAGAAGGAGAGAGATGAGGATAAACGTCCGGCATTTCATGTAACGCCGACAACCGGCTGGTGCAACGATCCGAACGGATTTTCCCGATTTGGTGAGGAATATCATCTGTTTTATCAGTATTATCCATATGAAAATAAATGGGGTCCGATGCACTGGGGACATTGCAGGACAAAAGATTTTATCAAATGGGAAGAACTTCCATGTGCTCTGGCACCGGATATGGAATACGATGGTCAGGGATGTTTTTCCGGAACAGCAGTGGAACATGAAGGAAAACATATTCTGATGTATACCAGTGTTCTGGAAAAAGATCTGGAGGATGGCACACATATGGTACGCCAGACACAGAGCATTGCGATCGGTGATGGCGAAAATTATGAAAAAGTGGCAGAAAACCCGGTGATCACCGCAGACTGCCTGCCGGAAGGAAGCTCCCCGGTGGATTTTCGTGATCCGAAGATCTGGAAAGAAGACGGACGCTTCTATGCATTGATCGGAAGCAAGGCAGAGGATGGAAGCGGTCAGCTGGCACTATTTACATCTGAAGATGCGCTCCATTGGAATTACGAGAAAATGATCGACCAGTGTAAAAACCGCTATGGAAAAATGTGGGAGTGCCCGGATTTCTTTGCACTTGACGGCTGTCAGGTTCTGATCGTATCTCCGCAGTTTATGAGAGCAGAAGGACTGGAGTTTCATAATGGAAACAATTCCATCTATTTTACCGGAGATTATGAGAAAGAGACGATGACTTATACCAGAGGTGATGCGAGACAGGTGGACTATGGTATGGATTTTTATGCACCGCAGACGGTAGAAACAACCGATGGAAGAAGAGTTATGATTGCATGGCTGCAGAGCTGGGATAATTTCATGACTCCGGAAGATATGGACTGGACCGGTCTTATGACCATTCCGAGAGAACTCCATGTGGAAGACGGCAGCCTGGTACAGCTTCCGGTACGTGAGATTGAAAATTATTATACCGGCGAGCGCAGCTATGAAAATGTCACCCTGGAAAACCAGTCTGCCGAACTGGACGGAATCACAGGCAGAAGTTTTGATATGACGGTAGAAGTACAAAAAGAGGATCTGGAAGGATTCTCCATTTTGCTTGCCTGCGATGATGAAAATTATACGGAACTGTACTATAACAGATACCAGGAATTATTTACCGTGGATCGTACGTATTCTGGTCTGGTAAGAGATGTGATCTGCAGTCGCAGTATGAAGGTGGTAAATGAGAAAGAAACGATCAAATTCAGGATTGTGATGGATAAGTATACAATAGAAGTATTTGCAAATGATGGTAAACAGGCGATGACAACACTGATCTATACGGATTTGAAGTCGCAGGGAATTGTATTTTCTAGCGATGGAAAAGCAACATTCAGCGTGACACAGCATACAATTACCATGCCGGAATAGACCCTTTCTTGTGGGAATAAGATTCCTATGCTATAATGTGCAAAGATCAGAAATTAAAGGAGAACAGAAGTGAAATTACAATTTAATGTGCAGATGAGCAGACAGTATCTGTTTGATTTCTTTCTGCAGCATACCTACCGGACCCTGCGTGGAAAGCTCAGTCTTCTGGCAGGACTTGCGATGATTCCACTGTGTGTGATTACCTGGAACCGGGTGGGAAGAATGTTCAGCGTGTGTTATATATTTTTTGCTGTATTTTTCCTGCTCCTGATGCCGGGAAAACTTTGGATCAAGGCGGATCAGGGATTCAAAAGAACACCAGTGTATCGTAAACCATTTACTTACAAAGTAGACAGTACCGGAATCACCACGATCCAGAACGCGCAGACCGGACATCTGAAATGGGCTCAGGTGGAAAAGGTGATTGACAGTCAGTTATGTCTGTATGTCTATATCAACAAGGCAGATGCATATGTATGGCCCAAGGCAGCAGTCGGTAAAAATTATCCGAAGCTGATGGAACTTCTGAAAAAACATGTGGATGCAAGAAAACTGAAGATCCGTCTGAAATAAAGAAAGAGGAAAACAATGACAATAGAAACAAACAGTCCTGAAGAGACCTTTGCACTGGGACAGAAACTTGGAGAACAGGCAAAAGCAGGACAAATCTATACCCTAAATGGAGACCTTGGCGTTGGGAAAACAGTGTTTACTCAGGGAATCGCCAGAGGACTAGGAATCACAGAAGCGGTCAGCAGCCCGACATTTACCATTGTACAGGTATATGAAGAGGGAAGACTTCCTTTTTATCATTTCGATGTATACCGTATCGGAGATATCGAAGAGATGGAAGAAATCGGTTATGATGATTATTTCTTCGGAAATGGTGTGTGTATGATCGAATGGGCGGAACTGATCGAAGAACTGATTCCGGAAAACAGTATTCATGTAACAATTGAGAAAGACCTGGAAAAAGGATTTGATTACCGTCGGATCACCATTACCGGTCTGGAAGGATGGGAGAACAAATGAAAATATTAGCACTTGACAGCTCAGGACTGGTAGCGTCTGTCGCAGTTGTGGAAGACAATCAGCTGTTAGCAGAATATACGGTGAATTATAAAAAGACACATTCTCAGACCCTGCTTCCGATGCTTGATGAGATCGCGAAGATGATCGAACTGGATCTGGAAACCATAGATGCTATTGCAGTGGCAGCAGGTCCGGGATCGTTTACCGGACTTCGTATAGGTTCCGCCACGGCAAAGGGACTGGGACTGGCATTAAAGAAACCGCTGATACCGGTGCCAACAGTAGACGCACTGGCATATAATCTGTATGATTCTACAGGTGTGATCTGCCCGATGATGGATGCGAGAAGAAAACAGGTTTACACCGGAATCTACCGCTTTGCAGATCACGAACTGGTAACAATGAGCAGACAGAAAGCAATTGCTGTGGAAGAACTGATCCGGGAACTGAATGCATTGGGAGAATCGGTGATCTTTCTGGGAGACGGTGTTACGGTTTATCAGGAGATGTTAAAAGAAAATATGCAGGTACCGTACAGTTTTGCACCGGCACATCTGAACAAACAGCGTGCAGGAGCTGTGGGAGCATTGGCAGAAAAATATTACCGGGAAGGCAAGACAGTGACAGCAGCCGAGCATCAGCCGGAATATCTTCGGGTATCTCAGGCAGAGCGGGAGCGTGCGGAAAGAGAAGCAGGAAAAAAATAATGAAAATTCGGGAAATGCAGCTGGACGATCTGGAACAGGTGATGAAGATTGAAAATGAGAATTTCTCCCGCCCGTGGACAGAAACAGGTTTTTTTACTTTTCTGATCCGTCAGGATACGTTATTTCTGATAGCGGCGGAAGGAGAAGAGATCCTTGGGTATTGTGGTGTTGTGATGGTGCAGGACGAAGGAGATATTACGAATGTATCTGTGAAAAAAGACAGGCAGAATCATGGTACCGGCAAGCTTCTGGTGCAGGAGCTGATCAGAATAACGAATGAAATGGGAGTGTCCCGTCTTTTTCTGGAAGTCCGCGAGAGCAATGAAAGGGCAATTCATGTATATGAAAAAGCCGGATTTGTGAAAAATGGCTTACGGAAAAATTATTATGAGGATCCTGTGGAACATGCAGTACTGATGATGCATGAGACAGTTGGAAAAGAAAGATAGAGGAATTAAAAATTCGATGTTAGATGTATGTTTATTGGGAACAGGTGGGATGATGCCGCTGCCACGCAGATATCTTACCTCCTTCCTTGCCAGATATAACGGAAGCAGTCTGATGATCGACTGTGGAGAGGGAACTCAGGTGGCAGTGAAGTCGAAAGGATGGAGCTTTAAACCGATCGATGTGATCTGCTTCACTCATTATCATGCAGATCATATCAGTGGTCTTCCGGGAATGTTACTGACTATGGGAAATGCAGAACGTACGGAACCGCTGACCCTGATCGGACCGAAAGGACTTGAACGGGTGGTTAATGCTCTTCGTACCATTGCTCCGGAACTTCCATTTCCAATTATTTGCAAAGAAATTCAGGGGCAGGAAGAAAAATTTTCCGTTCGGGGGTATGAGATCACGGCGTTTCGGGTGAACCATAATGTGACCTGTTACGGCTATACCGTAGAGATTCACCGTGGTGGAAAATTCTCTGTGGAACAGGCAAAAGCCAACGAGATTCCACTGAAATACTGGAACCCACTGCAAAAAGGTGAGTCCATCGAGGCAGGCGGAAAGGTGTATACACCGGATATGGTACTCGGACCGGCAAGAAAAGGTCTGAAAGTCACATACTGTACGGACAGTCGTCCGACGGTATCGATGGAAGAACATGCAAAAGAATCGGATCTGCTGATATGTGAGGGAATGTACGGAGAACCGGAAAAAGACGCAAAAGCGAGAGAATACAAGCATATGACGATGAAAGAGGCGGCAAAACTCGCGAAAAAAGCACAGGTAAAAGAAATGTGGCTGACACATTTCAGTCCCTCTCTGGTACATCCGGAAGAATATATGGATGGTGTAAGAGAGATTTTCCCGAACAGTTATGTTGGAAAAGATGGAAAATCCGTGGATTTGTTATTTGAGGAGGAAGAAAATGAGTGAGAAAGATGTTTTAATTCTGGCAATTGAGAGTTCCTGTGATGAAACGGCAGCTTCCGTAGTGAAAAATGGACGAACCATTTTGTCTAATATAATTTCTTCTCAGATTGCACTGCATACTCTGTATGGAGGGGTGGTGCCGGAAATCGCATCCAGAAAACATATTGAAAAAATAAATCAGGTAGTAGAAGAGGCGTTGACAGAGGCAGATGTTACGCTGGAGGATCTGGATGCTGTCGGAGTCACCTATGGCCCGGGTCTGGTTGGAGCACTGCTGGTGGGAGTGGCAGAAGCGAAGGCAATCAGCTATGCGAAAAAACTGCCGCTGATAGGAGTCCATCATATCGAGGGACATGTTTCTGCCAATTATATTGAACATCCGGATCTGAAACCACCGTTTATGTGCCTGATCGTATCCGGCGGACATACCCATCTGGTGATCGTAAAAGATTACGGTGAGTTTGAAATTCTTGGAAGAACGAGAGATGATGCGGCAGGGGAAGCCTTTGATAAAGTAGCACGTGCCATTGGTCTGGGATATCCGGGCGGACCAAAGATTGATAAAGTGTCCAAAGAGGGGAATCCGAATGCCATTGTATTTCCAAAGGCAAAACTGGAAGATCCTTATGATTTCAGTTTCAGTGGAGTAAAATCTGCAGTTTTAAATCATATCAATCGATGTAAGATGCAGGGAGAAGAAATCTGTGAGGCAGATATTGCTGCATCTTTCCAGAAAGCAGTGGTAGATACACTGGTGGAAAAAGCGGTAAAGGCGGCAAAAGAGCATCATATGGATAAACTGGCCATTGCGGGTGGTGTTGCCTCCAACAGTGCTTTGCGTCAGGCGATGAAAGAAGCGTGCGAGAGAGAACATATCAGGTTTTATTATCCATCGCCGATCTTTTGCACCGATAATGCGGCAATGATTGGTGTTGCGGCTTATTACGAATACAAAAAAGGTGTGCGTCACGGATGGGATCTGAATGCAGTTCCAAATCTGAAACTGGGAGAACGGTAAGAAAGGAAGGTGATACCAGTGAAATGTACAGCAATCATTCTGGCAGCAGGTCAGGGAAAAAGGATGAAAAGCAATGTACAGAAACAGTTTTTACAGCTGGGAGAATATCCGGTGCTGTATTATTCACTGAAAGCTTTTCAGGATTCACCGGAAATCACAGACATTGTTCTGGTGTGTGGGAAAACAGAAATCAATTACTGTAAAGATGCATTTGTGCAGAAGTATCATATTGATAAAGTGTCAGAAGTAGTTGCAGGTGGAAAAGAGAGATATGAATCGGTTTATCAGGGACTTTGTGCCTGTCACAAAACAGATTATGTTCTGATTCACGATGGAGCAAGACCATTTGTCACAGAAGAACTGATTCAGCGAGGCCTTGACTGTGCGAAAGAATATCAGGCATGTGCAGCAGGTGTGCCATCCAAAGATACAGTGAAGATAATTGGTGAAGGAAAAAAAGTGGTATCTACACCGGATCGGAGTCATGTGTGGAATGTTCAGACACCACAGATATTTGAGTATCATCTGATAAAAGAAGCTTATGAAAAAGCACTGATGCATGACAGCAGCAGAATTACAGATGATGCTATGGTAGTAGAGGATTATGGAAATCATGAGGTATGGTTATATGAAGGATCTTATAAAAATATAAAAATTACTACACCGGAAGACCTTGAAATTGGTGAAATATTTGCCCGTGAAACATATGATAAAAAAAAGTAAAAAAAATGGAAAAAGTATATTGACATATTGAAAAACAGATGATAGAATATCACTTGTCTTCGAGCGAGACAAAAGCGCAGACCACTACAGAGATATGGAGAGGTATCGAAGTGGTCATAACGAGGCGGTCTTGAAAACCGTTTGTCCGAAAGGGCGCGTGGGTTCGAATCCCACCCTCTCCGTTACAAAAGAAAAAACTGATCTTTTGATCAGGCATTTGGAGAAGTACCCAAGTGGCTGAAGGGGCTCCCCTGGAAAGGGAGTAGGTCGTTAGTAGCGGCGCGAGGGTTCAAATCCCTCCTTCTCCGTTCGGTGAAAACCGAAAAGTTGCGAGAAAAAAGTTCTTGACAACTAAGCGGTAGGTATGATATACTACCAAAGTTGCTGCAAGAGAGAAGCAAAAACAACTTCAAAAAAGTTGAAAAAAGTTCTTGACAAGCAGAAAACAACATGATATAATAGCAAAGCTGTTTGAGACAAACG
>JAHZFO010000003.1:0-134479 GCA_019421285.1 Clostridiales bacterium
GAGTAATTCTATCTTACATCAGTTTGGAGGTTTACACAAACTTTGGGATACTCCCGAATGCAGACCTGATTTTCAACGAATAATACAGTTCATAACACAAAAACAGAGCAGACAAGGAACAACATCCTTACCTGCTCTGTTTTTGTGCCTGCAACGACCTGTTAGGTTCTGCAAGCGTTACTTTTCTTCCGATAATCTCTCGGTGAAAGCCCTGTCTTTTCCTTAAAGCATTTTCCAAAATGGCTGATTTGCCGAAATCCTACGCTGTCTGCAATATTGCCTATCGGCTCGTCAGAATTTTTCAGCAATTCAGTAGCCTTTGAAAGTCTGTATTCGGTTAAGTAGTTGTACGGTGTGGTCTGCATACTTGTCTTAAAGCAGCGCAGACATTCCGATTTGCTGACATTTGCGCTTCCTGCAAGTTTATCAAGAGAAATCTCCTCGCCATAGTGTTCGCTGATATATTGTAAAAATTTCTGCATACGAGAGCCAATAATGGTATCCGTATTTCCGCTCGGTAATTGAATGTTTCGGCATACTTCAAGCCAAAGTGCACAGAGCAGACAGAGCACCTCATAGGCGTAAAATTCTGTTTTTCTGTTTTCAAGGTCAGCAAGACGGGAAAGCACAGAGAGAATCGATTGACACCGATTCTTTTCTTTCGGAAAGCAGCAGATCGGTAATTCATCCTTACCGACAATACGCTCCACAAAAGCCGCTGCCGGGCTTCCAAAATAAAATTTAAGAAAATAGTCGGGGAAAATAAAACTGTTATAGTGGCAAGATAGCGACTTTTTAACAAGATGTATCACATTTTTATTGATAAAGATACCGCTGCCCTTATTCACTTGAACGGATGTATCCAATGTCTTTATTTCAATTTCACCGTCCAGTACATAGATGAACTGCAAATCTTCGTGCCAGTGCATAACCTGAAAGCCGGGATTTCTCGGATAGCTTTGGTCGCCCACAACATCAAGCACAAGATACGGAAAATCCGAGTCTGCATTTAGATTGACGGAGTTTATGCAATTGTTTCGTTCGTTTTTCATTTTGCTTTATCCTTGATTGAACATATTATGATAATACTCGACGATATTCTAATATTATATCGCATTTAATTGTGATAATATTATATTAAGCAATAAATCCAAAGTCAAGATGGGAGGTGGAGCAAGAATGTTTTTTCAGTATGGCGAAAAAGAGATTATATATCTAAAACAAAAAGATAAACGCCTTGCAGAAGTGATTGATAAAATCGGGAAAATCGAGCGTGAAGTGGACAGCGATTTGTTTTCTTCGGTTGTTCATCACATTATCGGTCAGCAGATTTCTACAAAGGCGCAGGCAACAATCTGGCAGAGAATGCAGGATAATCTTGGCGTAGTGAATGCCGATACCGTTCTTGCCGCCGGGATCAATCATTTACAGTCTTTTGGAATGACTTTTAAAAAAGCCGAGTATATCACAGACTTCGCTGTAAAAGTACAAAACGGGGCGTTTGATTTGGAGGGGATTTGGGACAAAACGGACGATGAGGCAATAGAGGAATTGTCGTCACTGAAAGGTATCGGTGTGTGGACTGCCGAAATGATTTTGCTTTTTTGTATGCAGCGCCCTAATGTATTCAGCTACGGTGATTTAGCTGTCTTGCGTGGTATGCGGATGGTATATCATCATCGGAAAATAGACCGTAAATTGTTTGAAAAATATCGCAGGCGGTTAAGCCCTTATTGCAGTGTGGCAAGCTTGTACTTTTGGGTGGTAGCCGGCGGTGCGATACCTGAAATGAAAGATTACGCTCCCAAAAAGGAGAACAAGAAAAATGAACGAGCAAGAGAAATTGCAAGCAATTCAAAACAGGAATAGTTCGTATGACGGTAAATTTATTTTTGGTGTGAAAACAACAAAAATTATATGCCGACCGGGCTGCCCTGCAAGATTACCGCTTGAAAAAAATATCGTATTTTTTGGCACAATGGAAGAAGCAATAGAAAAAGGCTATCGTCCTTGTAAAAGATGTAAGCCGAAATTGGTTAATCAATCACAGGAGGGAAAATAAATGGGCAACACTATCGTATTATTTGAAGTGACCGTAAAAAACGGGAGAATGGATGATTATTTGAAAATGATAGGTTCACTGAAGGAGAGCCTTGCAAATGCAGAGGGATTTATCAGAGCAGAGCGTTTTTCTTCTCTTGCCACGGAGGGAAAACTGCTCAGTATGTCCGTATGGGAAAATGAAGAATGTGTTTCAAAATGGCGGAACTTTGCCGCACACCGTATGGCGCAAGAACACGGGAGAATGAATGATTTTGTAGACTACAAGATCACGGTTGTAACGCCAGTCCGTAGCTATACAATGATGAATAGAACAGAGGCACCTGCGGACTCCAATGAATATTTGGAGGTGTAAACTTATGACCTATGCATATCACTATGACTCGCCTTTAGGCGGTATCACACTTTCGAGCAACGGAACAGAGCTGACAGGGCTTTGGTTTGACGGGCAAAAATATTTTGGAGACACGCTCCCAAAAGAATATGAAGAAAAGCCTTTGCCGATATTTGAGCAGTCTGTTCACTGGCTGGATATTTATTTCAGCGGCAAAGCACCTGATTTCACACCGTCGCTGTGTATGCAGACAACGCCTTTCCGTAAATCCGTATGGGAAATTATGCTGACTATTCCATTTGGAAAGACAATGACTTACGGTGAAATTGCGGATAGAATAGCAAAGCAAAAAGGACTTTCAAAAATGTCCGCACAGGCTGTCGGCGGTGCGGTGGGGCATAATTCCATTTCCCTCATAATTCCCTGTCATCGTGTTGTCGGTACAAATGGGAGCCTGACAGGATATGCAGGCGGCATTGAGAAAAAAGTACAACTGCTCACATTAGAGAAAACGGATATGTCCTTATTTTTCGTACCGAAGAAAGGAACAGCCTTATGATTTCAGCCAATGCAAAAACAATCCAAAAATCCTTTACTGAGCAGGCGCAGAACTTTGAAACAAAATCAATGAACTTTACAAAGCAGGAATACTTGGAACATATGATTTCGTGTGTCAAGCCTCAAAAAACAGATACCGTTTTAGAGGTGGCGGCAGGAACTTGTATCTGCGGGCGTTCTCTTGCCCCATGTGTAAAAAATGTGACCTGCCTTGATATGACAACCGCTATGCTTGCTGTTGGAAAAGCTGAAGCCGCAAAACAAAGGCTTTTGAATATGGATTTTGTGCAGGGCGACGCCGAGAAATTGTCATTTTCAGATAACAGCTTTGACATTGTAATCTCCCGTCTTGCTTTTCACCATTTTCCAAATCCAAAACGCTGTTTTTCAGAAATGGTACGGGTATTGAAAACAGGCGGTAAACTGGTTGTCATGGATATGGAGGCAGCCGAAGAAACATTGCGCAATACAGAAGATGAAATAGAAACCCTGCGTGATCCCTCACATATGCGTAATTTGAGCAAGGAAGAATTTACAGAAATGTTCCAAGATAGTCGCTTGCCTATTACAACGATGGATTGCACGGAACTTCCTGTTTCATTATCTGCTTGGCTCGCTCTTACTAATACACCTGCCCAAATAGCCGCAGACATATCCAAATGGCTTATGGATGAAATAAATGGCAGTGGATTAACAGGCTTTAATCCTTATGAAAAAAATGGGAAAATCTATTTTAATCAGCGCTGGCTTATGATGATCGGGAAAAAGCTTTGATGGATTGTTGCGCTTTCAAACACAAAATAGAGGGTAAGGTACAAACCTTCCCCCTCAAAGTTTATCCCTTAAAAACGGCTTACAATCAGGCTTTCGGGGCCTCTATTTTTCGATGCTTAAGAGTGAATAGAATAGAAAATTATCTATAGGCACCAAATGATTTAGTTTATAATAATTGTCAGGACAGTGCTTGATTCTCCAAGCAAAATCGCTTATAATTTGAGCTGGAACATATTGCTATTATCCGCAGTGACAGGGCGACTGTTATCAATCCCGATAACAAATTGATAACATTAGCCCATATGGGCAGGATAATATGGATATATCAAATAATCAAAAGTACCACGAATACGACAGAAAATAATCTCTAAACAAAATTGATTAGGATTCGTCGAGTTTGAATAATTGCAAATATCACAGGGCACACCCCATTATCCTGTAAAAGGCAAAAATGATTATCCTATCAGCAACAGAGAGTAATACCGTAGCGTAGCTCTGTTGCTGTTCTTTTTTGTCATTTCTGCCCCGGTCACACAGGATTCTGACTCAGATAAAATGAGGCGTAAATAAGCAACGTGATATCGGAAAAAGCTGTAAAAATCCACGTTGAATTTTACAGCTTTCTGTATAGAATAGAAGTAGACGAAACATCACTGCGTGAGTTTGCTGCGAAACTACAAGGGCATGGGTAACACTGCGAAACGTTGATATTTCCTGGTGTTGCAGGGTGTGAGGGATGCTTTGGATGATGCTGCGAAAGTGACATTGTGATAGTGTTGCTGTGTAAGATGATACTGTTATATGGGACGCGATAGAAGTTGGATTGTCAGGATTACCACTGCGGAATGTGCTGTGGAATTGCGCTACAGTGCCGGAGGGTTTTGCAGTGTGGCTTTGCTGTGGGATGTGAGGATAGTGAGGATACTGGATTTTGCCCTTTGAGGATAATGTGGTGTGCCCCGGAACATAGTATATTTTCAATATGCCGTTTTTGGGAAAAGCGGCAACTGCCCGCAAACCCAGTAAAATCAAGGGTTACAGCGATTTTATGATTTTTCCCCAAAATAAAAAATTTCCACTAAATCTTGTTTTTGGGGATTTTTTTATGTTTTTGGGAACATTTTTGGGAAATCGGCGGGGGCGGTGTCTCACTTCCCCAACGGGGAGGAATGGCGAAAATAAATATTCATTTACAGAAATTGGGAAATTGGTTTTTTACTCAAATCTATTTCCTGATTTTTTAATAGCATAAAAATAGATTTTCTAAAAATCCTAATTTCCCAATACTTCGTCTTTTTTTCTTCCAGCATTTTTATATATTTTCTAACTGTACCTCTGTTTAGTCCGGTTATCCGTGCAAGCTCCGACTGGTTGATTTTGTGCTTCTCGTAAAGTAGATAACTTTTCATGAAACGCTGGGGGATATCTGCAACGGTCGTGTGGGGACGTCCGATGACTTTCCCCTTGGCGGCGGCATTTCGCATTCCTGAGGTGACACGTTCGGAAATCATGTTGCGTTCCAGTTCGCAAATACGCCCATCATCTTGACCATGCCTTCAACCATCGGGTCTAAGGTATCCCCTGTACAGTCCACCTCAAAGGTGCCAAGGATGAGTTTTAAATGTTTCTCCTTGGCAATGTCGATAATCTCAATCAAGTCCTTTGTAGAGGAAAATCGAATTATCAAGAAGCAGAATGCAATATTGAAAAAGTTGCAGGAAGTGTTTGGACAGGTTGGAATTTTATTAAAGTAATGGAAGGATCGATTGAATGACATTAGAAGAAAGCAGAGAAGTTATTCCGCTGATGGAGAATATGATAAACCAGATCGAGGAACAACAGGAACTTATAAAGGGGACGTTTTTGCGTTCCCTTTTAATATTCTACCTTCGAGGGGTGTGTTTTTTCTCTAAAATAGAGTATGATCAATAAAAAAGGAGGTAGATGGATGGATCTTATTAAAATTGGAAGATATATTGCAAGTAAACGAAAGTCCCTAGGGATGACACAAAAGCAACTGGCAGAAAAATTAGGTATGAGTGATAAGTCGGTTTCTAAATGGGAGCGAGGCGTTTGCCTTCCGGATGTATCTGTTTATAAAGAACTTTGTTCAATTCTTGGTATTAGCCTCAATGAGTTTCTGGCTGGAGAAGATATAGCCCAAGAGAATATAATTCAGAAGTCAGAAACAAATATTATTGAAGTAATCAGAGACAATATAAATAAACAGAAATGTCTGAAGGTTATGAAATGTATATTAGTATTTATTTTTATTTGCGTGGTATCAGTAATCGGATTTACCATATACCGTTTGAAAAAACCACAGAATTACATTTCGCCTGTTGCAAAAGACAGTATAGAAATGCAGACAGCAGAACTGCTTGCTGGATCGGATGGAGCATTCGTATATAAATTTATCACAACGGATACATATAAAAAACTCAAATTACATATTTACCGATACGAATCAGGAAAATTGAGTGATCACGATAAAGTAGAAATGGGATTTGAAGATATTGCTTCGCCAAAAAGTGGTGAAATTGTAATGGTGCCGGATTTCGATAATTATGTAATTAAATTAATCGTTTCCGGAGATGGAAATAAGTTGTCAACTGAAATTCCTATTTTAGAAAATGTTGAAGATAGAGAATACTATGGCAGAACGGCAACTGAAATAAAAAATGCCGTAGACATTAAATACAGTGAGCAACAGCCACTAATTGCTTTTGTTTATGATAACGACGAAATGAGTGTTCCAACTTTAGACGATTTTATAAATAGCAAAACAGATTTTCTTTCAAAAATGATTATATGTATTATGTGGCATTTGAATTTTGTAAGTAATAGACACATACATACGGAGAAATAATGACAATAATGGCTCTGACCAGGGTGACACGGAGCAACGATAATTTTACTATGATTTTAAAGATACAAACCATACAAAAGTAGAAAGAAGTATATTTATGACATTTGGTGATAAAATTAGAAAGTTGCGAATAGAGAAAAAAATGACTCAACAAAAGCTGGGTGCTATGGTGGGCGTTTCTTATAGAACAATTCGAGCTTGGGAAGTTGATGGACGATATCCAAAGCAGAGCAGTTTATATCAAAAACTGGCAGATGCATTTCAGTGTAGGGTTTCTTATCTTATGGATGATAATGAAACCGTGTGCTTGGGTAATGATGAGCCAAGTGAATATTCTGGTGCTAAACAGGCAAGACAGATTCTTGAACAGACAGCTGCTTTATTTGCCAGTGGAACTATGACCAATGAGGACAAAACTATTTTCATGGATGAGATGACGAGACTTTATCTGGAATCAAAAAAGAACAGAAGAAAATGGTAAGAAAAGAGAAATATGAGCTACCACCGGAAGCAATCAGGGAAATGATTATTAATGCGCATTGTCACCGTAACCTGTTGGATGAATCTTGTATTCAGGTCGCAGTTTATGATGACAGACTGGAGGTGACTTCTCCGGGTGGATTATATAACGGATTAACTTATGAGGAAGTCATGAATGGTCATTCGAAGATCCGGAATAAAGGCATTGCCAATATATTCAGTCAGATGGGACTTGTAGAGGCATGGGGAAGCGGAATAAAAAGAATCCTTAATGCTGCAGAAGAGTATGGACTTCCGAAGCCGAAATTTCAGGAATTCGATAATATGTTTCGGGTAGAGCTGTTTCGTAATTCATTTCAGATGATAAATGAAAAAGAAAACATCGGAGAAGCATCGGAGAAGCATCGGAGAAGCATCGGAGAAACATCGGAAGTAGCGTGGAGAACAGACCTCAACGATACACAGCAAAAGATTATAAAATTGCTTTCAGAAGATCATCAATTATCAGCGGTTAAGTTAGCTGAAAAAATCGGTGTTGCCAGTCGAAATATAGAGAACAATATTAAGAAGTTAAAAGAGTATGGTATTCTTATAAGACATGGATCTCCAAAGAATGGTTACTGGGAGATTGTAGATAAAGATCTACAGGAGTGAGAAGTAAATTAGTCCAAGATAGCTCAAGATTAGTCCAAGAGAATATATATATAAATAACAAAAATAGATTGACATTTTGTAGTAATCAGTAGTAAACTGTACTTGTGGAAGGGAAGTGATATGTTTGGCTAGAAAAACACCAAAAGATGGCAAAGAAGAAAACATACGAGTACGGGTGACTCCAGAACAAAAACAGAGACTTGTTGAGTATGCAGAAAGACACTATCAGAGCATGAGTGGTGTTGTATGTCAGGCATTGGATCTCCTGTACGCAAGAGAAGAACAACAAAATAATAAAGAGTAAAATGGAGTTATTTTGGAGTTTATTTCTTCATAAGCGGTGCGAAAAACACAAAAACAGAACGCACGTTCGAAATATAAACCTCTAATAACAGCCTTTGCGTGTCATGAAACGCAGTCCGCAAAGGAGTTTGAATAACAGATTAAAATGCCGAAAGCCTGTATTTATGCGGGTTTCCGGCATTTGCTTTATCAAATGGCTCTGGTTTGGCTCTATTTGTGGGGAGAGTAATGGAGTTATCAGTTTTGAAAAGGTAAATAAAAAAGGAAGAAGGTACAAGCTATGTTGCCAACAAGAGAAGAAGCACTGAAGTTAATTCGTGATGGGTTATTATTTAATCCGGGACCTTGGGGAAAACATTGTTTAACAGCAGCACACTGTGCAGAAAAAATAGCAAGTGCATGTGGTGATATGGATGTTGAGAAAGCATATATATTAGGTTTACTACATGATATAGGAAGAAAATTTGGTGTAAGACATCTTGGACATGTTTATGATGGATACGTATATATGAAATCATTGGGATATGATGAAGTAGCAAAGATATGTTTAACCCATTCTTTTAATAATCATACGATAGATGAATACATCGGAAAATTTGATGTTACAGATGAAGAATTGACAATTATAAAAACTGAATTAGCAAAGACCATATATGATGAATATGACCGGTTAATTCAATTGTGCGATTGTTTGGCAGGAGCGGAAGGAGTTCTTGATATAGAAAATAGGATGAATGACGTAAAGAAAAGGTATGGCTTTTATCCGCAGGACAAGTGGAATTCCAATATGAATTTGAAGCGATATTTTGAGGGGAAAATGAATAAAGACATTTACCTTATATGTGAGAAAGATACATTTGCACCAGGAGATTTATGATCTTATAAATATATTTTTACTACAAGTTTTATGAGCAGGTTGGAGATGGTTAAGTGGATATTTTATTTAAAAATGATGATTTTGTATTTTCATACAGAGTTGGCGGTATATTGAAACATAATGGTAAAATCTTGTTACAGCGTCCGAAGAATGATGATTATGCCATTATTGGCGGACATGTTGCGGCTATGGAGACAAGTATGGAAACTCTTAAACGGGAATTTGAAGAAGAGCTTCATGCTAAGATAGAGGTAGATAATCTGTTAGCAATCGGAGAAATTTATTTTCCATGGGGAAAAAGACCCTGTCATCAGATATGCTTATATTATAATGTACATCTGATGGATGATAATATTCCATTAGATGGTGTGTTTCATGGATATGATGAGCTGGATAATGAAAGAATTGATTTGGATTTCTGTTGGGTTTCACTAGAAGATTTAAAGAAGGGTACTAAGGTATATCCTTTAGAGTTGATACCATATATCCTTGAGTCAGGGAAAGAAATTGTACATTTTGTTTCAAAGCAGATTTGAGGAGATAGTCAATGATAGAAAATATGAAGGTAAGGAGATTTAAGGAAGAGGATGCCCAAGAGGTCAGAAATCTTATTGTCAGGAATTTCTTAGAGGTTAACAGTAAAGATTATGGCATATCAGCAATGGAGAAACTTGCAAAGGCTTACAATGCGGAAAAGGTTCTGAATGTGGCAAGTTATGCGCATATGTATGTATTTGAATTTGATGGAAAAATAATTGGAACAGGTTCTATCTCAAGTTTTTGGGGAAGTGAAACAGAAAGTATACTTTTGTCCATTTTTGTCCTCCCAGAATTTCATGGAAAGGGTGTTGGAAGAAAAATCATAAATACATTAGAAACGGATGAATTTTATGTAAGAGCAAGCAGAATTGAGATACCGGCATCCATTACAGCAACGGAGTTTTATAGAAAATTTGGATATGATTACAAAAATGGTGTTAAGGAATTGGATAATGAGCATCATTACAGATTGGAAAAGTTTAAGGAGGCAGGGTTGAAATAACAACAGATAATCAATTATTTTTATTTATCCTTGCAGAAGCATTAGTTCTTATATTAGGATACTATCTAAGAAAAGTACCCATGACAGGGCGTTAAGCGTCCGGGGGACGCTTGTTTAGCGCCGACCGAAACGGAGTGTAGACGTGGCGCCGATGACGGCTTATGAGATCATTTCGATTTTCATTGGGATATTCGCTCTGCTGATGTCCTTTGGCAGCTTAGTTATTGCGTTGCTTGCCTTTCTCGACAAGAGAAACAAGCGAAAATAAAAATGCCTACTCTGTCGCAACCAGAGTAGGCGTCACTATTTAGAGAAACAAGCTAATTTGGGGAACTCCACCTTTTGGAGTGGGGCTCCTAAGAGGCATCTGTTACAGCAGGTGCCTTTCTTTATGTTTAATATATCACAATAAGCGGATGCTTTCAACTTCCTTTATTCGGAAATCGAATGGATACTGCTGTATAAAAAAACAAATGGTTTTGTGTACAATTTTCATGCAGCCATTTGGGTTAAAAATAGCGTGGAAATCAGCCGTTTGTCATGAAAAAACTGTGTACGAAAAGAATTTACCTTTTCTTATACAGTATCGTTTTATTTCCTAATATATATTTCACTATATCACAGGGCACACCCCATTATCCTGTAAAAGGCAAAAATGATTATCCTATCAGCAACAGAGAGTAATACCGTAGCGTAGCTCTGTTGCTGTTCTTTTTTGTCATTTCTGCCCCGGTCACACAGGATTCTGACTCAGATAAAATGAGGCGTAAATAAGCAACGTGATATCGGAAAAAGCTGTAAAAATCCACGTTGAATTTTACAGCTTTCTGTATAGAATAGAAGTAGACGAAACATCACTGCGTGAGTTTGCTGCGAAACTACAAGGGCATGGGTAACACTGCGAAACGTTGATATTTCCTGGTGTTGCAGGGTGTGAGGGATGCTTTGGATGATGCTGCGAAAGTGACATTACGATAGTGCTGCTGTGTAAGATGATACTGTTATATGGGACGCAATAGAAGTTGGGTTGTCAGGATTACCACTGCGGAATGTGCTGTGGAATTGCGCTGCAGTGCCGGAGGGTTTTGCTGTGTAGCTTTGCTGTGGGATGTGAGGATAGTGAGGATACTGGATTTTGCCCTTTGAGGATAATGTGGTGTGCCCCGGAACAGCCACGTGTCTTGGAATCTGCTAAACAAGCGGCTTCCGAGACTTTTTCTTTTGCTACTAACCGCAATTACTCTATTTCACATTGTTTTGTTATTAGATAGCTTTTCTTTGCGGCGTCGGGATTACTTTTCCTGATGCCGTTTTTTTGGCATAGGACCATATGGAAGTCCTGCATTAGTATATGCTGTATCCGGAGTAACTGAATCGCCTGATATATTACCATCATAGGAAATTCCTGTTTTCCAAATGGATCAAGCAGGATGCCTTATTTTGTGCTATCGGTGCAGAAAATATGGAGCATTTTATATTTCTTCTGGAGAAGCTGGGATTTGAAGTAAAACAGGGCAAACATATCGCTGTAAAGATTCCGGGGATGAAGCGGTTTAAAAGATTGGATACCATTTCAGAGGATTTGTGCAGGGAAAGTCTGGAAGCTATGTTTCGATATGGGGACGCAAGTCTTGCAGCTCTTGTAAATCGAGCTGTTTCATTACTGCCGGCAAGAAAAGCTGTTTTTTCACCGTACCAGAGAAAGTGCTATGCAAGGAGGTATCGTTTGCATCTCGCTGAGAAAAAACGGTTCACTTATAAATCTGGCATGCGAGAGAAGAAGGGCGAGCGAAATAGGGATAGCAGATAGTTGTAATGATTTGGGTGCTATGGCGTGGGCTATAGCACCTGAATTAGTCTAGTGAAGTTTTTGATACTACTAATTGAGAAACAATCGCAAGAAAATGCGAAAGTATATTGAAGGAGAATGTGTGATGTGATATGCTAGAAGAAATGGAGTTTGTAGGTGAAAATTATGCTTTGATTAAGATACTGGTATTTTGAGTAACGGAGAGGATATGGGAAAACTAATTATACTTAGAGGGAATTCGGGAAGTGGAAAGACAACGGTGGCTAAGGAATTACAAAAGAAATTTGGTTACAATACAATGCTCATTTCGCAAGATGAAATCAGAAGGAATATATTGTGGGTTAAAGATGGCATAGATACTAAAGCATTACCGCTTATGATAGAACTTTTGAAATATGGATATGAGCATAGTGATATTGTTATTCTGGAAGGAATTATGTACGAGGAATGGTACAATCCCTTGTTTAAGGTGGCGAACGAATTATATGGTTCAAATGTATATTCGTATTATTTTGATATTCCGTTTGAGGAGACGATAAGACGACATCAAACAAGGAGTAAAAGCCAAGAATTTGGTGAGGAACATATGCGCGGATGGTGGAGAGAAAAAGATTTCTCTGCTGTTCTTAAGGAACAGCTTATTACCTGTGAAATGGATGCGAATAGCATTGTAGCAAAGGTATATGCGGATTTGCTAAAGGGAGAATAGAAAATGAGACATGATATTATTGAGTATGTAGAAATTAGTTCTGTTATTGGTAGAACAGTAACCGTAACTGTTGACAGACCATTGGGCAGTTACCACCCAGAACATAAGGATATGTATTATCCAATAAATTATGGGTATGTGGAAGGCATCATGGCACCGGACGGAGAAGAGCAGGATGCTTACATATTAGGTGTGGATGAAGCGATAGAAAAGTTCACAGGTAAGATTATCGCTATTGTTCATAGGAATGATGATGTGGAAGAAAAATGGGTTGTTGCACCGGAAGGTATGGCATTTACCAAGGAAGAAATCTGTGAGCAGATTCATTTTCAGGAACAGTATTTTGATAGTGGGATAGTGATGTAAAGGATTTGAAAGGGTTGTAGGTAATTATAAAATGAAATTACTATATGGAACGGGGAATCTGGCAAAATTGTCTGCAATGAGGAACCGACTTGAGCAGTTAGATATAGAATTAATTGGATTAAATGATATGAGAGCAGAGGGCAAGATTGTTCCAAAAGTAATAGAGGATGGCAATACCCCTCTTGAAAATGCAAGGCTGAAAGCAATGGCATATTATGAGGCTTTTCAAATTCCTGTATTTTCTTGTGATTCAGGATTGTATTTTGATAATGTCCCAGATGAGGTCCAGCCTGGCGTGCATGTTCGTAATGTGAATGGAAAATGTTTGTCTGATGATGAAATGATAGATTATTATTCAGGATTGGTAAAAGTATATGGAAATTTTGTGGCAAGGTACAGGAATGCAATTTGTTTTGTAATGGATAATACACATATATATGAGGCAATGGAGCCGTCTATGGAAAGCGAAAAATTTATTTTAACAGATAAACCTCACAGCACGATTAGAAAAGAGGGATTCCCGTTGGATAGCATATCTCTTGATATAAAGACGAATAAATACTATTACGATTTGCCGGAAGATAAATTAGAGCAGGTGGCTGTTGAAGATGGTTTTTTAGAGTTCTTCAAGAATATTTTAAATCCGAATTAGCAATTAATACTGGAGGTTTGGGATCATGATAGAAAGTGCAATTAATTTGTTAAGGAAATATTTGCTGATGATTGTGAAAAACTCTTGCTGCTTAAAGATATGATGAATATTGAGACTGCAAAGAAAATGGCTGAGCATAGACAAGCTGTTATGGAGGACTTTCTTGAAGAGTTTATGGCAGAATGGGAAGGAGAAAAGTGATATGTTGGAAGTAAAATTTTATGATACAGTAGATGATTCACTATTGAAATTTGCAGTAATTATTTCGCAGAGCAATGGCAAGTGGATATTTTGCAAACATAAGGAACGAGATACCTATGAGGCTCCGGGAGGTCATCGTGAGGTTGGAGAAGATATTTTGGAAACTGCTAAGAGAGAACTTCAGGAAGAAACAGGTGCCATACAGTTTGATATTAAGCCAATATGTGTTTATTCCGTTACGGGTAAGAATAGTGTAAATGAGACCGGTGAGGAAACATTTGGATTATTATGTTTTGCGGAAATAACGGAATTTTCTGGTAAGCTGGAAAGTGAGATAGAGAAGGTTGAACTTATGGATGAGTTGCCTGAAAGCTGGACATATCCGATGATTCAGCCTAAATGGATTGAAAAGTATCTGCAGATAGAAAGGCAATATTACAGTCAGATACAGCTGGCTGCAAAACAGACTATAGAATACATAAAGAATATTATCAAACCGGGAATGAATTTACTCGAGATTCGAAAGTTATGCGAGGGAAAACTGTTAGAGTTGGGTGCAGATTCGTTCTGGTATTGGGATGTTGGTGCATTTGTATTTGCAGGAGATGAAACAACTGTTTCTGTATCTGGTAAGCAGTATGTAACTTCGGATAGAGTTATAGGAAATAACGATATAATAACCATTGATTTAAGTCCACAGGTGGGAAATATCTGGGGAGACTATGCGAGAACTATTATTGTAGAAAACGGCATGGTTGTAGAGGATATAGGGCTGATTGAAAATCAGGAATGGAAAAGCGGTCTCCAGATGGAAGAGAAATTACATGCAGAATTGTTACGTTTTGCTACGAAGGAAACAACCTTTGAGAAATTGTACTATCATATGAATGAGTTCATAGTGGAAAATGGATTTGTGAATCTTGATTTTATGGGCAACCTGGGACATTCCATTGTGAAAACTAAAGGTGATAGAGTTTACATTGAAAAAGGTAATATGACGAAGCTTGGCGATGTGAAGTATTTTACATTTGAACCGCACATATCATTTCCAGATTCAAAGTATGGATATAAGAAAGAGAATATTTATTACTTTGATGAAAATGGGCTGATGAAACTTTAAGATATAGATTGGATGAAAAAATGATTAGAGAAGCAAACAAAAATGATTTAGATGAAATATTACAGCTTTACTATAAAAGAGCAACAATGGAAGATATCGACGAATTGGTAAGAACAAGGATTATTGTCCTTCGTGCAGCAAATAAGTTGTCAGATGATGAGGATATGTCCGTTGTGGAGGAGGAATCATATGCATACTATAGGCGTGCGTTGGAAACCGGAGAGCATATTGCATATTTGGTGTATGATAACGGAAAGTTTATCGGAGCTGGTGGTGTCAGCTTTTATCAGGTTATGCCGACCTATCATAATCCGACAGGTAAAAAGGCGTATATTATGAATATGTATACGGCACCGGAATATAGAAGACAGGGAATTGCAATTCACACATTGGATTTGCTGGTGAAGGATGCGAAGGAACAGGGTGTGTTACAGATTGCATTAGAGGCAACGGATATGGGACGACCTTTGTATGAGAGATACGGATTTGTAAAAATGGAAGATGAAATGGAGTTGATATAGTATGACAAAAGTGTATTTTGTGCGTCACGCACAATCGGAGCATGATTGGGAAGAAGAAAGAACAAGACCTTTGACGGAAGAAGGGAAGAAAGATTCAGTAGTTGTATTAGAATTTTTGAGTAACAAGAAAATAGATGCGTTTTATTGTAGTCCATATAAACGTAGTATGGATACTATTGCAGAGACAGCAGCTTTTTTCGCAAAAGAGATTATAACGGATGAGAGATTAAGGGAGCGTGAAAAAGGCCCTGATGGAAACAACCACGAAATGTTTCAGAAACGCTGGGCTGACCATGATTATCATGAAGATGGTGGAGAATCCATTGCTATGGTTCAAAATCGTAATATAGAGGCGTTGAACGAGATTTTGTCAGATAATGCAGATAAAGAGATTGTTATAGGAACCCATGGTACTGCCCTTAGTACGATATTGAATTTTTATGACAATAGTTTCGGGTGCGAAGAGTTTCTGCGAATTATAGATTGGATGCCATATATTATAGAACTGGATTTTGAAGGCGATAAGTTGGTTGGTAAACATGAACATTGCCATGTGCAGAAGGAATTTAAGGGCAAGCAGCGTGCGGATAAGAAGTAGTGAGGAATAGATGAATACACGATATTATATGGTCATTATCAAGCGTGAAATAAAGACATCCGAAATAATGTCATGTGGTTACAATAGAAATACCCAAAAATGGGATGTAAAATTCAATAATGGAAAAACATACTCGTATGCATATTTGAATGTGGAAAAGTTGACTGATCCGGAGGTTTTGAATCCTAACATGTATCGGATTAGCAGAGAAGGACGAGAGTTCTTTGATGTTAAAGCAATATATGTATTTAGAAGCGGAAGTGAGTCTTATTGGCACATTTGTTTTGGTGATGGTAGTGAAAGAGATTATCGTCGGAGCGACTTGCATATTATAGAGTCCTGTCTTAATCAAAGTCAGTCATCAAATGTATTTGAATATATAAAGCAAATTGCAGGTTTGAGTAATCTTAAGAATGAAGAGACTGGTGAAAAATTATTGTCTAAGAAGTTTGACAAGATTTCTTTTGTGGGTAGTGATGTAGCTCTGGCAAAGTATTTGAATCCATCATCATTGCAAGGAAAAAGAGCAGGATGTGAATATATTCCAATTTTTCCATTTGGATGCAACAACAGTCAGTATAAGGCTGTAAAAAATGCCATGGAGAATCAGATTAGTGTTATACAGGGGCCTCCAGGAACAGGGAAGACACAAACGATATTGAATATTATTGCCAATATATTAATGCAAGGGAAAACGGTACAGATAGTATCCAATAATAATTCGGCAACGGAAAATGTATATGAAAAATTATCTTCTCCAAAATACAATTTGGGTTTTATTGCTGCAACATTAGGAAGTTCTAAAAATAAGAAATTATTTGTTGAGCATCAAGACGCCGCTTATCCCGATTTTTTGTCGTGGAAAACGGGAGAAGATCCAAGCGTTTTGCAGAAGGAAATAGCAGAGCAATCCAGTCAGTTAAAAAGTGTTTTTGATAAGCAGGAAAAACTGGCGTGTTTAAGGCAGGAACTTTCACAGTTGGTTACTGAACAGGAATATTTCAATCAATATGTTGAAGAATCGGATGTTGAAACAGACAATATAAAGTTTAAGAAAAAACTATCTTCAAAACATTGGATGGTATTGTGGCAGGAGTGCCAATTGATTTCAGAAGAAAAAAAGGCAATAGGATTCTGGTTTAAGATAAAAGCCTTATTACAATATGGAGTAATCGATTGGAATTTCTATAAACAAGATCTTTCAAAAATAATTACAACCTTTCAAGCAATGTATTATCGTGCAAAGCAGGCGGAGTTGTCTGCGGAAATTGCAGATATTGAAAAGTATTTAAATGGTGTTAATAAGAATTTGCTTGAGGATTTATGCAATCAGTCAATGGTTGTCCTAAAAGACAAACTGGCAAGAAAGTATGAAGGTAACAGCAGTAGAAAAATTTTTAGTGAAGATAATTTGTGGAAGGAGCCATACGATGTACTGGCTGAGTATCCGGTTATATTAAGTACAACATTTTCATCAAGAAACAGCCTGAATTCAGATGTGGTGTATGATTACCTTATCATGGATGAAGCATCACAGGTAGATATTGCAACCGGTGCGTTGGCATTGTCCTGTGCAAGGAATGTTGTTATTGTGGGGGATACCAAGCAACTTCCCAATGTTGTTACAGATGATATAAAAGCCAAAGCAAAAGCTATATTTGACAGCTTTAATGTGAGTGAAGGATATCAGTATACAAACAGTTTTCTGCAATCCATTTTGGATGTTATGCCAAATGTAACACAAGCATTGTTGCGGGAACATTATAGGTGTCACCCAAAAATAATCAATTTCTGTAATCAGAAATTCTATCGTGGTGAATTGATTATTATGACAACGGATAAGGGTGAAGAGGATGTTTTATCGGTAGTAAAAACGGTAGCGGGAAATCATGAGCGTAACCATTATAGCCAGCGCCAGATAGATGTTATTAAAAATGAGATTATACCAAAATATGTTTCAAATCCGGAAGAAACCGGAATTATTGCACCGTACAAAAATCAGGTAGAAGCTTTAAGAAAGGAGATTACAGATATTGATGCTGCTACAGTGCATAAGTTCCAGGGCAAGGAGAAAGAGAATATTATTATATCTACCGTGGATGATGAAATATCTGATTTTGCAGATGATCCATATTTAATCAATGTTGCTGTATCAAGAGCCAAAAAGAAATTGATGTTGGTTGTAACTGGAAATGAGCAATCAAAAGAGCACAATATAACAGATTTGATTGATTATATTCAGTATAATAATTTTGAGGTTACTGAAAGCAAGATTTATTCTATTTTTGATTACCTTTACAAGCAGTATACTGAGGAAAGAAGGGTATACTTGCAGAAGCACAAAAAAGTATCAGAATATGATTCGGAAAATCTGATGTATTCATTGATAGAGGACATTATCTCTGCTAACAAGTATTCAAGCCTGGATGTTGTTTGTCATTTTCCGTTGAATATGTTGATTAAGAATCCAGAACTATTAAATGAGCAGGAATGTCAGTATGCAATGAATCCGGCAACACATTTAGATTTTCTGATTTATAACAGAATTGGTAAAAAGCCTGTGTTGGCGATTGAGGTTGACGGATATGAATACCATAAAGAGGATACCGCTCAGGCTTCAAGAGATTTGTTGAAAAATCATATTATGGAGTTGTATGAAGTTCCATTACTGAGATTTATGACTAATGGTAGTGGCGAGAAAGAAAAGATTATCGAGATGTTGGATAAGTTGGTTGGGTAACCGAAATAGGAAATAAAATGGGAGATACTATTATGGCTGTATCATATAAACGATTATGGAAATTATTAGTGGATAAAGAAATGAGCAAATCGGATTTGCGTAAGAAGGCAGAAATTGCTCCTAATACAATGACAAAGCTTCGCCGTGATGAAGAGGTGAGCCTAACGATTCTTAGCAAAATCTGCAAAACCTTACATGCAGACTTTGGGGATATTGTGGAGTATGTGCCAGACGCAGAAATATGGGATTTGTATAACGAGAATAGAGAACTTCTTGGGAAAGACCATATCAGAGGAGAACAGTTACCGATAGACGGATACCATCTGGTGGTGCATGTCTGGATTCGTAATTCTAAGGGACAGTACCTTATTACGCAGCGTTCCGCAAATAGGCCAACATACCCTTTGATGTGGGAATGTGTAGGAGGTTCGGTTGTAAAAGGTGAGGATAGTTTATCAGGAGCAATTAGAGAGGCAAAGGAAGAGGTTGGAGTTGATTTGATGCCGGAAAATGGACAAGTACTTTTTACGAAGACACGAAAAATCATTGAGGGTAAAATCTTTAATGATATTATGGATGTTTGGCGGTTTGAATATGATGGAGAAGTTGATTTAAGCAATGCCACAACAGATGAAGTGGTGCAGGTTGCATGGATGAACAGAGAACAAATAAAAGAATTGTTTGATGCAAATATGTTTGTAGATACATTGGAATACTTCTTTACGGAAGTGGACAAGTAGTAATTTGGAAAGTTGGTGGATATATGAAGGAAAAAGAACATCAATCCATAGAGTGGAAAGAATCATGGCAGGATGAGTGTTAAAAACGCAGGGAAGAACATGGGATGGTGTGCCTCTGCCAAAACTGACAGCAGCTGATTTAAAGCAGGATCTGTTAATTGGTTTGTGTGCTATAATGATGGTTATATCAGTTGTTTGATACATTAGCCAGAATACCAGAACACTCAGGGGAGAGACTGCATAAGTAATTTGATTATATTGAGATGACTAGAAAATATTTAGGAGAACACAGATATGAACAGTAAGTCAAACGCACAAGCTATGGAAACAGAAAAAATATCACGTCTTTTGGCCCGGCTTGCAATACCGGCTGTTGTGGCTCAAATCATCAACCTTTTATATAATATTGTTGACCGTATTTATATCGGACATATTCCAGGTGTCGGTGCCGCAGCATTAACAGGTGTTGGATTGTTTACGCCAATTCTTATGCTGATCAATGCCTTCGCTATGCTGGCAGGATCCGGAGGTGCACCGCGTGCAGCGATTTCTATGGGAAAGAAAGATAATAAGACAGCGGAAAAGATTCTTGGAAACTGTTTTGCAATTCTCATGCTTATGGCCGCAGCTTTGACGGTGATATTCTTTACTTTTGCGCCACAGTTACTGACGATGTTTGGTGCTAGCGATAAGACACTTCCTTATGGCGTGGATTATGCAAGGATTTATATTCTTGGAAGTATTTTTGTTTTGATCGTGATGGGAATGAATCCATTTATTACGACACAGGGATTTGCGAAGATCAGCATGATGACAACAGTGCTTGGTGCTGTAATCAATATCATTCTTGATCCGATTTTTATCTTCGTATTTCATCTTGGAGTAAAGGGAGCTGCACTCGCCACTGTTTTGAGTCAGGCTGTAGGGGCAATATGGATCCTTCGTTTCTTGTCAGGAAAGAAGACGATTCTGCATCTTAGAAAAGAAAACTTTAAACTGCAAAAAGAAATCATCTTACCATGCCTTGCTCTTGGCATATCTACATTTGTCATGTTATCTACGGAAAGTATTTTGTCTATCAGTTTTACTTCCAGTTTGTCAAGATATGGCGGAGATCTCGCAGTAGGGGCTATGACAATTATTACCAGTGTTAGCCAGCTTGCAACATTACCATTACAGGGAATTTGTCAGGGTGGACAGCCAATCATGAGCTATAACTATGGTGCAGGAAATAGAAATCGAGTAAAAAAAGCATTTTTTACTCAATTTACAATTTGTACAATTTTTACGGAATGCTTCTGGTTGATTATGCTTCTGTTTCCGAAGATATTTGCAGGTATTTTTTCAAATAATACAGAATTAATCACGTATACGGCATGGGCGTTAAGAATTTACATGGCAGGTATTTTTTCTCTTGGATTCCAAGTTGCTTGTCAGCAGAGTTTCATGGCATTGGGCCAGGCGAAAGTTAGTTTATTACTTGCCTGCTTAAGAAAATTGATTCTGTTGATTCCGTTGATTTTTATCCTGCCGCATTTTATCCAGAATAAAGTATTTGCGGTATTTTTGGCTGAGCCAATCAGTGATATTTTGGCAGCGATAATAACAACTTTAACGTTCTTTAGTCAGTTTAATAAAATTTTAGATAGAAAATAGGAGTGTCAATAGCAAGTGCATTTAAGAATGGCGAATGGCTTCGTGTAGCTGGCGAACTTATCCCGGATGACTGCAGAGAAGCAAGAAAGTCTATGTTAGTTGCGTATCCATCACTGCAGGAGACTTTATTGTAAAAAAGGATGCACAGGCAATTATTCCGAATGATGGAAAACAGACTCCTACCAAGGGCGCACGAGGTTTGGTGAACCTCGGTTTTGCGCTGACCGGAGCAGGGGCGGAAACTCTGGTGCCGTTAGGAATAGCAATATTCGGTGGAAATAAATTTTTCTGTAATTATTTGTGTGGACGTGGCCAGCTTTTTAGTAAGCTTGGTGGAGATTTAAAATGCTCAAGAAATAAACCAATCCCGCGATGGATGAGTTCAAAATGGTTCCGATATGGCTTTTTGATATTTTTCTTTGCAATGTTTGGGAATATGGTATTTCAGACGTATTTAGTTGGTGTCGGAGCATCATCCTTGCGTGAAGTCATCAAACTATTCCGGACCTTCCGTGTTCCGTGGGGATGGACATACACTGCAGGAACAGTAGCTGATTCATAAAAGACATATGTCAAAAATGTTATTGACATATGCCTTTTATAGGACTATTATATAAGAAAAGAGAGAAAGGAGCAGTTTATGCCGAGACCAGTAAAATGCAGAAAAGTCTGTCATTTTCCCAAAATTTTAGAATTTCTTCCGGCAGATAATACGGAGAAAAAAACCCCCATTGTTCTGACGGTAGATGAGTACGAGACAATTCGTCTTTTGGACAAGAAAGGTTATAGTCAAGAGCAGTGTGCAGCATCTATGCAAGTCGCAAGAACAACTGTTCAACGAATTTACGAGATTGCCAGGAAGAAAATAGCAGATGCACTCATTGATGGACATCCACTCAGGATCGAGGGTGGGGATTTTAGAATCTGTGACGGTCAGAGCAGCAACTGCAGCTTTGGAGGATGTTACAAACAGGAAATTTACAAAAAATATGCAGAAGAAAAAGGAGAAGGTATCATGAGAATAGCAGTAACATATGAAAATGGACAGATTTTCCAGCACTTTGGACACACAGAGACATTTAAGATTTACGATGTAGAGGAAGGAAAAGTAGTACATTCAGAAGTAGTAGATACGAATGGAAGCGGACATGGTGCATTGGCAGGAGTTCTTAATGCATTGAATGCAGATGTTTTGATCTGTGGCGGAATCGGAGGCGGTGCACAGACAGCGTTAGCGGCGGCCGGTATTAAGCTTTTCGGAGGAGTTTCCGGAGATGCGGATGAAGCAGTAGAAGCTTTTATCAATGAAACACTGGAGTATAATCCGGATGTGAAGTGTTCTCATCATGAGCACAGCCACGGGGAAGGACATACATGTGGCGAGCATGGATGTGGAAGCCATAGCTGTCATTAAGAAGAATAACAGAAAATAATAAATAATACGAAAGGATGTGCCAAGGTAATGGAGAAGTTACCGGAGTGCATCCTTTCGTATTATTATTTTCCGGAAAGATAGATTGTACTTTTAAGACAATAGTTAAAGTTTGTGGATGTTGTGACAAACCTTATATTTGGAGACAAAGAAAAGTTGTTGTTTATGTTATACGAGCGTTATTTATAATTCAAATTCATCCAGATCATTCGGGATATAGAGGGTTCCATGGTAATACAGGGAGCCTTCTTTTGTATACAGCTCTTTCCGATGCTTTAGTGTGTCATCTTCGGTATGATACAGGATCAAGTTCCGGATCTGCAGGGTTTCAGCCAGTTCACAGGCATCTTTTACCGTGGAATGATGCTTCTTATAGGGCTGGTATTTGTCAGCTTGCCCATAAAGGCAGAATGCTTCATGAAGAAGCCATTTGCTGTCTTTGGCATATGTTTCTTCACAAGGGTTAAATGGTTCATCACCGCAGCAGGTTAATTTTTCCCCATCGTCTAAGGCCATGGAAAAGCCAAACTGCTTTGCCTTAGTAGATTGAATATCAAAAAAGGTTACTTTATGTTTCAGAATGTCTTTTTCTTCTCCGTCCTTTACTTTAATCATATGAATCTGTTTGCCAATGGCAGCGCAGTGTTTCTTCTGAAGGAGCAATTCTGCCATGGAGTGCAGGATATGAATGACTTCTTCATGCCCATAAATATTCAGTTCACGATCCAGACCTTTTTCTGCAATATTTTGACCAAACAGACGCATAATCCAGACAATTCCCATAATATGGTCTATGTGTTTATGCGTAACAAAGACATCTGTGATTTCCCTCCAGTCAATATCCGCATTTTTTAACTGCTTCATAATAGTATTGCCACCGCCACCATCAACCAGAAAATAGTGACCATCATTTTCAATAGCAAAACAGGTATTGTAGCATTTCGTGACCATGGCATTGCCGGTACCTAGAATAGTAAGTTTCATGATGTGTGCCTCGCTTTCTGTAGAGATTAGGTTCTATTTTAGCAAATATATTCAAGACTGTATAGTATGAAAGGGCGGAATTATTACAGAACCTGGGAATCTCAAATGGCACATCCTCTGCAATGCAAACCGGTTCGTTTTTCCCTATCTTTTCATAAGGCAAATTATTGATACTTAATAAAGCAATATATGCTATACTGAGAACAGTTGTAATTCATTATAAGTATCAGATAAACAGTTAAGTGGGGAGAGGAACAATATGCAATTGGGATGGATAGATTTTTCAAAGGAAGACAGGCAGAAGGCGAGAATACATACGAAAATTATCTTCTGTGGACCTGAAGATAATGTAAAAAACCCATTTGAAAAAGTAACGGTAGATGATGCAGTTCAGGAGACAGAAAGTGACAATAAACATGAAAAGTATGCTGAGGAAAGATATGGAAAGCGATGAAATAAAATGCAACTAATGCTATTATGAATCGGATGAGAATTAGGAGATAAGGAGAAGTACGATGCCGTTTAAGATAGTTTGCAACGATATAACAAAAGTTAAAGCAGATATGTTGCGTCGGTACTTATAGTATCGGCGTTTGCTTTTGCGCTAAAAAGTGTCGCCCGGACAGCGACCATATAAAGATGCCGCTCAACTATACTTATATTGTAACAAAGAAAAGAGCTGCCGGAGCAATCCGGAGATAGGAGGCATATATGTACGGAGCAATTTTAGGAGATATTATAGGAAGTCCATTTGAGTTTGACAGAGGAGATAAAACAAAGGAATTCGATCTGTTTACTAAAGGCTGTGACTTTACAGATGATTCTGTTATGACAATAGCAGTTGGAGAAGCTCTTCTTGCAGTCGGAACGCAAGCTACAGTAAAGGAAATTGAAGAGGCAGTAGTAACTAATATGCAGGATTTGGGGAAAAGATATCCATATGCAGGTTATGGTGGAAGATTCAGGTATTGGCTTGGAGAAAGAAATCCTAAGCCATATGGAAGTTATGGGAATGGTTCTGCCATGAGAGTGTCAGCGGCGGGATGGCTTTATGATTCGATGGAAAGAACAAGAGAGGTGGCAAGAGCGACAGCAAATGTGACACATAATCATCCGGAAGGCATAAAGGGCGCAGAGGCAACAGCCAGTGCAATATACATGGCTAGAAACGGATCTTCCAAAGAAGAAATCAAAGAATACATCGAGAGGGAGTTTCATTACAATCTTGATAGAACACTGGATGAGATCAGACCGGGATATCATATGGATGAGACTTGTCAGAGAACAGTACCGGAGGCAATGATTGCATTTCTGGAATCCAAAGATTTTGAGGATGCCATACGGAATGCAGTATCACTTGGTGGAGATACTGACACACTTGGTGCTATTACAGGCAGTATTGCAGAAGCATTTTATGGAATTCCGGCTGTATTGATTGCAGAGTGTAGAAGTCGGATGGATGAAGGCTTGATGACGGATATTCTGGATGAGTTTGATCATGTTCTCGGCAGAGATAGAAATGGCGATTCATAATTTGGGACATGCGGATGCTGCATATGAATGGCTTTTCCAGAAAGAACTTATTTTTCAAAAGAGAAAGGTGTATAATACAGGAATATAATGTTTTCACCTGTTAAAATGAAGGAGTGACAATCATGCAGAAAATACTGATCGTAGAGGACGACACCAATATCAATAATTTGCTCCGGGAGGCATTATCAAAAGAAGGATATTCCTGTGAACAGGCCTTTTCAGGAACCGAAGCAAAGCTGCTTTTGAATATGCAGAAGCATGGCTATGCACTGGTATTGCTGGATCTGATGCTGCCTGGGATTTCAGGAGAAGCGGTTCTGGAAGAAATACGAAAAAAGGGAAATCTTCCGGTTATTGTTCTGACTGCAAAAGACAGTCTGGATGAAAAGGTAGAGGTTTTGACCAGCGGAGCTGATGATTATATAACGAAACCATTTGAAATCAGAGAAGTGCTGGCAAGAGTCCAGGTACAGCTTCGTCGCAAAGAAGAAAAAGAAACGGGTATAGAACGTGATCTTTCATTTAAAGATATGGTATTGAACAGAGATACATTTCAGGTCAGAATTGATGGAAGAATACTTTCTAAGATCACAAAACAGGAGTTCGCAATTTTAGAATTACTGCTCAGAAATCCAAAACAGGTTTTTAGTAAAGAGGATATTTTCGAATATGCCTGGGATGAGCCTTATATGGGTGAGACGAAGACCTTGGATGTGCATATCAGCAATATCCGCAAGAAAATCAAACAAGTGACTTCAGACGAGTACATCGAGACAGTATGGGGAATCGGTTATCGTCTTCATGCATAATCTTTACTCTTTTTTTACTGTTTATTTGCGTTTGATTAGGATTCCTCTTTTATTATAAATGCAGATAAGAAAAGGAGATGAAAAAATTGAGTGAGATGTTATTGGAAACAAGAGGATTGACGAAGCAGTATGGTCACCATAAGGCTGTGGACAGTGTCAGTATGCATATTAAAAAGGGCGCTATTTATGGATTTATAGGACGGAATGGAGCGGGGAAGACAACCTGCCTGAAGATGATCAGTGGACTTTCCAAACCGACCAGTGGAGAAATCGAAATCTTTGGATACAAAGGAAAGGATTTGCAAAAAGTCCGCTCACGGGTGGGATGTCTGATTGAAGCGCCCGGGTTGTATGGAAATATGACCGCATATGAAAATCTGAATATCAAATGCAAGCTGTTGGGAATAAAGAAAGCAGATTATGTGGAAGAGATATTGAAAACAGTAGGTCTGGAGCAGGTGGGAAGAAAAAAGACAAAACACTTTTCACTTGGAATGAAACAGCGTCTGGGAATCGGCCTTGCCTTAGTTGGAGAACCGGACTTATTAGTCCTTGATGAGCCAATCAATGGGCTGGATCCACAGGGGATTGCAGAGGTTCGCGATACGATTCAGAGGCTTCAGAAAGAGAGAAATATGACGATTTGTATTTCCAGTCATATTCTGGAAGAATTATCGAAGATTGCTACTGATTATGGAATCATTCACAATGGAAGCTTATTGCAGGAACTTACAAGAGATGAATTAATGAGAAGATGTAGTGAACGGATGGAATTGACACTGGATGATCCGAAGCGGGCGATTCCGGTTTTGGATGCCATGGGATTTACGAGTTATCAGGTAACAGATAAAGAGCATATTCACATTTTTGAACGTCTGAGTGAAAGTGCATCATTGAATATGGAGCTTGCGAAGGCCGGAATCCCGGTAAAAGGGATTTCTATAACCAGTGAAGAACTGGAAGCTTATTTCCTGAATCTGACAGGAGGTGCCAGCCATGCTTAATATGATAAAAATGGATTTGTACCGGATGTTTCGGACAAAAAGTATGTATATAGTCTGGATCGTGCTGGCTGTGGCAGTATTGTTTACAACCTTTCTGTGTAAAACAGATTATGATTCATTGAACAAAGAGGATGCTGCGCAGCAGGAGCAGTTTACTGAGCCAACAGCAGAGAATATTAATGTGGGAATGATGGTGACATTACCTACAGAACCTGGAAAAAAAGTTACAGTATACGACATTTTTTATGCGAATTCTCAGGGAAAATTTTACGCATTGTTTTTGGTGATTTTTGCTGTTCTGTTTTCAACAGCAGATATAGGAAGTGGTTATATTAAAAATATTGGCGGTCAGGTTCAAAAAAGAGGAGCTTTGATTTTCTCCAGATCCATTGCCCTGGCAGTTTTTATGGCACTGACAATGACAGGGGCATTTATACTGCAGGCAGTGGCGAACTATATTGTCTTCGGAGACTTGGAGTGGGGCGATCCAAAGGCCGCCTGCTCTTATTTCCTGACTGAGTTGGTACTTCATTATGCGCTCGTATTGATTTGTATGGCGATTGCGATTGTTTTGAAAAATAATGTGATCAGCATGGTTATTTCCATTTGTCTGACAATGAACGTAATGAGTATTGTATACGGATTAGTAAACAGCGCAGTTCGGAAAATGGGAATTCATAATTTCCAGATGTATAAGTATACGATCACTGGGAAAATATCACTTCTTCCTATGAATCCAAGTGGAAAGGATTGTTTTTTAGCACTTGGTGTGGCATGCGTATTCATTATTATAATGATATCTGCAAGCAGTGTTGTTTTTCAAAAGAGGGATATTTAACGGATGTATATCATAATCGGGATACTGGCAGGAATTATTATTTTACAATCAATTATTATATGGAAATATCAGCGGCAGGTGAAAGATATCTGCCGCCAGTTGGCATTCCTTATGAAACATGACAGTAATATGTTGATTCATCGTGAGTTTGGTCTGGGAGGAATCGGAATGCTTTCAGACAGGCTGAATGACCTTCTGGAATTGCGTAGGAAAGAGAAACAGTACTATCAGGAGAAAGAAACTCTGATTGCTGATACTTATACGAATCTTTCTCATGATATCCGGACACCACTGACATCTCTGGACGGGTATTTCCAGCTTATGGAAGCATGTGAAAATGTCGAAGAGCAGAGACGTTATCTGAATATTATTCATGAAAGAATACACAGTCTGAATGAAATGCTGGAAGAACTTTTCATGTTCACAAAGTTAAAAAATGAATCCTATCGTCTGGAACTGACATCCTGTTGTATCAACCGGATTCTGAAAGAAACTGTTTTTTCGTATTATGATGATTGGGTGAGAAGGGAGATCCAGCCGGACATTCAGATTACGGAAGAACAGTTGTATATAGATGGAAATAAACAGGGGCTGAGCCGGATTATTCAGAATGTAATAAAAAATGGTCTGGATCATGGAAAAAAGAAAATACGCATTGTGTTAAAACGAGAGCAGAACCAGGCGGTATTGCGAATCAGTAATCAGGTGATAGCTTCAGAACAGATTGATATAGAACATGTATTTGATAGATTTTACAAAGCGGATGCAGCAAGAAGTAAAACATCTACCGGACTGGGGTTATCTATTGCAAGAGAATTTGTCAGACGTATGAATGGAGAGATTGGTGCAAAGATAGAGGAAAATGAGTTTATCGTTGAGATGAGTTTTCCGATTATTATCTGATAACTTGTGAAAACTAAGGAATTACGGTGTGCAGAATGGTGTGCTCAATGATATGAGAGGCCGGATAATCGGGTTGCATAAAAAAGATTTTCTTTAAAGGAGCTATCAGAAACAAAAAACGTTGTATTTCTTGAATTTACTGGGATTCAAGAGATACAACGTTTTTTTGTTTAAAAACATAGTATTCTTTTAGTTGACCGGAATGGAATGGTTTTCAGCACATGCTGTGTCGGCTGCGGCGTGCAGGAGAAGTGAAAGAAATTCCGGCGGATCTGAGACTTACAAAGGTAAGAGATCTATTCATTTCCCGGCATCATAGTTTACATATCTGATTCCATGTATTCTGCTGTATATGATGCAGGCAACAAAAATGAACTGGAAAGAACTTTGGAGGACTCTTTTTGAAACCTGTGAATGGCTGAGATTTAATATGGGATTCCGGAGAATAAAGCCAAAGGACAAATAATTTTTACAACTTAAAAAGCAATGCAAATACAACCTTATAATGATAGAATACAACTATCGCTCAGCACCATCGCGTTTACTGATAATAAAGAGAGGGCAGCCGGAATGAATTTAAAAGAAGTTTATGAGATTTTTTATCCAGGTAAATGTGGAAAACTCCCATCCGTTTGGAAGGTTCCTCCCAAATATCGTTCGAAAAAAGAGTTTTTTGAAGAACTTCTTCCGATAGAAATACGATGGCTTAATTATAAAATCTGGAATGACAAAGCGAGAAGAAGCAGATTCCTTTCAGATTGCAAAAAAGAAGCACGGTATATTACAGAATTGCGTACATATTTGTTTGAACATCCATGGACTATTTCAAGGATAGAAGGAAAAGCGAAGACTCTTTTATCCGGTCAGATTTCTGAAGAGTGCATGAATGACAGATTTTTGCAGATCATAGATGAAGAAGAAGTTGAGATTTCCAGAAATCTCAGAAAATATTTGTTTGATACTGAGGCGAACCGCCTGAAAACAAGATGGGAAAACGTCCTGACGTTTTATGTCCTTTTGGCCATTTTCCCAAAAGAAATTAATCAGATTTATGTACAGTATATATATAATCAGGAACATAATATACATTTTAAGGAAGAAGAGGATAGTAATAGTTCAACAGAGAAAGACGGCATATTATTTCAATATGAATACCCACCGGATATGGGCATTGTATCTCCGGGAGAAATAATAAATCATACATGGGTAATGAAAAATGTGGGTAATATTTTATGGGAAAATCGTTATTACGAATGCAACCAGCCTGTGATTGAATTAGACGAAAAAAACAGAATCCTTCATCTCCCCCAAGTTGTTTACCCAGGGGATAAGGTGTCTCCCAGTGTATCGTTTTATGCACCGGAAACACCCGGAACTTATGTTATGAACTGGAAAATGAAAGATGGTAATGGTAATGAGGCTTTTCCGGATAGATTAGGACTAGGATTACATTTCATGGTATTGGATTTGGAAGATGAGAAAGTATCCCGGGTAAAAAATGGCGGGAATTATAAGGTAATAGAAGAAATACCCCGTCATCCGGTCACAAATATCTCGGGAAAGCTGCATTCGCATACATGGATCATTGAAAATACAGGAACAACTATATGGAATGAGTATTATTTAGAGTGTATCAATGGGGATAACTTTTCATACGCAAAAAGAGAATTATGTGTACCATTCAAAAAACGTGTTATGCCTGGTGAAAGGATCTCCGTCAAAGTGGAATTTGCAACTCCACCGATCGAAGGTATCTATTCCATGGTTTGGCAAATTATGAAAAAAGATGGAACACCGGCGTTCCCGAAAAACAGGAAGCTTGAAGTTCTGCTGAACCTGATATGAAAAGATGTCGGATAACTATTCGGCAGGTAGTATCCCGCGAGACATACAAGCCAAAATGCCATCACCGAAGGTGATTTTAAATGCATTTTGGCACGTAACTGTGAAGGTACTGAACAGTTACAACAGAGAGAA
Organism: Clostridiales bacterium; assembly: GCA_019421285.1. Classification (GTDB taxonomy): domain Bacteria; phylum Bacillota; class Clostridia; order Lachnospirales; family Lachnospiraceae; genus Oliverpabstia; species Oliverpabstia tarda. Next base: position 30,546 of record JAHZFO010000003.1, read on the forward strand.
GATATCTTGTACCTGCAGGAAGGAATCGAAAGAACAATATGAACTATGTAGTTACAATTTTAACTGAAAAATACTTATATCGAGTGAATATAGAAGGCGGAATAAAATATACCCTTGGATCCGGAAAAAAAGATTTATTTCCGATGTCAGAGCTTGGTATAGATGGGCAGCTTGGGATGTGTTTTAACGAAAAAAAACAAGTATTGAAGTTAACTGCAAAGACAATCCCTCTGTCAGTAAAGGAAATTAACGAAGAAGCCAGATTAGTTCACATTTGCGGATATCCGAAGATAGAAGTAAGTTTTACAAGGGATACAGGAGAATATCCGGAATCATATGCTATTCCTTATGAGTGTCAGATTCATATTGGAAGATCTAAAAAGAATGATATTGTTCTGAATGAGTCCTATGTGAGCAGAAATCACCTGCTTATCACAGCCGAAAGAGGCAGAATTCGAATAGAGGATCTGGAGAGCACATATGGCACCTATCTGAATGGAAGTCCCGTGAAAAAAGCAATGCTGAAATCCGGGGACGAAATTGACATTTGTGATCTGCGTATGATCTGCAAGGAGAACAGACTATATTTTTATAACCTTCATGAAACACCGGAATTCAAATATCAGAAGGAGATCAATCACCCCGGGATGGCGACGGATATTGTCTCTACGCGGAAGGGATATCCTATATACCATCGCTCGCCGAGAATCAGAGAGTCTTTGCCTGTGGATGAGGTGAGATTATCGCATTTACCCGATAAACCACAAAAATTTTCTATCAGAAAAGCGAACTTTTTGCCACTTTTAAGCAGCGGTGCCATGGCGGGAGCATCCATTGCCATGTCGACTTTTTCTCCTGCTATGCTTGCTATGCGCGCGGCGATGATGATTTCTCCTGTTGGGAGTTTGATTGGAAACAGTAATAAAAAAGCACGTAAGATGCTTATGGTCGAAGAAGAAGAACGCTTCCGGAAATATGCGGACTATATTGCCGGAGAAAAAGCACATATTCGTGCCATTGGAGAAAAGCAAAGAGAAATCACGAATCAGGAGAATCCTGCGCCGGAAATCTGTGAAACAATTTTAAATAAGATGTCGACTTCTTTATGGGAGAGAACAGCGACAGACTCAGACTTTTTACAAGTCAGAATGGGAGCCGGGTACGCCCCTCTTTGCGTAGAGGTAAAGCCTCCTACGGATGTCAACGATTTTCATATGGAAAGGGATGAACTGGAGGAGTTAACGGATCGGATTATACAGGAGACGCATCTGGTAGATGATGTTCCTGCCAGACTGGATCTCCTAAAGTATAGTTCTGTGGGTGTGATCGGAAACAGACGCAAGGTAACAGACTTACTGAAGAATCTGCTGGTTTCACTTTCCACACTACATTTCTTCAGAGACGTTCGTATTGTAGGCGTTTTTGATCCGGAAGAAGAGGAAGAATGGAAATCTATGCGCTGGCTTCCGCATATCTGGGATGATGAATTACAGACGAGATACTTGAGTTTTGATCCACTTACTGCAGAATCTTTCGAGAGCGCCACACTAAGCGGAGAAAAAGACCATGTGGATTCTTATGCGAAATTCCGGGAAAAAGTAAACAGTATCCTTGCGGAACGAAAAGATCCGGATTTTCAGGCAAAATGGAAAAACGGGATGAGTCCGGTTCCACATTATATTTTTCTTTTTGCTTCCAGGAAAAAAACGGAGTGCTTTCTGCCTATGCTTTCCGAAAATGATCCTGCAATGGGTATCTCAACAATCTTTTTATATGATGAACAGTATTATCTGCCGAACTTTTGTCAGTATATCGTAAATGTAGACGATCCTTATGATGACAGGACGGCTACTGCTTTTTACAAATACAGAGCAGATGAAAAAATGTGGTTTACTATGGATCCGCCGATTTCGCAGAGAAAGTTTGATGCGTTTTGCAGACAGATGTCGGCGATCGAGGCTGAAGATGCCGCTGCCAGGGGACAGATCCCATCTTCGCTTACCTTCCTGCAATGCATGGATGTAAACAGGGTGCGGGATCTGAACGTACTGGAGAGATGGAAAAAGAATGACAGTGCTGTGAATATCACGGCACCTTTAGGAGAAGGAGAGGGTGGCAAGCTGTTTTCCTTATCCCTTCACAGACACTGCTCTCATGGGCTTGTGGCAGGTATGACAGGATCAGGAAAGAGTGAATTACTTATTTCATGGCTTTTGTCCATTGCCTGCAATTATCATCCGGAAGATGTTTCATTTGTAGTGATTGATTATAAAGGCGGGAGTACGGCATATGCTCTTGAAGAACTGCCACATGTTTGTGGGATTATTACAGATGTTGGCAGTGGCATTGACAGATGTATGCAATCTCTGGAGTACGAACTGCGGCGAAGAGAAGACATTTTTGCTTCGGTAGGTGCCAAGGATATCAAGGAGTACATAAAAGGGCATCACAAGGGAGAATTTCAGGAAGCTGTACCAAGGCTTCTGATTGTGTTTGACGAATTTAAAGAGCTGATCAAGGAAAGACCGGTTGTCAAGAAAATGGTTGATTCCATAGCTGCAAAGGGAAGCTCTCTGGGAGTACATCTGATTCTGGCTACCCAGAGTCCTGCAGATGCGGTAGATGAGGGAACCTGGAATAATACCCAGTATCAGATCTGTATGAAGGTGCAAAACGCTGCCGCCAGTAAGGTGATGATTCATGAACCGGATGCGGCCATGATCACACAGGCAGGAAGAGCTTATGTAAGGGTTGGAACCTCCGAAAAGGCAGAAACCTTCGCACTGATTCAATCCGCCTGGTCCGGTGCTCCTTATCGGGAAAATAAAGAACAGGGTGCTTTGGAAGTGCGTTATGTAACCATGGATGGTTCGCGTATCAAAACAGTAGAAGAAAATCATACACGATTTGTTTCGGATAAGAAAGAAATTGAGGCTGTGATAGCTTATATAGCGAAAACAGCCCAAGCGGCAGGTATAGAGAAACAGCCATCACCGTGGAAAACAGAACTTCCGGATCTCTTCAGCTGGAAGAAGCTGCCGGTGGAAGGCAGCTTTGACGGAGAAAAATGGGAGATGACAGAGGCTCCATGGTTATCGGTGCCGGTTGGTATATTTGACAGGCCGGAGCTTCAGATGCAGGGAGTACAGTATATGGACTTCCTGAAGGAAGGCAATTTTGGGGTCTTTGGAAGCTCCCAGACAGGGAAGACATCTCTGCTTCGGACAATTGCAACATCTTTATGCCGCATGTATTCTCCCCGGGATATACATCTTTATATCATTGCAGATATGGCAGGTATGGCGGCTTTCCCGCAGGTAGGAGGCGTTGTGGGATCCGGACAGGAAGAAAAGCTTGGCAAGCTTATCAATATGCTGATCAATTACCTGGAGGAGAGAAGAAAAATTTTCAATCAGGAGAGAGTGGATTCTCTGAAAGCTTACCGGGAACTGGTCAGTGAAGAGATGCCGGCTGTCTTTGTTTTGATCGACCGCTTCAGTGGCATTCTGGAGTCAAACCAGGATTATAAAGACGTATTTGTTCGTCTTTTCAGTGAGGGACCATCAAAAGGAATCTATTTTGTTTATACAGGTGTAAATAATACAGGCGTGCCTTATAAGCTGACAGCCAATGTTTCCGGGGCAATTTCTTTCATGCAGGCCGACCGGAGTGAATACAGCACTTTGATAGGACAGGTGAGGGACACAAGATTACCGAATAGAGTGGGTAACGCTCTGATCAAAGTAAATCAGGAACTGATCAATTTCCAGAAGGCAATGTACGAACCGGGAGAAAATGATAAAGAGCGGGAAATGGCGCTGAAAGCAGAAGCAGAAAGCATGACAAGAGCTTGGAGAGGAAAGCCGGCTTTGAAGATACCGGTTCTTCCGGAAAGTATTTCGGTGAAAAGCATGGCAGATCTCAGTGGCAGCGAGCAGGGGATAGCCGTTGGACTGGATACAGAGAGCATAGAAGCGGTTTATGTAAAACCGGGAGAAACAACGGCAATGGCTGTTACCGGAAGAGTTGGATGTGGAAAGAGCGCAATGCTTCGCAGAATAGGACAGACGGTACTGGAAGTGAATGGAAATACACTTTTATATTGCCTGGACTCAGAGAGAAAATCTCTGGCTGACTTGCAGGAGAAAGGAACTGCTTATGCGCAGCTGTCAGAAACTGAGAAAGTACAGGATTTATTTTCCCAGATCTTCAAAGAACTGACAGATCGCATGCGAAAAAGAAAAGAAGCTGTGGTCAAAATCACGGAAGAACCTTGGATGATCCTGCTTATCGATGACATAAAAGAATGCAGCAAGTTACCGGATGATATACAGCTGCAGTTACACAGGATTATGACAAAGACGAAAGGTTATGGTGTGCTGGTTCTCTGTGGGATCCGGCAGGGCGACCTTTTCAATTTTTATACGCAGGATCAGCTCGGCGTGGATCTCAAATCTTCCGGATCAGCTCTGGCGCTGTCTGATACGGCAGTGCATTACGAAGGTTTTTATAAAAATAATTTTGTGCAAAGCCAGAGAAATGCAGAGCTGGAGAAAGGGTTTGGAATCTTTTTTGCAGATAATGGCGCCAGGAAAATCAAGTGCATAGACAGTCAGGAGGCAGGGAGATGAATCGAATCATAGTCACAATAAGAATAAATCAGAAAAAAGAATATGATTTGGAACTTCCTGTTCATCAGAAAATCAAAGACCTGATGCAGGATATTTCAGATTCGCTGGAAGGACTGGATCCATTGTCCTGGTTTGACCCGGAAAAGGTCAGCTTTATGGACAAAAGAACAGGTAGAAGATTAAACCCGGAGAATTCTTTACTGGAAGAGTGTGTATGGAATGGAGATATCCTGGAAATACAGGGATACAAATAGAATAATGCATCCAGAATAAAGAAATCAGCAAATGACAGGAGCTTAAAAACCTTACAGGTTTTTTAAGAATAAAAAAGTCAGAAATGACGTATCAAAGAAAGGTGGAAATCAAATGAAAATTATTGTAACTCCAGAGGAAATGAGAAGCAACGCAACAAGTCTTCGCAGTGAAAAAGCTAATTTTGAACAGTGTATCAGCAGCATGCGTACAATCGTAAACAGTATGAGTGGCGTATTCGAAGGTGAGGCTGCAGCAGCTTATGTATCAAATTTTGAAAGCTACAATGGTCAGTTTACGGCTTTTGGAGAACTTCTGGAAAGCTTTGCACAAAAGCTGGATACCGCGGCCAATACTATGGAGGAAACTGACGGAGGACTTGCAGCATCCATGGGTCAGTAAGGAATGAGCGATGGAAAGAATGAAGGAATTCATACTGTCCCCGGAAGAAATCTATTATATCGGAAAAGTAAGCGGCGGAAAATATTTGGATTATGATTATATTGCCGCTATGAAGGATATTGGAAAACGGGGGAAAATAAAACAACAGGAAATTCTGGATAGTCTTGAAAGAAAGGGATATGCCCAGGAGGATTTCCTGGGCAATCTGGAAGTAGAGCCGGCATGTATAGAAATATTACAGTCTCTTTATCAGGGAATGTATGAATCGGAACTGATCTTGCGGGAAGAGGCCGGAGAATCTGTACATTATAAATTTCATCATATGGAGAATCGGATCACAGCCGTAGAGTGCCGGTCACAGGAGTACCGGATCAGGGTGCAGGACAAAGAGGGGATAGAAAGGATGCTTTCTCCCTTTTTGGAAAACAATGTGCAGACGGAGAAAAAAGAAGCATATATCGCGACTGACCAGGTAGAAAGAAGTATCATTCTGAAAGGTACTCATATTGGAAAGGATACCTGTCTTTATTTTTACGCAGAAAAAGGCGGATATTTCTATGAAATGGATCCGAAACAGGCAGAGGAAAAGATACTTCGCCTGGTTGAAAAAAATGTCGTTTGTGAGCAGGTAAAAAAGATTCTGACAGGAGACTGAAAAAATGGCATACAGAGATGAAAATGGAAAAATAACGATTGATGATGTCGCGGCCGGAGAGGATATCAGAAAAATCGAGCGGGCACAGGCTATCCTGCAAAATGCACTGCAGAGCCTGAGAGCAGCGCAGACAGAAGGGGCAAATTCGAAAGGCCAGACGGCACAGGCTATTTATGATAAATCTCAGGAACTGATCAACCAGATTCAAAGGCTCGATAATAATCTGGAAGAAACAACAAATTATATTCGCCATGTGCTTGCTGTGTATAAGGCAAAGGATGAAATGCTTAAGGCGATTATGGCATCACAAAATATGGTTTAGAGTGGAGGGATTCAACATGGCTAATATCAGAATCGACACAGATGGATTGCAGAATAATATTTCCTCTATGAGAGCCTATGTGAATGAACTGGATTCTTTGAATGCGCGGACGCAGTCACTTTTGGCACAGATTGCTTCTTCCTGGGAGGGAGAGGCGAGCACGGCGTATATTAATATTATGACAGAGAGAATGCAAAAAGCAGGACAGATGAAAGAACTTTTGCAGGAATTTCTCTCCTATATGGAGGATGCCAGGACAAAATTTGTTTCAAGAGATCAGGAAGGTGCAAGTGCTATCAGGGGATGCTAGGAGATGAGAAGATGATTATAGATGTGAATCCACAGACGATTACGGAAATTGCACAGACGATTGCAAACGCTTATGGAGAAGTGGAGGAGGCTGCAAGAATTCTGACATCCATCACGGAACACAACAACTGGAATTGCAAAGAGAGGGATGCTATCAATGATTACACCCAGTCGAATGCCCGGGAGATTTTGAAAATCAGTGAAAAATCCGGAAATTTTGCAAATGTCATGAAAACGGTTGCAGAGAACTTTACGACAGATGAGAAAAATATATCAGAAATGTTTACCAGTGTAGAAAGTATGATTGGATCCATACTTTCGATCCGGCCGATCGGAGCCGGGAATAGGACAAGTAATCTCCCGGAGGGTGTAATGCCGATTTGCAAATCAGGCGGACCAGAAGATTTTAAGTTGTCTTCCGTGATTGAGCTGGCAAGCTTGAAACTGTAATGTACTCTCAGAAAGACTCCGGGAGTACATTTGTAAGGACAGGAGGAGAAGAATGGCATCCAGAATTATATTAGATCCGGAAACCCTGTTGGCACAGGCTGGTGAAATGCAGAATCTGACGGCAGAGTATGAAGCCCTGTTTTCGAAAGTTACAGGTACCTTGAATGACACAAACAATCATTGGAGTGAACTGTTAGCACATAATTTCGCAGGAAAAATAAGCAGTGCCCAGCAAAGTTTCGCAAGTATTACAGAACTTCTTTCCAGTGGGGCTGTTGCAGCAAAAAACAGTGCTACAACCATGCAGTCGGTAGACCAGTCTCTTTTTAAGGTGTTTGGAGGAGAAGCAGGCGAGGGAATCAGTTCCGGACAGGTACAAGGTGTGATTGATGTCATAGAGGACTACAGGAAAGCCGAAAAGACATCCAAGAAAGTAAAAGCAAAAAGTAAAAAGAAAAAAGACAGTTTTCTGGACTCATTGAAAGCAGATTTGGTAGGAGTATCGAAAACAGTTATTAAAAAGGGGAAGAAGACTGTTGCAAAAATAAAAAAATCCTATGATGAGAAAGGCTTTGTTTATAAAGCTCTTCAATATGGTAAAGCCGCTGTAAAAGTCGGTGAAGGTGTCGTCAAAATTGCCGGTGCGGTAGCTCTGGTAGCAGGTTCCGGTGGTGCAGCACTTCCGGTAGCTACCTGCCTTGCGTTAAGTGCATGTAATGATGTTTATAATGCCATGATGGATGCAACATACACCTATACCGGTGACTATAACAAGATCGGTAATACGAATTTATTAAAGGAATTTCTTGTAAAACAAGGCAGAGAGACAGGAGAAGCCCTCTTTGGAGATAAGAAACTGGGAGAAAAGATGGGCAACTGGGTCTACACAGGATTGGACATTGTTTCTTTCTTAAATGGTGTAGATCAGCTTGGAAAATCTTTTGGAAAGTTTCAAACCGCAATAACCGGAACCGCAGGAACGTCAAAGGTGTGGGGAGAAATTCACATGAAGGACGTGATCGAAAATACACATAAACTTTACAAGAAAGATGGAATCATTAAGACTGTGCTTCGTATAGATCCAACCTCTGTAGGTAATTTTGGATATGATGTCGTCACAGGTGCGATGAAAGCGATTCAGTCAGCAGGCAAACTTGGCAGTACAATAGCAGATCTGGCGTTTGGTTAAGAGGAGAAAGGAAAATAAAATGGCAAAGCAATTATTACCAAATGGAAGTGTCGTAACTTTAAAAGGTGCGACAAAGAAGCTAATGACAATTGGCATTGAGGTTGAAATGGAAGGGGATGAAAAAACCTACGATTATATCGCGATTCCCTATCCGGAAGGTTATATCGATTCAGAAACCATGTTCCTTTTTATGCAGGAGGATATCGAGAACGTATCTTTCGTAGGTTTTGTAGATGCACAATTGCAGGTTTTTCGAACTGCGTTGGAAGAAACCGATGAAAATGATGAATAGTATCATAATGACAAGATTCGGGAGAATCTCTGCCGCCTGTGGCTGTCATACAGGCAGGCGAAGAAAAAATAACGAGGATAATTTTTTCTTCGCGGGCCGCTATATGACAAGCGATAACAATGGACTTGGCAGTATCCTGGAAAAAAGCTTTTCTTTAAAAAAAGATCGGTTCTTTGCTGTCTTTGATGGCATGGGAGGCGGAGAATATGGTGAAATTGCTTCCTATATAGCTGCTAAGGCAACAGAGCAGTATTTGAATGCAGAAGAAGCAGCTGATATTGCAGATAAAAAAGACTATCTGGAAAAAATGTGCACCTACGTAAATGACAGGATATTTAAGGAAAACCTTCGCCTGGATGCAGAGATGATGGGATCTACTCTGGCAGGACTGTATTTTACAGGCAGTCAGGTATGGACTGTGAATGTGGGGGACAGCAGATGCTTTCTCTTACGAGACGGGAAACTTCAGCAGATTTCCGAAGATCAGACAGATGAAGCCTATATGAAAGAAAACGGTATTCAGGGACGAAAACCTTATTTGACACAGTATATGGGAATGAATCCTGAGGAAGTGCGCGTGCTCCCATATGCGGACTTCCTGCAGCTTAAAAAAGGAGATCGTTTTCTCATATGTAGTGATGGTGTGAGTGACATGGTGTCCATAGAGTTTTTGGAAACTATGTTGCTGCAGACGCAAAGTCCGGCAAAGTGTGTAGATACAATCCTTGCAGCGGCTTTAGAAGCAGGCGGTAAGGATAATATTACAGCAATCGTACTGGAAATAAACAGATAGAATCAGAGGAGAGGCAAATGGAAGAGGAGAGATATCCGTCGCTGCCCTGGCAGGGATGGAAGATTGTAAAAAAGCTGGGACGGGGCGGCTACGGCAGTGTATATCAGGCACAGCGAAATTCTGCAGGTGTCATGGAAGATGCCGCCATAAAAGTGATTTCTTTCCCTAAGGATAAAGAAGACATTGAAGCGGATTTTACAGATGGTTACGATATTGTCAGTGTGAGAAACAAATATAAGGATATGCTCCACCGGTATGTCGATGAGTATCAGATCATGCTGGCGTTTAAGGGGCAGACGAATATTGTCAGCTGCGACGATTTTGCAACAAAACCGCATGAAGACGGGATCGGGTGGGATGTTTTTATCCGGATGGAACTGTTGACCCCGTTAACTACGTTGATCAAACAGTATGCAGGAAGTATTCCGGAAGAAAAGGTTATAAAAGTCGGAATGGATATCTGTTCGGCGCTTGTACTTTGTGAGTCTAAACATATCGTACATAGAGATATTAAGCCGGAAAATATTATGGTATCGGAGTTTGGAGATTATAAATTAGGCGATTTCGGAATTGCCAGAACTATGTATCACACAACGCAGGCAACGATTGCCGGCTCAGATCGATATATGGCACCGGAAGTAATTACAAGAAAAGAATATGGAAAAGAGGTTGACATTTACAGTCTCGGATTGGTTCTTTACTGGATGCTGAACAACCGCAAGCGCCCTTTTATCGATGCGGATTATATACCGAGCAATGAAGAAAACGAGCAGGCACAGCTGAGAAGAGAAAAAGGTGATCCCTTGCCACCACCCAAATATGGAAGCAGGAAATTACAGAATATTGTTTTGAAAGCATGTGCGTATGAACCAAAAGACAGATTTTCTTCTGCCAGAGAGATGTATCAGGCGCTGGCTGCATTACAGACTGGCGGAAGCATGCCGGTGATGCCGGAGCCTAAACCATATGAAGATCCGACACCACCAGGTGGTAAAGATGAGTTGACAGGAGAATGGGGTTCCGCAGGTGAGGATGATCATGGAGGATGGGATTCCGTAAATGAGGTTACTCATGATGCAGGAAAGACTACAACACATAGAACAGAAGGAAAAGCGAATACAGGAGCAGAACCTGCTGTGCTGGAAGGTGCTTATCCGGATGAAAAGGAACTGAAAGCGATACGGAAGTCTCTGAATATCTGTACAGTTGTGATGGGTGTCTGTACTCTCGGCATTGGTCTGCTATGGTGTATCCCTATCAGAAAGAAAATTCTCAACAGAATAGACAGGCGGGAGCCGGTCAGCAACGGCTTAAAGATAGCGGCTACCTGGGTCGGTATGATACCGGGACTTTTGCTCCTTGTAAATGAGGATATCTGATGAAAGCGGGTGGAAAGGTTTAAATCGTAAGATAAGCCAAGGGAACTATTCAGCAGGCAGCATCCTGCGAGGGTACTGAACATTTACAGGAAAAGAAAGGAAGAGAGAGAATGAGAAATCGAAAAGATAAAATTTTTGCACTTGTTGCGGCAGGGTGTCTGTGTTTATCCGGGTTAACAGGATGTGGAGAAATTAAGATGTCACCTGACAATATATCATCAAAATCAGATGATGGACTGATGGGATCTGTAAAGGAAGAGACAGATGCAAGTGACGAATCCGAAGCAGATGCTGCCGGTGAGGAGGATAAAGTAAGCAATGATATGATCGGAAGGTATGTATCCCAGGGATACGAGAACCCATCCTTTGGCTTTGCAATTGCCCTCCCGGATACGTATACATTGGAAAAGAGAACGAATCTCGAACTAAACGCGGATACCATCGAAGCCTCTAATGCAGATAGCACTTATGATTGGATAAGATCGCTGATAGCACTGGGCAGCGCGACAGTTTTTGAAGCAGAGGATGAGGATACTTATATTGGAGTGAATATTCAAAATGCTGCAGCTTTAGATGATACAAGTGTGTGGGATGAAGAAAAGACCATAGCGGAGAATTCAGTGGCGACTGAGGAAGATATTAAAGAAGCTGTGGGAGAAGATGCACAGATTACAGAATTTCAAAATAATGTGGAAGAAATCACATTTTTAGGCGAGAAACATTATGCGGCACAATACACATTTAAAAACTATGACGTTCCTTTTTATGGTGTGACTGTGTATTTGGTAAACGAACAGGATCCCCGTTATCTGTTAGCTATCGATATTTTGGGATCAGATCTGAATGCTGTGGATCAGGCGGATCAGTTTTTTAGTGTTTATACGGAGTAAGCTGAAGGGAAAAGGAAAGATATGAAAAAGTTTTGTGTATGGTTCGGCCTTTTGATGTCCACAGCGGTGTTTACGGCGTGTGGAACCGGTATTAAGAATAGTAGTGAGAGCAGTAATAGCAGTGTCAGTATGCAAACCCAAAATATAAATATAGAAATAGAGCATTTGGTAAATCTGGGATCCGATCCGCAGGCTTATATGCTTTACGGAAGTTATCGGAACGAAGAAGAGTATAAAGATGAAGATGGTTCCTATGCGGAGAAGCATGCAGATGATTATGACTATATGACTTTACAGCTTGCAGATTCGGAAGAATACGAAGTACAGATTCTCCCCGTAGAGCTGCAGGCAGATACTGATTTTCTGAATTCGGACCTTGCCGGAAAAACCGACGAAGAATTGAAAGATGAGGTGGGGCTGACAGACCAGCAGATCAGCGCACTGCATGAGTATTGGCAATATAATCATATGCGTGCCAACTTTGTCGAAAGAAAAAAATACAGTGAAGATGGAGAATATTCTTATTCCACAAATAATTTCTTCCAGTTTGCCTATGAAGTAGTTGGTGACAAACTCTATATGGGATTGGAAGCTTTGATTACGGATGAAGAGGATGAAACGAAGCTGGAGTATTATGTGCAGGACCGCAAGGAATGGACGGAATACTCTTATGGCTTCGATGGATTGGATCTGATTTTGTCTAAGGATGGAAAAAGTACAAGACTTAAATCTTTTTCTATGCTTTATGCGGAAAAAAAGAATGAAGGAATTTACGAATGGGGATATGCTGAGAATTCTACAGCAGGATATGATGGAATCGTTCACATAACTATGAGTACGGAAGAAGGTTATGATTCTTCTATTGAGTGGGCAGATGGCAAAAGAGCTGAGAATGTAACAGCACAGATTGAAGGTAATCAGTTTGCCCTTACCTGGGACAGTACCTATCGCTATGATTACGATCTTGGAGAAGCCGAGGAAGGCGAAGGGGGAAAACTCACGGGTATTTTTCTTCTCACTGCCCGGCCAAATGGAGGAGCAGATGGCGGTCTGTCCATCTGTGTGGATGGCGAATGGTATCCTTATGTTTATGATTCTACTGCTTATTGGAATGGTGAATTAAGTGATAATCTGGCGACAGATGCAGATGTGAGCAGTATGAGTGAACAGGAGCTGGGAGAACTGAAAGAAAACCAGACAGCGGTCTCAAGCGGACTCATGGGAGCTTTCAAAGAGCAGGGTCTTGATTCTGCGAAGATCGATGAGTCAACGGGAACGGTACAGATGGACAATAATGTGCTGTTTGCTTTGGACAAGTCGAAGCTGACAGATGAGGGAAAGGCTTATCTGGATCAGTTCCTTGCAGCCTATGTACCGGTAATATCCGGTGCGATAGAAGAAGGAAAGGTATCCACAATCGTAGTGGAGGGCTATACTGATTCTGCAGGCGACGAGGCTTACAATTTAAAACTTTCTGAGGAAAGAGCACAGACTGTTGCAGATTATATTAAAGCAGGTTATCCGGAGCTTGCGAATGTTATCGAGGTTGTCGGTAATGGAGAAAACAATCTTATTCTGGACGGAGAAGGCAAAGAAGATGCTGCAGCATCCAGGCGTGTAGAAGTCAGATATGTCCTGAAGACAGAGTAGAGATAAAATCAAATATAAAAAAGTACAATTGGAAATACGAGCAGATATATAAGGAGTGATTAAAAATGGCAGAAAATCAAAAAGTAGATCTCAGTACACTTCCCAAGGGGCTTACCAAGGAAGAATTTACAGCATTACCTAATTTTAAAAAGATCCGTTCCTTTTTTACCTGGGCAGGTGTGGTATCTATTGTATCAGGTATATTCGTTCTATCGAGTATAGGACACCTATCGCAAAGCATACTTCAGAATGGAGGAAGCATTGATGGTTTGTTCCAGATGGGAGCAGTAAAGCTCAATTTGTTGTTTATGGTTGTCAGTATTGTTCTGGGAATTCTCTTAATTAAAAAGAAAACAACAACAATGGCTTATATTCTGGCTATAATAGAATTGATATATGTACTTCTGGCAATTACATCAGGTGGATCAGTAGGCATTGGTGCTATATCCTTTTTACTCTCTATAGTTGGTGCGATCCGGATCGATAAAAAATGGAAACTTTATCAGGAAATCTCTGTTGGAAACAATCAGGGAAATCCTGCTGGAAACAGCACAGACGGAAGAACGCAGAATAATGCATATGCGCAATATCATACATCCCAGGCTGCCAATAACGAAACTTACTGGCAGAAGAAGCCGGAAGAGAATCGTGGTTTTGTTTCAGCCGGCGTAACGAAAAGTCTGAAAGAAGCACTGAATATTTATAAAAAAGATAAAAGCTGGTCTGCAGAAAATGATATGATAGAGGCTTTGAAGACCGGTAAAGTATGGGTTCCCTATATCAGCGAGAAGAACCAGCTGGATATTCTGAAAAATGGAGAAAGATATTATCTTCCTGTGTTTACAAGTGCAGCGGAAATGCAAGAGTATGGGAAGAAATTTTATCAAAGAGAGGTATCTTTCTCGGATGCGATTGATATGACAAAGAGAACACAATACACATTAACCGGTCTGGTGATCAATGCGTTTACTGATTCCGTTATCCTGGACTGGAATCAGATCGGCACGATAATCTCTGATGCCGATGAAGAAGAAAAAACCATGTATAAGAGATAACAATTCTGACGTAAAAATCTGCGTTGAATGTTATAGCAGCTTGTGCATAATAAGAATACAGTGATAAGAAATGCCGAAAGCCCACATACGGGCTTTCGGCATTTCTTTTATCAATTGATTTTGGTGCAAATTTATTGATAAAATACAAAGTAAGTAACAACTAACTTCCGGACAGAGACGAGAAGAAGGTAATCGCATGATATTTCAAACAACAGGTAACAAATCAAACCCGGCAATCCTGTTTTTCTACGCAATGGGAGTAACCGGAGAGCGCAGTATGCCGGTGGCGGAGAAACTGGCGGCCAATTTGCACAGAGTGGAAAGATGACGCGCAGGAGCATGGTCTCTTTTTGCCTGAGGATGCATAAAATCGCTTTGAATTTATCCGTTTTTGCTATATGATAGTACTATCAGAAAAATACAAACAAATAAGGGGAGAGAGAAGAAAAATGGTACAAAAGAAAAACACATTAACAAGAACAGGAATCGTAGCGCTTCTTGCGTGTGTATGTTGTATTCTGTGGGGAAGTGCGATTCCGGTGATCAAGACGGGGTATCGTCTGATGGAGGTGGATGCGGCAGATACGGCGAGTCAGATTGTATTTGCCGGGATTCGGTTTACACTGGCGGGACTGCTGGTGCTGATATTTGCATCGATCCGGGAGAGAAAAGTGCTGATTCCGGATCGGACGATCCTGAAATACGCGGTTCCGGTGTGTCTGGCACAGACGGTGGGACAGTATTTCTTCTTTTACATCGGTGTTGCCCACACTTCCGGAGTAAAAGGGGGCATTATCACCGGACTTGGCAACTTTATTGCGATCCTGATGGCCTGCCTGATCGTTCGAAACGAACGGATGACCGGGAGAAAAATGGCGGGCTGCGTGCTTGGATTTGCCGGTGTGGTTGTGATCAATCTGATGGGAAAGTCCCTGGATATGGGATTCACGTTTACCGGTGAAGGATTTATCCTGATCTCGCAGGTCGCTTATGGAATCTCCACGATCCTGATTAATATCTATTCGAAAAAAGTATCCCCGGTGGTGCTCAGCGGAACACAGTTTACCATGGGAGGGGTCGTTCTGACACTGATCGGCATCGGAATGGGCGGACACCTTGGAAATATTACCGCGGTAAGTGTCGTGGTCATCTTCTATCTGGCAATGGTTTCGGCGGTTGCTTACACGCTGTGGTCAGTATTGCTTGCCTGGAACGATGTCTCAAAAGTGGCGATTTTCGGATTTGTCAATCCATTATGCAGTGTGATCCTGTCAGCATTGATTCTTGGTGAGGTGAAACAGGCATTTAATACCGGTAGCTTAGTGGCACTGCTTCTGGTGTGTACCGGGATTTATATTGTTAACTGCAAAGCAAAACAAAAGAATTAAAAATATTTTTGGAAAATCAGAAAAATATAAAACCAAATAGCCGATTCATGCATCTATAGAATGTAAAGTATACAGAATCGATATGTGTATAAAGCAAAACAGATTAGCAGATTACTAAATAAAGCAATTCTATTCATATAAAAAACTCCGAAAAAAGGAAAGACATAATATGGAAGACAATCAGATTACAGATAACGATAAAGAAGATGATAAACAAGACCGCATAGAACTGGTTCAGAGAGCTGTGGAAGGCGATAAAGAAGCATTTACAAACTTATATACGCTTACATATTCAGAAGTATATCATATCGTAAAAGTATTTATACATAATGAAGATACCGCACAGGATATTGTACAGGAAACCTACTATAAAAGCCTGCGAAAGATCAAACAGCTGAAAGAACCGGATAAGTTTCCGGTGTGGATCAAAAAGATAGCGGTTAATACGGCAAAAGCACATTTGCGGAAAGTGGACTGGGTTTTATTCTCGGAGGCAGACGGTGAAGGGGGAAAAAGCATCGCCGAACTGCAGGACGAAAGATTGGAACATATACCGGAGATTGTAGTGGATCAGGCAGAGACGAAAAAACTGATAGACCAGATTCTGGGAGAACTGGATGAAAAGCAGAGAATGGTTGTGGGAATGTTTTACTATGAGCAGATGTCGGTCAACGAGATCGCAGAAGCTTTAAACTGCAGCGTAAATACTGTAAAGAGCCGTCTGAATTATGCGAGAAAAAAGATCGGAAAAGAGATCGCCGAACTGGAGAAAAAGGGAGTTATCCTGCGGACAGCTGCACCGATTCCGATTCTCATGTATCTGTTTCAGAAACTTCGGGGAGTTCAGGAACAGATACCGAAGGCGAAGTTCCTGGTGAAAGCGGGGATAGAAAAAGCGATTGTCACAGGAATTGCAGCAGCAGCGATCTGTATGGGAATCGGGATAGGTGCTGCGAAAATTCCGGACAGGCATCAGCAGGTGCAGGAGATACAGGAGCTGCTGGTGGATACAGATGATCAAAAAAACGAAGAGACGGAAGCCAGTGTGAAGGAAGATACAAAAGATACCGGAAATACAGAGAATGTGGTGACGCCGACACCTGAGAATACGCCAAACCCCACCGTAACTTCGGAACCTACAACGACACCGGAACCGGCGAAAAACCAGCCTGTTTCACCGGCAGCAGAGACAGAGTCAACGGCAGAAAACAATGGCCAGCCGACAGCTGCGACCGGTTCACAGGGAACGGAAGGAAACACGGAAAATACTGACAGCACAGGAAATACAGAAAGTACGGGAAATCAGCAGGGGACATCCATATCAGAAACAGATCAGCATACCCATCAGTGGGTAGCACAGACAGAAAAGATTCATCATGAGGCATCCGGGCATTATGAGACCAAGACGGTGCAGGAGGCATACGAGGAGCCTGTATACGAATACCATGTTTTTTGTAATACCTGTGGTGCAGATGTAACGACAAATGCACAGGAACACGAAGCAATACACAATGCCGGTTTCAGCAGCAGAAAGATTCAGACCGGAAGTATTCACCATGATGCGGTGACACAGCAGGTGTGGGTGGATGAACCGGCATACGATGAAGTGGTGACGAGAGGGTATGTCTGCTCGGTATGTGGTGCAGCCAAATAGTGAGGAAGGAGTACATATGAAAAAGAAAAGATGGAAAAAAATAATATGCATGGCGGTATTGGCACTTATGATCGTGCTGCTGCCTGTCATATCACAGGCGGGAACGTGGAAAAAGAACAGTACCGGCTGGTGGTGGCAGGAAGATAATGGAAGCTGGCCGGCGAATCAGTGGAAATACATTCAGGGAACCTGGTATGCATTTGACGGGAATGGATATATGCGTACCGGATGGTACTGGGACGGACGGTCTTGGTATTATCTGACCGGAAGCGGAGCAATGGCGGAAGGCTGGAAACAGATCGGAGGAGTGTGGTACTATCTGCAGCCGGGAAGCGGAGCGATGGCGGAAGGCTGGAAACAAATCGGGGGAACCTGGTACTATCTGCAGCCGGGTAATGGCGCGATGCTGACCGGTTGGGTAAAAGATGGAACTACCTGGTATTATATGAACAGCAGTGGGGCAATGTTGACCGGCTGGCAGCTGATCAATGGTTCCTGGTATTATCTGTATGAAAATGGAAAGATGGCAGAAGATACCTGGATTGGATCCTGTTATGTCAACCCATCCGGTGCATGGATACCGGATGCTGTTCAGAGCCAGTGGATTCGTTCCGATGACCGCTGGTGGTATCGACACAGTGATGGAAGCTATACGGTAAATGGTTGGGAGACCATTAATCAGAAAAAATATCATTTTGACAAAAACGGCTGGATGCAGACCGGCTGGCAGAAGATCGACGGAAGCTGGTACTATCTGGGACCGGTAGGCGACGGAGTGATGAGAAAAAATCAGTGGGTGGATGACAGTTATCTCGGTTCCGATGGAAAGATGATGACTGCCTGCTGGGTGGATGATTATTATGTAGGAATATCCGGAAAAATAACAAAAAATCAGTGGGTGCAGGACTATTATGCAGGAGCGGATGGAAAAAAACTGAAAAATCAGTGGATCAATGATTCTTATGTCGGCGGGGATGGGAAAAAAGTAACCAGCCAGTGGATCGGAGAGTCCTATGTCGACGAGGATGGAGTGCTTGTTCGAAATCAGTGGGTCGGAGATTCCTTTGTTGGAAAAAACGGAACGAAACTGAAAAATACCTGGATCGGTGACCGTTATCTGGATTCGGATGGAAACTGGGACAGAACGAAACCGGTACGGGTTCCGCTGGAAACGATTCGTTTGCAGACAACAGGTCAGCCATTGAAGCCGGGAGAAGAAGAGGAGATAGACTGGCAGTATTATCCGAAAAATACGACAGATGATCTGACTGAAAGGTGGACATCTTCGGATGAATCGATTGCGACAGTCAAGGATGGGAAAGTTACGGCGCATAAAGCGGGAGTGGTAAAAATCGCATTGAAAGTTTCCGGCGTTTCACGGTCGGTGGAAATGCTTGTGTTACCGGAAGATGCTTCATCCATATCGGTAGAAATCAAGTATCCCACATCGGATGCTGATTATCTCAAATATGGGGAAGCAGCAGAAGTATCTGTCCATATGCAGCCGGGAAATTATGATATTACCAATCTTAGCAGAATGTCTGTCGATGATGAAAATATCCTTATGCTCAATTCTCCGGTAGGTACTCTGTGGGCAACGGATATAGGAGAGACCACGCTTCATATAACGATACGGGATATCGAGTTAAGTCGGCAAATAAAGGTAGTATCGGCAGATAAAGACCTAGAAGAGCTTTATTTTGATCAGACAACGTTATATATGGAAAAGAACGAGACAACACAGCTTCGGTTAACATCAAAACCTGTGGAGTATGCAAATTATCAGTATGCTAACGGTTATGGAATAAGATGGGGAAGCAGCGATGAAAGTGTGGTGACAGCGGATCGTTTTGGCATTGTCGCACAAAAACCGGGAAGAGCAACCGTATATGCAGAGATTCTTGGTAAACGGGCAGAATGTGAAGTGATCGTAACCGGTGAGGAAGATGTCGTGGAATACTCTTATGACACAGAATATGCCAAATATCTTTTTGATGAAGTCAACAAAATGAGAACAGCAAATGGTGTAGAACCATTTGTGTGGAATGAAGAAGATGCGGTCTATGCTTCTAAGGTCAAAGTGGGAATGCATGTGCAACCTGATTTTGACATTTACGGAATTACAGGTGTAGATGAAAATAAGGAAACACAGGATGTTCAGCTGGTGTACGGAGATGATAAGGACTTTACGAAAGAAGCAGCCTTGGATGCTCTGATACAAAATTCATCCTGTATGATACAACTGATGAAAAAGACCGATCAGCCACTGACAGCAGGCTGTGCGGTTCTGGTGTTGAAGGTGGATGGAAAAATAGAAAAACGCGGACTTATATTTACCATCGGACCATCAGAAAGTGAACTAGCAAACTATTCTCAGCAGGAAAGAGAAGAATATTGGGCTAACTGGATGGGGATTTCCGTTGATGATATGAAAAAATATCTGCATTAACCGTTTATAAACCAAGAGGATTTATAATAAATACTTCGAAGGAGGAAGAATATGAAGAACAAAACAATCAAAAAAGCCTTGGCGATCGGGATGTCTGTGCTGATGCTCGCGTCAACATTTACGCCGGTCAGCGTACAGGCAGCCGGCGGCTGGAAACAGAACAAAACCGGCTGGTGGTGGGAGGAGGATAACGGAAGTTATCCGATCAAAAGCTGGAAAAATATCGGCGGAACCTGGTACTATTTTGACGGAAACGGTTATATGGTAACCGGATGGTTAAAACTCTCCGGTGGCTGGTATTATCTGACGGAAAGCGGAGCAATGGCCACCGGCTGGGTGCAGGTAGGAAGCACCTGGTACTACATGAATGAAAGTGGAGTCATGCAGGCAGACACCTGGATCGGTGACAATTATGTGGATGGAAGCGGAGCCTGGATCCCCGGAAAAGCAAAAACGCAGACAGGCTGGGTGAAAAGCGGGAACCGCTGGTGGTACAGCCATGCCGATGGAAGCTATACAACCAATGACTGGGAAGTGATCAACGGAAGCTGGTATTACTTCGATGGATCCGGCTGGATGGTGACGGGCTGGTTAAAACGTCCGAGTGGCTGGTATTATCTGACTGGAAGCGGAGCAATGGCCACCGGCTGGGTGCAGGTAGGAAGCACCTGGTATTACATGAATGAAAGTGGAGTCATGCAGGCAGATACCTGGATCGGTGACAATTATGTAGACGGAAGCGGAGCCTGGATTCCCGGAAAAGTGAAAACACAGGCCGGCTGGGTGAAAAGCGGAAACCGTTGGTGCTACAGACATGCGGATGGCGGTTATACGATGAACGGCTGGGAAATGATCAACGGAATCTGGTACTACTTTGACGGATCCGGCTGGATGGTCACCGGTTGGAAACAGGTGAACGGAAGCTGGTATTACATGGATGCATCTGGGGCAATGGTAAAAAATGCCTGGGCAGGTGATTATTATCTGGGAGCTGACGGAGCCATGGCAACGAATACCTGGATCGGACAGTATTATGTAGATGGTAGCGGAAAATGGGTACCGAATAAACAAAAAGAACCTGAAAAACAGGAGATCACTTTGCAATCCATCAGCCTGAATCAGACTTCTCTGGAAATGTGGGCAGGAGAGAGTGAAACACTGGAAGTTACGTATAACCCGTCCAATACTACCGTAGATAAGAAAGTAACCTGGAGCAGTTCAGATAAAAGTGTTGCGACTGTAGAAAACGGAAAAGTAAAAGCAGTTGGTAAGGGTGAAGCAACGATCACTGCAGAGGTTGATGGAAAGAAAGCAAGTTGCACGATTACGGCAAAAGAATATTATACATTAAATGTTGCAGTAACTGATTTTTTACCGGTTGGGAGAAGTGAGTTTGTTCAGGTATATGCTCCAGATGGTTCCTGGTATGGCGGAGCCGAGGAAGTAAAAATGTATTCTCTGAATGAAGATATAGCGGAGTTTAATGGGAATTATGTGAAAGGTATTTCGGATGGAATTGCAACAATTGTAGTAGAAGGTGACGGAAGGATTGGAACTGCAACTGTTGTAGTCAAAACAGCGCAAAAACTTCAGAATCCTTATTTTGAACAGAGTGTTTACAATATGAAAATGGGAGATAAACGCCAGCTTGAAGTAAGTACATTACCGGAAAATGCCTGGATTTCCGCATATGGTTGGAAATCCAGCAATCCGAAGGTGGCAGAAGTGGACTGGGATGGTGTTGTAAGAGCCATGAGTGAAGGCGAAACGACCATTACATGTAGTGTACAGGAAGGATCTTTAGAAGCAGGTTTCAGCCCGGATAACAAAAATCCATCTATTACAGTCAGCTGCACGATCAAGGTAGAAGGAGTCGGTGATAACACAGAACTGGATAAAATTGAATGGAAATATACAGATTCAAGTAATAAATATGAGTTTGTAAAAGTTGGTGATATTATAACTCCCAATATACAGGTATATCCTGTGACCTATCCATTTGACCTGAACGATGTGGAACTCTCTATTGTATGGAGTGGACATAGTAGTCCTGCTGGAACTGTATCGGAGGATGGAATTGTAGAAATTCTGGAAGGAAATAAGATAAAAATATGCAAACCAGGAGAGGCTCGGGTAAAGGCAGTCCTGAATGGAAAAGAGACACAAATTATTTTTAGCTGTTCAGCTAATGGGTGATATAAATTAAGAAAATATCCCTGATGGTCTGGGAAATTTCAGACTGTCAGGGGTATTTTTATATTGTATTGCAGTAACTATTCAGTAGCCACTGCGAAGGTACTGAACAGTTACGTATTGCATAACAATCATTGCTCCAGCAGACCAATCTTGACTGGCAGTATTTGGAAAAATCAATTTTTGCATTTTTAATAAATAATTTCATAGAAAAATTTCAGTAAAAGTAGAACCTAAAAGCGATCTTATGTATCTATATAAATGAGAATACAACAGAAAACCAAAAACTGTAATGCTTCAAGAAACAAAAGAAAAGACATAACAGAAAGAATGCAAGGAGGGCGAGTGTATGCATTACAAAAGATTACAAAAATACGGAAAGAAACTGGCTGTTGCAGTCCTGACCAGTGCGGTACTTCTGGCTTCAGGAGCGACTGTTTATGCGGATGATACAGGGGAGTATCTGTCGCAGGCGAATACACAGGAGGCAGAAGTTACAGAAAATACAGAAGATGTAGCAACGCCTGCGGAATCAGAGTCCGGTGAAGTGGAAAGTACGACACGGAATCAGGAGGAACAAAAAAACAAAGCTACGGAATCCGAAACACAGGAAGAGGGCAAAACGCAGGATGTTTCAGAAGAACAGCCGGAATCCGAAGTAGAGATAAAGGAAGAAAAACAGCCGGCATCGGAAAGTGCAGCAGTTCCTGAACTGAATGAGGAAGCACAGCAGCCCGCTGTACAGTCCCAGGAAGCTCAGATTGCGGTTCAGACGCAGACGGTGGAAGCACCACATCCGGGATGGAATCAGAGTGGCGGACAAACCTACTATCTGGATGAAAACATGAATCGGTTGACAGGATGGCGATTGTTGGGAAATGTCTGGTATTATTTTGACGATCAGGGAGTTATGGCTACCGGCTGGCGATGGATCGGTGGAAAATGGTATTATATGAATTCCGCCGGGGCAATGCAAAGCGGCTGGTTTCAGGATGGACAGACCTGGTATTATGCCAATGGAAGTGGCGTGATGCAGAAGGGCTGGCTGAACCGTGGAGGAACCTGGTATTACCTGACCGGCAGTGGAGCAATGGCAGAAGGATGGGGAAATATCGGTGGTACCTGGTATTATTTTCAGCCGGGAAACGGAGCGATGCAGGTCGGCTGGGTGAAAGACGGAAACATCTGGTATTACATGAATGGAAGCGGAGCGATGCAACGAGGCTGGCTGAACCGTGGAGGAACCTGGTATTATCTGACCGGAAGCGGAGCTATGGTGGAAGGTTGGGCGTATATCGGCAGTTCCTGGTATTATATGGTGCCGGGGAATGGAGCCATGGTCGGAGCCGGATGGCATCTGATCGATAATTCCTGGTATTATATGAACGGAAGTGGTGCCATGTGCAGCAACCGATGGATTGGAAATTATTATGTCGGTGGAAGCGGAGCGATGCTGACAAATACATGGGTTGGCTCATATTGGGTAGGAGCTGACGGGAACTGGATCCCGAATTATGACCCGGATCAGAATGCAAGATGGGTACAGGACGGAAACACATGGTATTACCAGAGAACAGATGGAAGCAGAATCACGAATAGCTGGAAAAAGATTAACGGCACCTGGTATTATTTCGCCGGAAGCGGAGCCATGCTCACCGGATGGAACGTTGTGGGTGGCTCCTGGTACTTCTTTAACGGAAGTGGAGCGATGCAGACAGGCTGGGGTCAGGTTGACGGTTCCTGGTACTATTTTGGCGGTGACGGAGCCATGAAAACCGGTTGGATCAATGATGGAAAGAGAAATTATTATCTGAAACCAAATGGTGTATGGAAGAATATTCTTATCGGAGTTATCGGTAACAATGAGGCAGGAGCGGCAACTACGGCGGCAAAAGTCAGAGAAATGGGTGTTGATGCCGTGATCGTCACAGGAGGCTATGATCCTTCACAGTATGATGGAATCATTATTCCGGGAGGTGGAGATCTGGATCCATCACGATATGGACAGGCAAATACAGGAAGCAGCAATATCGACAATGCACTGGATGACAGACAGATCGATGCAGTGAAAAGAAGTGCCGAAGCCGGAAAACCGGTTCTTGGCATCTGTAAAGGTATACAGCTGGTGAATGTCGCTTTTGGTGGAACACTGAATCAGAATATTGGAGGTCACATGGGTGTATGGCATTCGGCACATGTGGTTGCCGGTGGATGGCTCTCAGGAGTATATTCCGGTTCTGTGAGTGTCCTCAGCTATCATCATCAGTCCATCCGTGATCTGGCACCTGGTTTCCAGGTAGATATGCGGGCAGGAGATGGAACAGTTGAGGCTATTTCGAACAGTGCAAAACGTGTCTACGGTGTACAGTTCCATCCGGAACAGATGAACAATGATGCGGGAAATCGTTGTATGAAACAGTTTGTGGCGATTTGTACAAACTAATGGGAAAATGAAATAGATCAGAGAAAAAACAGGCAGGAGAGATCCGGAAAAATGGATTTCTTCTGCCTGTTTCTCATAATAATGTTGCATAGTACCAATCGTTTACAATGATTACCGTTCCCAGCGTCCCGAAGCCCCGCATGGAAGCACCAGTCCGGTATCCCGAACCGGTAAACCGATCTCCTGAGAGTCCACATGACCGTTAAATGGTTTCAACTCGGTAGCAATCATATAAGTCAGTACTGCCGGAGCAAGTCCTGTTGTGTAGGAGTTTACCAGGAAGAATAACGGATCATCGCTGAGTAGTTTTGCACACAGCTTGATCAGCGGATGGATCGCCTCCTCGATCTTCCAGATTTCTCCTTTGGGTCCACGGCCGTAAGACGGCGGATCCATGATGATTGCATCGTAGTGATTGCCACGGCGGATCTCACGTTCTACAAATTTTACACAGTCATCTACGATCCAGCGGATAGGGGCATCTTTCAGACCGGAAGAAACTGCGTTTTCCTTCGCCCAGGTGACCATTCCCTTAGAAGCATCCACATGAGTAACACTGGCACCTGCAGCTGCAGCGGCAAGGGTAGCACCACCGGTGTAGGCGAAGAGGTTCAGCACCTTGATCGGGCGTCCGGCTTTGCGGATCTTGTCACCGAACCAGTCCCAGTTGGTTGCCTGTTCAGGGAAAAGACCGGTGTGCTTGAAGCTGAACGGTTTTAAGTTGAACGTAAGGTCTTTGTACTGAATGGTCCACTGTTCCGGCAGGTTGAAGAATTCCCATTCACCGCCGCCCTTTTTGCTGCGGTGATAGTGGCCATTCATCTTTTTCCAGCCCGGATTCTTCTTCGGGGTGTCCCAGATAACCTGCGGGTCCGGACGAACCAGCAGATAGTCGCCCCAACGTTCCAGTTTTTCTCCTTTGGAGGTGTCAAGCACCTGATAATCTTTCCATTGATCTGCAATCCACATGATAATAATATCCTTTCTTCCTATATAAATGTATGTTTGACTAACAGTATTTTTCCGGAAATTGGGAAAAAGCCTGTATATGTTCTATGAGTAAAGTCAGAATGTCCAAGGGACATACTTATCTATAGAATACCATAAACCGGAAAGACAATACAACAGCTATTTGAAAATGCAAGTTTTATGAAGAAAAGTTGCATAAACTGCCTTGAAAAATAAAATACATCCGTATAATTTGCCGAAAATGCAAGTGTTTCTTGACATATGGTCACTTTCCCGATACAATATTTTCTAGTAGCGTTGTGTAGCGCGAAAGTGAAACGACTGCACAATGAACCATGATGGAAGCAAAAGCACAGGAGGAGATCTATGAAACCGTATAGTCAGTTAAGCAAAGAAGAATTAACCGCTCTGAAGAAAGAACTGGAGAAGCAGTTTGAGGATGTAAAAGGTAAGGGCCTGAAACTGGATATGTCTCGTGGTAAACCGGCAAAAGCTCAGTTGGATCTGAGTAACGGCATGATGGACATTCTGAACAGTGAAACCGATCTGGTAAGCTCTGACGGAGTAGACTGCAGAAACTATGGGATTCTGGATGGTATCAGTGATGCGAGAAAACTGCTGGCTGATATGAGCGAAGTGCCGGAGAGAAACATCCTGATTTATGGCAATTCCAGCCTGAATGTTATGTTTGATACCGTAGCACGTGCCATGACTCACGGTTTTCTGGGAAGCACTCCATGGTGTAAATTAGATAAAGTAAAATTCCTCTGTCCGGTACCCGGATATGACCGTCACTTTGGTATTACCGAATTCTTTGGAATCGAGATGATCAATGTGCCATTATTGCCGACTGGTCCGGATATGGATATGGTGGAGAAACTGGTAGCAGAGGATCCGGCGATCAAAGGTATCTGGTGTGTACCGAAATACGCAAACCCAACCGGTATCTCGTACTCTGATGAGACTGTAAAAAGATTTGCACACCTGAAACCGGCAGCAGAAGATTTCCGTATTTTCTGGGATAATGCATATTCCATCCATCATCTGTATGATGACAAGAGAGACGTGATCCTGGAGCTGTTAAATGAATGCGTCAAAGCAGGAAATCCGAATATGGTTCTGAAATTTATTTCTACATCCAAAGTATCTTTCCCGGGATCCGGTATCGCAGCACTGGCAGCATCCGAAGCAAACCTGGAAGATGCGAAAAAATACATGCGTGTGCAGACTATCGGTCACGATAAACTGAATCAGCTGCGTCATGTAAGATTCTTTAAAGATATGCAGGGAATGTATGCACATATGAGAAAACATGCGGATATCCTGCGTCCGAAGTTTGAAAAAGTATGGGAGGTTCTGGACAGAGAACTGGGTGGTCTTGAGATCGGTACCTGGACAAAACCTCTGGGTGGATATTTCATTTCCTTTGATTCTATGGAAGGATGTGCAAAAGCTATCGTTGCGAAAGCAAAAGAAGCAGGTCTGGTACTGACAGGTGCAGGTGCAACCTATCCATACGGAAAAGATCCGAAAGACAGTAACATTCGTATCGCTCCGTCTTTCCCGACAGTAGAAGAACTGGCGGTTGCCGTTGAAATCTTCGTACTGAGCGTAAAATTAGTAAGTATCGATAAGCTTCTTGAAGCATAAAACACAGGAAAACTAAGGCTGTTTACCGGAGAAAAATTTTCCGGTAAATGGTCTTTTTCTTTTGCTCTTTTTTAAGAAAATGGCTTTACCCATCATAGGTTCGGTGTTAGAATAATGTGGAACAGACAGACGCGAGGGGGATATGCGTAGGTCTGTGAAGTAAATGAAGGGATGATGCAGGAATACCGGCAGATTTTTAAAAGAGAAGGAAAAGTAAAATGCGCCGGAAGGTCTGCATGTTCGGAAGAAAGTAAGGGATTATAGTTATGGCAAAAAAGAAAAAAAAGAATGCGAAGAAACTGGTTCTTGGCGTACTGGTTGCCTATGTAGCGATTATGGCTCTTGGATATATGGGGGTGTCCTATTATTTCTCCAGCCATTTTCTGAAAGGAACTACGATCAGTGGTATCGACTGCAGCAGCAAGACAGCCACGCAGGTGAAAAAGAAGATTCAGAAACAGCTTGGGCAGTATAAACTGCGGATCGCGGAACTGGATGGAAAGACAGAGACAATTCAGGCAACACAGATCGATCTTACTTACGTGGATGATAATAAAGTAGATGAACTGTTAAAAGAACAGGAACAGTGGAAATGGATCACAGCATTCTCATCAAAAAAGACATACGAACTGGCAGTAACGACCACCTATGATGAGAAAAAACTGAAGGAAGCTTTGGATGATATGAGCTGTTTTCAGGAAGAAAATGTGGTCGCACCCAAGGATGCCTGTCTGAAGGAGCAAAATGGCGAGTATGTGATCGTGCCGGAGGAA
This sequence comes from Clostridiales bacterium, assembly GCA_019421285.1. GTDB lineage: Bacteria > Bacillota > Clostridia > Lachnospirales > Lachnospiraceae > Oliverpabstia > Oliverpabstia tarda. The sequence continues at coordinate 58,334 of JAHZFO010000003.1, forward strand.
GAAGGAAATACACTGAATCGCACAAAAGTGGAAAAGGCAGTAAAGGATGCAATCGAAAGCGGAAAGACAGAAATTAATCTGGAAGAACTTGGCTGCTATGAAAAACCATCGGTATGGAAGGATGATCCTGATCTGATTGCCGAGAGGGATGCGAAAAATCAGCTTTTGAAAGTCGATATTACGTATGACTTCGGAGATCGGAGTGAGACGGTAGATGGTTCCGTAGTAAAAGACTGGTTGATCCGGGACAGTGATGGAAACTGGACGGTGGATGAGAGCAAAGCGGCTGATTATGTACAGCAGCTTGCTTATAAATATGATACATTTGGTCTGACCCATGAATTTACCACACATGCAGGAAAGAAGATCACTTTGAAGGGCGGCGATTATGGATGGGTCATCAAGAAAAAAGAAACCACCGCAGCCCTTGTGGAATACATAAAAGAAGGAAAAACCGGAACGGTAGAGCCGGTTTATCTGTATGAAGGAAAGAGCCGGGAAACCAACGATATCGGTGGTACCTACGTAGAGATCAGTATCCAGGATCAGGAAATGTGGTGTTACAAGGATGGTGTGGTCGTGGTGGATACGCCCGTAGTAACGGGTAATGTGTCAAAAGGATATGATACACCGTCAGGAAGTGTCTGGGCAATTGATGCGAAAAAACATGATGCAGTCTTAAAAGGCGAAGGTTATACACAGCCTGTAACCTACTGGATGCCGTTTAATGGTAATGTGGGAATTCACGATGCGGATACCTGGCGTTCCGAATACGGTGGTGAGATCTACAAAACCAGCGGTTCCCACGGATGTGTGAACACACCTACAGCAAACGCGGAGAAAATCTTTAATACGGTAGAGATTGGAACACCGGTAATCGTGTATTAAAAAGAAGAAAGCAGTGGCTGAAACAGAAACTGCGAAAATAATTTTGGAAAGAAAGAGTAGGAGAAGAAAAATGAAAATTGTAGTATTGGCAGCTGGAACCAGCACGGAACGTGAGGTTTCTATTGTATCGGGAACAGAAGTGTGTAAGGCACTTCGTTCCAGGGGACATCAGGCGATTCTTGTGGATGTATTTTTCGGCAAGGAAGGTGCAGATCCTGCCACTGCTTTTGACGGAGATTATGATGTAGATGCAGAAGCCGCATATATCAGCAGTTTTAATGCACAGGTAAAAGATGCGGTGGCAAGCGGAAGAGAATTCTTCGGTCCGGGTGTGATTGAGCTGTGTAAGGCAGCGGATGTGGTATTTATGGCACTTCACGGAGCGAACGGTGAAGATGGAAGAGTACAGGCCTACTTCGATCTGTGCGGTATCCCGTATACCGGAACCGGTTATCTGAGCAGTGCGATGGCGATGGACAAAGGAATCACAAAAAAAATCTTTCGGACTTCCGGTGTTCCGACACCACGCGGTGTGGAACTGAAAAAGGGGAAAGACAGCATGAATCTGGCTGACTATAATATGGAACTTCCGGTTGTGGTTAAGACCTGCTGTGGAGGCTCAAGCGTTGGAGTGTATATCACAAAGACACCGGAAGAATACGAAGAGGCACTGAAAGGTGCATTTTCCTACGAGGATGAAGTGGTAGTAGAGGAGTATATCGAGGGAAGAGAATTTTCTGTTGGTGTGGTAGACGGTAAAGCCTATCCGATCATCGAGATCGCCCCGGTAGAAGGCTTTTACGATTATAAGAATAAATATTCCGCAGGCGCGACCATCGACACCTGTCCTGCAGTTCTGACCGAGGAGCAGACCAGGCAGATGCAGACATATGCAGAAGCAGGATGCAAGGCACTGGCAGTTGAGGGATATGCAAGACTGGATTTCCTGATGAAAGAGGATGGTTCCATGTACTGCCTCGAAGCAAATACACTTCCGGGTATGACTCCGACCAGTCTGCTTCCGCAGGAGGCGGCAGTTCTGGGCATTGATTATGCTCAGCTGTGTGAAAAGCTGATTGAAATTTCTATGAGAAAATATCAGAAGTAAATGATGGTTTGCAAAAAGAAAAGTAACTGTAAGGATATGAAACAGTTACGGAAAAAGAGGAAATTGTAATGATGAAGAATCTTACACTGGAACATATCGCGGCTGCCTGCCACGGTACCTATTACGGCTCGGAAGAAAAAAAGAGTCAGTGCATTGAAGCAGTAACAACAGATAGTCGAAAAGTAGAAAGGGGCTGCCTGTTTGTTCCGATTGTGGGTGCAAGGGCAGATGGTCATAAATTTATTGATCAGGTAATGAAACAGGGGGCGTTGGCTACTCTGAGCGAACGCCCGTTAGGAGAAGTGGATTTCCCTTATATTCAGGTTGAGTCTTCGTTGCAGGCAGTAAAAGATCTGGCAGCATATTATCTGGAACAGTTGCAGATTCCGGTTGTAGGTATCACCGGAAGTGTGGGAAAGACCAGCACGAAAGAGATGATTGCAGCAGTACTGGAACAGAAATTTCAGGTACTGAAAACTCTGGGTAATTTTAATAACGAACTGGGACTTCCACTGACGGTGTTCCGACTTCGCGAGGAAGATGAAATTGCAGTTTTGGAGATGGGAATCAGCGATTTTGGTGAGATGCATCGTCTGGCATCTATTGCACAGCCAAATACCTGTGTGATCACCAACATTGGTACCTGTCATCTGGAAAATCTGGGAGATCGTGATGGTGTACTGAAAGCTAAGACAGAGGTATTTGACCATCTGAAACCGGATGCTACAGTGATCTTAAACGGAGATGACGATAAACTGGTCACTGTAAAAGAAGTACAGGGAAGGAGACCGATATATTTCGGACTGAATGAGGAATTTCCGTTATATGCTGACGAGATCGAGAGCAAAGGACTGAAGGGGATTGCCTGTCGGATTCATACGCCGAAGGGAACATTTTCTGTGGTTGTACCGATTCCGGGACATCATATGGTTTACAATGCACTTGCGGGAACAGCGGTCGGACTGGCATACGGTATGGAACTTTCTGAGATTCAGAAAGGAATTGAAAGTCTGCAGTCATTAAGTGGTCGGTTCCATATCATTGAGAACGAAAAGTACACGATCGTGGATGACTGTTACAACGCAAACCCGATGTCCATGAAGGCTTCTCTTGGTATCCTGAAAGATGCGATGGGAAGAAAAGTGGCCATTCTGGGAGACATGGGAGAACTGGGAGAGAATGAAAAAGAGCTGCACAGGGAAGTCGGAACTTTCGCGGGAAATTGTGGCATTGATCTTCTGATCTGTGTGGGAACCCTGGCAAAAGAAATTGCCGGAGCAGCAAAGGAAAGCAGCATACAGGCGGAAAAACAGCTGGAAGCCGTATCCTTCGATACACTGGAAGAACTTCTGATGCATCTGGGAGAACAGGTGAAACAGGGAGATACGATCCTTGTGAAAGCATCTCATTTTATGAATTTTGGAAAAATAGTGGAAGCATTACAAAAATAAAATATAGTATGCAACAAAAAAGAACGGGTCACCGGTATTAAACCAGTGGCTCGTTCTTTTTCAGTGTTTCGAGAATCAGTGTTCTCGTATACTCGCCGATATGTTTTTGGTCCTCTTTGGAAAGTTCAGATGGACGGAATGGTTTGCAGTATTCCAGAACTACATGGTTTTTTCGAATCTTCGGAAATTGTTTTTCAAAGATCGATACGGTGTTGTTCATAGCAATCGGGACAATCAGACAGTCAGTTTTAGTTGCCAGACGAAAGCTTCCTTCATGGAATTCCAGAAGTTCCAGATCGCTTTCATTCCTGTTTCTGGTGCCTTCCGGGAAGATGCAGACAGAGATACCGGACTTGATCAGCTCGATACCAGACAGGATGGTTTTCAGTCCTTTTTTTATATCTTTCCGGTCAAGGAAGAGACAGTGGAGATAATGCATCCAGTTTGAAAGCAGAGGTATCTTCTCCATCTCAGCCTTGGCAATATAGCCGGTCAGCCGCGGGCAGCGGGTGTAGGTGAGAAGAATATCAAAAAAACTTCGGTGGTTGCCTATATACAGAACGGCTTCATCCGTCGGAACCAGTTCTTCGCCAATAACAGTAACTTCTACACCGGTCAGCCACAGGATAAAACGGAAAACCAACTGGATCAGATGCAGAGAGCTGATATCCTTTTTGTAGGGGTTGAATTTACCGATAATCCATTCAACGATAAGGATAGGAATTGAGAGGATCAGAAACCCGATAACAGTAATGCATACTAAAAGAAATCTTATCATATGTGCCTCCATATACATGAATTCTCAGATGGATGTTTCGCGTATGAAGATACGAAACATCACTGCAGTACACTTATTATATAGGAATTTATGGAAAAAATCCACATAAAATAATAAGGATCAATCGTGGGGGGATGCGGATGAACAGGAGTATGGTATTGTTGCTTCTGATTGTTGTGCTGGCAGGAAGTATCTGGGGATGTGGAAGGATGCGGCAGAAGAAGGAAAAAGAACATGGAGTAGAATATACGGTGTTGGGGGAAGACCAGATACCTGACGAGATCCGGAAAGTAGTGGATGTAAAAAAGCAGGAAGAATTTCAGATGACATATCAGGAAGAGGATATGCTGTATCTGTTACAGGGGTATGGGATTCAGAGCAGTGGAGGGTACAGTATCCGTGTGGAAAAAGTCAGCGAAAATGATACGGAACTTCATGTAAAGACAAAACTGATCGGTCCGAAGGGGAAAGATGGAGGAATGGAGGGGATATCTTGTCCGTATCTTGTGATCAAAGTGGAAAACCGTCACAAAAAAGTAGTGTTTGATTAGGAGGGAGTATATGGAACTGCGAAAAAAAAATTTGCATATGATGCAAAAGAAAAGCGAAGCTCAGAATCAGATTACTTTTGATGAGGATTATAATGTACCGGATCAAAAAGCGGATATCGGTCAGATCATCCAGAAGAAAGGCGAGGTGGAGATTGAACAGGTCCAGGTGAGCGAAGGAAAAGCTGTGATTCAGGGACAGTTGATCTTCCGGCTTTTGTATGTGGCAGACAATCCGGGAAAAACAGTTTCCAGTCTGGAAGGAAAGCTTCCGATCGAAGAAACATTGCATCTGGATAAGGTACAAAGCGGGGACAAAGTTTGCTTAAAGTGGGAGATTGAAGATCTGACGATTCATCTGATTAATTCCAGAAAGCTGAATGTGAAGGCAATCGTGGAATTCCTGGCAGTTGTGGATGAAGAAAAGCAGATATCGATACCGGTGGAACTGAAAGGAGAAGAAGAGATTTCCGCAAAGAAAAAGACGATCAGGGTTTTGACACTTGCTGTACATAAAAAAGACACCCTGCGAAAGAAAGAGGAAATTACGATTGCTTCGAACAAGCCGAATATTCACCAGATTCTGTGGAAGGATATTCAGGTACGGGGGCTTGAGATGCGGGCCCAGGAAGGAAAGGTCACAGCGAGGGGGGAATTGTCAGTATTTGTGCTGTATGTGTCCGATGATGAGGCCAACCCGCTGCAGTGGCTGGAACAGACTATGACATTTTCCGGTGAGCTTTCCTGTACAGGATGTACGATGGATATGATTCCATATATTGATACTACGATGTTGCAGTCCAGTCTGGAGATTAAACCGGATGCGGACGGAGAGGAACGGGTATTTCTTGTGGATGTGGTGTTGGAACTGGATATCAGGCTTTATCAGGAAGAAACGGAAACGATACTTCTGGATATCTATACGCCGAAACTGGAATGTATTCCGCGACGAGAAACGCAGATGCTGGAACAGCTGGTAGTAAGAAATGCTGCCAAATGTCGTGTCAGTGACCGGATATCTGTGGAAGAAGCCCAGGGAAAGATTCTTCAGATCTGTCATGGAGAGGGCAGCGTGAAGGTGGATAGTGTGCACCGGGCAGAGCATGGGATTCAGGTGGAAGGAATTGTACAGGTAAGGATTCTTTACAGTATCAGTGACGATGAGATGCCGTTTTATTCGATGGAAACTGTGATACCTTTCTCTCAGATGATCGAGGGAGAACAGGTCAATGGACAATATGGTTATCAGCTGCAGGCTGATCTGGAACAGCTGTCGATGATGATGTTAGACAGCAGTGAGATTGAGGTGAAGGTGGTACTGAATCTGAATGCCTTGCTGGTAATGCAGTGGGAGGAAGACCTCATACAGGAGATCCAGACGCGGGAGCCGGATCAGAAAAAACTGGAAGAACTGCCTGGAATCGTATGCTATGTGGTACAGCCCAGGGATACTCTGTGGGATATTGCAAAAATGTTTTATACTACAATGGAGGCTATCCGGAAATTGAATGATCTTGGAGAAGGGGAAGTCAAACCGCGCCAGACACTTCTGGTGGTGAAAAACAGCGGGTGTAACTGAGAAAAAAAATCCAAAAGTGCTGCTTGAATTTTTGAAGAAAACAGTGTAATATATTTTTACATGAATATTGTATACAAAGTACATAGTTGCACGACTTGTGATCTGCTTCTCTGATGTTACGGAACAACATCGGAAAACAGAAAGAAAAAGACAGGTGCAGAAGAAAAGGAGCAGAAAGGATGCGTTTACAGGCTTTTGCGAAGATCAATCTTGGGTTGGATGTGTTAGGAAAACGGGAAGACGGATACCATGAGGTCCGCATGATCATGCAGACAATCCGTATGTATGATCAGTTGGATATGCGAAATAGTGTGGAGCCGGGGATTCATCTGACAACCAATAAAAAATATATCCCGGTGGATGAAAATAACCTGGTATGGCGGGCGGCGAAACTGATGATGGATACCTGTGGAATCATAGAAGGTGTAAGTATCCATCTGCATAAAGTGATTCCGGTGGCAGCAGGTATGGCAGGGGGAAGTTCTGATGCGGCAGCGACGCTGGTAGGCATGAATCGCCTGTTTCACTGTGGACTATCCAAAGAAAAACTGATGGAACTTGGTGTGCAGATCGGTGCGGATGTTCCGTACTGTGTGCTTCGAGGAACTGCACTGGCAGAGGGAATCGGAGAAAAACTGACAGTACTTCCGCCGATGCCGGATTGCTGGATACTGATCGGAAAACCAGGGATCAGTGTATCTACAAAATATGTATATACAACACTTGATTTGAATACGGATACGGTACATCCGGATATCGACGGGATGAAAAAGGCACTGGAAGACGGAAATCTGTATGGCATTACGGAACGGATGGGAAATGTCTTGCAGGATGTGACGATTCCCGCCTACCCGGAAGTGGAAAGAATCAAGGAACAGATGAAGACCTTGGGAGCGGTGAATGCAATGATGAGCGGAAGCGGTCCTACGGTATTTGGAATTTTTGACAATGAAGAAAAAGCACAGAAGGCGTGTCAGAAGCTGCGGGAGAGCGGATCATGCCAGCAGGTATTTCTGACGGTACCATTTAACAACTATGGAGGAAAAACAATCGATGGCGAGTGATTTGCACCTGGAGATGAATGAATATCTGCCACTGCGGGATGTGGTTTTTAATACGCTTCGTCAGGCAATTCTCCGAGGCGAACTGAAGCCCGGAGAACGTCTGATGGAAATCGCACTTTCTCAGCGACTGGGGGTCAGCCGTACGCCTGTACGGGAGGCTATCCGAATGCTGGAACAGGAAGGTCTGGTGATCATGATTCCCAGAAAAGGTGCACAGGTGGCTGAGATTTCCGAGAAGGATCTGAAAGATGTGCTGGAAGTCCGTCTGGGGCTGGAAGAACTGGCGGTACGGATCGCGTGCCAGAGGATCACAGAAGAAGAACTGGAAGAACTGGAACAGGCTGTGAAGGAATTCGAGGAAGCAATGAAAGAAGACAATCTTGGGGTGCTTGCGGCAGCGGATGTAAAGGTACATGAAGTGATCTATGGAAGTACCCATAACAAGCGACTGGTACAGATCATCAGCAACATCCGGGAACAGATGTATCGCTATCGTGTGGAATATCTGAAAGATGTGGAGAGCCGTAAGACCCTGGTGGAAGAACACTATGCTGTATACAGGGCACTCAAAGCCAGAAATCAGCAGCAGGCAGTGAAAGATATCTGCATTCATATTGTCAATCAGCAGAATGCGATTCTGCGAAGCCTGGAGCAGATGAATAAAGAAGAACAGTAAAAATAAGGAAACAGAGAGGCAGAAAGATGGGAAGATCATTAGAGTCTTCCTGTTTTTCTGCTTTTTTTGTTTATTTTACATGTTCGGGTTTTCCGGGTATAGAATCGGAAGAACCGGGGAGAATAAGGAGAGTGAAAGAAAGGAAGGAAAAGGATGGCAGATGGAACACCGATAACAAAAAATCTGGAAGAAAATGAGATCTGGTTTCGAAGCCGCTGCGAAGGATGTTCGGATATTAAACTCCAGCCCATGAGACTCGGGAAAGACGGCAGCGTCTCTGCACTTGCCATCTATGTGGAAAATACCGTACCGAATCTGATCCTGGAAGAATCGGTGCTTGGACGGATGTTTATCGACATGGCGGGGAAAGATCCGAAAGAAGTGTATCAGGCAGTGGAAGCAAACAGCCTGGGGCTTTCGGAAGCACAGCCACTGCAGACCCGGGAAGAAGGGATGAATGCAATGCTGGCAGGGAATCTGCTTCTTCTGGTAGAGGGATATGATAAAGGGCTGAAAATCGGAAGTAAGGGATATCCCGCACGCTCTGTAGATAATACAGATACAGAAAAGGTGTTGAGGGGATCCAACGAAGGATTTACCGAGTCGGTAAAAACCAATACAGCACTGATCCGAAAAAGAATTCGGAGTACAGATATGAAAGTAGAAGAGCTGACCGCAGGTGTCCGGTCAAATACAAGGCTGGTACTGGTATATATGAAAGAGCTGGTATATCCGGAAGTGCTGGAACAGATCCGGCGGGGCATTGATCAATTTGTAATTGATGGGGTTCTTGACAGTGGAATCATTGAGCAGCTGGCAGAGGAGGACTGGGTGTCACCGTTTCCACAGTTTCAGACTACCGAACGACCGGATCTTGCTGCGATGGAAGTACTGGATGGAAGAGTTGTTCTGTTGTGTGACAATTCACCGGTAGCATTGTTGCTCCCCAGTGTATTTCAGGATTTTATGAATGTGACGGAGGATCGTTATAATCGGTTTGAGATTGCCTCTTTTGAACGGGTGATCCGATATGCGGCGATGATCTTTTCTTTTTTGTTATCCGGAACATATCTGGCAGTGATTGGGTTCCATACGATGATCCTGCCGACCAATCTGATCCTGTCCTTTGCAGAGTCCCGGCAGGGGGTTCCGTTTCCAAGTCTTCTGGAAGTATTGTTTATGGAACTGGCATTTGAACTGATCCGTGAGGCGGGGATTCGGATGCCTGGAGCTTTAAGTGGAACGATTGGTATTGTAGGAGGGCTGATCATCGGTGATGCGGCGGTGAGTGCCAATCTGGTGAGTCCGATGGCGGTGGTGATCGTGGCGTTAAGTGCATTGAGTTCTTTTGCTATACCGAATGAAGAATGTACTTCGGCATTCAGGCTGATCAAATATGGTTTTATTCTGCTTGGAGGACTGTTGGGCATGTATGGAATCGTACTGGGTCTGTATCTGCTTTTGGGACATCTGGCCCGGCTGACCAGTTTTAAGATTCCATATCTGATGCCATTTATCGGAAAAGATATTGCCGGATATCAGGACGAACGGGATCTTCTGGTGCGGGCACCGATGAGGAAAATGCGGTATCGTCCGATCTATACGCGAAGACCCCAGAGAGTTCGCTTAAGGGAAAAATAGAAAAATGAGGAGTGACGGAGGCAATGTTTGCAGAGAATAATAGAATCTCATGGTCGCAGATGCACTGTCAGTGCTTGCTTGCGGCACTGGGCATGGGATTGATATGGGGAATTCCGGAATTTACCGGAAGAGAAGGAGCAGTAGGAATCCTGATCGGCGGTGTACTTCTCGTCCTGTGGAGCGGGATCCTTCGAAGGCAGATGACAGTATTCCGGGATCCGATCCGGTATCTGGGAAAAGTTCCCGCCTGGCTGATAGCTGGAATCTGGGAGAGCTATCTGGTGCTTACCGGTGGATGGCTGGTGGGAAAAGTCGGGCATCTGGCAGGAGAATATCTGGTTTCCGGAGTGCCTGAGACATTACTTTCCCTTATTTTTGTTCTTGCGGCACTTGGAGGATCCCATCATGTACAGGCACGGGGGCGGCTGGCGCAAATCTCATGGGGGGTTGCAGCATGGCTGGGAGGGATCTTGCTGTTGCTGGCTGCAGTTCAAAACAGTCCCTCTCTGGAGATGGTGTGGGGCGATCAACATCTGGAAACAACAGGGTTTGACTGGAAACGGAGTGTGAAAAGCATCGGAAAATATGTGGCATACGGATCTGGCATCGGTCTGATGACCTGGCTGACGGTACAGGTTCGTGACAGCAAAGAAAAAAGAAGAAAAGAAGGACTTGCGCCGGCCATTGGTCAGTTATCCCTCTGGTTTCTGACGGGAGCGGTGCTTCTCACTGTCAATTTTGGAACAGATGCAACAACTATGAATACCTGTCCGATTCTGGAAGTGATGGCGGGCGTGGAGCTCCCCGGTGGCTTTTTAAGACGGGTAGATTTGATTTTTTTAAGCATACTATTGTTTTCGCTGGTCTTTTTGCTGGGCAGTATCTTCTTTTACAGCAGCTATGTGGCGGACAGGATTCATATTTCTATTGGCCGTCTTCCGTCAGCGATTCTTTGTTTTTTACTGGGAACAACAGCACAGGAGCAGTGGAACTGGAGTCGTCAGTACCCGAAGATGTTAAGTCGGGTCTATCTGCCCGTATGTTTGATGATGACGGTCTGTGCAGCATGGGCGAGGAGAAAATCTTATGGAAAAAGATAAAGAAAGGCAGAGCATCCGGACTGGAGTGAAACTTCTGTTTTGCCTGCTTGTATCCGGATTTGTTTTTCTTATTGCCTGTCAGGCGGTGGAACCGGAAAAACGGGCGTATCCGCAGGTGATCGGCATCGACTGGCAGAAAGAAGAACAAAGGTATACAGTGTGGATGCATATGGCATCTCTTGCCGAAGACACCGGGCAGAGGAAACAAAGCGCAGAGACGCAGCCGGGAAATGAACTGTATTTTAACGGTTCGGATGGGGCGCAGATCCATACTGCTTACGAAGCGACCAGGGAACAGTATCTGGATATCGGACATGTAAAAGCAGTAATTTTTGGTACCTCTCTCCGGGAAAACAGGGAGAGATTAAGAGAAGTGCTTAAGGGAATGGAGTCGGAGAGCAGCCTCGGAAACAGTCTCTGTATTTTCACAACAGACAGTCTTTCGGAACTGTCGCAGGCTGTGGAAGAGCAGGGGATCTCACTGGGAGATTTTCTTACCGGGTTGTATGAAAATCGTACCGATTCATCGGCACAGGCACCGGTGAGACTTGCGGATCTTTACCGCTCCTGTCATACAGATACCGCCCTGCCTCAGATACCAGGTATTACAGTAAAAGATCGGGTATTGATGGTAGAGAAAAAATAGCACCGGGAGACATAAATGTTTGCAGAAAACAGTTATCCTGTATATGAAGCAGAAACTTGTAGTATATCCATTGTGAAAATCTCTGGGAGATAGTATAATCAATTGTGAAAGTATAACAAAAATGAGAAAAAATTAAAAAAAATATAGATAAAATGCCCATGGAACTAAATTAGATGATTCGGACCATGGCAATGTTTAGGAAAAAACGGGAAGATAAGAGGAAGAAAAATGAGAGAACAACGCAGTCAGGAATTGTGGCAGCAGATTGGAGAAGTATGGCATTTGAGCCTGCCAGCTATTCTGACACAAATTACAACAATAGCCATGCAATATATAGATTCTGCGATGGTAGGAGCACTGGGAGCAAATGCTTCTGCTGCGATCGGTCTGGTAGCAACAACTACCTGGTTGTTTGGCGGAATTACTTATGCGATAGCAGCGGGATTTTCCGTACAGGTCGCACATCATATTGGAGGGAAAAAAGAGAAAGAAGCCAGACAGGTGGTATGCCATGGTCTGCTGGTTGCACTTCTGGTATCAGGAATTTTGTGTCTGATCGGACTTTCCATCAGCGGAAGACTGCCGGTGTGGCTGGGCGGTAATCCGGAGATCCGGAAAGATGCATCGGCGTATTTTATGGTCTATGCGCTGATGGTACCGTTTTCACAGATCAATTCCCTGAATTCGTCTTTCCTGCAGTGCAGCGGAGATATGGTGACACCAAGTATCCTGAATGCAATCATGTGTGTGTTGGATGTGATTTTCAATGCACTTCTGATACCAAGATTCGGAGTTATGGGTGCCGGGATGGGAACAGCGCTTGCCTGTGCATGCGTCAGCCTGACCATGACGGCGCGGTGCTGTGTCCACAATGAAAAACTGCATCTCAGGAGAACGGAAGGGTTTCACTATGATCCGGAGATATTAAAGAGAGCATTCCGGATCGGAACGCCGGTGGCAGTGCAGGAAATAGCCATAAACAGTGCGATGGTGGCAGCCACAATGATCATCGCCCCATTGGGCGCTGTTTCTATTGCGGCAAATTCTTTTGCAGTGACAGCGGAGAGTCTGTGCTATATGCCGGGATATGGTATTGGGTCGGCGGCAACAACACTGGTTGGGAGAAGCGTGGGTGCAGGTGAGGCAAAACAGGCAAAAAGGTATGGGAATATCTGTACAGCGATGGGTGCATGCTTCATGGCTGCAACCGGAGCGATCATGATGCTGATCTGTCCGATTGTATTCCGGGTATTGACACCGGATCCATCCGTACGGACGCTGGCGGCACAGGTACTTCGTATCGAACTTCTGGCGGAACCATTGTTTGGAGCATCTATCGTGGCAGCAGGAGCACTTCGTGGCGCAGGTGATACTTTTGTTCCAAGCCTTATGAATCTTGGAAGTATCTGGATCGTCCGGCTGGGTCTGGCAATGATTCTTGTAAAAAGTCTGGGCCTTCACGGTATGTGGATCGCTATGGCGGTGGAACTTTGTGTTCGTGGCTGTCTGATGTTATATCGGCAGAGAACCTCAAAATATTATGATCTCTATAAAAAGGAAACTGCCACAGAAAATGTGTAAAGAGATAAAAGAAGCCATATCATCCTGTGAAAGATGATATGGCTTCTTTTTACAGAGGACAACGTTCAGGAATCCATGAATACAGGGAAATCTGATATCGTTGCACAAACAGTTTTGCTTAGATATTCAGCATATCACTGAAGACTTTCAGTGCACCGTCGGTATCATGAGCCAGAACACGTTTTGCAAGAATCTTACCAAGCTGTACGCCTTCCTGGTCAAAGCTGTTCAGATTCCATACAAAGCCCTGGAACATGATTTTGTTTTCAAAGTGAGCTAACAGGGCACCTAAAGATGCCGGTGTCAGTTTGTCTCCTACAATGATGCTGGAAGGACGTTTTCCTTTGAAATTTTTGTTCAGATTTTCGTCTTCTTTACCGCAGGCAAATGCCACGATCTGGGCAGCTACGTTTGCACACAGCTTCTGCTGGCTGGTGCTGCTTTCGATATCCACATCTACACCCAGCTGGCTGTTTTTGAAGCCGATGAACTGCAGTGGAACGATGTCAGTTCCCTGATGCAGTAACTGGTAGAAAGAGTGCTGTCCATTGGTTCCCGGTTCTCCGAAGATGACCGGTCCGGTTACATAATCTACCGGTTCACCGAAACGGTTGACAGATTTTCCGTTGGATTCCATGTCACACTGCTGCAGGTGTGCCGGGAAACGGCTCAGTGCCTGAGAGTATGGCAGAACTGCTGTGGAAGGATATCCCTGTACATTTCTTTCATATACGCCGATCAGAGCATCCAGCATATCCGGGTTTTTCAACAGATCACGGTTGGTAGCCAGTTTGTCTTCGGCTGCTGCACCATCCAGAAGTTCTGCGAAAACTTCCGGTCCGAAAGCCAGAGAAAGGATCGCTCCACCTACACCGGATACGGAAGAGTAACGTCCTCCGATATAGTCATCCATGAAGATCGCAGTCAGATATTCATCACTCTTAGCCAGTGGAGAAGTCTCACTGGTAACTGCCAGCATGTGCTTGGAAGGATTCAGACCTGCTTTTGTCAGCGCATCTTTTACGAATGCTTCATTGGTCAGGGTCTCCAGAGTTGTACCTGATTTGGATACTACGATAAACAGTGCGTGTGCCAGATCTACAGATGCCAGAACAGCAGCCGCATCATCCGGGTCTACATTGCTGATGAATTTTGCTTCCATTTTGAAGGTATTGTTGGCTTTTGCCCAGTTTTCCAGCGCGATATATAAAGCGCGGGGACCCAGGTCACTTCCGCCGATACCGATCTGTACAACGGTTGTGAATTTCTCGCCGGCTTCGTTTACGATTTCACCGGCATGTACTTTATTAGCAAAATCAGCAGCTTTTTTCTGCTGTGCCACATAGAAGTCACGTTTGTCAACGCCGTCAACAACGACAGGATTACCCAGCTGTGTACGTGCCAGGTGATGCAGAACCATACGTTTTTCGCCGGTGTTGATTACAGCGCCGTTGTACAGCTCCTCAAATTTATCAATTAACTGTGCTTCGTCTGCCAGTTCAGCCAGAGCTGTCAGGACAGTTTCATCTACTTCTTTTGCTGCGTAATTGTACTGTAAACCTGCAGCCATTGGAGTGCTGTAGTTCTTTACACGTTCGCCACCCTGTTCTCCGGACATTGCAGTGGCAATATCCACATGATTTTTCAGTCCGGAAAGCTTATCATAAGATGAGAGGGTGTCCAGATTTTTCCATGTTGCCATAATATATTCCTCCTTATCAATAGGTGTATAATCACTATCACCATTAGTCATTATACTGAAAAAAAACAGCGATTTCAATGGATTGATGTATTTAATTCAAAAATGTCGAATTTGCAAAAAGTCAGTGGTTATTTTGCATAATTATAAAAGAAAGAGATGTTGATTTTATAGGGAAAATAGTTCAGAATATAAAGAAAAGAAACAGATCATCTGGCGTAGGTAAGGGAGAACACACTATGAAAAATAATAAATATGAGATCGATATGTGCAACGGGTCGATCATGGATAAACTGATATCTTTTGCATTGCCGCTGATGCTTTCCGGTATTCTGCAGCTGATGTTCAATGCTGTGGATATCGTGGTAGTGGGAAGGTTCAGCGGCAGCCAGTCACTGGCGGCCGTAGGATCTACAACAGCACTCATCAATGTTTTTACCAACCTGTTTATCGGAATTTCTCTGGGAACCAATGTACTGGCGGCCAGGTTCTACGGAGCAGGAAAAACAAAAGAAATGTCAGAAACGGTTCATACGTCTATTGCACTGGCACTGATCAGCGGTGTGGCAATGGCAGTGATCGGACTGATCTTTTCCCGCTGGTCTCTGGAAGCGATGGGAACGCCGGAGGATGTGATTGCCCAGGCAACATTATACATGCAGATCTATTTTCTGGGTATGCCATTTTTCATGGCGTATAACTATGGTGCTGCCATTTTGCGGGCGGTAGGAGATACGAAGCGCCCGTTATTCTATCTGATTATTTCGGGTGTGATCAATGCTGTGTTAAATATGATTCTGGTCATTTTCTTTCATATGGCGGTGGAAGGTGTTGCCATTGCAACGGTCATTTCGCAGCTGATTTCATGTATTCTGGTACTGCGGTGTCTGTATCGGTCAGAGGGAAGCTATCAGTTGCGATTCTCAAAACTGACCATGAAAAAAGCTTATCTGATGCAGATCTTTCAGGTAGGTGTTCCGGCGGGCATCCAGAGTACGGTTATTAACTTCTCCAATGCCCTGCTGCAGTCCTCAGTCAATTCCTTCGGTTCGGTAGCTATGGCAGGGTACACGGCAGCCAACAATATCCTCGGATTCCTCTACGTATCCATCAATGCCGTAACACAGGCATGCATGAGTTTTACCAGTCAGAACTACGGTGTGGGAAAATACAAACGAATGGACAAAGTTCTGATCGATTGCCTGATTCTTTCGGTGATCGTAGGAGGTGTTCTCGGCTGCGGAGCCTATTTCGGTGGCTCCCCGATCCTCTCCATCTACACAGAGGATCCCGAAGTTATCAAAGCAGGCCTTGAGATCCTGTCTATTACAACCGTCCCCTACTTCCTCTGCGGAATCATGGATCTTTTTCCGGGAGCCCTGAGGGGCATGGGATCATCCACCGTCCCCATGATCCTGTCCGTCATAGGAACTGTAGGCACAAGAATTCTGTGGATCTTTGGAATATTCCCATCCCACAGAAGTCTCTACATCCTCTTTATTTCCTATCCGGGTTCCTGGATCATTACTATCATCATGCAGGTGATCTGTTATTACTTTGTGAGAAAAAAGACTTACGGACAGGAAGCTGAAAAAACGGCATAACACCAGAAGGGATATAGAAGATAAAAAGAAAATAGAAAGAGAAACCACGAAAGACATACCATAAGAGAAATAAAAGACAGCTCAGCAATGCATTCTAAATGCAGCTGAACTGTCTTTTACACTCATCGATCCGGTTTATCTGTGCAGCGAAATCATTTATGTAGCGACAATAGCATTTTATAATTCCCGGGACAGGATTTCTTCTTTCCGTTCCAATAACGAATCATCCCTCAAAAGCGCTTCCTCAACCGTTTCAAACCCAATCCGATCAATCATAACCGCAAACCTTTCGCCTGCGAGTCCTCTCTCACGGAACAGTAAAATCGCCTTCTCAATCACATCCATTGCCTCATCCTTAGTAGTAAACACCTTACTCAGTGCACGACCATGAGAAATCTTCTTCCCCCAGCGTCCGCCAACAAAAATTTTAAACCCATACGTTCCATCTGTAATCGAATCGAATCTGCAGTTTCCCACACATCGACCACAGTGAATACAGACATTTTCATCAATATGTAATTTCTTATCCGATACTTTGGCAGCTCCCATCGGGCAAACTGCCTCAACACTACATTTTTTACATCCTTTACAAAGCTCTGCTTTGAAATGAGGAATTCGTTGCCCAATAATACCCAGATCATTCAGATTCGGTTTTACACAGTTATTTGGACAACCGCCTACTGCAATTTTAAACTTATGAGGCAGCTTCACATCATGATACCCCTCATAAAAACGTTTATGAATCTCCTCTGAAATCGCAAACGAATCGAGAAGTCCATACTGACAGGTGGTTCCTTTACAGGAAACTACGGGACGAACTTTAGCGCCCGTACCACCGATAGCCATACCGGCATTCTCGACAAACTCCTGAAACTCTTCCAGTTTTTCATAAGGAATACCCTGTACTTCAACTGTCTGTCTCGTGGTAAAAGTCAGAATTCCGTTTCCAAACGTTTCTGCCGCGTCTGCCATCGCCCGGTGCTGGGCAGCGGTAACTTTTCCATTTACTGTTAAAATACGGGCAGAAAAATTATCTGTCCCCTTATTGTTCAAAAAACCAAGCCCTTTCAGTCTTTTTTCTTCCTCTTTTGAAAGTGTTAATGATGACATATTCTGAGTTCTCCTTTTTATAGAAATGTGGCAACTGCTCAGTAGGTAGCATTCCGCGAGGTGTTTTGGCATGTTTATTGCCAAAATCCCGAGATATACAAGTCAAAGTGCCATCACCGAAGGTGATTAGAAATGCATTTCGACTCGTAACTGTGAGGCTACTGAACAGTTACGAAATATGTAAATACAGCACGATATTAATTCAGTACAGCACGACCGGTCTTTGCAAAACGTACGATCATTTCCCGTGTCAGGCTGAAGTCTTCGTCTTCAATGATGATATCTTTCCTGTCCATCCAGAGTCCGGTGGAAAGTTCGTTGCGGTCAAGAGTGATGGAAGGATCACCGTCCAACTCTGCGTAATAGCCGATCAGGAGATCCGACGCCATTCCCCAGGGTTGGGTTTTGTAATACCGCAGATTTTTCACTCTTACTCCTACTTCTTCATAAACCTCCCGCATTACTGTTTCCTCGGCGGTCTCCCCGATTTCAGTAAAACCGGCAATCAGTGCATAATTAGGATTATTCCGTCCGGCATATTTTGTCAGCAGAATTCTTTCCCCGTCGATTACTCCGACAATAATAGCCGGACAGATTTTCGGATAAATGGTATTTCCACATTGTGGGCAGGAGAGCATCCGTTCTTTATGGGAAGGATCCGGAACAACAGGAGTTCCGCAACGTCCGCAAAAACGATTGTTCCGATACCAGTCATACAGATGAAAAGCCGTCATTGCAGCAAAAATATGATGCTTGGGCTCTCGACCGCGGATTTCCTGAAGAGAGTGGAAAGTATAAGTTTCCGGAAAGTCCAGATCCGCATCCATCACAAGAAAACAGGAGGTTTGATCCAGAGCAAACAGCCAGATCAGAGAAGTAGTGGTGGGAAATTGTGAAGAAACATTTTCACATAGTGGAAACCGACAGGTATTTGCTGAGAGATCTGCCAGAAGTTTTCGGTCACGGAAAGCAAAAATCAGATCTCCGTTCTGCGGAGATCTCGGAGTAAATTCATTATAAAGATGATGTGGGGTAATATCCTGAATCATAAAAATCCTTTCTGAATCTGTAAAAGTATCTGGAAAAAGACGGTATATTAGGTACATGATTATCTTCTGATACACGGACGAAAACATACCTTATTACTTCACCAGGGGATAAAATCTGTTGTTTAAAATGAGTATACATGACTTGAAAGGAAAATACAACGTGAACTTGCAGTGAGTTGTGGGGTGGGTTATACTAGAGCGTGTTTGAAAAATCATTCCCGCAATCTGCACGCCCCAGTTTGCGGCATATTTTGCCCGAATTCAGTTGCCGTAGCCCGCTACGGCGCCTTCATCCGGACAAAATCTCCCACAAATTGTGGCGCACATCTTGCAGAAAGCCTTTTTCAAACACGCTCTAGAGTTAGTGATGAATGACGGAAATGAAAAAGCAGTATTATGTGGAAATGACTGTAAAGGAGATAAGTATAATGGGAAGAAGCAATATGTGTAATATTCATACAGCAAAGAAAACAGAACGAACGCAGGAAGAAATCACCATTTCCGGAAATCCGGCAAAACCACAGGGTGAGGATGGAGCAACAATGCTGAAACGAATGAATGAGAGTCATTCACCGGTGACATGTTGGGCGCTGGAACACTGGCAGATTGCACCGGAAGAGGAGCTTCTGGACATTGGCTGTGGTGGTGGAGCTACGTTAAAACGGATGGGTGAGAAGATAACGACAGGCCATCTGACGGGCATAGATTATTCACCGGTATCTGTGAAAACCTCGCTGAAAACGAATCGACAGGATGTGGAAAACGGAAAGATGAAAGTTCTGGAAGGCTCCGTGGAAGCGCTGCCTTTTGCAGACGATGGATTTGACAAGATCATCACGGTAGAAAGCTTTTATTTCTGGCCGGATCCACAGGAAAACCTGAAAGAAGTACGGCGGGTACTGAAAGAGGGTGGTACGTTCCTGTTGGTGGCGGATACCTATAACAAAGATGGTCTGGATCCGAAGACACTGGAAAATATTTGCCGTTTTCATCTATTTACCCCGACCGCTGAAGAATTCAGGGAGCTGTTTGAAAAAGCAGGTTTCACGGATATTAAGATCCACGTAAAAGAGGGTACGGACTGGATCTGTGTGGAAGGAAAAAAATGATACTATTTATATGATACCAGGGTCAAAAGGTCAGAAAGCTGATGCAAGCTTGCTTGCAAGAGGATTTTTGACCTCTTGACCCGCCAAAAACATGAGTAAGTAGCCATTTTTCAAAGAAAAATGAGCGGATTACGAATGTTTTTGAGGATTGCGAGAGTGCAAAGCACGTAGCAATCTGGTATCAAAGGGGTCAAAATACCTTTTGACCCCAACAGCATTTATATAAAGGTATATAGAAAGCAGAACCTTGCGTAAGGACTTTATGCAGGTTCTGTTTTTTTATTTACGCGAGTAACGAGTAAAATTCGCGAGGATGAGAAAGGATATTCTTTGTTCGGAATAAATGTGTAGATTTTGTGTTTTTTATGTTTCTTTAAACTTCAATTAAGGTTTCTCCGATACAATCACCTTCATAAGGAGGAACCGAGATGATGAATCCGACCGTCCGACCCTGCCGCAGGGACAGGAAACCCCGCCGGATATGCAAAAGGGGGAATGCCCGCAGGGAGATCTGTCACAGGGCAATCCGGGGGATTCGTCAAATGAGCAGACGAAGGAGGAGTCTGACGGTCAGAAATAGCAGAATAGTTTACATAATTACCAGAATGAGGAATCCGTATAGCAGATCAGGATTCCTGCTTCGCCTGCAGATCTGCCAGCATCTGTGAAACGGTAAGTCCCAGTACCGGGTGGCGTTTCCACGGAGCAATCTGAGCCAGCGGGATCAGGACGAAGTCCCGCAGATGCATCTCCACATGAGGAATGATCAGATCCGGGGTGTCCAGTACCAGATCGTCATACAGTAAGATATCCAGATCCAGCGTCCGCGGTCCCCAGTGGATCAGGCGCTCCCGGTGCGCTTCCTGTTCGATCTCATGGAGGCGTTCGAGCAGTTCCTGCGGTGTCAGCAGTGTTTTCAGTGCCAGTGCACCGTTTAAAAAGTCATCCTGCTCCACACCGCCGTAGGGTGCGGTCACCAGAAAATCAGACACTTTCAGCACCTGGCAGTCCGAAGTCTGCTGTAGTTTTTCAACCGCCTCGTTCAGGTATTTTTCCTTGTCCCCCATATTGGAGCCGAGCGCAATATAAGCGGTATGCCAGCCGCGGCTGATCTCCACCGATACGGTATCCAGAGGCAGACCGATGGGCGCCCACGGTTTTTTGATGGTAAGATCCACCTGAGAGACCATCGGGTAGGAGAGCAGAATCGCTTTTGCGGTCGCCTCCGCCACCGTCTCCAGCAGTTTCCAGGTATTTTCTTCGACTACTTTTTTGATCAGATGGCTGACTTCACCGTAATGTACCGAATAAGAAAGCTCATCGGTGAGCCCGGCTTTTCTGGTGTCGGTATGCAAAACGGCGGAGAGTACAAACTTTTGTCCTAAAAAATTCTCTTCCGGAAATACTCCATGCTTTGCAAAGATTTCCAGATTCTCAATTCTTATTTTATCCATAAATTTCCTCCTAGCAGGACAGGATCGCTTTCGTCATCTGAATGATCCGGTGGTTTTCTTTGATATCGTGTACCCGGACAAAGGAGCATCCGCGGAGCATGCCGATCACGGTGGTGGCAAGTGTTCCTTCCACGCGCTGATCTACCGGCAGATCCAGGGTGTTGCCGATGACAGATTTTCTGGAAGTGCCGAGAAGGATCGGGAGTCCGAGTTCCTGCAAGACATCTACATGATTGATGGCTTCCAGATTCTGCTCATACGTTTTTCCAAAGCCGACACCCGGATCCAGCATGATTTTATCGTCCGGAATACCTGCTTTGTGTGCGATAGCGACACATTCTTTCATATCGGCGACCATGTCTTCCAGAAAATTCTGATATATGGCTTCGTTTCGGTTGTGCATCAGGCAGCAGGCAGCGTGGTAACGGGCGGTCATCTCAGCGGTTTTATAGTCGAACTTGAATCCCCAGATATCATTGACCAGATCCGCACCTGCCTGAAGAGCGGCCTCTGCGACATTTCCTTTGTAAGTGTCGATGGAAACCGGAACATCAAAATGTGCTTTGACTGCCTCGATGACCGGCGTTACTCTTGCGATTTCTTCCTCGTCAGAGATCACGGTATGCCCCGGACGGGTGGATTCACCGCCGATATCGATGATGTCGGCACCGTCTCGGATCATCTGCTCGGCGTGAGTGAGCGCAGCATCCATATGATTGAATTTTCCACCGTCGGAAAAAGAGTCGGGAGTCACGTTCAGGATTCCCATAATATAAGTTTCATTCTTTGTATCAAATTCACGATTACCAATTCTCATACATGTTTTCTCCTCTTGAAGTTTACATAAGTTCAAAATTAATAACAAATCGTCAGATTCATCTTCTCCTCCGGCCAGTTGCATGCATTTCTTGCAGGACAGTACAAACAGTTTCGTGACTGTTTGTCCGCACGGTAGAGATAGCGGGAAAATAAGGGAGTTTCCGCAGTATCTTTTACCCGGTGGCTTCGGATCGCAGCAAGAATCGATTTCTGCTCAGTAAGAGAAAAATCACAGTCCGTAAGGATGCGTTCCGCCAGTCTTGCCCCTGCAAGATGGTGAGGAGTACCTTTTTTCATCTGTTCATAACGGCCGATATCGTGAAGAAGTCCGGCGGCGTAGATCATTTCCTTGGAAAAGCCAGCCTGATCTTCCAGATTATAAATATACATCAGCCGCGCCACATCCAGAAAATGCTCCATCGTGTGACGGCAGAAGATCCGGTCTTTTTCTGCTTCCTGTAACAGTGCAAACTGCTCTCGAAAGACAGGGTGGGATAAAATCTGATCGATGCGTTTCATAATAATTCGCTGTTCCATGACAGATTTAAGCCTTTACCATCTGTAAAAAGGTCTGCTGCAGGGAAAAATCTTCCGCAAAGGCTCCACGCACGATGGTGGTCACAGTTTTGCTGCCTGGTTTTTGAACACCGCGCATGGTCATACACATATGTTCTGCCTCGATCATGACCATCACACCCTTCGGCTGTAAATGTTCTTCGAGAGCGTCCGCAATCTGTGCGGTCATATTTTCCTGAATCTGCGGGCGTCTTGCATAGACTTCCACAGTACGGGCAAGTTTACTTAAACCTGCCACGCGCTGATCCGGGATATAAGCCACATGAGCTTTTCCATAGAATGGCAGCAGATGATGTTCGCAGGTGGAATAAAAGGTGATATCTTTTTCCAGAACGATATTGTTATTGGTAGCGTGAAATTGTTTGGACAGATGCACACCGGCATCTTCATAGAGCCCGCCGTAGATCTGCTCGCACATTCTGGCGATACGGTCGGGTGTTTCGAGTAAACCTTCTCGGTTGACGTCTTCGCCGATACCTTCCAGCATCAGACGAACGCCTTCTTTGATTTTTTCGTGATTCATCATGGTACAAAACCTCCTGTGTAAATAATGCTGTATACTGAGAAACTTCCTGTAAAATCAGACATAGAAAGATTCTGAGCATACAAAAATATGCATCAGGATGTTCTGCATAGATGTACAGAATAATATGTAAGAAAAAAACACCCTGATGTGAAGAAAATAAAGCTACTGAAAAATAACTATGAGTATATCCCTTCACAATCGGATGTTAATCATCTGGTTGTTGCAACGGGTGCGGTAACCATATCGTAAGTCCGGTCCGCAGGCGAACCGACTTTTCGTTTCTGTGGCAACTCCCCATCCACAAAACACTTGACGCATGGAAACCTATTTTGCATAGTATTTCAATCGAAACAGCAGACACATAGGGTTTCTCTGCTGTTTGAAAGGATTATAGCACTCATGGAAAGAGGGTGCAAGAGAATACAGGAAAATATATGAAATTGTTGCTGTTCATTCCGTGGCCGGTAACATTGAATTATCATCTCCCTGTTGGTTTGCATAAGAATAAAGCAGCGTAAGGAGAAAGTACCATGGCTATGCCTATGTATCCAGAAAATTTTTCACGTAAAACAGTGCCGCCCCAATTGCCGGTGTATACTGTCCGTGGGTGCCGGTAAGAAGCGAATCTTTCGCCAGAGGAAACGGTGTATGCTCATTGATCAGACCAAGCAGCTGATCCAGATCCTCCGGGAGAAAATAAGGTGCAAGATATCCGCTCAGGATCACCGGACAGTCGATCAGCAGGTTGAGGTTACGGATGGCGAAAGCCAGATGCCGCAGATAGTCCTGCCAGATGTCCTGTAAATGTTCTCCTGAGCTATCCGGATCCCGCAATTTAAGGAAAAATTCTTTTACTGAAAGTCCGCTGCGCAGTTCCAGTGCACTGGCGGAACAGAAGGTTTCCAGGCAGCCGCGATTCCCGCAGTAACAGACTGGACCATCCGGTTCCACACAGATGTGTTCCAGAGAACCGCTGTGCATGGAAAAACCCTGATGAACGTTGTGATTGGTGATTACAGCACCGCCGAGATTTCGATTTAATAAGAAAACAAGAGCGCTGTCCAGTTTCGGATGATTCCAGAGCTCCAGATCTGCGGCCGCCTTGGAGTCGTGCACCAGATGGCACCGAAAAGGAAGCCTGGAAGAAAAATCGGAAAGCTGCATCCGCGTATTTCCCATAATGGCACCGTAAGTTACGGACGAACCATTCGGGGAAATGATCCCCTGTGTGGCAATGGAGATCCCTGAGATTTTTTCCGTGGGGTACTCATTTTTTTCAATAAAATGAAGCACTTCGCCGGCAAATGTGTCGTAATATTCCGGCGTGTCCTCGTAGGCAAGTGGAATCGTCTCCCTCGCGACGGCCTCCCCGTACAGATCCACCGCAACGAGATGGAACATGTTCTTTAAAATTCCGATCCCGATGGCGATCCTGAGATCCGGTACGATCCGGATAATCTGTGCTTTCCGTCCTCCGGTAGAGGCAAAATACCCGTTTCGTTCGATCAGCCCTTCTTTTTCCAATGTGGTCAGATTCTGACTGACCGTGGAAAGTCCCATGTTCAGATCCTGTACGATCTGAAACTTGGAAGTTTCCCGCTGGCGGTAGATGTACTGATAGACGGTATGTTTGTTGATTTGTTTTAACGTGAGAGTTGTCACACTTTTTTTATCCATAACGGTGGCTGCTCCTTTGATAATCTGACAATTGTTACTTATGATTGTAATACAATCATAAGAAAAAAGCAACGGAAGTGGAGGAGCAGGAGTTGTATTTTGCGCTGTCAGGGGAACAGTGGCAATCTTTCGGCAAATATGATATATTTACAGTAATAAATTATTTTTGTGGTTTGTTGCATTTTTCAACAAAGGATCTCTCTCTCGCCGTCAGTTCCACCCAGGCAGGGCGGTAGCCGCAGGTGATGGCATTTCTCACGGAACGGATATTGGACCAGGCAGCGCAGTAAAACGGAACTTTGCCAAGATCCAGGATTTCTTCGGTCAGCCGGGAAGTCAGTGCAGCGGCGATCCCCTGTCTCCGGTATTCCGGCAGGACATCGATCCCGATCTGGTACATGGTTTCGCAGTCCGCGGATGCTCCGGCAAGACCGATCAGGGTCTCCCCGTCGTAAGCACCGACACACAGGACATCGTTTTCTTTTCGATCCGCGCAGAGCGCGTTGCTCCACTGTGGCAGATACAGAGCCTGAAAATCCTGTGGATGCAGCACGCGGATCTCATACTTACACGGATGCGATCCAAGCAGGGTAAGATCCGGCAGGAAATATTCCGCCATAAAGCAGATCTGCAGCCCGTAAGGAGCCAGTTTCTGTTCGAGCACCTGCATATTCGGTGTCTCAAAACAGTGCTCCGTCGGGTAGGTATCGATGTAGTCCTTAACGGTATCTCGCAGATCTTCCCGCACCTGTGCCACAATATTATTCCCATAGGAAACCAGATCACAGGCAAATGGCAGCGGGAGATAGACACGCGCGGAAGGATGCTTTCTTGAAGTAGTAACCAGATTTTCACTTTGCAGAAAATCTTCCGGTTTACAATTGCAATCAATCGCTGACTGTTGCAGAGCGATTCGCAGGAGTTCTTGATTGGTCATAGGTGTGTTCTCCATTTCGTTTTTATATTTGCTTTTAATTATACCGGGAAGTTGCAAAAATACAACGTTGGGAGTGGAAAGCTTTGGAAATAATAAATACGGAAGAAGGGGATAATTATGGTAGAAGTGTTATTTGCGGAAAGCGAAGCCGCGTCCATGAAAGCTGGGAAAAAGAAATCTTTGAAGAGAGAACCTGCGGAACGGGTCGAGGAAACGCCCGAAGAAGTGATCTGCCTTGGATTTCTGCTGGATATCGGTGATATCCGGGAAAATGTAGACAGTGCATATCGGAAAACGCTGATCTATGATCTGTATACGCAGGAAGCATGGGGAAAGGATCCGGAAGTGGATGCGGAACTCCGGAATCTGGCAGATGTATATGTACGGGAAATGCAACGACTGAAGAACTATCTGGAAGAGGGGGAGACTATCCGAATCTGGTACAGTGATGCCCCTTATTCTGTGTGTGGTTTCTATCATGTATGCAGTATCCTTTCGGAATATGACAATCCGGTTCGGGTTGTGAAAATACCAGAATATATCGTTCGTGGAAATGAGATTATTTCGTACCGGAACTGGGGCGAAGTTGCGGCGGAGGAGTTTGCTGGATTTTTGCCGTATGAAAGAGAACTGTCCAGAGAAGAGGTAAGAATGTATCGTTCCTTATGGATGGAATTACAGGAAGAAAATACGCCTCTTCGTGCAATTATCAATGGGAAAATTATGAGTGTCGGGGAGAATTTTTATGATTTCCTGATCTGGAAAGAACTTACGAAAAAGCCAATCAAAGAAGCAAGACTGATCTGTCGGGTCTAAGTGATTTCGAAGATTAGAAATTACGAGATTTGATTGGGAGTATTAAAAAGATACTGAAAAAATAAGAATCAATGTAACTATTCAGTAGCCACTGTCCCGCGAGGTGTTTTGACATGAATATGTCAAAATCCCAAGACATACAAGCCAAAATGCCATCACCGAAGGTGATGGCATTTTGGCCCGTAACTGTGAAGGTACTGAACAGTTACGAATCAATAAATAAGTAGAAATATGGAACAGATTGGGAACTGAAATCCTGCTGTTGTGATTATCAGAGGAATCCAGTATAATATATCTTATAAAATCTTGACGGGGAGGAATTTGCATGGGCAGTTATCTGAATCCGGGAAATTTTTCATTTCGTGGAAGTCTTCGTTCGAAAATATATGTAGACAAAAGTGAATTGATCGCAAAGACAAATGAAGCTCTTTGCACAGAACAGAGGTATATCTGTGTGAGCCGTCCGAGAAGATTTGGCAAATCAATGGCAGCGAATATGCTTGCTGCATACTATGATCGCAGTGAAAATATAGAAGAACTGTTTCGGAATCTTGCAATCAGCAAAGACAGTTCCTACAAAGAAAATCTGAATCAATACGATGTGATCAAAATTAATATGCAGGAATTTTTGAGTATGTCAGGGACAATGGAAGAGATGCTGGAAATGCTGAAAAAATATCTTGTATTGGATTTTGAGGAAACTTATCCGCAAGTGCGTTTTCGGGATGAAAAAAATCTGATTCAGGTAATGAAAGATGTATTTTCTTATACCAGATGTCCTTTTGTAATTTTGATTGATGAGTGGGATTGTCTGTTCCGGGAATATAAACAGGATAGAGAAGCACAGAAAAAGTATCTGGACTTTTTACGGGCATGGCTCAAGGATAAAGATTATGTTGCACTGGCTTACATGACTGGTATTCTGCCGATCAAGAAATATGGTTCTCATTCGGCATTAAATATGTTTACAGAATATTCCATGACGGATCCCGGTGAGCTGGCAGAGTATTTTGGCTTTACCGAACAGGAAGTGTCAGTTCTCTGTGAAAAATATGAGATGAATTTTGAAGATGCAAAAACATGGTATGACGGTTATCAGTTGATTGCTCATCGACAGACGGGAAATGAATGTTATTCCATGTATAGCCCCAAATCTGTTGTAGAAGCCATGTTGCGTCATAAGTTCGGAACCTACTGGAACCAGACGGAGACATATGAAGCACTAAAAATCTATATCCAGATGGATATGGACGGCTTAAAGGACTCCGTGGTTCGCATGCTTGCGGGAGAATCTGTCCCCATTAATATCGGAACATTCAGCAACGATATGACTACCTTTGCAACGAAAGACGATGTGCTGACTCTGCTGGTGCATTTGGGATATCTGACTTATAACAGTATAGACGGAACCGTAAGTATCCCAAATAAAGAGGTTTCCCGGGAATATGTAAATGCCATCAGCACCATGAACTGGCATGGCGTGGCAGAGTCCGTGGAATCCTCCCGTAAATTACTGGAAGCACTGTGGAACATGGATGCAGATGCGGTTGCAGAGGGAATCGAGAAAGCACATGAGGAAATTTCCATTCTTCAGTATAACGATGAAAACTCTTTAAGTTGTACCATTCAGCTTGCCTTTTTCTTTGCGCGGGAATACTATATCATAATTCGGGAATTACCTGCGGGAAAGGGATTTGCCGACGTATGTATGATTCCGAGAAAGAAGCATCCTGACAAGCCGGCCGTCGTGATCGAACTGAAATGGGATAAGAGCGCAGGTGGAGCGATAGAGCAGATCAAAGAAAAACAGTATGGAGATGCATTGAAAGAATATCAGGGGAAGTTGTTGCTTGTAGGAATTAATTACAATAAGATGACTAAAAAACATGAATGCGTGATTGAAACCATGCAAAAGTAAAAATAAGTCTCATGTCTGTGCTGTAGAGGTGGCAGGCATGGGACTTTTTGAAAAAGACAGACCGGCATTGCAAGTAGATTATCATGAAAAAGCCCCCCGCAACCACAAAGTTGCGTAATAGTTGGTAGCGCAACACGGGGAAAATCCGTATGATGGAGGTACAAAATCAGAAAGGAGAGTGTTCCAAGGAAATTGAATTTTATTTTCGCCCTGCTCAACATTTGCTTATGGATATTTCTTGTGGCGGTAGCGGGGTATGTGGTTTATCTGGTGATCAAGGCGCTCAGAAAATACACAAGGTCGGTGCCGGTGAGAAAGGAAAAGGCGGAAAATGCAAAAACGCTTGGGGAGGTTCTGAAACAACATCGCTTGAACTGTAAAATGACGCAGGAATTTGTCGCAGAAACATTAGGTGTCAGCCGACAGGCGGTTTCCAAGTGGGAAAGCGGAGCCTCGGCACCGAGTACCACGAATCTGATGGCGCTTGCGAAGGTGTTCGATGTTTCAGCGGAAGAACTTCTGAAGGAAACACAGAAGAATTAAAAGGTTACTGGGTACGGGGTGAGCAGTAACATTAAGACAAAATTAAGAAGAACAGGCACTTGTCTGGCGTTGAGATTCAAAGGAATCTGTACTATAATAGGTATCAGAAAAAAACGATGAAAATGGGACAAAGGAGGATTTTATCATGAACAATGAAGTATTGACAGCAATGAAAACCCGCAGAAGCATCCGTAAATATAAAACGGAGCAGATCACAGATGAACAGCTGGATGCAATCCTGGAAGCCGGAACGTATGCGGCTACCGGAATGGGAAAACAGTCTCCGGTGATCGTGGTAGTGCAGAAACCGGAACTGATCGAAAAACTTTCGAAGATGAACGCGGCTGTGATGGGAAGCAGCAATGATCCGTTTTACGGTGCACCGACGGTTCTGATCGTACTCGCAGATCCGGAGATCGGAACCTATCATGAGGACGGTTCTCTGGTTATGGGTAATCTGATGCTGGCAGCCCATGCGGTAGGTGTGGATTCCTGCTGGATCCACCGTGCAAAAGAAGAGTTTGAGAGTGCGGAAGGAAAAGAACTCTTAAAAGAGTGGGAACTTCCGGAGAATCTGGTGGGTATCGGACACTGCATCCTTGGATATCGCGACTGTGAATACCCGGAAGCGAAAGAAAGAAAAGCGAACTATATTGTCAGAGTATAGGTAGAGATTTCATAAAAACGTAACGTAGCTGTTTCGAACATGAACAGTCAGTACGAACATGAAAAGATAAGAAAAACAGAAAACGGGCTGTGTCCTGAGGCGTGCAGAAACGGGAGAGTTTATATCATGTTTCCGTGTGCTACAAAAGGTATACAGCCCGTTTTATAAAAGTTCAAACCAGAAATCTTCCTGATGACCTGTTCATGGGAAGATTTAGAAAATGAGGAATATATGTATCGAATTATGATCGTGGAAGATGATGAAGTGATTGCAAATGCGATCCGGCAACACCTGGTTTCGTGGGGCATGGAGGCGTCCTGTGTGCAGGATTTTTCCGATGTGCTGACAGAATTTGCCGCAACCGGTCCGCAACTGGTGCTGATGGACATTCATCTTCCCTTTTTTAACGGTTACCACTGGTGCCAGGAGATCCGGAAAGTGTCGAAAGTACCGGTGCTTTTCCTTTCTTCCGCTTCTGATAATATGAGCATCATCATGGCAGTCAACATGGGCGGTGATGATTTTATCGCAAAACCATTTGACCTGAATGTGCTTACTGCTAAGGTACAGGCACTGCTTCGAAGAACCTATGAATTTGCTGGAGCAACGAATCTGTTGGAGCACAAAGGAGCAATCCTGGATAAAGAAAACGGGATTCTGACGTATCAGGGAGAAAAGATCGAACTGACAAAAAATGAGTGGCGGATCCTGCAGGTGTTAATGGAACACAAAGGAAAAGCCGTGAGCAGAGATACGCTGATGATGTGGTTGTGGGAGTCGGACAGCTTTATCGATGACAACACACTGACCGTGAATGTGACAAGGCTTCGAAGAAAACTGGAAGAAATCGGACTTTCGGATTATATTCAGACGAAAAAAGGTGTGGGATATCTGTTGACATAATATGGAATTTGTCCTATCGTTCAGGAGATTTTCGAGAGATTACTCCTTTTGAAAAAAATTACCAGTGAAAGACAGAGAGAGCAGAGAAGAGAGAAACGGAGAAGACAGATGCAGGAAAAGGAAAGAAAAAAGAGTCAGGAAAAAAGAATTATCCTCACGTTTCTGCGGGAACAGGCGGTAGTTCTTCTCTGGGTAGTGTTTTTTATCGGAATTTTTTGCCTTTTGTGTTTCCTGGAAAATGTTCCGCAGGATGTCACCGTTTACACCCTGCAACTTGCCTTCTTCAGTGGTATCGCAGTATTACTCTTTCGTTTCATCCGCTATCGGAAGCGCTGTAAGACACTGGAACTGCTGACAACGGATCCCAGGGACAAGATAGAAGCATTTCCGAAACCGGACACTTTGCCGGAGAAACTGTACCGGCAGATCATCGGGCAGTATGAGCGGGAACTGCGAAAAGAACAACAGCAGATGGATGACAGATACAGGGAAATGGTGGAGTATTATACGATGTGGACGCACCAGATCAAAACGCCGATTGCCGCCATGCGTCTTTTGTTGCAGGAAGAAGAAACGCCGGTTTCGAGAGAAATGCAGGGGGAACTGTTTCAGGTGGAACAGTATGTGCAGATGGCACTACAGTATTTGCGGATGGAAAGGATGAACACGGATCTGGTATTTGCAAAACAGGAACTGGACGCTCTGATCCATCAGGCAGTACGAAAATACGCACCTCTGTTTATCCGTCGAAAGATCGCATTGCAATATGAGGATGTCCATTGTCAGATACTTACCGATGAAAAATGGCTGGAATTTGTCCTTGAACAGGTTCTCTCGAACGCCCTGAAATACACCAGGAAGGGAAAGATAAAAATTTATATGGATCCACAAAGCCCTAAGACGCTGGTGATCGAAGATACCGGTATCGGGATAGCACCGGAAGATCTTCCGAGGGTCTTTGAGCGCGGGTATACCGGCTACAACGGTCGCACGGACAAACGATCCACAGGTATCGGTCTGTACCTGTGCAGACAGATCATGGACCGGCTTTCCCACACGATCCGGATCGAATCGGAGATGGGTGTGGGAACGCGGGTGTATCTTGGGCTAGATACGGTGGAATTATAAGAGGATCAGGACGAAAAGCCTTTTTCAGACACGCTCTAGCGATAAAATGAGAATGCTACCGGGAACCTTACACGAATGTAAGGTTTCCGGTATTTTTGTAAGCAGAGGTTAAGGCAGCCGGAAGACTGGATTGCTATAATAAGCCTGTAAACAGGAACGGAGCCGGCAGATTTCGATAAAAAGCAGGAACTACCGGGTTCCGGAAAACAGAGTACAGAAAGGACAGAAAACAAATGGCAATTCTGGAAGTAGAACATCTGAAAAAAACATATACCACCCGCCTCGGAAGCAACCGGGTAGAGGCGCTGCGGGATGTCAACTTTACCGTGGAACAGGGCGAATTTGTGGCAATCATGGGAGAGTCCGGAAGTGGCAAGACCACGCTGCTGAATCTCCTGGCAGCACTCGACAAGCCGACCGGTGGTCAGATCCGGTTAAATGGAAAAAATCTGGGAGATCTGAAAGAAAAAGAGATCGCGGCATTTCGAAGAGAAAATCTCGGATTTGTCTTTCAGGACTTTAACCTGTTGGATACATTTTCTTTAAAAGATAACATTTTCCTCCCGCTGGTGCTGGAAGGCAAACGATACCGGGATATGAAGCAGAAAGCAGATCCGATCGTCAGAAAACTGGGTATCAGCAATCTGCTGGAAAAATACCCGTATGAAGTGTCCGGTGGACAAAAACAGCGGGCGGCTGTGGCGCGTGCCCTGATCACGGATCCACAGCTGGTACTGGCAGATGAGCCGAGCGGGGCGCTGGATTCCCATGCGGCAGATGCACTGATGCAGCTGTTTGAGGAGATCAATCAGGAAGGACAGACTATCGTTATGGTTACCCACAGCGTAAAAGCGGCATGTTCCGCAAAACGGGTTCTGTTTATCAAGGACGGAGAAGTCTTTCATCAGCTGTACCGGGGAAATCTGGGACGGGATGAGATGTATCAGAAGATCTCGGATACGCTGACCATTATTGCGACAGGTGGTGAGCGTCATGAATAGTCTGCTGTATGCAAAACTTGCAAAAACAAATCTCAGTAAGAACAGACAGAATATTCTTCCTTATTGGTTGTCATGTATCGGTACGGTTATTATGTTTTATATTATGAGTACTCTGTCTTTGAGTGAAGGTCTTAAAAAAATGATGGGGAAAGCCACGATTCAGATAGTAATGCAGTTTGGCGTATATATCATCGGACTTTTTGCTGTGATCTTTCTGATCTACAGCAACAGTTTTCTGGCAAAACGCAGGAAAAAAGAATTTGGACTGTTTCAGATCCTTGGCATGGAAAAGAAACATCTTGCAAAGGTTCTGTTTTTTGAAAGTCTGTATCTGTGGATCCTGTCGGTTGGAGGTGGGATTCTGCTTGGAATCCTGTGTTACAAGCTGCTGTTTCTGGTGCTGTTAAAACTGACCCGGTTCCAGGGAACGATCCATTTTGTTTTTAACTGGAAGGCTACAGGAAACACGGTGGTTTTATTTGCCGTGATTTTTCTGATCAATTATCTGAAAAGCCTCCACCAGATCCACGCAGCTCAGCCGATAGAACTGCTTCATGGTGAACAGGAGGGAGAGCGGGAGCCGAAAACGAAGCTTCTTACCGCATGGATCGGACTGATTTGTCTGGGACTTGGTTATTATCTGGCACTGACCTGTCAGAACCCTATGGAGGCTCTGGGCAAGTTTTTCGGTGCGGTGCTTCTGGTTATGGCGGGAACCTACTGTCTGTTTTCGGCAGGTAGTATCGCACTGCTGAAACTGTTAAAAAGCAACAAAAGATATTATTACCAGACGAGACACTTCACCAGTATCTCCGGGATGTTATACCGGATGAAACAGAATGCGATGGGACTTGCCAACATCTGTATCCTGTCTACCGGTGTGCTTCTGGTAATCTCCACCACCAGTTGTCTGTGGTTTGGCATGCAGGAAATTATTCAGACAAGATTTCCCCATCAGATAGCGGTGGAAGTCAACGACACTCTTATGTCGGCCAATGGTGACAGTACTGCGCTGACAAAAGAAGAAATCAGTTCTGTGCGGGAACAGATTAACAACTATCTGGAGGAGCAGCAGGTGTCAAAACGATTTGAACGGGATGAAACCTACTGGTTAGCAGTGGCAGAAAACAAAGAAAACTGGGTAGGCCTGACGCAGGAACTGAAAGGGTTTGAGGACGGTCGCAGCATGATCGAATTCATGGAAGCTTCGGAATATGAACGGATGACCGGAAAATCTGCAGATCTGAAACCGGGCCAGGTACTTGTATTTACCAGAAAAGAGGAACCATACAAATATGATACGATACAGTTCGGAGATACGATCAGCTGTGAGGTAAAACATACGGAAAATACACAGGAAGATATGGTGGAAACCACGAATGTAATGTATGATACCAGAATTATCGTATTTGCAGACGGAGAAGAAGCACAGGCAGCATATGTGGCAATGACCGGAAGAACACCTGCCGGATACAGCTGGAAGTATCAGATAGATCTGATTGGGGATACGAAGCTGGAGACGCGGATCGGACAGGGAATTGAGAAGCTTGTGAACCAGGCGCAATGTGACGGCTATGTGGAAGTACGGGAAAATAACAAGACCAGCCTTTATCAGATGTACGGTTCCATCATGTTCCTTGGAATTTTTGTCGGTTCTTTGTTCCTTATGGGTGCAGTGATGATCATTTACTACAAACAGATTTCCGAAGGATTTGATGACCGGAAGCGTTTTCAGATCATGCAGAAAGTAGGCATGAGCCGTCAGGAAGTCCGCCAGACCATCCGGTCACAGGTTGTTACCGTATTTTTCCTGCCGCTTGTAGTGGCTATTCTGCACACCGTGGTGGCATTTCCGGTGACGAGACAGCTGATGACGATGATGAATTTCCCGGACAGTGGTATTTTTCTGGTAGCTACTACAGTGACGATTGTGACGTTCGCTATTGTGTACCTGATCGTGTATACAATCACGGCAAGGGCATATTATAAGATCGTGGAATAACCGGAAATATTTTGTAGAAAAGTAATACAATCTTTTTGCGTTTTTTTCTGTTAGTCGTGACTTTATCCGGTAAGCGTGGTAGAATAACAAGTATTCTGTGGGTGAGGAGTCCCGCAGGGCATTTTGAGAGAAAATGTCGGAAAAGTTAAAAGAAAGAGAGTGAAAAAGACGCAGATGAATAAGAAAAGAAGCGCATTTTCAGGGAAAATCGGCTATGTCCTGTCGGCGGCCGGTGCGTCTGTCGGACTGGGAAATATCTGGAGATTCCCGTATCTGGCAGCGAAGTATGGAGGAGGAATTTTCCTGCTGGTATATATCATACTGGCACTGACCTTCGGGTATACTATGATTGTTGCGGAGTCTGCCCTTGGACGTATGACAAGAAAAAGTCCGGTGGGGGCATTTCGAAGCTTTGCAAAGGGAAAAAAGGTGGGCTGGCTCAGCTTCGGCGGCTGGATCAACGCGATCATCCCGGTACTGATCGTACCGTATTATTCTGTCATCGGTGGCTGGGTAGTCAAATATCTGTTTGAGTATCTAAGAGGAAATGGAAGCAAACTGGCTGAAGACGGATACTTCTCCGGTTTTATCTCAAACGGAGGAGCTACAGAAATCTGTTTTGTGATCTTCTGTATGTTTACCCTGGTGATCATCTACGCAGGTGTACAGAATGGTATCGAACGTGTGTCAAAGATCATGATGCCGATTCTGGTCGTTCTGTCCGTGATCATCGCGATTTATTCTGTCACAAGACCGGGAGCCATCGAAGGTGTGAAATATTTTCTCGTACCGAATGTGAAAAACTTCTCCTGGATGACGGTAGTGGCAGCCATGGGACAGATGTTCTATTCCCTGTCCATCGCCATGGGTATCCTGGTAACCTTTGGTTCTTATATGAGAAAAGATACCTCCATCGAAGATTCCACAAGAAACGTGGAAATCTTTGATACCGCGATTGCGATGATGGCAGGTCTGATGATCATCCCGGCGGTCTTCGCATTCTCCGGCGGCGATCCGGATACCCTGCAGGCAGGTCCGTCTCTGATGTTTATCACGATCCCGAAAGTATTTGCCAACATGGGATTCGGAACCGCAGTCGGTATCCTGTTCTTCGTGCTGGTGTTGTTTGCAGCAGTGACAAGTTCTATCGCCCTGACAGAAAGTGCAGTATCCACTTTCGAGGACGAACTTGGCTGGGGAAGAAAGAAAGCAACCGTACTGACCGGTGTGATCATGATCGCCCTAGGAACCCTGTCCTGTCTGGGATATGGTCCGCTGGATTTTGTAAAGATCATCGGCATGCAGTTTTTGGATTTCTTTGACTTCCTGACAAACTCCGTCATGATGCCGATCGCAGCCCTGATGACCAGCCTTCTGGTATCCCGCGTGATCGGTGTGGACAAGATCGAAGAAGAGATCCGCCACGGCGAGAGTGCTTTCCGAAGAAAGAAAATCTTTGTAGTCATGATCAAGTATCTGTGCCCGATCTTCGCCCTGATCATTCTGGCAAGTTCTGTGGCAAATGCATTTGGATGGATAGCTATGTAAAAATGGATGAATGAAAAAGCGAAAAGTCGTTGTTCTCAGTATTTTTTTGAGAACAGCGGCTTTTTACTTTTTCTGAAAGTATGTGTTGACAACTATAGTTGTCAATGATAGAATAAACACAAGTCAAATGACAAATAAAGTTGTCAAAATGACAAGAATACAAGTCAAAACAGAAACAAGAAAGGAGAAGCAGATATGCCGCTGGAAAACAGGTTAAAGGAACATCGCGCCAGACTTGGCATCAATCAGGCGGATATGGGAAAACGGGCAGGAGTGTCCCGGCAGACGATCAGTCTGATCGAGCGGGGGGATTATTCACCGTCGGTAACGCTGGCGCTGAAGCTGGCAAAGATCTGTCAGGTAACCGTGGAAGATATTTTCAGCTATACGGAGGAAGAGAATGATGAATAAAACAAAAAAGAAAAATGTATATGTAAAATATGCGGTAATCATGTGTATCAGCGGTGCGCTGGGAGGAATTCTGGGGGGTGTCATGGAAATGGGACATGTGCATGGAGTTCTGACAGGTATTCAGGAGGGAATGCAATTCTTCCTGAACAGTGTCCGCACCTGGATGCTTCCGCTGATGGCAAGCTGTGGAGTGATAGCGCTGGTACTTTGTGAGCAGTATATGGGCAGACTGAAAAGAGCGGGCGAAGCCATGGAACAGGCAGAAGATGAAGCGTATGAACGGTTGGATTACGAGCTGGAAGCTGCGGGAAGTAGGGGAATGATCGTAAGCTTTGCCGGAAGTATTGCGATGATTCTGCTTCTCGCAACCGGATATTCCACAAAATATATTGAAAGTCTGAACGGTTCTGGGATAATGTGGTTTCTGCTTGAAATTCTTACATTTATTGCACTGGAAGTGTATCTGAATGTATGGCAGATTCGCTATGTCCGCGTGATACAGAAGATCTATCCGGACAAAAAAGGAGATCCGACTTCTTTAAAATTCCCGAAGCAGTGGCTGGAAAGCTGCGATGAGGCAGAAAAGGAATGTATCTACTAGGCAAGTTACAAAGGCTATCTGACCGTGATGAAATGGGCGCCGATCCTGACGTTTGTGGCGCTGATCCTGCATATGTTTTTTGATACGGGGATCCTTGCCATCGTGATGCCGTCAGTGATCTGGCTGGTAACATCGGTGACATACTGTAGAGCGTGTCTGCAGAACAAGGGAGAAAAACTGAGCAAATAAAAAAGATAACATCCTGTACGGAGAGAATGGAAAGCGTTTTTTTCGTACAGGATTTTTTTGTGTAAAAATACTGAAATTAAACACAGATACAGAAAAATATGGTAAAATTTGCAGTGAGGAATTCTGTGCAAAAAAAAGAAAATGATATTTGGCACAGAAGGGGGTTTATAACAGCAACATACCAAGGAGGAGAAAAAAATATGGACAGAGCGCAGGCAAGAAAAAAAGCAGAAGCCCTGGTAGCAAAAATGACCATCGAGGAGCGGGCCGGACAGCTCAAATATGATGCCCCGGCGATTGAACGGCTGGGAATTCCGACCTATAACTGGTGGAACGAAGCACTTCACGGAGTGGCAAGAGCCGGTACAGCGACTGTATTTCCTCAGGCGATCGGCTGCGCAGCGATGTTTGATGAAGAAGGAATGGAAAAAATCGCTGATGTGATCGCTACGGAGGGAAGAGCAAAATACAATGCATTTTCCGCAGAAGATGACAGAGACATCTATAAGGGACTGACCTTCTGGTCACCGAATATCAATATTTTCCGGGATCCGAGATGGGGAAGGGGCCATGAAACGTATGGAGAAGATCCATATCTGACAGCAAGACTCGGGGTAGCTTTCATCAAGGGCCTGCAGGGAGACGGAGAAACAATGAAAGGGGCAGCCTGCGCGAAACATTTTGCGGTACATTCCGGTCCGGAGGCGATCCGACATGAGTTCGATGCGGAAGTTTCTCAGAAGGATCTTTATGAGACCTACCTTCCGGCTTTTGAAGCAGCGGTAAAAGAGGCCGGTGTGGAAGCCGTTATGGGAGGCTATAACAGAACCAATGGAGAACCTTGCTGTGGAAGTAAGACACTGCTGAAGAAAATCCTGCGCGAAGAGTGGGGATTTGAAGGTCATGTGGTATCGGACTGCTGGGCGATTCAGGATTTCCATCAGTTCCATAAGATCACCAACGGACCAAAAGAATCGGCGCAGATGGCACTGGAGGCCGGATGTGATATGAACTGCGGATGTACATATGCGTATATCATGGCAGCGCTTCAGGATGGCCTGGTTACCGAAGAACAGATCACGGAATCCTGTATCCGGGTATTTACCACACGTTTTCTTCTGGGAATGTTTGACGGAAGTGAATACGATGATATTCCTTATGAGGTTGTGGAGTGTAAGGAACATCGAAACCTGGCTGTGGAAGCGGCGCACAAGGGGATGGTACTTTTGAAAAATGACGGTATCCTGCCGTTGGATAAACGGAAAATCCGTACGATTGGCGTTGTGGGACCGAACGCCAACAACCGGATCGCACTGCAGGGAAATTATCATGGAACTTCTTCCCGTTACGTAACGGTGTTGGAAGGTATCCAGAAAGAAGTGGAAGACGACTGCCGGGTATATTATGCAGAAGGATCACATATGTATAAAGATACGATGGAAAATCTGGCCTGGAAGGATGACAGAATCTCGGAAGCGGTGATCACGGCGAAACAGTGTGATGTGACGATCGTGGTACTGGGGCTGGATGAACTGATGGAAGGAGAGGAACCGGATCAGAGCAACCGAGGACAGGCAGGAGACAAAGCCTCTCTGGAATTCCCGGGCTGCCAGCAGAGACTCCTCGAGGCAGTTACTGCTGTGGGAAAACCGGTGATTACTGTTGTTCTCTCCGGAAGCGCCATGGATCTTCGGTATGCGGATGCCCATACGAATGCCATCTTACAGGCATGGTATCCGGGAGCAGAGGGTGGAACTGCTGTGGCGGATGTCCTTTTTGGCAGGGTATCGCCGAGCGGCAAATTGCCGGTGACCTTCTATAAGGATACCTCCGACCTGCCGGAATTTACCGATTATTCTATGAAAAACAGAACTTACCGTTATATGGAACAGGAAGCGTTGTATCCGTTTGGCTTTGGTATGACTTATGGGAATGTGAAGGTGTCAGCAGCAGAATTTGCCGAACAGCCGGAAAAAGAAAGACCGGTAAAGATTCGCTGTACGGTGACAAATACGGGAAAATGGGATACAGAAGAGGTTGTTCAGGTTTACATCAAAGACTGGAAGTCAAAATATGCAGTCCGAAATCACAGCCTGTGCGGATTCCGGCGTGTGAGGGTGAAGGCGGGAGAGAGTATCGAGACTGAGCTTACCATCGATCCGCGGGCATTTACCATTGTGGACGAAGAGGGAAAACGTTATGTCGATAGTAACAAATTCTCTCTGTATGTAGCAACCACTCAGCCGGATGCCAGAAGTACGGCACTGACGGGACACGAAGCGGTGGAACTGCGTGTAGTGTTTGCATAGCAGATGGAGGTGCCGGGATGCAGATGACATTTCGCTGGTATGGCGATGGAAATGATGATATTACACCGGAGATGATCCGGCAGATTCCGGGGGTGAGTGGACTTGTCTGGGCACTTCACGACAAGCAGCCGGGAGAGATCTGGACGGTGGAAGAGATAGAGAAAGTGCGAGCGCGCATTGAGGGTGCGGGTTTTCACATGGATGTGGTGGAGAGTGTCAACGTCCATGATGATATTAAGATCGGTCTGCCCACACGGGATCAATATATTGAAAATTATAAGACAACATTGAAAAACCTTGCAAAATTCGGTGTCAAAGTAGTGACTTACAATTTTATGCCGATCTTTGACTGGACACGGACGGATCTTTTTCATCCGCTGGAGGATGGATCCAATGCGTTATATTATGAAAAAAGCAAGATACAGGATGATTATAAGGAGATGGCGGAGTATATCCTGAAAAATCTGCACGGGAAAACATTTCCGGGCTGGGAGCCGGAGCGGATGACGAAGCTGGATGAACTTTTTGAGGCGTACCGCCCGGTGACGAAGGAAAAACTCTGGGAAAACCTGCAGTATTTTCTGGAAGCCATTATGCCGACCTGCCATGAGACCGGGATCAAGATGGCGATCCATCAGGATGATCCCCCATGGGATATTTTCGGAATTCCGAGACTGCTTTGTGATAAAGAATCTATAGGAAGGTTTCTTCATATGGTAGATGATGAATACAACTGTCTGTGTCTGTGTTCCGGATCGCTGGGTGCGAATATGGAAAATAATGTGGCAGATATCATTCGAACCTACTGTGACCGGATCGCTTTTGCCCATATCCGAAACCTCCGACACTACCCGAACGGAGATTTTTCAGAAGTTTCCCACAGAGACTGTGACGGTGATACCGGGATTCTGGAAATTATGCGAGCCTATCACGACTGTGGTTATACCGGCTATGTACGCCCGGATCACGGAAGACATCTCTGGGGAGAAGAAGCCCATTGCCGACCGGGCTACGGACTGTATGACCGGGCACTGGGAATCATGTATCTGTGGGGATGTTGGGATATGCTGGAACGGCTGGATGGAAAAATCTGAGGTAACCGAAAACAGTCAAATATTGTATGTCTCGGGATTTTGACATATTCATGTCAAAACACCTCGCGGGACAGTGGCTACTGAATAGTTACGTATGGCTGTTCTATATACCTGTAACGCTCAAAAACATTCGTAATATGCACGTTTTACTTTGGAGAATGGCTACTTACTCATGTTTTTGATCCTGATATTTCGTATAAAAGAAAAATATATATATTGAAAAATAAAAATGGAACCTGACAATTCAAAAAATGAATGCCTGGTTCCATTTTTTGGCATTGCATGAGACCTTGACGACTGCCGCGCCAACGAGTCAAATTCGCGAAGCGTTTAACGATTAAGCAAAGGTTTTAATAAAGCAGCCATCCTCTGTCCAGGCCTTCCATTCTT
This sequence comes from Clostridiales bacterium, assembly GCA_019421285.1. Classification (GTDB taxonomy): domain Bacteria; phylum Bacillota; class Clostridia; order Lachnospirales; family Lachnospiraceae; genus Oliverpabstia; species Oliverpabstia tarda. The sequence goes on from JAHZFO010000003.1 coordinate 99,474, forward strand.
CCTTCACATCTTCATTCGGATCTCCCTGCTTCATAAAGTTCGTCCAGCAGGTCACCATTTCCTCAGACAGTGCATAATCCTCATCGGTCATCGGGCGCCAGCAACGGTTCAGAGTTCCGAAGGTGTACCAGAGTTCCGAAGAGTGGAAAGCACCGTCATCACTACCCGGCAGATCATGGCAGAATTCATAGAGATATACCGGAAGATTCTGCTTCCGGCAGGCATTTGCAAAAGAAACGGCAGCAGTGAAGAAACCACCCTCTCTGTGGGAAGCACCCTCCAGAATAAACAGATCATCCTTGGTAACACCCATCAGATAGGGGATATGGGCCATACACCCTTCTTTTGTCAGAACATCCGGAGTATCCGGAAGTACATGACCGTCAACGACCGGACGAAACGGAAGGGATGGGTACAGAGTCATCAGTTCATCGGATCTGTCCAGCAGATCTTCTGCGGGGAGTCTGCGTAACTCTTCGATAGAAGAAACACCGCACAGTTCATAGAACTTATCCGTTACCGCCTGCGCCTGTGCTTTGGTAAATACCATTGGAGACGGAAAACAGGCAATGCTTCCGCTCTGAAGGATAGCCTGATGGATCATCGGTGTGGCCAGCGGAGAAAATGTGAGTACATGTGAACTCATGGCTCCGGCGGACTGGCCCATGATTGTGATGTTATCCGGATTCCCACCGAAGGCAGCGATATTTTCAGAGATCCACTCCAGTGCAGCAATCTGGTCGAGCAGTCCCTGGTTGCCGCTGAAACCAAGTTCCTCTTCCTGTTTCTGATCATAAAGGAAACCAAACACGTTGACGCGGTAAGAAATAGTCGCCAGGATCACACCTTTTTTTGCATAAGCTTCCCCATCAAACTCCAGTTCTGTGGAAAACCCATGTTCAAAGCCACCCCCGTGAATCCATACTGCTACCGGAAGTTTTTCAGAAGCAGTATGTGCCGGCGTCCAGATGTTCAGATACAGACAGTCTTCAGAAATCGGAAAATGAAAGTCCGGGTTATCATAGAATTCTTTCTGATATAAACCGTCCGGGTCGGTGAAATGCTGCATGGGGATGGAACGGAAAGTAAACGCATCATAAGCTTCTTTGAAGCTTTCCGGTTTTTGAGGTGGTGCAAAACGAAGAGCACCTGTGGGAACCTTTGCAAATGGAATGCCCCGAAAAACAGAATATCCATCTTTCTGAATACCGTTAATAGTTCCATAATTACTTGATACAGTTGTTAAAGTCGCCATTGAATAACCTCCCTGTTATCTCCGTTATGTTATTTTGCAGAATGAAATGATTCAATATATAAATTACTCGTAATTGTTCAGTAGCCTCACAGTTATGAGTCAGAATGCTACCTACGGAATAGGTACAATTTATCATAGGATAAATCTGCAAAAAGTACCAGTAGTAAAAATACACAAAGATAGAAATTGAGAATTGGTAAAAAAGCAGTATAAACAGGGGATAGATAGAATAGTGAAATCATTTAGCCTGCAAAGGAATAAAAATTTGAACACATATTGATGCTGAGAGATATACGCAAAAAATGAATTAAAAAACCATAGAATGCATGAATTGTTCTATATAAAATGAAACGGTTCAAAGATGAAAAAAACGAAAACTGGGCAAGGAAATAAAAGAAAGAGTAAAAATGCACAAAAAGTAACCGGTAACTTTGATCAAAAATCACAATTGCTTTGTGCAAGATGTTGTAGTATAGTAAATACAACGAAAGGAACTACGAAGAAACGAAAATGAACCGTTTCAAAGTAGCAAAGTGCATAAACTATTTTAGGAGGATATCTGATATGAAAAGAAAAGTAGTTGCAGCAGTATTAACAATGGCAATGGCAGGAAGCCTGCTGGCAGGATGCGGAAGCTCTTCTTCCGATGACTCTTCTTCCAAGAGCGAAACCACAACAACAGATGAAAGCGGAAGCAGTGATTCCACAGCCAGCGCGCGTGAAGATTTCAGCGGTGTATCTATCACCATGCTGAACACAAAGAGTGAGATCGAATCTCAGCTGGAAGCTGCCGCTGAACAGTGGGGTGAACTGACAGGAGCAAAACTGGAAGTTTACACTATCGGTAGTGGTACACCTTCTCAGGAAGTATCTGCAAGATACGCAGCAAAGAATGCTCCGACACTGATCATGTGTGACCCACAGGACGTTGCTTCTATCTGCGAAGAAAAAGGCGTAGATCTGAGTGACGAATCCTGGGCAGCAAATGGTGGTACACAGTATGGTATCACAGGTAATGACGGAAAACTGTACAGCTTCCCATTCTGTATCGAAGGCAGAGGTATGATCTACAACAAAACAGCAATCGAAGATACTCTGGGAGAAGACTGGGATCCGACTTCTGTAACAAACATGGATGATTTCGAAGCACTGCTGAAAAAACTGGTAGACAACGGTATGGAAAGCCCGGTGGCTCTGAACCAGGAAGACTGGAGCAATGCAGGACATTACTTCACACAGGTATATGAAGAGCAGGACGGAACACTGACCGGTACAGAAAAGATTATGGAAGATCTGAGAAACGGAAGCGTAGATCTGATGTCCAACGAAAGATTTACTTCTCTGATAGATACCTACGATCTGCTGATGGAATATAACATCAATAAAGCAGATCCGCTGGCTGCTGATTACGATGAAAACGCTGCAGACCTGGCAGAGGGTGATGTGGCATTCTGGTTCAACGGAAACTGGGCATGGGCAGAGATTTCTGATTACATTGAAGACGATACTGAAATCGGAATCATGCCGGTACCGCAGAACGGAACAGAAGGAAATGCTAACGTAAATGATTACATCTGTGGTGGTGCTACCAAACAGGTTATGATCGATAAAGAATGTAACGATGAAAAACAGCAGGCAGCAGCAAAAGATTTCCTTGACTGGCTGGCAAACACAGCTGAAGGAAACAAAGTACTGGTTGATGATTGCTCTTTAGTACCTGCATTCTCCAACATCAAAGAAGAAGCTACAAATATGCTGGGACAGAGTATCCAGAGATACACAGTAGAAGGAAAACTGTTTGATCAGCCTTCTAATTATCCTGGAGATCACTGGTCAGAAGTTGGTGCGATCATGCAGAAATATCTGGACAAACAGATTGACCGTGCCGAATTCGCAAAAGAAGTTCAGGATTACTGGACAAACCTTTCCGAATAATCAAAAAGGCAGATACATAATTGGTTGCTAGTTAAGAAGTTGCCGGGCAGAGTAATGAACACTGACCCGGCAACTGCTACTAAAAGAGGGAAAGAAAGGCAACGAGATGAATAGTAAAAAAGAAAGCTTATGGAGCAAAGTTTCCACGTTCCTGGTATTTGCAGGTCCTGCAACCTTCGCATTCCTGGCCGTGGTAATCGTACCATTCTTATATGGTGTATATCTGACATTTACAAGCTGGGACGGCGTATCCAGCAACAAACCTTTTGTAGGACTGAAAAACTATGCGGCAGTAGTTGCAGACAGCAGCTTCTGGCAGTCCCTGGGACTGACACTGCTGTATGTGGTAGTTTCCGTAATACTGGTAAACGTGATCGGATTTTTACTGGCACTGCTGGTAACCGGAAAAATTAAAGGAAAGAATTTCTTCCGTGCCGGATTCTTTACCCCGAACCTGATCGGTGGTATCATCCTTGGTTATATCTGGCAGTTCGTATTTAACAAAGTTATTGTTTACTTTGGTGATGCACTGAACGTTACCGTTCTGCAGAAATCCATGCTGTCAGGAAGTGCCTCTGCATTCGCAGCACTGGTACTGGTAACAATATGGCAGTTCTCCGGTTACATGATGTTAATTTATATCGCAGGTCTGACCGGTGTATCCGAAGACCTGAAAGAAGCAGCCAAGATCGATGGCTGTAACGAATCTCAGACAACAAGATATATCGTACTTCCGCTGATGAGAGCATCTTTCACGATCTGTATGTTCCTGACCATCACCAGATGTTTCATGATCTACGATGTGAACCTGTCCCTGACAGAAGGTGGTCCTTACGGATCTACTGTTATGGCTGCCATGTATGTATATCAGAAAGCCTTTTCTGCAAAACAGTATGGTGTCGGACAGACAGAAGCAATCATCCTGTTTATCTTTACAGCGGTTATTGCAGTATCTCAGACAATCATCAACAAACGGAAGGAGGTTGAAGCATAATGGAAGGACAGGAAAAGACAGTAAGAGGCATCAAAACGTTCCTGAAAACACTGGTAACTGTAGTGCTGTTTATCATCTATATGTTCCCGTTCTACATGATCGTGCTGAATGCCTTCAAACACAAACGTGATATTATCAAAATGCCATTGAGCTGGGGTGGTAAAAAAGGTTTTACAACAGATAACTTTGTAGATGCTTTCCAGCAGATGAACTTCATGAACATCCTGAAGAACTCCCTGATCATTACCTGTGTGAGTGTGTTCCTGATCATTCTGTTCTCTTCCATGGCAGCTTACATCTTCGTAAGAAAAGCATGGAAGATCAACCAGATCATCTTCATGGTAATGCTGTTTTCCATGGTAATCCCGTTCCAGGTAGTTATGATCCCGCTGATCTCTATCTACGGTGGAACATTTGGAATCCTGAACCACAGAGCAACATTGATATTCATGCATCTGGGCTTCTCGGTATCTATGGCGGTATTCATGTTCCATGGATTTATCAAAGGCGGTGTACCGATCTCACTGGAAGAGGCAGCACAGATTGACGGAGCAGGAAGACTGAGAACATTCTTTCAGATTGTGTTCCCTCTGTTAAAACCGACCACAGCAACACTGGTTATCCTGTATGCCCTGTCTCTGTGGAACGATTACCTGCTGCCGAGCCTGATCCTGACAGATAAATCTCTGTACACGATCCCGATCGCAACCAAGCTGTTCCAGGGAACATACAGCAATGATATGGATCTTCTGATGGCGGCACTGGTTATGGCAATCATCCCGGTAATCATCCTGTATATCGCATTACAGAAATATATTATCGCTGGTGTAGTTGCCGGTGCAGTAAAATCATAATAAAGCGGTACTGAAAGGTGAGTGTATCTGAATCTGATAAAGAAAAGATACACTCACCTTTTCTTATATAAACGGAAAGACGTTGGGGTCAAAAGGTATTTTACCCCCTTTGATACCGGATTGATCCGTACTTCGTACTCTCACGATCCTGGTATCATAGAAAATAAAGTGCACAACAATACATAGACAATACGAGAAAATAATTCTATAATAAAAATAAATATAGCCTTTTCAGGTCCCGATGAAGGACGCGTCTTGTCAGAAACTTGCTGTGTCGAACTTGAGTATCTGATAGGAAGGTGTGGAGGAGGAAAATCAAATGGTAACAATCAAAGACGTTGCACGGGATGCCGGTGTATCGGTGGGAACCGTGTCGAACGTATTGAATGGAGGACGTGTCAGTGAAGCGAGGAGAAAGCTGGTAGAAGCGTCCATAGAAAAACTGGGGTATCAGGTGAATACTCTGGCAAAGGGAATGCGGATGCAGAAGACCGATTATGTGGTTGTCATTCTGCCGAATCTGATCAATCCGTATTTTGCACTGTTGCTGGATGCCTTGGAAAGCGAATTGTCAGCAGTCGGAAAACAGGTACTGCTATGCCTGTCCGGTGATGATGCCGAACGGGAAGTGGCATTTATGGATATGGCAAAACAAAATAAAGTTGACGGAATCATTGGTGTGACTTACAGTAAGGTAGAAGAGGAACGGATCGAAAACATGGCTTTTGTTTCCATCGACCGTCATTACAAATCACACATCCCATGTGTGGCAGGAGATAACTGGCAGGGCGGCTGGCTTGCAGCAGAGAATCTGCATAAAAGAGGATCCACCAACCTGTTGTGCTTTATGACAATGTCATCCGTAGACAGTGAAGTACGAAAAAGAAGAGTCGGTTTTACTGAATATTGTATGGAACATAATCTTTCCTGTAATAGTGTGGAAATGTCAGAAAAACAGATTGTTTCGGTCTATGAATCCTACGGATCCAGAAAACTGATCAACAATATGCTGCGGGCTTATATTTCCCCGTCTATGGGAGAACATTCCATCGATGGAATCTTTACCAGTTCGGATCATCTTGCAATGATCGTACAGGAAGAACTCGAAGAGATGGGAAAACGGGTTCCGGAAGATATCCAGATTATCGGATACGATGGTCTGCAGTTTTTAAATCAGGGGAAACCAATCGTATCGAGCATTGCGCAGCCGGTGCATGAGATTGCAAAAGAGGCTGTAAGGTGCCTGAACGAACTGATCGCGAATGGAAAAACAGAAGGAAATACAAAGATTCCGGTGAGCTTTCAGGAGGGACCGACAACGAAAACGCTTGTGACAGAAGAAAAATAATGGAGGACTTGAGATGATAAAGTGGCTGGAAGATGCAGTGTTTTATGAGGTATATCCACAGAGTTTCCGCGACAGCAACGGAGACGGAATCGGGGATATCCCGGGAATTACAGAAAAATTAGAGTATATTCAGGAACTGGGCTGTAACGCCCTGTGGATCAATCCCTGTTTTACCTCACCGTTTTACGATGCGGGATATGATGTGGAAGATTATTATAGCGTGGCTCCGCGGTATGGAACCAATGAAGATCTGAAAAAATTATTTGAAGCGGCACACCAAAGAGGGATGCACGTACTTCTGGATCTGGTGCCGGGACATACCGCTGTGACACATCCGTGGTTTCAGGAATCGATGAAAGCGGAGAAAAATGAATATACCGACCGCTATGTATGGACCGACAGTCTGTATAAACGAATGGAAGATGTCAAAGGAATCGTCAGTGTCCTGCGTGGCATCTCCCCACGTCCGGCCAGCTGCGGCGTCAACTGTTTTTCCACGCAGCCGGCGCTGAACTATGGATTTGCTAATATTACCGATGCCGGCTGGCAGCAGCCGACCGATGCGCCGGGACCGATGGCTACCAGAGAAGAACTGAAAAACATCATGCGTTTCTGGCTGACACTTGGCTGTGACGGTTTCCGTGTGGATATGGCCGGTTCGCTGGTGAAAAACGATGAAGATAAAAAAGAGACGATCCGCCTGTGGCAGGATGTGCGGGCATTTTTGAATAAAGAATTCCCGGAAGCGGCGCTGGTATCCGAGTGGGGAAAACCGGAGGTGGCACTGGAAGCGGGATTTGATATGGACTTTTATCTGCATTTTGGAGATACCGGTTATATGGATCTGTTCCGGGGAGATCATCCTTATTTTGGTGGAGATCCGGAGAGTGATATCTCTGTATTTGCAGGGATCTTTGCAAAAAATCAGGAGAATCTGCGGGGGAAAGGCATGATGTGTATGCCAAGCGGCAATCACGATATGGCCCGGATCTCTTATCAGCTGGATGAAGAGCAGATGCGTCTGGCCTATGGATTTATCTATGGTTTTCCGGGAGCACCGTTCTTATATTATGGCGATGAGATCGGGATGCGTTATATCCCGGATATGATCTCTGTGGAAGGCGGTTACGAGCGTACCGGTTCGAGAACCCCGATGCAGTGGTCGAAGGGAGTCAACGGAGATTTTTCCAGTGCACCGTCCCGGATGTTATATATGGCGATGGATCCGGACACCGACCGTCCGGACGCGGAAAGCCAGATGGCGCAGGAAGACAGCTTATATCACTGGATCCAGCGGCTGATCGTACTCAGAAAAGCGTATCCCTGCTTTGGAAATGACGGGTATGCGGAATTTGTCAAAGCGGAAAAAGGATGCTCTCCGATCGTGTTAAAAAGAGAAAAAGAAGGAAGCTGCGGATACGTGGTGCTGAATCCGTTCGATCAGCCACTTTTTGTTGAAGACTTCGGCATCGATCAGACCGAACAGCTGATCTGCCGTGGAGGGGCACCGAAAAAGACAGAAGATCATCAGCTGGAGATCGCTGCAAAGAGCATGGCCTGGCTGCTTGTAAAATAAAAGGAGGAATGAAATATGCCACAGATGCACTGTAATTTTTTTTCCTACTCCCTGGGACACGGAGTAGATCTTACGATCACCCTGCCGGGGGTAAGTCCCTGTGATATGGATGATCCGGCTTTATTAACACATCAGATGCCGGAAAAATTCCCGGTGTTATACCTCTTACACGGCCATGGAAATGATTATCTTTCCTGGGAGCGTTTTACCTGCGTCAGCCGTTATGCGGAAGAGTACCGGATCGCAGTAGTCTCGGTATCGGTAGGAAATACCCTGTACATGGATACCATCTACGGAGAAAAATACTATGAATTTATCGGAAAAGAGGTTCCGGAATTCGTGAAGGCATATTTCCCGGTCACAGACCGGCCGGAACACACGTATATTGCTGGTGCGTCCATGGGCGGCTACGGAGCACTTGTCCATGCGATGAAAGATACCGAGCAGTATCGTGCGGTCGGTGCTTTTTCACCGGCAACGGTATGGGCGAAAGATCTGGAAGAAAAAGTAGGCCATAAGTTCCCGGAACCGATGGATCTGTACCAGATCATCCGTGACGATGTGGATGCGGGTAAGAAGCTGCCGGATATCTTCTTCTGTGTGGGAAACAACGATTTCCTGATTGAATCGGTGGACCGTTTTGAAGAATATCTGAATGAATTAAAGATCGACCACCGCTTTGACCGGGTGGATGGTTATGAACATGAATGGAGATTCTGGGAGCTGGAACTGCCGGAATTCCTGGACTGGCTGCCGCGGACCGACAGTTACGCGAAAATGGGTAAACATAAGATGTAAAGGATACCAGGGGAACAATCCGGTATCATATGACAGGAGGAACTTTCATGAATTTTGATGTATTCGAGAAAAAAGCAAAGGAACTGGGTGTTCTGGGAATCGTTGTGACGAAAGACGGAAAAGAAATCGGCAAGAAACTGTGGGATGAGCAGTGCAGAAGAAATGTATATTCTGCAAGTAAAAGTTTCACTTCCACAGCTGTGGGAATCGCAGTAAAAGAAGGTCTGCTATCCCTGGATGAAAAACTGGTGGACTGTTTTGACGAAGATCTTCCGGAAACTGTCAGTGAGAACCTTGCAAAGGCTACGGTAAAAGACCTTCTGACCATGTGCCTCGGACAGGAAAAAGCGGAACTGATGGGTGCACAGCGCCCGGTTTATGAGGAAGAGGACTGGGTGAAGATGAGTCTTGCCCTCCCGTTTGTCTACGAGCCGGGAACAAAGTTTGTATACAATAACGTAGGTCCGTATCTTGCAGGTGTTCTGGTAGAACGGAGAGCCGGATGTGATCTGGTATCCTACCTGTATCCGCGACTGTTCAAACCGCTGGGCATCGCCCGTCCGACCTGGGAACTGGATCCATATGGTCATGTCTTCGGTGCCGGCGGACTTTTCCTGACAATGGATGAACTCCACAAACTGGGACTTCTCTATCTGCAGAACGGAAACTGGAACGGAAAACAACTGGTACCGGAAAGCTGGGTAAAAGCAGCTACCAGCAAACAGGTTGAAAATGATGCAGACAGCTTCGGTTACGGTTATCTGTTCTGGGGCGGCAGAGAAAACACCTTCCGCGCCGACGGAAAATACTGCCAGTGGTCCATCATCAGTCGCGAGAAAAACGCAGTCATCACCGTTGTCGCAGAATGCCGCAGAAGCCCGGAACTGATGGATGCGGTGTTTACGGAGGTATTTCCGCAGGTGTAAACGGATAGATATGGAAAATGAAAGGAAGCAGGAAAACGGATAGCGTTTTTTGCTTCCTTTTGAATATATAATAGAAAATAGAATATTGCGTAGCTTTAAAAATGCAGTTATGATAACAAAATGGTAGTATCCACAGATTCTTTTCAGACAAACAAAAATATCTAATCAACATATCTAGATCACATATCTAATACTCAAAGTCCTGAGAAAAGAGAAAATATCCGATGTATGAGTAAATGAATATAGAACATAATACGGATGTTTTTTTATAGAGTTTGAAAGAAAGTTGTTTCTTAAACAAAAGACATTCGCCCTGAAGAAAAGTGTGATACTATAAAAGAAAGGCAAGGGGAAAACTCCGGAAGAGATTGCGGATATGACAGGAAAGAACCTCGAAGAAATATTAAAAATTCAGCAGAAAGATTTACAGGTGGAAGATGAAAATAAAAATTAGAGATATTCCGACTTTTTATAAAATATTATTTCCGAGCATAGCGATAACCCTGATGGTTACGCTGACTTCTACGATCTTTACCTATAATAAAGCTTCAGAAATTATTCTGAAAAAAACGGTGCGTCAGAGTCAGGAAACGGTCCGTCAGATGTCGGAAAATTACGAAAATTTTATGCAGGGAATCTATGACAAGATCAATTACATAGCATACAGTGCGACAACACAGGAGGAACTTTGTTATGGTGAGAAGGGCGTTTATGAAGAAGGATATTTTTCACGGGAAAGAGAATTAAAACGTCAGATGGTACGGTTGTTTAACAGTTTTTATGTGGACGATCTGCAAATCTATGCGAAAAATGGAAAAGATTATTATTTTTCGGTAAAGCAGGAGGTAAAAAAGCCGGAAAAAGAAGAAATTGCGAAAATGATACAGCAGGCTACGGATGCAATGGGAGGAATTGTCTGCATCAATGATTTGAAACACAGTGGTCATCTTCAGATTGTAAAAGAGGTAAGGGACAATCTGAAGATGTCTCCAATTGGAACGATCCGTCTGTCCATCAATTCTGATGCGCTGGAACAGATACGGAAAAATGTTAATTTTGCTTCAGAAGGTGCGGTATTGATTCTAGATGAAAAGAATCAGATCGTGCAGGGGCAGGCATCGGAACTTTCGAAGAAAGCCGATCAGCTCTTTCAGGCAACGGAAGGCGAATTTGAATATCAGATGCAGAAGAAAAAATACCAGGTGGTTTACCGGGTATCTGATACGACAAAATGGAAAGTGATTGGTATTATTCCACTAAGGGAAATATCTGCAGATTTACTGCCGATTCAGAAACAGATGATCAAGACGCTGATGATAGGGATTTTTATCAGCAGTATTCTTTCGTTTTTATTATCCTATGTCATCGTACATCCGATTCGGGCAACTGTATTGGCGATGCACCGGTTTTCAGAAGGAGATTTTGAAGTACGTCTCAGCGAAGAAAGAAAAGATGAATTTGGTGAGATGAATCGGGTGTTTAATGAGACAACAAGAAAGATAGAAGAACTCATGCATGAAGTAACCAACAGCAAACTGTTAAATAAAGAGATGGAGTTTAAAGCTTTGCAGGCACAGATCAATCCTCATTTTCTGTATAATGCGCTGGATACCGTCAACTGGATGGCTATGAAAAAAGGAGATACCGAGATCTGTGATATGGTCAGTGCAATCAGTAATCTGATGCGGATTAGTATTGGAAATAAGCAGGATATTTTCAGCATCCGACAGGAATTGAAATATGTAAAAGATTATCTGTATATACAGGAGACACGCTACCGGGATCGCTTTCAGGTGTATTTTGCAATTGATGAGAAAATTCTGGATGAAAAAATTCCCAAACTGACGATTCAGCCACTGGTTGAAAATGCAATTGTACACAGTGTGGAGGTATCAAAAGGAAAGACTGTTTTGAACATAAATGGTTATATTGAGCAGGGAAATGTTGTGATCGAGATTAAAGATGACGGAGTCGGAATGGATCGAGATACCTTACTTCATCTGTTGGATCCACCGGAAGGGGAAGAAAAGGATATTTCTGTTGCTCATACGGGACTTGGCATGTATGCCGTTCATCAACGTCTGCGCTATCTGTATGGGGAAGAATACGGACTGACAGCAGACTCGGAGCCGGGAAATGGTACATGCATAAAAATCTGTATTCCGTTTACAAAAGGAGAAGAGAAGACATGGAGTTAAAAATTTTAATTTTGGATGATGAGTATATTATTCTGGATGGTCTGTGTTCGTTCCCGTGGGAGATGTATGGATGTAGAATTGTCGGGAAAGCGATGGATGGGGAAGAAGGAATGGAACTGATTGATCGATACCAACCGGATATTATATTGAGTGATATCAAGATGCCGGAGAAAGACGGGATTCAGGTTGCAAAATATGCGAAGGAAAAATATCCAGATACCGAAATTATCTTGTTGACAGGATACGATAGTTTCAGCTATGCACAACAGGCGATTACAATTGGAGTAGCAGATTATTTACTAAAACCGGTGAATTTCCGTGAAATGCATGAAGTGATAGGAAAGACATGCAAAAAAATACGGAAAAACCAATTTGAAAGACAGGATTACTATGAACTTCAGAAGAATTACCAGAAAGCATTGCCGGAAATCAGAGCAAAGCTAATCTCTGATCTGTTAAATGGAAGATTAAAAGACAGGGATGCTTTGGAAAAGAAAATGAATCAGGTGAATCTGAAAATAGAGAAATATCTTGTTATCTATGGAAAATTAAGTGGAGAAACACAGTTGGATATAGATCCAGGACTGTTGGATTTTATTATTTGTAATATCTGCAAGGAATATCTGGAAAAATTCAGTTATCGGGTATACGTGGAGACAGATCCGCTGGGTTATACATTTTTAATTGCCTTTGATGAAGAGGTCAATCAAAAAGATGCTATCAGCAAGTGTAAGAAATACTGTGAGGAGATGGTAAAGAGTATTCAAGAAGTTATGAAGTGTACAATGGCAATTGGAATCAGCCAGGTTTTTCGGAATTCCTATGATATGGCCTTGGCATACAGACAAAGTGTTACTGCCTGCGAGAATAATTTAGGAAATGAAGAAAATGGAGGAATTATTGAATACCAGGACGTTTGCCAGTGGGAGAATACAGCATGGGAAGTAACTGTCGGAGAGAAAAGGACACTTTTTTCCGCAATTCATCAGGGGTATGTTGAAACGGCAAAGGAAATTGTGAACAGAATTTTTGAAGGTTGTCAAGATATAGACGTGATGCGATATGCAGCTATGGAATTATTGATCAGCTGTTTTCAGTATGTGCTTAATGATGAAATCGCTGGGATAGATGAAAACAGCAGAAATTTATTACCGGCAAAACTGGAAAGCCTCTTTTTTTGCCATAATAAGAAAGAATTATTGCGGATTGTGAATGATACAATTGCAAAACTTCAGGAACATAATCAAGATGTAAAACTTGATAAGAAGCAACAAATGGCGACACGGATTATGGAATATATCTGTGAAAATTATAGTCAGGATATTTCTCTTGATGAGTTGTCGGAAAAATTTCGAATCAGTAAAACATATATCAACAATTTATTGAAAAGTTTTTACCATAGAAGTTTCTTGGATATTTTGCAGGATTACCGTCTAAAAGAAGCAAAAAAGATGATTTTGGAAAACCAATATAAGATCAGTGAGATTGCTGAGAAAGTGGGATACCATGATATCAGTTATTTTATTCGTGTTTTCAAAAAAAAATATGGGGTAACACCGAACAACTATGGAAAATATTAAACATTGTTGGAAAAAAATAACACAAATTTTTGGAAGGTGTGAAAATGTGTTACTATTTTGTGTTCAAATGTACTAATTCTGCAAGAATCTTTCATTCAATGGATGATAAATCTTTTATATAATAAATCCACAAGAAAAACAGAGTGACACATATTTAAAAAAGGGAGGTAACAAATTTATGAAGATGAAAAAATTAGGCGCTTTGTTGTTAGCGGGTGTTATGACAATGTCAACACTGCTGACGGGTTGTGGAAATGGTGCATCCGGAAGTTCGACAGGTGGAAATACCTCACAGACGGAGAGCGGAAGTAATGGTGAGAGAAAGAAAATCACAATTCTCATGAGAGCCAGTGAAACATCAGCAAAGTACATCATCATGAAAAAACTGCTGACAGACTTCAGTGAGGAAAAAGGTCTGGAGCCACCAGAATTTGAATTGATTAGTGGGGATGCGGACTATGTAACAAAATTACAGTTGTACATTAACAGTAATACACTGCCGGATATTTATGGATGTGCGAATGGTGCATTGTCAGCAGCAGCTAAAGATATCGGCGGTATTGTGAATATCGGTGACGAACTGGAACGTGTCGGAAAGAAAGACGATATGAACGCTGCGGTTTATGACTTCTTTAAGGATAAAGACGATGGTAATGTTTATCTGTTCCCGGAAGCATTGAACTGTGAATTTTTCTTCTACAGGAAGGACATTTTTGAAAAATATAATCTGGAAGCTCCGACAACATGGAATGAGTTTCTGAATACTTGCAAGACACTGAAAGACAATGGAGAGATTCCATTGATTGTAGCAGGAAAAGAAAACTGGCAGTTGATGCGTTATCTTTCCTTTGCACCATGGAGAATGACAAAGGATCAGTTTATTATGGACTATATTGACCAGAAAGCTACATTCTCTGAGAATGCAGCTGCAAAAGAAGGTGCAGATCTGTTATACACTCTTGGTACAGAAGGGTATTTCCAGGGTGGTTTCTTAAGTACAGACTATACGGCGGCGACAGATTTGTTCTTTGGTGGAAATGGTGCTATGTGGTACAGTGGATCCGGACAGATCACACAGGCAAGTGAAATGTATAAGAATGGACAGCTTGGATTCTTTGCAGTGCCGGATGTGGATGGTCAGGAAAATATGGAAACAAATGTGCCGATTCATGGTGGGTTTGGAACTGCATTTAATGCTAAAACATATGATGATACAATGAAAGAATTCTTCGAATATATGTGTAATCATTATTCAGAAGGATGTTATAACGATGCGCAGGTATTTTCACCGTTTAATGATGAGATTCCTGAAGGATTGGATCAGTTATTCTATGATCTGCAGCCACTGTTTGAAAATGCTACAGATGCCTGGGTATCCTGGGATGACAAGCTGGATTCCGCAACATTAACCAATATTGTGGATGAACAGCAGAAACTGGCACAGGGAAAAGAAACACCGGAAGAATTTGAGGCAGCAGCAGACCAATTTATCATTAACAACTCAAAATGATAGTGAGTGATAGGAGGAGAAGAGCATCATGCAAAAGTCATATGGACAAAAAAAGGTAATCCTAATGTTCTTACTCCCGGCATTTATCGTATACACATTGTTTGTAGTGGTTTCAGTCATATGGGCAGGCTATTATAGCCTGTTCGACTGGAGCGGTGTAGGTGAAAAGATATTCCTGGGTATAAACAATTATAAACAGTTGTTTACACAGGACACCGTATTCTGGACGACGGTGTTACATACACTTGTATATACCGTAATATGTGTTGTGATCCAGGTGTTTGGCGGATTGCTTTTTGCGATTTTCCTGTCAAGAATCACAAAGTTCAGAGCCGGACTACAGACACTATATTATGTGCCGGTAGTAATTTCATCGGTTGCTATCTGTCAGATTTTTACGAAATTGTTTTCTGTAACACCAACTGGTGTTATTAATGCTTTACTTTCGGTATTTAATCCGGATTTGCTGTATATGGAGTGGATTTCAAATGATTCTCTTTCATTAATTATTGCAGCATCGGTCGAGGGATATAAATATCTTGGATTGTACATGGTTATTTTTTATGCAGCTTTGATAGGAATTCCGAAAGAACTGGATGAAGCGGCTATCATGGATGGAGCAAATGTAATTCAACAGTACAGATATGTAAAAATACCGTATATCAGACCGGTAATCATAGCAAATTGCATCCTGGTATTAAATGGCTCTTTGCGTTCTTTCGATATTTCATATCTGTTGACAAAGGGTGGACCTGGAAATTCATCAGAATTAATGTCAACATACATGTATAAACAGGCATTTACCAGTATGAAATATGGATATGGCAGTGCGGTTGCGATGGTTATTGTAGCCATCTGCTTAATAGTAGGATTTCTGTTTAGACGGTTTACGGAAAGAGGTGGTGAAGAATGAGATTAAAGACCAAGAGAAATATTTTTACAGGGTTAAAAACCATTACAGCAGCCCTGCTGATTATTTTACAGGTATATCCCATTTTTTATGTAATCATCTCCAGTATGAAGACAACAGATGATTTTCGGAGTCTGCCATCTTATGCATTACCGAGTGCTTTAAATTTTGAAAATTACATTAAAGTGTTCACAACGAGTCCAATGCTGAACTATTTTAAGAATAGTATTATAATCACAGTAGGAGTTTTAATTCCGTTACTGTTGATCAGTTTTATGGCAGGGTTTGCGTTGAGTAAGATCCAATTCAGGGGAAATAAGAAGATTTTGTCTTACTTTTTACTTGGATTGATGCTTCCGTTTCAGGTTGCATTGATTCCGTTATTCACTATTTTTAGTAAGATGGGAATCCTCAACACCTATCCGGCAGTCATTTTGCCACAGATTGCGTTCTCTCTGTCATACTCGATTCAGCTGTTTTATTCATTCAGTAAATTCCTGCCGGATGAGATTATCGAGGCTGCAATCATTGATGGGTGTTCACCGATGCGGACATTTTTCAAGATTGTATTTCCGATGTCGACGAACTCGCTGCTGACGGTAGCAACGATGCAGGGTGTCTTTACATGGAATGATTTTATCAATGCCTATACGTTTACGAGATCTACCAATATGAAAACTGTTACGTTGGGGCTGAACGACTTTGTCGGTTTTATGGGAACTACAGACTGGGGTGCTACATTTGCGGCAATTACCGTCACTGTGTTACCGACATTTTTGTTTTATTTCTTTACGAATAAGTACATGCTCAGCGGTTTGACCGCCGGAGCAGTCAAAGGATAATTTTATATGCCTGCGGGCAGGAAAGAGAGGAAAATCATGAAAATTTATTATCAGCATCCAAATACCTGGTTTGGCGATTGCATGCCTTTTGGAAAGGATGATACATTCTATCTGTTCCACCAGAGAGATACCAGAGTCCCGTGTCCTTTTGGAGAACCATTTGGCTGGGATCTGGCAACCACAAAGGATTTTGTGACTTATGAGGATTGCGGTGTGGCGATTCCGAGAGGAACGGATGAAGAACAGGATCAGTTCATTTTTGCCGGAAGCATCTGTGAAGACAGAGAAGGAAAGTATCATGCGTTTTATACCGGTTACAACAGAGATTATCCAAAACAGGGAAAACCATCTCAGGTACTGATGCATGCGGTCAGTGAGGATCTGAAACACTGGACAAAGACGCAGGATGCAGTGACCTTTGTTCCGCAGCCGGGATATGATCCGGATGACTGGAGAGATCCGTTTGTACTGTGGGATGACGAATCCGAAAAATATATTCTGATCCTGGGGGCACGTCTGGAAGGAGACAAGCATAAAACAACAGGAAGAACCGTTTATTTTACATCAGATAATCTTGCAGACTGGGAGTTCCAGGGGGATTTCTGGGCACCGGATCTGTTTACCATGCATGAGATGCCGGATCTTTTCAAGATGGGAGACTGGTGGTATCTGATCACAACAGAATATTCCCATGCATCCACACAGGTATACCGTATGGCAAAAAGTCTGAAAGGACCGTGGATCGCACCGGATGACGATGCTTTTGACGGAAGAGCTTATTATGCAGGAAGAACCTTCATGCTGAACAATCAGAGGATTCTGTTCGGATGGGTTCCGACACGTGCCAACGAGACAGACAGTGCAAATCTCTGGTACAGACCGGAGGCAGATAAAGAAGATTTTATCTGGGCAGGAACCTTTGTAGCACATGAACTGTACCAGAGAGAAGACGGCACATTAGGCTGCCGGATCCCGGATACGGTATGGAATGCATTTAAGGATGAGAAAAAGCTGGATGATGTAAAACTGGAAAAAGAATCAGGAAGAGCATTACAGCATGTAGTAACGAAGACCGGTGACTGCTATCGATACGAAGCAGATGTCACATTTGCTGAAGGTACCCGTGGATTTTCAATCGGAGTACGGGCTCAGGAAGCGGATGATGAATTCTATTCCTTTACATTTGAATGCCCGAAGGATCGTGTGATCTTCGAGAAATCTCCGAACTGGCCGTGGCCACAGATGAACAATATGGGACTGGAACGTCTGATTCGTCTGGTTCCTGGAAAGAAATATCATGTACAGATTATCGTGGATGATACGATTGCTACACTGTATGTGGACGGAGTTGCCCTGAATACCCGCATGTATACAAATCCTGGGGAGGGAATCTGCCTGGGAGTTACAGATGGAAGTGCGGTATTTGAGAATCAGAGTATTGCATATCTGTAAAACATATTTTGAAATAAGAAAAAAGAGATCCACCAGATTTTTTCTGAAAATCTGGTGGATCTCTTTGGGTATCAGAATGAATCCTGTCAGGAACTCACACAGTGCGTAAAAACTCTTCCATCACATCCATCGCCGCCCCATAAGCCGCCGCTCCGGTCTGGTAGGTGCACAGTTTTACAAAGCTGCCATCGTCTTCGAAAGTATTGCGTTCAGCAACCAGGTGGCGGATCGTATCGAGCCAGGGGGTGAGAAAGCTTCCTACATAACCGCCGAGGACGATATCGTAGTCGAGGATCATATGCAGGTTGTTGATGACGACAGCCAGATGTTTCAGATAGGTGTCCCAGACGGAACGATAGTTCGGGTTGTTCTGCTGAAGTCCGAGAAAGAAATCTTCCAGCCGTCCGCCGGACAGATCCGAGAGGAGTCTGGCGGAACAGTAGGCATCGACGCAGCCGGTTTTTCCGCAGTAACACGGTTTTCCATCGGGAATCAGAGTCATGTGACCGGCTTCTCCACAGCGGAAAGCATCGCCTGGAAGCAGATTGCCATCGTGAAAGATGGCACCGCCCACGGTGTTACTCAGAGAAAGATAAAAGAAGGAGGAAGGCAGATCTGAACCGATGCCTTCCGCAAAAGCCCCTGCATTTGCATCATTTAAAAAGGTACAGTGCCATGGGAAATACGATTGTATTTCCCCAAAAGGCAGATCCCGCACACCGAGGGCATGGGAATAAGTGATCATTTTCCGCACCGGATCGACGATTCCTGGAAGAGAGATGCCAAGACCAAGGATCTGTTCTCCGGAAATCTCCGTTTCCAGGAGAAAATCATCAATTTTCTGACAGACTTCGGAGAAATAGGCGGAACTTCTGGAAAACCCAAGCTGTATTCTTTCATATTTTATAATGTCTCCGGTCAGATTCAAAAGAAGGATGCCAAGATGATTCCGGGTGATATCCAGTCCGATGGAAAACCGATAATCCGAAGCGGCACACAGCGCTCTGGCTCTGCGGCCACCGGTGGACTGCATCTCTCCGAGATCCCGCAGAAGCCCCGATTCGAGAAGTTCTCTGGTGGTGTTGGTCACGGTTGGGAGACTCAGGTGCAGGTCGGAGACAATATCCGGATTGGATACCGTTCCATGGGTACAAATATAACGGAAAATCTGATTCCGGTTTTTCTTTTTCACTTCTTTATTTGTCAGTCGTTGATGCTCCATAGTCCCCTCCATTTATTCTTATATATTCCGAAAAATAGTAAGTTTCATTCGTATCAGATTAAATTATAACATGATTTTGCGGGAAATGTTAAAAATATCTGTTTATGCGATTAGTATAAATTCTGTGCATCGCAAAGCGTTTTACTGGGAACGGAGTGAACGGTAACCATTTTCATGTCGGAACACCTCACGGGATCCTATCTGCTGAAGGATTATAAAAAACCAAAAAAAATCAGGAAAATGATAGACAAGATTGTGAAATCAGGGTACAGTAGTAAGGTACAAAAATTTTAGAAAGTGAGTAACGTATGGAGAAAGGAAACAAACGAGGAAATTTTACCGGATCTATTGGATTCGTACTTGCAGCAGCAGGAAGTGCTGTCGGACTGGGAAATATCTGGAGATTTCCGTATCTGGCAGCGAAGGATGGAGGAGGAACCTTCATTCTGGTTTACATTATTCTGGCACTGACCTTTGGTTTTACGCTGTTGACCACAGATGTAGCTATCGGAAGAAAAACCGGACAGAGTCCGTTGAATGCGTACCGGATGATTCACCCCAAATGGGGCGGTCTTGGCATTCTGGCGTGTATCATTCCGGTTGTGATTCTGCCCTATTACTGTTCCATCGGTGGATGGGTACTGAAATATCTGGGAACCTTTATCACCGGACATGGGGTGGAAGCCGCACAGGACGGCTATTTTACCGGCTATATCACAAGCGTGTGGCAGCCGATCATCTGGCTGTTTATCTACCTGTTCCTGACCGCATTTGTTGTTTACAGGGGAGTAAACAAAGGAATTGAAAATTACAGTAGAATCCTGATGCCGATTCTTCTGATAATGATCGTTGGTATATCCATCTTTTCGATGACGTTGTCTCACAGCGATGCGGACGGTGTGACAAGAACCGGTCTGCAGGGGCTGAAAGTTTATCTGGTACCAAATTTCAGTGGTATGACACTGAAAGACTTTGTGATCGTATTTGTCGATGCACTGGGACAGCTGTTCTTCTCGATCAGTGTGGCGATGGGTATTATGGTAACTTATGGATCTTACGTAAAGAAAGAGACCAATCTGATGCGGTCTATTAATCAGATTGAATGGTTTGATACCGCGGTGGCTCTGCTGGCCGGTCTGATGATCGTTCCGGCTGTGTATACGTTCATGGGAACGGAGGGAATGTCCGCCGGTCCGGGACTGATGTTTGTATCACTGCCGAAGATTTTTGAGGCGATGGGAGCAGCCGGTCCGGTCATCGGAACGATTTTCTTCCTGATGGTATCTTTTGCAGCGGTAACATCTTCCGTATCTGTCATGGAATCGATTGTATCTAACATTATTGACCGGTTCCATGTGAGCAGAAAGAAAGGAACGGTTCTGGTAACAATCTATGCATGTATTGTCGGAGTGATCGTGTGTCTGGGATACAATGTCCTATACTTTGAACTGAAACTTCCGAATGGTGCGGTTGCACAGATCCTGGATCTGATGGATTACCTGAGCAACAACCTGTTGATGCCGACTGTTGCACTGCTCAGCTGTATCCTGATCGGCTGGGTGGTAAAACCACAGACGATTATTGATGAAGTAACGATTGGCGGCTATAAGTTCGGAAGAAAGAAACTGTATATTGCTATGGTAAAATTCATCGCGCCGGTTCTGCTGGCAGCACTGCTTCTGCAGTCACTGGGTGTGTTCAGCCTGTAGCGTAAACCTGAAAAGGATTGCTCGAAAAAGTACGGAACAATCCGACATCAAAAACATAAAAAGTTCGAATCCACGAGTTGTTATACAACAGATGGATTCGAACTTTTTATGCTTTAGAATGATATGCTATAACTTTTTCAGGTGTGGAGTTCTTTTGCAACACTTGTCCGATAAAGGGCGATAGCAAGCACAGCGGTCAGCAGATCTGAAATAGCCTGCGACAGCAAAATCCCCTGATATCCGATTGTGTGGGAAGCAATCGCAAGTACAATGGCAAAAATCACTCCCTGGCGGCTGATCGATAACAGAAACGCGTTTCTTGCCATACCTGCGGACTGGAATGTACAGGTGGTGACCAGAACAATTGCCACGAATACCATACCGAGCAGCTGCATCCGGAGCATCGGAACGCCGAGGGAGACGATTGTGTTATCTTTCATAAAGATCCGGATCATCGGGCGGGCTGCCAGAGAAAGAAGAATGGTCAGAAGAAGACCAAGACCACATTCAAACTTATAGGCGAAAGAAAGGATTTCTTTCAGCCGGCGGCGATTTTTTGCACCGTAGTTATAGCCGATCAGCGGTTGCCCACCGAAGGCAAATCCAACCAGAATCAGCACGGCGATCATGTTGACTTTCATGACGATTCCCATGGCTGCGACGTGGTCGTTTCCGAAAGGCAGAAGGGAGCGGTTCGTGAGTGCTATGCCGAGACTCTGCATCAGGTTGGTGATGGAAGCCGGGATACCGATGGCGAAGATCTGAAGCAGCTCGGCTTTGTGAATATAGAACCCGGAAGGACTGACGGAAAGCCGTTTGCTGCGGGTCAGTAAAAACCAGACAAAGAAAATATCAGAACAGATATTTCCGATAACCGTAGCAATCGCCGCACCCGCTGCGCCGAATCCAAGCACGGAAATAAAGATCGGATCCAGAATGATATTGACGACAGATCCAAGAATCGTACCGATCATGGAAGCTTTGGCAAATCCTTCGGTACGAAGCAGGTTCGACGGAGTCAGCGCCACAATGATAAACGGTGCACCGAGCACCAGCCAGGTATAGTACTGGGAAGCGTAGGTATAAGTATCCGTGTCAGCACCGAGCAGTCCGAGAATCGGATGGCGAAACAACAGCATAAGAGCGGTGATCACGATTCCACACAGGATTGCGCCATAAAAACAGAAGACGCTGAGACGTTTTCCGTCTGCGTCTTTTTTCTCGCCGAAGAGCCGGGAGATCACGGAACTTCCACCGAGTCCGAAGATATCACCGAGGGCGATCATCAAAGTAAAAATCGGTGCGCCAAGAGAGACACCTGCCACAAGATTGGTGTTGCCGGTCCGGGCAATAAAGTAAGTATCTACCATATTATAGACCAGTGAGATTACCATACTGAACACTACAGGGAGTGCCATCGTAAAAAAGGCTTTCGGCACGGGAGCCTTTTCAAAAATTTCATTTTCCATTGGGGAACCTCCTTTAATTATAGCTGTTTACATAGAGATAAGGGTCAAAGCTGTGATTGACCCTTACTGCTATCTATTATATCGGAAAATAAATGGACAGGCAATACAGTTAAAAAGTACCAAAATTCCGCAATGATTTTTAGTGAATATAAATAAAAAGTGAGAATTATATTACTGTTTCCGGGTAATATCCCGCGAGACGTTTTGGGTGAGTGAAGGTCACAGAAAAACCGAGAGATATCGCGCAAATTTATATGATCAGCATAAATTCTGTGCATTGCGCAGCGTGTTACTGGGTGAGGAGTAACAGTAACAGAATTATCATCTAAAATAGGACTGTAGCGAAAATGATTTGGAAAATATACGGAAAAATGATAAGATAATAGATATCTAAAACGATGATATGGGAGGAAAAAATAATGGCAGATTTATTTCACAGAGTCAGTATTCGAAAGTATCAGGAGAAAAAAGTAGAACCGGAAAAACTGGATTATATTCTGAGGGCGTCCATGGCAGCACCATCTGCCTGTAACCAGCAGCCGTGGGAATTCTACATCGTGGAAGATCCGGAGATTTTAGAAGAACTTTCTGAGACAACACCATACGCAAAACTCACTGCGAAAGCACCGGTGGCGATCGTTACCGCTTACCGGAAAGAATGTACCGTACCGGCGTACGCACAGATTGACCTGAGTATCTGTATGGAAAATATGTGGCTTGCCACCGATGAAGTGGGACTTGGCGGTGTCTGGATGGGAATCGCGCCGTTAGAGGACAGGATGGAAAAAGTAGAAAAAATCATCGGTATTCCGGAAAGTCAGCGGGCCTTCGGTATCTTTGCGCTGGGATATCCGGCAGAAGAGAGAACCCAGCAGGATCGTTATGATGAAACCCGGATCCATCGTGTGACAAGAGGGTAAGGTGAGAACAGGAGTAATACCGAACATAATGTAGTCATGTAAAACTGACAGAATGATATGGAAACAACGTGAGGTGAGAAAATATGGTTACAATTGATCTTATCACCGGATTCTTAGGTTCGGGGAAAACGACATTTATCAAACATTATGCAAAATATCTGATGGATCAGGGAATGAACATCGGGATTTTGGAAAATGATTTTGGCGCAGTCAATGTGGATATGTTATTATTGCAGGAACTGATGGGGGATAAGTGCGAGTTGGAGATGATCGCCGGTGGATGCGACAGGGAAACACACCGGAGGAGATTTCGCACGAAGCTGATCGCGATGGGAATGTGCGGGTATGATCGGGTACTGGTGGAACCATCCGGTGTATACGATGTGGATGAATTCTTTGATGTGCTGCGGGATGAACCACTGGATCGGTGGTATCAGATCGGAAATGTCATTACCGTAGTCAACGCAAAGCTGGAGTCGGAACTTTCGGACATGTCTGAGTATCTGCTGGCTTCGGAGGCGGCACATGCGGGTGCGGTTGTGTTGAGCCGAGCAGAAGAGGCAACGAAGGAAGAGATCAAGGCAACGGTCACACATCTGAACAGAGCGCTGGAAAATGTACGCTGCGGTCGCAGACTGGATCAGGAAATCATCCGGAAAGGCAGTCTGGCGCTCACGGATGAGGATTTTGCAAAGCTTCAGCAGTGCGGTTATGTGCAGGAAAATTATCAAAAAATGGATTTTACAGAAGAAAACAGTTTTGACACGGTGTATGTGATGGAACGTCAGATGCCGGTGGAGAAAATTCTTGCCGGAATGAAAAAAATCTTTGCAGATCCGTCCTGTGGGGCAGTCTTCCGGATCAAAGGATTTATGCAGGAGGAAAATGGCAGCTGGATCGAGGTCAATGCAACTCGCCAT
This sequence comes from Clostridiales bacterium, assembly GCA_019421285.1. Taxonomy (GTDB): domain Bacteria; phylum Bacillota; class Clostridia; order Lachnospirales; family Lachnospiraceae; genus Oliverpabstia; species Oliverpabstia tarda. The sequence continues at coordinate 123,892 of JAHZFO010000003.1, forward strand.
GAATTGAAAAAACAGCCGATCAAAGAAGGACAGGAGATCCTGATCGTGATCGGGGAAGGGTTGCAGGAGGCTGCAATCAGAGAGTATCTCAGCTAAAGGATGAATGAATGTAACTATACAGCAGGTAGCGTAACTGTGAAGGTACTGAACAGTTACTGATATAGTATAAAAAGAAGTGAAATAAATGCAATTACAAACGACACAGGCTGATATATAATATAAACAGGATAAGCTCCGGAAAACGGGGCGCACATGGGAGGAAAGTGATGAAAGATAAGTATCAGAAAACCATATATGCCTGTTTTATCGGCTATGTGGTGCAGGCGGTGGTCAATAACTTTGTACCGTTGCTATTTTTAACCTTTGAAAAAACGTATGGGATTCCGTTGAGTAAGATTACCATGCTGATCACACTCAACTTTGGTGTTCAGCTGATTGTGGATCTGCTATCTGCCGGATTTGTCGATAAGATCGGCTACAGGGTATCGATCGTGATCGCACATGCGGCATCCGCGCTGGGACTGATCGGACTGGTCGTACTGCCAAACATTTTACCGGATGCGTATACAGGAATTCTATTGTCTGTTATGATCTATGCGATCGGCGGCGGTCTGATCGAAGTACTGATCAGTCCGATCATGGAGAGCTGCCCGACAGACAACAAAGAAAAAGCGATGAGTCTGTTGCATTCATTTTACTGCTGGGGACATGTGGCAGTTGTACTGATCTCCACCTGCTTTTTTAAAATTTTCGGGATTGAAAACTGGAAGATCCTTGCGTGTGCCTGGGCGATCATCCCAATTGTGAACGGACTGATTTTTACAAAAGCACCGATTGCTCCTCTGGTAGAAGAAGGAGAAACGGGAATGACAATTCTTGACCTGTGCAGGGAGAAAATGTTCTGGATCCTGTTATTGATGATGGTTTGCGCCGGAGCCAGCGAGCAGGCGGTCAGCCAGTGGGCGTCCACTTTCGCGGAAAAAGGTCTGGGAGTAAGCAAAGCGGTCGGCGATCTGGCAGGACCGATGGCTTTCGCCATCCTGATGGGAAGTGCCAGAGCGTTTTATGGAAAATTTGGTGATAGAATTGATCTTGACAAGTTCATGGTAGGCAGCGGGCTGCTTTGTATAGGCTCTTATCTGCTGATTTCCCTGTCTCCGCTTCCACAGCTGTCCCTGCTGGGATGTGCGATCTGCGGTCTGTCCGTAGGAATCATGTGGCCGGGAAGCTTCAGCAAGGCATCTGCTGTCATGCGAAACGGTGGAACCGCTATGTTTGCATTGTTAGCCCTCGGCGGTGACCTCGGCTGCTCCGGCGGTCCGACTCTGGTTGGTTATGTGTCCAGCATGTTTTCCGAAAATTTGAAAAAAGGAATCTTTGCAGCGATTGTATTTCCGGTGTTGCTGATCGTGGGAACGGTGTTGTCCGGGAAGGAACGGGCGATGAAATAAAAAATGATGAGAAAATAAGGGAAGATTCGCCTTGCCTGGTGGAGATTCCCTTATTTTTAGGTGGTTTGTAACTATTCAGTAGCCACTGTCCAGCGGGGTGTTTTGACATGAATATGTCAAAATCCCGAGACATACAAGCCAAAATGCCATCACCGAAGGTGATTTTTATGCATTTTGGCTCGTAACTGTGAAGGTACTGAACAGTTACGGTGGTTTATAAGAAAAAAGGAGTAGAGATATGAAAGAATATCAAAACATCAGTCACGGCTTCGGGCCGGTGTATAACAGCAGGTCACGAATCCTTATCCTTGGAAGTTTTCCGTCTGTAAAATCGAGAGAACAGGAATTTTTCTACGGGCATCCACGGAATCGGTTCTGGAAGGTGCTGGCGGCAGTGTTGAAAGAGGAGGAGCCACAGACGGTGGAAGAGAAAAAAGCGATGCTTCTCCGACGGGGTGTTGCCGTATATGATGTGATCGAACAGTGTAGTATCATCGGGTCGAGCGACAGCAGTATCAAAGATGTGGTTCCGGCGGATCTTGGGAAAATCGTGGGAGAATCGCAGATCCGGAAGATTTACACCAACGGAAAAACAGCAGGAAAACTTTACAGAAAGTATCAGGATAAGGAACTGAACCTTCCGATGGAAGAACTGCCGTCCACAAGCCCTGCCAATGCAGCGTATTCTCTGGAAAAACTGACGGAAATCTGGAGCAGAGCAATCATGGAAGTCTGAAAATACATCAAAACGTGTTACGTCAATCATGCATGAGGCTTTCAGAAAAACAAAAATATTCGCATAAAAGTCTTTTTCAAACGTCATACTATATCTGCATGTAACAAAAAAAGGAGGCAGTCAGAAATGATGGGACAGGAAGAGACAATCCGGCTGTTACAGGAGTGTGACGCTGGTGTACAGATGGGAATTGCTTCGATTCAGGAGGTACTTCCGTATGTAAAAGAAGAAAAATTCCGGCAGCTGTTACTTGGATGCAGGGATAGACATGAAAAACTGCAGGAGGAGATCCGGCGGAAACTGGAAGCCAACGGGGATGAGGGGAAAGAACCGAACCTGATGGCAAAAGGCATGTCCTGGATGAAGACGAAAGGAAAACTGGTGATGGATGAGTCCGACGCAACGATCGCCGATCTGATGACGGATGGATGCAATATGGGAATCAAGTCGCTGCACCGCTGTCTGAACCAGTATGCAGAGGCTGACGAAAAGGCAAAGGATATTGCCAAACGGCTGATTAATATAGAAGAAAAACTTACGGTGGATATTCGTTCGTATCTGTAAAAGTAAGACGATGTTTCATAACTTCTGAACAGGGGATGAGACATCGTTTTTTTGTTTCCGGCCAGTTTTCTTCCCGTAAATGAAAAAACATTCTACGGAGAGCCATACTGCGACGTTAAAAATTTAACAGAAAAGCCGAAATTGACATAAAGGTACACACAAGTATGTCAATAGAGAAAATAGTTGGAAAATTGCTGAAATTTACACAAAAAAAACGGCGCATTTTTGACGGGATGATAAAAATCACGTCGGAAAACAATCAAACATTGTAATCATGACGGCAACATGGCATAATAAGAAAGGAAATGTTAAGAAAAAGAAAATAAGAAGTAAAACAAAAGTAAAAAGAAACCAAATTTAGAATGTGTCCATTCCGGAAACAGATCCGGGATGTCAGACAACAGAGGAGAAAAATATGGCAATTTTTTCAATGATTTTGTCTTTGCTATGCGGTGTAGCATTATTTTTGTTTGGAATGTCTTTGATGGGCGATGGCCTGAAGATGGTGGCAGGTAACAAACTGGAAGCCTTCTTATATCGAATGACAAATACACCGTTGAAAGGAGTAGCTCTTGGTACGGGTGTTACCAGTGTGATTCAGTCATCATCCGCCACGACGGTCATGGTCATCGGTTTTGTAAACTCCGGTATGATGAAGCTGAAGCAGGCGATCGGTATCATCATGGGTGCCAACATCGGAACCAGTATTACCGGCTGGATCCTGTGTCTTTCTTATATTGGAGGAAGCGGTGGCGGAATCGCAAGTATCTTTTCTACTGCGACGATTTCTGCCGTTGTAGCTGTAATTGGTATTATTTTCCGTATGTTCTGCAAACGTTCCGTACATAAGAATATTGGAAATATCATGCTTGGTTTTGCCATTTTGATGACAGGTATGCAGATGATGAGTGGAGCGGTTTCTCCGCTGCGTGAAAATCCTACCTTTATCAAGATGCTGACGATGTTTTCCAACCCGCTGGCAGGTATTCTGGTAGGTATCCTGTTTACAGCAGTTTTACAGAGTGCATCTGCCACCGTTGGTGTGCTGCAGGCACTTTCTGTTACCGGTCTCTTAACATTTGCAAGTGCTTTCCCTATCGTACTGGGAATCGGTGTTGGTGCGGCCTGTCCGGTTTTGATCTCTGCGATCGGCGCCAATAAAAATGGAAAGAGAACCGCACTGGTCTATCTGCTGAACGACCTGTTCGGACTGATCATGTGGTCTGTTATCTTTTATACAGCCAATGCATTTGTTCACTTTACCTTTACAGATATGGTGATGACACCGGTATCTATCGCACTGTTAAATACAGTATTCCGTGTGGCAACTGTAGTAGTACTGTTCCCGTTTATTCCGAAACTCGAAAAGCTGGTATGCATCCTGGTAAAAGACAGTGCGGAAGAACTGGAAGACGAAGCAGATTTTGATCTGTTAGAGGAACGTCTGCTGAACTATCCGGCACTGGCAATCGCGCAGTGTCACCGTGCGATGAACGGCATGGCAAAGAAACTTCGCAAGAATGTCAACAGAGCCATGAATCTGTTGAATGAATATCAGCAGGATAAGTTTGACAAAGTACAGAGAAAAGAAGATCTGATTGACAAATATGAAAGCCGTCTGGGAGAATATCTGATTCAGCTGACAAAGCGTGAGATGAACACGGTACAGACCCGTCAGGTATCTCTGTATCTGCACACGATCGGTGACTTTGAGCGTATCGGAGACCATGCTTCTTATATTGCGCATATGTCCAACGAGATGCATGACAATCACACAGACTTTTCACCGGCAGCATGGAATGAGCTGAATATCGTTATGGAAGCGGTACGCGAAGAAATCAACATTACCTGCAACGCTTTTCTGAATGATGATAAAGAGGCAGCACAGAGGGTGGCTCCTCTCGGTGTGGTCATCACACATCTGTGTGACGAGTTGAAGATGCACCATGTGGAACGACTGAGCAATGGCAATTGCGGGCTGGAAGAGGGAACTGTATTTAACGATATCCTGAATAGCTTCGGACGAATTGCATCCCATTGTGCAAGTGCCATGGTAGCCCTGATGAAGAGTGGCGAACAAGACCCGGATATGCATATCCGCGACAGTAAGATCTATCCGACGGACAGTTTCGAATATTACACATACTTCAGCGAGTACAAAAAGAAATATGATATCACTGAAAAAGGTGAAGAGCACGTGCTGAGCATGGAGCCGGAAGAAATAGAATAAAAAATATAAATGCAGAAAGCTTCCCGGGATTTTCCCGGGAAGCTTTTTTACTCTACAGGAAATTGCTTTCCTGTAAAGTAAAAAACGCTCCGCGAGGATGCGCAATGTGTTTCTCATAGTTTACATGAAATTATTTTTATGGAATCCTTTGTTGCTGTTCACTGGTGATATTCTGCAAGGCGTGTTGCTGAGAACGGAGTGAACAGTAACCAGTAACAATCTTTTTGCACAGATGAATAATATAGTAGTGCGGAAAGAAGGGTTCTGTTATAATAAAAACAGAAGAAACCGGTGATGGCATTATGGCTTGTATGTCTCGGGATTTTGACATATTCATGTCAAAACACCTCGCGGGACAGTGGCTGCTGAATAGTTATTATAAATCAATACTTACAAAAGAAAGCAGACAGGAAGGGGGAAATGTATGGGTCTGGCAATTGGGTTACTTTTGGGAGCAATACTTCTGTTTTGGCTGGGAACCCGGCATCGGAAAAAGGTTTATGCCGACTATGAGGATGACAGCCAAAAGTACACAGCCACCACAACTATGACACTGATCAAACAGACGAAATCAGAAACCCAGCGATGGGAAGACAAGGGTGACGGCAATCAGGAACTGGTCACGGATATTTGTTATCTGCCGACCTATGAGTACACAGTAAACGGAGAGGTCTATCACTATACGAGCCGTCATGGATCTGACACCGTGCAAAAGCCCGGCATGCAGCGTACCGGCTATTATGAACCGTCCAATCCCAAAAATATCACAGAATATCAGCCGCAAAAACCGGTACTTGGGGGTGTCCTCTTTTTTATCCCGGGAGTGGTATTGCTGATTTTCGGAGTTGTTGTGCTTCGGAATTCGTTATGGTGATGATATTTACACCTTTCCGTATTTTGTGCTTGCTTGTTTAAACGAAAAAAGCCCGGAGCCAAGTGCCCGGGCTTTTTGTATAATTCATTGCTTCTGCGAGAGGCTGCAGATCCATTTGCGGTTATAGACAAGATGGAGATACATGGCATCCTGTGCGCGGAGCGGATCGCGGCAGGCAATCGCATCGGCAATTTCACGGTGGCTTTCTATGGTTTCCCTGCGAAGGATTCCCCCGGTTGTCTCCACAAACAGAGGAATGGAACTGTTGATCACAGGTATCAGCCTTGGTACAACAACGTTTTTGCTGCTTAAAGCGATAGCTGTGTGAAAATCAATATCTTTTTGTGTGTGATCTTCATGATTTTTTAAGAGCGTTTCTACTTCATCGCAGAGTGCAGTGATTTTTTTGATGTCTTTTTCATCTGCGCGTGTGGCAGCCATAGCAGCAATCGAAGGTTCGAGCAGAAAACGAACCTCCAGAAGGTCCTGAACCAGCTTCTGTTTATTGTCAATGAAAATAAATCCAAGGGGATCTTCTACCATACCAGGAGACGCGGCGATATAGGTTCCGGATCCCTGGCGGACAGTGACAATGTTTCGGGAGGCCAGAAGCTTCATGGCTTCCCGGAGAGAACTTCTTCCCACATCCAGGCGCTGCGAGAGAATGGTTTCATTGGGGAGTTTGTCTCCCGGCTTCAAATTTTCCTCTAAAATAAGCGCGATGATGTCATCTGATATTTTTTGCGGAAGACCTTTTTCTTCCTGTGATAAAGTCATCATATGATTTGCTCCGTTTCTTAGCTGTTCCGTTATTACTTCTTATCATAATATCTTTATAGATCGAAGTCAAAGTATCAAAACACACAAAAACAAAAATGTTTTTTAGATAAAATTCCAATATTGATTTTTAAATAAGATGATTATACGATAAATACATCGGATGAATTCAAGGCTGAACAACAAAAGATATTCGTGTAACACAAGAAAATAGCAGGAAATGCTGGTGTGTGATGTGAAAAAACATCAGATGAATTAGGAGAAGACAGAAGAATGGAAGGAACAACGTTTGCGGCGGATCCAATGCGGCTGATGATTGCAACTGCCGGAAAATCAGCCGCAAAAGAAAGTGTAGAAAGATTCCGAAAGTACATAAAAGGTATAGGGAGGAAAAGATAATGCAGTTAAAAAGTCAGAAAATGAGAAAACTTGCGCCGGAGCTGGATCCGCTGCGCATCGGAACCGGATGGACGAAAGAAGATCTGGGAAAGGTTCAGGTCATAGTGGAAAGCACGTATGGTGACAGTCATCCGGGCAGCGGCCACCTGAATATCCTGGAGGAAGAGGTACGGAAAGGAATTGCAGAGGAAGGCGGATTTGGTGCACGCTATCATTGCACCGATATCTGTGACGGCGAAAGTCAGGGAACAGACGGAATCAATTACAGCCTGGCCAGCCGTGAAATGATTGCAAATATGATCGAGATTCATGCAAATGCGACTCCGTTTGATGCCGGTGTATATCTTTCCAGCTGCGACAAAGGAGTGCCGGGAAATCTGATCGGACTTGCCAGAGTCGATATTCCGTCCGTGTTTGTTCCGGGTGGAACCATGAATGCGGGTCCGGAAATGCTGACACTGGAGCAGCTCGGAATGTACAGTGCAAAGTTTGAGCGCGGCGAGATTGATGAAGAAAAACTTGACTGGGCGAAATGTAATGCCTGCCCGAGCTGCGGTGCATGTTCTTTTATCGGAACAGCTTCTACGATGCAGATCATGGCAGAGGCGCTTGGTCTTGCACTTCCGGGAACAGCACTGATGCCGGCAACCAGCCCGGATCTTCTTGCATTTGCAAGAGAGGCTGGAAGACAGGCGGTAAGACTGGCAAAGATGGAACATATGCGTCCTTCAGATATTGTGACGATGGAAAGCTTTGAAAATACAATTCTCGTACATGCGGCAATTTCAGGAAGCACCAACTGCCTGCTTCATCTTCCGGCAATTGCACATGAATTTGGTATTGAGATTACCGGAGATACCTTTGACAGACTGCACAGAAATGCCAGATATCTTCTGGATGTACGTCCTGCAGGACGCTGGCCGGCAGAGTGCTTCTATTATGCAGGCGGTGTACCGGCTATCATGGAAGAAATCAAGGAACACCTCCATCTGGATGTAATGACTGTTACAGGAAAGACATTAGGAGAAAATCTGGAAGAGCTGAAGCGGAACGGATTCTATGAGAAATGTGAAAAATGGCTTCAGGAATTCAACAGACGGTATCAGGTAAACCTCACAAAAGAAGATATTATCCGTCCGTATGAGAAGGCGATCGGAACCGATGGAAGTATTGCCGTTCTCCGTGGAAATCTTGCACCGGAAGGGGCCGTGATCAAGCATACGGCATGTCCGAAAGAGATGTTTAAAGCTGTGCTCCGTGCCAGACCGTTCGACAGCGAAGAAGAATGCCTGGATGCTGTCCTGAAGCATAAGGTTCAGAAGGGAGACGCCGTTTTCATCCGCTATGAGGGACCAAAAGGAAGCGGAATGCCGGAGATGTTCTATACATCAGAGGCAATCAGCAGTGATAAAGAGCTTGGAAAGAGTATTGCGCTGATTACAGACGGCCGTTTTTCCGGCGCATCCACAGGTCCGGTTATCGGTCATTGCAGTCCTGAGGCGGTTGACGGCGGTCCGATCGCACTTGTAGAAGAAGGTGATCTGATTGAAATTGATGTTATGGAAAGAAAACTGAATATCATCGGAGTTGCAGGAGAGCGTAAGTCGATGGAGGAAATTGACCAGATTCTTGCCGAAAGACGGAAAAACTGGAAACCGGTAGAAGCAAAATATAAAAAAGGTGTGCTGAGACTTTTCAGTCAGCATGCAGCAAGTCCGATGAAGGGGGCTTACCTGGAGTATTGATGACGAAACAGAGATTTCTGTACACTGTGTCTTCCGTATATCGATGTCTTGTTTGGAATCGAACCCTATCATCTCCGGAAAAATAAAAAGAATCACGAAGAGGGCGATGTAAATAAAAGTAGTGTCTTTAAGTTGAATGGAGATGCCCCTCAGGGTTTGAAGCCCTGAGGGATATTTTTAGTTTGTAAAAGTATAAAAAGCGCAAAGAATGGATTATATACCACAAACGGTATGTTCATAGAACAAATTTAACAAGGTCTATGATGGCATAGAAATTATGCATATCACAGTTATAGAGCATACCATTAGTCAAATTAAAAATGAGTCGTAAACGAAGGTATAGCATAATGCAACGATTTTTAACAAAATTCAGCAGAAAATGTTAAGGGAAGTTGGTCGTAAGACCACATTTTTCATGTTAAAATATGTTAAAAATAATTGCAAAGGTGGGAAAAGTATGGATAACACAAGAAGAATATATCTGGATAATATTCGCTGGATTACGGTTTGTAGTGTTGTTATTTATCATGTGATTTATATGTACAATGGTGTCCAGCCGTTTGGAGTAATCGGTCCGTTTAAAGAAGAACAGTTGCAGGATGCTTTCCAATATCTCGTATATCCATGGATGATGGCATTGTTATTTACGGTGTCTGGTATGACAGTCAGATATTACCTGGAAAAGCATAATTTGAAAGAATGTATTCGAGATAAAACACGCAAGCTGTTGGTTCCTTCCACTATTGGACTTTTTGTATTTCAATGGATACTGGGATATTATAATATGAAAATCAGCGGTGCTTTTGAAAGTTTTGAATCAGTTCCGGGAATAGTTCGGTATGTGGTCATGGCTATATCAGGAATCGGTGTTCTGTGGTATATACAAGTGTTATGGATTTTTTCGATGCTTCTGTTACTAGTGAGAAAATTTGAAAGGGATCGTATCTGGAAAAGAGGAGAAAAAACACCAGTCTGGTTGCTGATTTTGTTAACTGTCTGTGTATATGGATTCGCACAAGTTCTTAATACGCCGATTGTAACTGTGTACCGGTTTGGAATTTACGGGTTCTGTTTTTTAACAGGTTATTTCATTTTTTCGCATGATGCGGTTGTTGAGTGCTTAAGTAAATGGTGGGCGATTTTTCTGATCGCAGCCGGTGCAACAGGAATATTCTACACGATATATTATTTTGGTGAAAACTATGCGGTAGAGCCTGTACTTAATAATATGTCTGCCTGTATTTATTGTTGGTTTTCAATTCTTGCAATTTTGGCATTTATGAAAAAATATGGAAACTTGGAAAACAAAGTATCAAGATGGATGTCAAAAAAATCCTGGGGAATTTATGTTTTTCATTATCTTCCATTAGCTTGTGTAGCTTATTATCTGAGGTGTTTTGCCTCAGAACTTCCGGCAGAGATTGTATATATAGTCGTGGGAATCAGTGCATTTGCAGGTGCATTGCTTTTATACGAAATCATCAGCAGGATACCGATTATCCGCTGGTGTGTATTGGGTCTGAAAAAGGAGGGAAAACATGTTTAAAGACAACCTTGTATCCGCACGTAAAATGCATGGCTTTTCGCAGGATGAACTGGCTGAAAAGATTGGTGTAAGTAGACAGACACTTTCAAAATACGAAACAGGAGAATCCCTACCTGATATTGAGAAGGGCAAACTTCTGGCAGAAGTATTGGATGTAAGTCTGGATGATCTTGTAAATTATGACAGAGAAAACAGCAATAATCTTGGTCTTGGTGTTCCGCCAAAGGGAAAGCATGTTTTTGGAATCACGAAAGTGGGAGAGAAAG
>JAHZFO010000030.1:0-16143 GCA_019421285.1 Clostridiales bacterium
TTTTTTATTTCTACTTTTCATGGTTTTCTCCCTCCTCTTCATCCAAAGCACTCTCTATCAGTTTTAATAATTCTAAAGCGCTGCGGAACTGCTGCTTTTCTTTTTTTTCCACCCAGGTCACCGAACCCTGCCAGGTGGCATTCTGCCTGTTGTAGATATTTAAGATAAAGGTCTCCGTCTTTTTCGTAGAATCGCTCACAGCTGTTCCACCTCCTTCTGTACTCTGTTTTTATATATGTATTATAATAGACGCACCATTACTAAAAGCATTACAGTCATTATATATTTAGTGTTTTTTTTATTTTTGTTGGATTCTGTAACGTTTTGTGATATCGGTGCGGATCCTGTTCCCTGCCGGCGTAATTATGTCCGCCTGCGGTTGCTATATGTGGAATCTACTGTATCTTCATGGATTCGTCCGTTTCTCTGACGGGTTTTTGCCTCATTACTTATATTATGTGGGATTTTATGGTTTATGACATGGTTTTTGAGATCGATCCGGTGGATCCTATTATATATAGAAGAAACTCGTTTTTTATTACTCTTTCATTTTGTTCCGATCTGTAATCGAATTACCCGGATGTGAAATGTAATACTTTTTGATGTTTTCCGCCTGTACAGTAAAAAGCAGGAATTCTTATCTTTCCTAAGAGTTCCTGCTTTTTTCTGTACTTTTATTTTCTTCCCAGTATGGCATCCATCTCGATGATCAGTTCCAGGACACTGCAGAATTCCATCTCCTGATGCCCTTCTTTCCATGCAAGGATGCCCTGCCAGGTGGCGTTCTGGCGGTATTTGACAAAGATGTGGAAGGTTGCACAGATGCCGTTTTGTTCCATCAGCTGCTGATATTCCATACTTTTTTCATGTAGTTCCTCCATCGCACGCTTTTCCGAAGTGAACTCCCGAAGGACCACGGAGGATTCCGGAAAACGAATGCTGTCGTAAAAGTCTGCCATGTAACGGATCAGCTGCACGACATTTTCAAAGGACTGTGGCTCCTGGGAATAACCGTGATATAGTCGGCCGGATATCTCGCTGGCCTGACTTTCGTCCACACACACCGTGATCAGGTTCGGTGCTGCCAGTACTTCTCCATTCCAAAATTGACTCATGTTTCACACTCCTGTTCCTGTTGCCTATTTCCAGCGAAATTCATTTTTCTGAAAGCTTAATCTTGCATTTGAATTCTCCACGTCTGCGATGGATGATACGTAATATTCCAGATATTTGTTCCAGGATCCATGTTTTTTTGTGAACCGTGCGGCGATGCGCCGGAAGATAATGTCACAGTTTTCCTGACTGGTTCCGACCAGAAGGATCAGGAACTGAGACGGGCTGTATTTGGAAAAGGAATCTCCGCGGCGCAGACTGTTTTTTACTGCCCGGTGCAGTTCCATGGACATCACATCCAGCTTTTCCCGGTTTTCCATCGGATGGCCGTTGCCGTCTGTCAGGGAGCATACCATAAGGAATGCGGACTGTCCGTTTCGCTCGATCAGCCGACGCACCAGCCGGTAGTTATCCCGGAAGCTTGGCAGGCTGCAGTAGAAGGCACCGTCTTCGTACTCCGGTTCTTTCAGGTCTTCCTTGATCTCTCCTGCCGCATGGTATTTTCTTCCCATCCGTTCGCTCATCTCCTGGAACTGGTTCATCATACGCTCGGATGGTGTGATTCCCAGTTCTTCAAAGAACATTTTTGAAGTCGCATCATACAGCTGATATGCTTCTTTGTAGCGGTTCATACCCATCAGGGCATCAATTTTTAAGGACTGCCATTCGTCGAACGGATAGATCTCGATGGCATTGTCTGTCAGTTCCAGAATGGTGTCGTATTCGTGCTGTTCTTTTCTGAAGGCACACAGCCGGCGGAGTATCTTGGAATATTTGTCTTTGTAATGGACACTGTTCATGATGACCCAGTCTTCTCCGGACTGCATCGGAAGAAGTTCTCCTTTGTACAGCCTGCAGGCCTTCTCCCACAGATTCATCTTCCTGGTTTCGTCTACTTCTTCTTCTCCTTCTCTGACAAGTTCCATAAAGCGTGCCACATCCAGATCCACTTTCATCGGGCTGCGCCAGTAAAAGACACCTTTTTCTTTTACGATATACTCATATTCCGGCAGTCCCGCCTCGATCAGCATCTTGCGCAGACGGAATACCGTCACACGCAGGTTATTGCCCACATTTGCCAGTTCTTCTCTTCCAAAGAGATCGTCAAGCAGCTGTGCTCTGGGAATTCCTGTGCTCCCGCGGTCCTCCACCAGACTGGAATGTAACAGAATCTGCAGTAGTTTTACTGCTTTGGTTGCCGAGTTTCTCTTGAAGGTTATCGGCTGTTCTCCATAGGTTATGGAGAACCTTCCCAACATATTCACTTTGAGTTCCGGTAACTGATTTTCCATGTGGTTCCCTCCCCTCATCTACTCTTCATTTTTATCATAGAAAAGTAAATCGCCTCCGGTATGGTATCTCCCGGAAGCGACTTCTCGCTGATTTTATTTTAGTCAGTTATCTCTTCTTTGTCAACGCAAAGCATTACACTTTTTGGGGTTTCCATGATTTTCTGATCACTTTCGCCAGTTCTTCCTCACGGATCGGTTTTGCGATATAGTCATCCATTCCTGCTTTGCGGCAGGTTTCCCGGATGTCTGCTGTCGTCTGTGCAGTCATCGCAATGATCGGAATCGATGCCGCATCTTCCCGTTTCAGGTCACGGATACACTGTGTGGCTTCCATGCCGTCCATCACGGGCATCATCACATCCATCAGGATCGCATCGAAACTGCCGGCAGGTTTTTGGGAAAACAAAGCTACTGCTTCCTGCCCGTTCCATGCTTTTTCTACTTTTGCCCCTGCTTCTTCCAGATAGAACTGTGCGATCTCCATATTGATCTCATTATCCTCTACCAGAAGGATCCTTCGGTCACGGAGGAGATCCGATATATCTTCTCCCACTGTGGTTGTTTCTGAAGCGGCTGTCTCGTTGACGGTGAACGGCAGACGGAAGGTAAATGTGGTTCCCTCTCCACGGACGCTCTCCACCTGAATGGTTCCGCCCATCTTTTCCACCAGTCCTTTGACGATCGACATTCCGAGTCCGGTTCCCTGATAGCGTGTTCTGGCTCCGTATTGTTCCTGGGTGAACGGCTCAAACAGCTGATTCTTTACAAAGTCCCCGCTCATGCCGATACCGGTATCTGCGATTCTGAATTCGTACCAGGCTGTTTTTCCGTCACAGGATAATTCTTCCACGTCGGTATCCACGGATCCCTGCGGTTTGTTGTATTTGACCGCATTGCTGAACAGGTTCAGCATGATCTGGCGCAGCTGTAACGGGCTTCCTTTCAGTGCTGTGTGCTGTATATTTTTCCGGTGTACCCGGTGTGTAATCTGGTTCTGTTCCAGAAGTGGATTCATCAGTACCGCCACTTCCCGCATCAGCACTTCAAGGTCAAACGGTTCATTCTCTTCCTGGATCTGATTGGTTTCCAGTTTGTTCATATCCAGTACATCGTTGACAAGCGCCAGCAGATGATCGGCAGATACCTGTATCTTATCCATACATTCTTCCATCTTCTCCGGGTTGTGTGCATTTTTCCGAAGGATCTCCAGCATCCCCATGATACCGTTGATCGGTGTACGGATATCATGGCTTATGCGGTTCATGAAGTCTGTCTTGGCTTTGCTTTCTGCATCGGCCTCCTGCACCGCTTTTTGCAGCCGTTCTTTTTCCTCTTCTTCTTTTTTATGGAATTCCGAAGTGTTCTTAAACAGGATAATTCCATGTACAGCACTGCGTTCTTTTCCGGTCTCCCGGTCATACAGCAGTTCCCGGGACATCAGGATCGTCTTCTGAAGCCAGATCATCCTGCCATCCTGTTTTTCTTCCCGGTACTCTACGGTGATCTGTTTATCGCCTTCCCGGAAGCGTTTCAGCAGTTTTTCCGAGGAATCCATGATCCGGTAGCTTTCCAGCGTATCGTCTGTCACCTTCTGACTCCGTTCTCTGCAGTAGGCATCGTAAGAGCATGGCATCTCCCGGTCGATCACTATACTTTCACGTTTCATATGGTAGAATGCATTTTCCAGGCAGTCATTGGTCAGATCTACGGTATACACCGCTTCCGCAGTTTCCATTAATGCGTCTACATAATTGCTGTTTTCCAGAATAGACTGTTTCATCTGCTCGTAATAGCGGATCAGTTCCTGTTTTTCATCCATCAGGTGCTGCCTGCTGTCCCGGAAGTTCTCCTGTCCCAGGATAAAATGGTGTAGTCTGCCATCTTCTGTGGCATCCAGGAATCTCAGGATCACTCTTCCCCGGTGAACCACATTCTCTCTTTTGTAGCGATAGGGAATCTCCAGCTGGGGATTGTCCTTTGTCAGCTGCTGTTCCAGGGAGGTAAGCTGTAAGGTATCCCAGAATTCTTTTCTCACCCGGTCGGTTGCCAGTTCTTCCACGATCTGTTCCACCGCCCCGGAATAATTACCGTCTTCCGCAAGAAAGTATCCGGTGCTTGACCGCAGGATCTCATACTGATCCATCAGGGCATCGCAGTACAGACAGTCCGAAAAATGGTATTTTTCTTTTTTGATCCATTCCAGCAGTTCGTAGGCTTTCTGCTGTTTTTGTGCCGCTTCTTCGATCTTTGCCCTGTTTTTGTCCACGTACATGTTTTTATCCGCCAGCCGGAACAGTTCCCGGAGGGTGGAACCGGCAAAGTCCAGGGAGATTGCGTACCCTGCCGCATAGCTGATCGGCATCTCCGGGTGTTTTGCGGAGTAGTTTTCCATCTGTGTGCGGATCTTTTTTAAGGTTTCCCGCATCTTCGAGTGGTCAGTCTTTTGAAAAATCGCGATGAATTCATCTCCTCCGTCCCTGCCGACAAAGTTTTCCGGATCTACCGCGAGACGAAGCTGTTCGGCAAAGGAACGGATATATTCGTCTCCCTTGTCATGTCCCAGATTGTTGTTGATGATCCGCAGGTTATTCAGATCAAACACACAGACGGCTGTACTCTCTTCTTCCCCGAGAGGGGTGGGATCGCTCAGGATCTCTTCGCATTTGTTTTTGTTCGGCAGTCCTGTGGATTCATCCAGATAGATTTTCTTTCGCAGGATCCTGTTTTGTGCCGCAAAGCGGAGTGCCCGAAGCAGTTCCACACCGATCAGAAGTACCAGGCAGACAATGTCTGCAACTACAATCTTTTCAAGATGGTTCAATGCAGTCGCTCTTTTTTGTGAATATCGTTCCGCAACCCCGGTTACCTCATCACACATCCGGAAAAAATTCTCGCTCATGCCGATTATTGCTGTCTGTTCATAGCCTTTTTGCCGTACTTTCGAGATTTCTTCTTTTAATTCCGTAAAGTAAGCTGCAAGTTCATCCATTTTCCCCTGGAATTCTGTATCCTCCAGCCGTACCAGATCCAGTTCGTCACTTCCGAAACGAAGTCCGTTGATGATCGCTTCCACAGTCGCTATCATCTCGTCATCCGGCTCCTTTGACACTTCCAGTTTGATCACCCGCTGGGTTTCTCCGCGAACCAGTCCGGCGTAGTTTACGACCCTTGCCGTTCCCTGGAGGTCACTGACCAGCGACATGATACCGAAAAACAAAATAATCAGTATTATCGTGAGTACCGTCATCCCTGCCCGAAGGATATAGGCTACTCGTTTTTCTCTTTTCTTCATCCATGTTTACCCCATATATGATTCATGTTACTGTGCTCTATTCTACCTGATTTTACCGGAAACTGCAATGTGAACAGTACCCCTGGAAGAATCTCTTGACATTTCTTTACTGTCTTAATATAATTATCATTGGTAATTATCAACGGTAATTATATTAAGCAACTATCAATATTATTATTAAAGGAGTATCGCAATGGACGTTGAACTTATGAAACGTATGATGGATGCCTGTTATCTGGCGCAGCGGGTCCGGGGGATGCTTCCGCCTCTGCCGGCGGGGGTGACTCCTGCGTATATTCATTATCTGGATATTATTGAGATGCTGGAGAAGCAGGGTGTCCGGGCGAAGATATCGGATATCAGCGATGCGCTGGATCTGCCGAGACCCGGTGTGACACGGACGGTGAAAGCGATGGAGGCCAAAGGCTATCTGAAAAAGGCTGCCTCTTCCGAAGACGGTCGTATCACCTATCTTTCTCTTACAGAAGCCGGCAGGGAACTGTCCCGTATCTACAATGAACAGTTTTTTACCACTCTCACCTCTTTTATGGAAGGTATCCCGGAAGAAGATGTGGAATGTACGATCCGCACCATCGATGCGGTACATCAGATTATGTGTGAAAGGAGACCTGACCTTGACAAATGCAAAAAATGATTTTACACAGGGCAGTATTCTGAAAAAGCTTGCCCTCTTTATGCTTCCGATCCTGGGAGCGCTGGTATTACAGGCTGCGTATGGAGCCGTTGACTTACTGGTGGTGGGAAGATTCGGTTCCACCTCCGGACTTTCCGCGGTTTCCACGGGAAGCCAGGTACTAAATCTCGTTACTTTTGTCGTGATTCAGTTTGCTACTGCGATCACGATTCTCATCGCCCGTTATCTGGGTGAAAAAAGGCCGGAACGGATCGGTTCCGTGATCGGTGGCGGAGTTATCGTTTTTGCGGCAATTTCCATTGTTTTATTTTTCCTGATGGTTGTTTTTGCACATCCCATCGCCGTACTTATGCAGGCCCCTGCAGAAGCTGTGGATCTGACCACCAGTTATGTGCGTATCTGCGGAAGCGGTATTTTCTTCATCGTCGCCTATAATCTGATGGCTGCGATCTTCCGTGGTCTGGGGGACAGTAAGTCACCGCTGCTCTTTGTTCTTGTTGCCTGTATCGTCAATATCGTCGGTGATCTGATCCTCGTTGCCGGACTCCATCTGGATGCTGCCGGAGCAGCCCTCGCCACCGTTTTTGCACAAGCTGTCAGTGTGGTGTGTGCGGTTATTCTTCTGATAAAGAAGAAACTGCCATTTAAGATCTGCAGGTCTGATTTCCGTCTGAACGATCAGTGTGGAAAGTTCTTTACCATCGGTCTTCCTCTGGCTTTGCAGGAGTGCCTGACGCAGCTTTCTTTTCTGGCTCTGTGTGCCTTTGTGAACCGTCTGGGACTCGAAGCTTCCTCCGGTTACGGGGTCGCCTGTAAGATCGTGAACTTTGCCATGCTGATCCCAAGCTCTCTGATGCAGTCCATGGCATCTTTCGTTTCTCAGAATGTGGGTGCCGGCAATCAGAAGCGCGCCAGACAATCCATGTTTACCGGTATCGGTGTGGGATTGTTTTTCGGTTGTTTTGTCTTCGCTCTCGTGCTGTTAAAGGGCGATGTTCTCTCCGGTTTCTTCACTACCGAAAGTGCCGTTATCCGAAACGCCTACGCCTACCTGAAAGGTTTTGCCCCGGAGACACTGCTTACTGCCGTGCTGTTCAGTATGATCGGATATTTTAATGGAAATGACAAAACCTTCTGGGTGATGTGCCAGGGATTGATCCAGACTCTTCTGATCCGACTTCCCCTGTCCTATTATATGAGTATCCAGCCGAATGCCAGCCTGACCAGAATCGGTCTTGCGGCTCCTGTGTCCACAGCAGTCGGTATCTGCCTGAACATCGGTTTCTTCCTCTGGCTGAACCGGAAAAGTGCAAAGAAAGCCAGCCAACAGCTTCCCTGATATAGTAACCCGATCCCCCGGAGCTTTGTCTTTACTGGTCCGTGGGATCGGGGTTTTTTATATTTCAGGGAGACTTTGTGCTGTACATAGGGTTCCCCATCCCACTCTCGCATTCGGCCACTCCGTCTCCCCGGGCAGCTGTTTTGCTCCGTTGAGCAGATAGCTCTTCACCTTCTGCCCATACAGATACGGATCATTTCCCCGCACAATCCCCCATTCCATCAGAAGTGCTGCCGCTCCGCTGACAAAGGGTGTTGCAAAGGAGGTTCCCGTGACCGTCTGATAACCACCGCCCGGACGTGGTGCACGGATATCGACGCCCGGAGCGGCAAGGTCCGGTTTGATCTGAACAGGGAGGCGGGTGTAACCACGGCCGGAGAAATCGGCGTAAGACTGGCGGCGGGAATCATAGGCTGCTACGGAGATGGCAGACAGCGCGGTGGAGGGAATCGTAAGTGTGGTTTCCGGGGTCGGGCGGTAGAAGCGGGTGGCTTCCCCTACTGTTTTTCCACCGGGAAGCCACATGGAGAATTCTCCCTGCAGGATACGGCGCGGAATCAGACGTATACGCCAGATGCCGCTGTCAATATAACTTTCTGTGGGAAGAAAATCGATGTAGATTTCCTGCGAAGTGCTGTAAGGAGACGGTTTTCCATAATAAATCAGAAGCTGTGTTCCGGCATGCCGGTATCTCTGTGTTCCCAGCATCTGTTTCAGCGGACCGATAATCGTTCCGTCCGGATGTACCAGGGAAATCTCCATCTGGTCCTGATAGTTTTTCCAGATCTGCAGGTTCATAGCCGGTTCATAAGTTCCGATCCCCAGTTCTGCCTCATAATTTTCTCCCTGTCGTACGCGGCCCGCCGTATGCCCTGCCCGATTTCCTTCATTACCGGTTCCCACACAGAGTGTCACACGACCATACCCAACCGCCTGATTCAGATACGTTTCCAACAGAGATGTTCCGTTATGTGCTCCATAACTGTTTCCGAAGCTCAGATTGATCACCACCGGCATCTGAAGCTCCTGTGCGGTGCGGATCGCATAGTCCACCCCCTGCATCAGTTCTGTGGTTCTGGGAAATCCATTCGGTTCCCGGATCCCCAGCTTCACCACCAGCAGACTGCTCTCCGGCGCTACGCCACGCTCCGTTCCCTGACTTTCTCTTCCATTTCCCGCTGCGATCCCCAGTACGGCCGTCCCGTGACCACTCGTATCTATGCTTGGAACCAGCGCCTCTCTTTCTGCCATCGTATTCGCTTCCAGTGCCCGATTGATCTGCTCCTGTGTGTACTCACTGCCGATCCGATACCCTTTGGGGGGATTGCCCGGGATCGACTGATCCCACAGCCGCAGGATCCGTGTGGATCCATCCTCATTCCGAAAGTCCGGATGCGTATAATCCACGCCCGAATCGATACAGGCAATCAGAATCCCTTTACCAAACAGATACGGCGACTGATTCTGGACCGGATTCACACAGGAAGTCTGCCTGCCTTCATATGCAGCAAAATATAATCTCTTCGGTGCTTCGATATACTCTACCGCCGGATTCTGTGCAAACCCCTCGATCTGATCCTGTGGAATATCTGCAATTCCATAATTTCCAAGAAGGGGTGTAACAACAATCTCATCCGTCTCAAGCTCCGATGCCGCCCCGAAGTAACGAATGATCAGCTTCCACCTCTGTGTTTCTTTTTCATACCCTGCGTTCAGATTCATCGATGCTTCCCGTTCCCTGGATGTGGCATCGAGAGCAAGATTTAAAGTGTTGCCGGTTTTCTGATTATTCATGTTCCGTTCCTGACGATTTTTCATTCTACTACAATATATGGAAGCAGCTTTTTCCCGTTTACTTTTTCTCCGGATGCCTATCCAAATAGCTTGAACTATGAGAAACCCTCTCCGCGAGTTTTTCGTGCAGGCACGGACTTTGACTCATTGCCCGCGTAAATCAAAATTGATCCACCGGATCAATTATTGGTATGCAATGCAATCAAAAAGACTGCTGCCGGCAGAATAATATCCTACCGAACAGCAGTCCTTTTCTCTTTTTCATTATTTTATTGGTTTACATATTTATGGATCGTAGCTTTCACGGCTCCCGGTCCCGCAAGCATCTCACGGAACATGGTCTCAATTTTTTCTCCCACACCGTCTTTATACAGGTCTGTAAAAAACAGTCTTTCGTTGGAAAGAATCGATTTCAGCTGATTCGTAAAAGTCTCCGGTTTTCCAACCACGATATCTTTGAACTGTTCCTGAATCTCTTCGTTCATAGGATCCGGAGCAAGCTCATATGTATTTCCTTCGTCGTCTACACCCAGCATGTAGCGCAGCCAGCCGGCTATTCCAAGGGGAATAGCAGTCAGCCGGGAAGCATCTCCGAATTTCTTTACATAAGCCTTGATGGTTTCGCCAAAGCGGATACCAACCATCTGAGATACATCTACTGACAGACGCATGTTGGTATCACCCAGATATTCATTCGGGAACCGGTCATGAAACAGTTCATCCACAAATGCCTGCGGGGAAAGGATGCCCGGGTTCGGAACGACCGGAAGGCCTTCGTCGTAGGCGATCATCCGTGCCATCTTCATCATGTCTTCGTTTGTATTTAACATATGCGCAAACAGTTCATATCCCTGTACCACACCCAGCGGACCGGTGGCAGAATGTACCGGATTCAGACATACTGTCACTTTCATGCGTTCAGACAGATTCACGGTTTCTCTGTCCGCCATATATACGCCAAATCCCTTTTCCAGTGCCGGGCGACCGTTCGGGAAGCTGTCTTCAATGACCAGATACTGTGGTTTCTCTGCATTGACAAACGGAGCAATATAGGTCTTCTTTCCAGTGATCACCGGCTGCATCTGTTCCACGCCCATCGCTTCCAGGTCTGCAGCAATCTGCTCACTCGGCCGTGGTGTGATCTTGTCGATCATCGTCCATGGAAATGCAACGATACTCTCGTCACTCACATAATCCGCAAAAGCCTGATCCACAAAACCGTGTTTCTTCCATTCTTCGGTCATCGTCAGTACAGACTCCCGCAGTTTCGCGCCGTTTTTGGAGCAATTGTCCATGGAAACCAGAGCGATCGGATATTTTCCTGCTTTATAACGTTCATATAACATCGCTGTCAGAACCGCCATTGCTCCGGTGGCTCTGTCCGGGCCGTTCTTGATATCTGCTTCCACAAACGGGAACCAGCTGCCGTCTGCTCTCTGCAGGGCATAGCCTTTTTCTGTGATTGTGAAAGAAACCAGCTGCAGAGATTTTGCTGTAAAGATTTCTTTCAGGCGGTTCCACTGCGCCGGATTGGAGGACTGTGCCTTTACCGCTTCCGCCAGTGCTCCCAGGACTTTGTATTCTCTGGTTCCGTCACCGTGCAGGATCACACTCAGACTCAGATTGTCATAAGGTTTATAGATCTTATCTATCACATCGTAATCAAAGGTCTCCACACAGGTAATGCCTCGATCCAGGACACCTTCTTCCAGAAGTCCGTCTGCAATTCCACCGATGAAAACACGGAAAATGTTTCCGATTCCAAAATGTACCCATCCCGGTGCATCTTTTGCTTTCTTCGATACTGCTTCCACATCGTACCCCGGCAGTTTGATACCTGCTTTTTCCCATGCCTGACGATCTTTGATTCCATCCAGTGTTAATTTCATGGTAAATATCCTCCTCTTTCTTTTTTCTGTTATCTGTTATCCACATGAATCTTTTTCTTCTGTGGATACATTGAGTTTCGTTTTTTACTTTTGATTGTATCTTAATCATAAGTTGAGTTTATATCTTTTTTCCTGAAAAATCCATTGCCAAAAAGCATAATTTTCATCTTTGTTTTTTGTATGTATTTACCAACATCACCGATTCTGTCCCCCGGATACCATCGTGTCCATCTTCATGAGCTGTTTTCTTTGCGGGCTGACAGTTCGTTCTTTCCTGCATGAAATAAAGAATGTGTCTTGCCACATTCCCGCGCCTGCGACATCTGCCTTATACGCCGCAGTGCGCATCCTCACAGAGTGTTTTTACTTTACAGAAAAGCAGTTTCCGGTAAAGTGAAAAAGCAGTTATTTCTGTACGTTTACTGATGTACAGAAATAACTGCTTCTTATATTTTCTCAGACACGCTCTAATCGAATACTTCTTTCATACTGTCATAATGCAGGAAAATCCCTTCCTGGGCAAATGCCCGGATCTCTTCGAGTGTGGCGATCTTAAAACCTTCCACTTCCTCCGGCTGTACTTTCACATCGTTATCCACAAAGTCCAGAATAAATTTGTAGATATCCACAAAATAGTTGTTTTTTTCCTCCGGATTCACCCGTTTATAGGAAAATGCGTAGCCTCCTGCAGCCTGGCTCACATCAATTCCGGTCTCCTCGCGGATCTCGCGGATCACTGCGTCCCTGGAATCTTCTCCCGCGTTGACTCCGCCTCCCGGTACTTCCCACCAGCCGGCACCCCATTCTTTGTCCAGCTTTCTCTGGGTGATCAGATAGCGGCCATCCGGACGTTTCAGCACACCAAGCACCGTCAGATGGTATTCATCCGGTTTCATGTTCCAGTCGTTTCGCTTCATCGTACGACCGGTTTTCTGTTTCTTTTCATCGTAGATATCCCAGTATTCCATAATATTTTTTCTCCTCTGTCTCTTTTTCGTGAATATCACTGACCCGTTTTACGCACCTGGTACGGATTTATTTTTCTTTGGCATGTAAGAACGCAAAGGGTTCTTCATCGTGAAGAAAGTGCATCATCATATAGGCACACAGAAGCGCTACCCGTTCTTCTTTCATGATCCGCGCCACTTCCTTCCGGTCTGCCAGAACCACTTCAATTTCTTCACTGTCTTCCATGTATTTTTTACTGATCTCACCGGAAGCATATCCGTAAACCGTTCCGCAGCACTCATCTGTCATACCGACGGATGTATAATAAGGCTTCTGATATATATCATCCACCACGATCGGCTCCAGCTTCAGTCCGGTCTCTTCTTTCAGTTCCCGGATCGCTGCGGTGTGATAATTTTCTCCCGGATCCACCAGTCCGGCCGGCAGTTCATACACATAACCACCCAGCGGATAACGGAACTGTCGGATCAGTACTACCCTGTCTTTCTTTTCTCCGTAGAGACTGTAGATGGCCACACCGTCCGGATCATTATTTTCAATATGGCTCAGTTTCAGGTCATCCTCAGTCTTCGCCCGGGATGCCACATAATAGTGTCCTTCCCGTCCTACTTTATTCACGACATCCAGATCATAGAGATTCAGATATGGATTGGTTGTCTGTTTGTTTACTTTATTGATTTTTCCCATCTGGTATTCCTCCCACCCCGGTCGGAGGCTCCTTGTACAGGACGGATCAATTATGCCTGAGAGCCTTTTAACAACCGGCTGATATGTTTATATAATACCAGAGTTATCAGAGAAACTACAATACCTTTTATAATATTAAACGGTGCAACGCTGAAAAGGCAGAACGTAGTCAGGCTATGGATCGCCGGAATGATGGCTGCTCCCATCTCCACAAAGGTATCCACCGGCATACCAAATGCTTTTCCGTAAGCAGGAAGCAGTAACAGACCATTCACCAGAGCACTGGCCACTGCCATGCATACGATTCCGGTTGCCATACCGATGATTGCATGTTTCTTTGTTTTTGCCTGTTTATAAATAAAGCCGGCCGGCATAACCAGTGCGCATCCCATGATAAAGTTACCAAGTTCTCCCACACCTGCGGTCGTTGTTCCGTTCAGGACAAAGTTCAGCAGAATCTTGATCAGTTCGATCACTGCCGCTGCCAGCGGTCCCATCGCAAACGCCCCGATCATGATCGGCACTTCACTCAGATCCATCTTATAAAAACTCGGTGCAATAAACGGAAGCGGTACCTCCCAGAGCATCAAAACAGTAGCTACAGCCGCCAGCATGGCAATCTGCACCATGGTTCTGACACCTGTATTTCTCGTAGTTCCGGCCTTTTTCGCAGTCTCTGCTGCTTTTGTTGTTGTGTTGTTCATTTTCTTCAATCTCCTTTCTTTCTCAAAAGGAAATTCCCGGTTTCTGCAGCCTGACACAAAACTATGCGAAACACGCTTCGCACGTTTCTCAAGTTATCGCGGCAGTCGCAAGGTCTCGTGCAGGCACGGACTTTGGCTCGTTGCTCGCGTAAAAAAACCCCGGAAAGTAAATCCTTTCCGGGGTGTTCTCTCTGTGCTTTTTCTTTCCTGATATAAAATCAGAAAATCTATATTTTACGCTTACACACGCTGCACTCTTCTCTCATCCAGACTATACTGTCGGTACCGGAATCACACCGGTTCAGCCATGTTTCCATGGGTCGCGGACTATACCGCCGGTGGGGAATCACACCCCGCCCCGAAGAATTATCCTTAAATTCTTGTTCATTATAACTCATTATAAGTCTGCATACAAGTATATTTTTTAGCTGTTTTTCACAATGATTTTGTGTAATATCCACATAAATCTACACTACTCTTTATATGATTACTGCAAATTGGTGTAAATTTTGGTGTAACCATCGGCATTATCTTTTTCCCATTTTTCAACCCGCGCAAGCTCACGTTTTGTTCTTTCCATATCTACATGGTTGTATACTTTTATTGTCGTTTTTACATCACTTTGTCCGAGCAAATACTGATTGGTTTTGATATCCATTCCTGCTTCTGCATATCTTGTACATGTCGTGTGGCGTAATATGTGTGGCGAAATATTGGGAAGCTGTATTTCTCTGGTATCATTCATATTAACTATTCGTTGTAGAGTTTTCCTGATGTTAACAGGATACAGATTTCTCCCTGTTGTTTTTGATAAAAAGATAAAATTCTTATACCCATCAACTTCAAAATCCGGATCTTTTTTCATCGAAAGCCAGATTTTTCTCTGTTCACAGAACATTTCATAAACATTAGCAGTAAGAGATATTTACTCGACTGTTTGGGGCATGAATCCTATCATAGTAGTACTGGAAATCTGGAAGTGGAATATCCTTCTTTTTAATATTTTTCTGAGGATAAAAAAGTAATTCCACCTCTTTTGGTGGCATCATCTGGAGTTCTTCAATCGGAATTCCTCCCGCGTGATAACGTTCCATAATCAAAGATAATGTTCCGGATCCAATCTTATACCGATCCATGCTAGAGCGTGTCTGAAAAATCATTTCCGCAATCTGCAAGCCCCACTTTGCGGTATATTTTACCCTCATTCGGTTGCCGTAGCCCGCTACGCCGCCCTCATTCGGATAAAATCTCCCACAAACTGAGACTCGCAGCTCACGAAAAGCCTTTTTCAGACACGCTCTAGAACTTCTTAATTTTTATATTATATTGGCTTGAATCCTTTTCCACGCACTTCATTCGATTCCATTGTAACAAGAAACGCTGATGAATCTACTTTCTTTACAGCTTCTTGAATCGTATGCATTTCTTTATTGTTACATGCACACATTAATACTTCTTTTTCACGTCCTGTATAACTTCCTTCTGCCTTAATCAAAGTTGCCCCTCGTTGTGATAGCTCATCAATTTTTGCCGCAATTTGTGGTCCCTTTTCTGTTACAATCAAAGCAAGTTTTCCAGCATCAACGCCATACATTAGCTTATCTACGACAAATGATAGAATATACGTTCCAATTAATCCATAAATAATCTTATCAATGTTTCCATGCATCAGAATTCCACCAATAATTACAATAATAAAATCCATAACAATGATAATTTTTCCTACAGAAATATGTGGCTTTGCCTTGTGTATTGCCATCAAAACAAAATCTGCTCCACCTGTAGAGGTATCTCTCATGTAAATTAATGCATATCCGATTCCTGAGAATACACTCATACAAATACAGGATAACATCATATCACCTTGGTAAATTGGAAACAATGGAACAACCCAGTCCATCAGTATATTAGAAATTAACATTGTCTTTATTGATCTTAAAAAAAATTGTTTTCCCAACAACTTGTAACAAATTAAAATAATTGGAATATTCAAAATTGTCGTCATTGTACCAATTGGAATTTTCCAAAAATAATAAAACACGATTGCAATACCTGATATACCTGCTACCGGAAATCCAGATGCCACTGCAAAATTATAGACTCCAATCGCAATGAAACAACCACCTACAATATCAAGTAAAATATCAATTAAAAATGTCTTTGCCTTTGATTTCAATGTGAGTTCCTCCCTATTACGGAATCTTATTTCTTTTGCATCACAATACATTGATATGTTTGCAGATTGCGGAAATGATTTTTCAGACACGCTCTAAGGCGGTAGGCAATGTACATATTAAGACTGCCAACATAAGCATTCCATACATCTCCAACTTCGACAATATCAATTTTCACACCTTGATGATCTTCTTGATAAATTTTTGCAGCTTCTTCCATTGCAAAAATATTAAA
>JAHZFO010000031.1:0-7607 GCA_019421285.1 Clostridiales bacterium
AGATTGATGAGAGATGCAAACAGAGCACCGACAGCGTATGGGATCACTGGGAGGCGAATACGGCATTTCATCTGAAATTAATCTCCTTCTCCGGAAATGCTTATGCATATCAGGAACTCGAGCGAACTATGAACGTCTTAAAACGTGCTTATGCTCAGTTTTACTGGCAGACATGGTCCAACGTGAATCCGGCATTGGATATTGCACATCATACCGATATTATGCAGAGCATTCGGGAAAAAGATCTGGAGAAAACGCTGAATTATCTGAAAGAGGATCTGGCGGATTTTTGCGGGTGAGAAAACGTAATTACATAGAAAAACAGTCGTCGGCTATGATATAGCTTGGACGACTGTTTTTGTATATAGACTATTTCTTTTGCAAATTTCCAGTGTTTCTTTGTTTGGAATAAATACTTCCCGTGTCTTTTTATCATAAGCGAGATACCCAAGGTGAACGAACAGCGTCAGCACATCATCCTTGCTTTTTAAAGAGGTCATGTCATTTTGAAATTATGAGGTATAATTCCGAATGGAATAGCGGAAGAGTAAAATAAAACAGGATAAAGACAAAAGATCTAAAAAAGAACGAAAAAACGTCAGAAGTCAAGATTCTATTATATACCAATGATATCTGGAAAAATAGAATTGTACTTTTGACGTTTTTGATAGAGACCTGTGCATGCTGTAAAGAAAACTTTTCTGCGGGAGAAGAGATCTTTCACAGTACCTTTTTTACCAGACAGCGTTTCTTAAAAAATGAAATTCCATAACAGAAAATCTGATCGTAGTCATCCTCGTATTCCTTTGCGTACATCTTCTCGTTCATCTGCTGTAAGGCGCTGTCGCATGCGGAACTCAGATTTTCCAGAGCCTTCGTATATTTTGCTTCAAAAACTGCTACCCGGCCGTTAATGGAATCATACAAAACGACATCGCTGCGGCCTTCGCCGTGTTCTTTGTTAGAATCTACCATGTAACCGGCCCCGGTAAAGATTCCGGCAAGAAATGCATGGTAAAAGTCTTCCCGATAGTCGTGATAACTGATCGTTCTTCGAAGAAGAGCCGTCAGTTCTTGCGTAATACGATCGCAGTCACCACTCCAGATGGCATCAAACAGTGTTTTCCGGTTCCAGGTTTTTGCACTTTCATCAAACCAGCGGACCACCGTTGTCTCAAAGATCTCTTTGATTTCAGCATTTGGAATTTTCAGCTCCATCATTCCTGGAGGCAGTTCATCTGTATCAATCGTAGTTTGGGCTTTTGTAAGATATCCTGTCAGATACAGCAGGCTCCAGAGATTATCTTCCGAGGAATGTAGATAATCATACGTTAGATTTTCATCCACACGCTGCAAAATGGATCCGCCAGCCATTAGAGTTTCGAGCTTTTTTGTAATGCTGCTTCCGGCGTAGTCAATGAAAGACCGGATGATGGCATTGTCACTCGTGTTTTTCCAGTAGCTGACAGGACTTGCCTGGGGATTTCGCTGCAATTCCAGAAGATAATTCATCACATCCCAGGGGCAGTAAACATCGAAAGTACCAAAATGATAGCCGTCATACCACTCCTTCATGGCAGATGCTTTATCTGTAAAATCTGCAGAAAGGAGAAGCTGGTCGACTTCATGCTGAACAAAGCCAAAATATTCATTCAGTCGGGAATTGGTAATTGTATCCGAGACAAAGTTATTTGTTCCTGTAAAGATACTTTCTTTTGCAATTTTCAGACATCCTGTGATAACAGCAAAGTGAAGAGATGGATTATCTTTTAATGCCTGCATCAATCCCTTTATAACATCCATCATTTCATTATAGTATCCGTGACTGTTCGCCTTGGCGATTGGCACATCATACTCATCAATCAGCAGGATCACTTTTTTTCCATAATGCTGTTCCAACAGCCGCGTAAGAAACTGGAGGGAACGCATAATATCCGTTTTTCCGGCTTGTCGTTCCTGCAGCTGTTTAAAAAGAAACTTATCCCGATCACTTAAAGCTGTACTTTTCAAAAGGTTATCATGCTGCTGATAAAGAAGGGAAATTTCATAGACCAGCTGTTGGTAAGCATCTGAAAAATGAATACCGTCAACATTTTTGAGCGATAAAAACACAACAGGCCATTGATTCATCCATTTCTCACATAAATTCTTTTGGTGTGAAATTTCGAGGCCATCGAATAGTTTTTTTGAGTCTTTGCGGATGTCAAAAAAACTCTCCAGCATGCTCATGCCAAGCGTTTTTCCGAAACGTCGGGGTCGTGTAATTAATGTCACTTCTGCTGATGATCTCACAAGTTCTGCAATCAGACCTGTTTTGTCAATGTAGTAAAATCCACCATTACGGATTTTTTCGAAATTTGAGATGCCAACGGGAATACTTAATTTGCTCATTTCGGTCATTCCTTTCTTGTCAAACACGCGCCAGAGACTATGCATGCTGGCTTTTTAGACATAGTATCAAAACTTATGTATATGTTACCATAAAACAAGGCATGTATCAATTGAGCAAAATCAGTTATTCTTTTATTAGCAGACCTTGTTCACATCCACCCGGTCAATCATAATATTCAGAATTTCCGTATCGGTATCTTTCATGCCGACTCTTCCGATATATCCCATACTTTTAATCGTATCTTCCACATCTTCCCGAACAATACCTTCGCCCGGCTGAAAACTTCTGTGATGCTGGCCCATGTAGTGGGCGAGAATAGCAGCGTCAACAGCGGATGCGATTTTCGCTGCGCAGGAGGATTTTGCCCCGTCACAGACAATACCGCCGACGTTTCCAATGGTATTGACGATCGTCAGGCTAACATCCTCATAGGATCCGCCGGAAAGATAGGTAATGGCGGCGCCGGCTCCACAGCCTGCGCTGACAGCGCCGCAGTAAGCGGAAAGACTTCCAATATATTTTTTCTGATGAACCGCGATCAGGTTGCTGACAACGAGTGCACGGTACAGTTTTTCCTGGGAAACCTTCCATTCTCTTGCAAATTCGATGACAGGAAGGGAAACGGTCATGCCCTGGTTTCCGCTGCCGGAATTGATGACAACCGGAAGGGAGCAGCCGCTCATACGCGCATCGGATCCGGCTGCTGCATGGGCGCGGGCGCGGATTTTTACGTCATCGCCGTACTCATTCAGCAGAGTGCGGCCGACCTGTGCACCGTAAGCGTGGCGGAGACCTTCGTCAGAAATCGCAGAGTTCATGGTGATCTGACGGTCAAGAATTTCTTTGATGTCTTCGATCTTCACAGTATCGGCAAATTCAAGAATATCCTTGACGTTCAGCACACTTTTATCAACGTATTCAGGGGAATCCTCATGAGCCGCAATCTGATAAAGTATCTCACCATCTTTTACGATGCGTGAAATCAGGGTATGACGGTTTACAATCGTTACCTCCGCGCTGTGCTCTCCGGCAATGACTTTTGCAACAATGTAGAGATTCTCTACGCCTTCTTTTAAAGTACAGGTACAGAATCCCTGCTGTACCAGTTCTTTTGTCTTTTCAATATCTGCCTCGGTCACATCTTCAAGTACTTCAAGTTCACGTTCGGCACAGCCTCCGACGACGCCAAGCGTTGCCGCAACATCAATTCCCTTCAGGCCATTGGAGTTTGGAACTTTAACACCCTTTACGTTTTTGATGATGTTTCCACTGCAGCAAAGCTCGATCGATTCCGGCATCTGTCCGAGTACTTCGCGTGCTTTTGCTGCCGCATATGCAATGGCAATCGGCTCTGTACAGCCAAGCGCCGGAACAAGCTCGTTTTTTAAAATCTTTACATAACTGTCATATAATTTCTGATCCATGAAAATTCTCCTGTATAGTTTTTTATGCGTTATCAACTGGTAAATCTTGCATTTCTTTCTGATTATACTATTGATATATCACTGATAATATCAGATGTCAAGTAGAGAATTGCAATTTGTGAATTAACATCATGCATTGACGCAGAAAAGAAAAGATGATACGATAAAAACAGTAAAATACTGAAATCGGAGGTAATCATTGGAGAATAGCAAAACTGTAACATTTTCACTTGGTGGAATGATTTTCGAATATGATGAGAAAAAGAATAAAATTAATATAGAAAAACATGGAATTTCATTTAAAAGTGCTGCCCGTGTATTTTTTGATTATGATCGAATAGAATATTATGATGAGGAAAATAGTAATGTTGAAGATCGATATGATATCATAGGTGATTTATCTGCAGGGACAGCGCAAATAGAGCGTAATACAGAGATTATGATCGGAAATATAAAAAGTGATGATGTTTTGTTTGTAGTGTATACGGAAAGAATACGGAAAAATGAAAATGGGGCAGAAATAGATGTGACAAGATTAATCTCCGCAAGATATGCAACCAATTTTGAAAGGGGGCTTTATTATGGTAAATACTAAAGAAATGACAGAAAGCCTGATAAAAGAACTCGCTTTTTCAGAAGAAGAATTAAGGGAACTAAAAGCAGCAAAAGAAAAACCTATTGTATTTGATGAAGATTGTCCGGAAACGACTCCAGAACGGGCGCTAAAATTTCGACGGGTAAATCCGCCGAGGGGAGCAGGCAAAAAAAGAGCATAAAAATTTGTGATCTCCGTAAAACCAGAAAATCCTAGTTTTACGGAGATCTTTTCAGAATAAATTGTATTTTCCTTTAAAGTGTCCTATACTGAAAAGTAGCAAAAATACACACCACCCTTTCATTTGGAGGATTTTTATGCAGAAGATTACGTTTCGAAAATTAGCTGGAGAAAAATATATTTACCCGGAACTGCAGGGACACTTTATCGAGTTTCTTGGCTCCTGTATTTATGATGGAATCTGGGTTGGAGAGGATTCGGAGATTCCGAATTATCATGGAATCCGAAAAGACCTTGTTGATGCATTTCAGAAGCTGCACCCGCCGGTGATCCGCTGGCCTGGCGGATGTTTTGCGGATGTATATCACTGGCGGAACGGCATAGGTCCGCGGGAGCAGCGGCCGGTTACATACAATGAAAACTTCGGTACTTTCGAGACGGATCCCAATCAGTTCGGTACGCACGAGATGATGGAATTCTGCGAGATGATCGGCGCGAAGCCATGGTTTAATATCAATATGATGACCGGCTCTCCATCCGAGATGCGAGAGTGGATGGAGTACTGTAACCGCAAAGAGCCGACGGCACTTTCGCAGGAACGAAAAACAAACGGCCATGAAAAACCGTTCGAGATTGAATACTGGGGTATCGGAAATGAAGTATGGGACGGCGGCGGAAAAATGACGCCGCAGATGTATGCGAACGAATACCGGAAATTCAGTTCCTCCTGTCCGTCGTTTGGAGGCGGCGATCAGACATTTTCCATGAAATGCATCGCCAGCGGCCCGGATGGAAATAAGCCGAAAGAACGTGCTGCGTGGACAAAAGATTTCTTTAAGGAAATGGGAAAATACCGGATGCCGTCTCTCTATGGCTACGATCTCCATTTTTACAACTGGAATCTGAAACAGCTTCAGACAGAGAAAAAGTTTGATGAAAAACAGTGGTATGATGTGATCAATGGATGCAAAGAGCTGGAAAATGTCATTCACGAGCAGCGCCGCCTGATAGACGCTGGTCTTGAGGCACTTCCGAAACCGGAGGGTCCGTTCCAGGCGGCACCGAGAAAATGTGAACTGATTGTCGGTGAGTGGGGCAACTGGCACAGCAGTGCATTTAATGCGCGCCCGGCGCTGTATCAGCAGTGTACGATGCGCGATGCCGTTACAACTGCACTGACGCTCGACATCTTCCACCGCAATACCGGGGATGTGCGCATGGCATGTGTGGCACAGTCTGTCAATGTCCTGAATTCCCTGTTCCTGACGGATGGTGAGCATTGTATTCTGACACCAAACTACGATGTGTTCGATATGTATCAGGTGCATCAGGGTGCGTATACGCTTGGCTTTGAGGAAAAGAACAAAGATCCTGAGGTCTGCATCTTTGCTTCGATCAAAAATGATGATATCTACGTCAACCTCGTAAATACAAGCTACAGCGAATCAAAGAAAATCGAATTGAAATTCAAACAGTGTCCGGAATTTGTTGAGGCCAAAACACTGTACTCCAAAGATCCGCAGAACTACAACGATGCGAAACATCCGAACCGAGTCCGCTGCAAAGAAGGAAAAGCACCTGCACGGGAAAAAGACTCCTTCCAGATTGCACTGCCGGCGGCTTCGGTCAGCGTTTATCATTTCAGAAAAACAGAAACAGAAAAGTAATACATACAAAACGGGCCGCCCCGGGGAAAAGGATTGTTCCCACAGGGCGGCTCATTTCTATTACAAAAACAATTCAATCACAAATACCACGGCACAGCATGCCACCGAAACCTGAAACAGGCTTGCACCGAACCATGCGGCTGCGATGCCGACGACAAGTGCGAGTGCGCCGGAAACAGGGCTCTGTGTTGCATGGACAATCGCCGGGAAGGTCATGACGGACAGCGTCACGTATGGAACGTAGTACAGAAACGACTGAATAAACTGATTTTTAATCGGCTTCCGAATCAGCGTCAGCGGCAGAATCCGGATTGTGTAGGAAACCAGAGCCATGACGGCGATATAGATATAATTATTGTACATCAGCATTTTCCTCCTCTGTCTTTACCGGGAACAGGATAGCTCCGGCGCAGGAAATCAGAACGGTGAGCAGAATCGTTCTGGTTCCGTCGGAGAGAGTGGAGATGCCCGGGAGATAGCTGCAGATAAAGCTTAAGAAAAAGCTGACGGCAACAAGACCCGCTACCACACGGCTCTTTCGCGCCGGGGGAATGATGATTGCAAGGAACATGCCGTACAGCGCCACGCTTAAGGCACTGACAGCGCGCAGCGGCAGCAGATTTCCGGCAATAATACCAAGAGCCGTGCCGATCGACCACGCGGGAGCAGCGACGAGAATGGCACCGTATGTATAATACGGATTCAGCCAGCCCGGGCGCGCGATTGTGATGCCAAACAGTTCATCCGTTACATCGTAACCAATGAGAAAACGGTGGAAAAACGGCGTGTCCGGCGAAAAGCGCTGGGCAAGCGCACAGCTCATCAGAAGATACCGCGCATTGGCGATGAGCGTAATGATAGCGACCTGCAGATAGCCTGCGTTGGCGGCAATCAGTGTAAAGGCAGCGTATTCTCCGGCGGAAGCATTGTTGAAAAGACTGGCGAGAAAGCCCTGAAAAGGACTAAGACCTGCCTTACGCGCTGCAATGCCGAGCGAAAACGAGACCGCAAAATAGCCAAGCCCGATCGGAATGCCATCGCGGATTCCGTTGACCAGAACCTGGCGGGAAAATGAATAAGATCTTTGTGAACTCATAAAAAGCTACTTCCTTTTCTTTCGCAGAAGCTAGAGCATGTCTGAAAAAATCATTTCCGTAATCTGAGATTCGCAGCTTACGAAAAGGTTTTTTCAGACATGCTCTGGCATCTGGCAAAAATGTTGGGGTCAAGAGATCAAAAATCCTCTTGCAAGCGAGCTTGCACCGGCTTTTTGATCTTTTGCCCTGATATCTGATGAAAATTATAGCAAGTTTCGACAGGTTCGTAAACTCTTATTTTGTTCTTGTTCG
>JAHZFO010000032.1:0-6900 GCA_019421285.1 Clostridiales bacterium
AAAATTTTACCCGGATTTACAATAAATTTAACCATAAATCCGGTTGACAAAACCCGGCCGGGAACGTTATAATGGCCGGGTTGATAATAAAATTTAAGAAAAAAAGGCAGGTGAACAGAATGGACAGTTGTGATTCTCATGGGCGAAGTTGTAGCTCTCGGAGTGAAAGATGGAAAGAACAGAGCGAGATGAGACTGTTCCATTCTGTTTTAAGTGTACAGAATATTATGTCTGTATATCAGAAGGATATATTTGACAGGATGTATCGGTGTCATCAGAATCTGTACGATATTATTACATTATAATTGCAGCAGGATTATAATAGATATCTTTTTCATTCTTCTCATTCTGAGAATCTTACAGTAAGGCGATCATGTATAAATTCATTTCGCTTTATACTCAAATCCCAAGGAAACACAATCGAAAATCAAACAGCACATAGACATGCTTTAACATGTCTGTTTTTGGTGTGCGTGTTTTGTGCGAAACTATGTGAGGAGGATGAGAAAATGACAAAAAGAAATCAGGATTTTTCAAAAGATATTCTGAGTCTGATCCGAAGCAGTGTTTCTCCGGCAGTTTTAAGTGAAAGGCTGCAGGATTTCCACGAAAACGATCTGGCGGAAGTATTAAGAGAATTAAGCACTGCGGAGCGCAGCAGACTATACCGTATCCTGGAAAGCAGTATGCTGGCAGATGTTTTTGAATATCTGGAGGAAGAAGAAACTGTACAATATCTGGAAGAGATGGATGTAAAAAAAGCGGCAGCCATTCTTTCCAAAATGGAAACCGATGCCCTGGCAGATGTTTTAAAGCAGATCGATAAAGAAAAACGCAAGCTTCTGATCCAGCTTCTGGATGAACAGGTGCGGAAAGATATTGAAATGATCCGCTCCTTTGATGAGGATGAGATCGGAAGCAGAATGACAACGAACTGCATTGTGATCCGTGAAAACCTGACCGTAAAGCAGGCCATGAGTGAGCTGGTTTCCCAGGCGGCAGATAATGATAATATTTCTACGATCTTTGCAGTGACAGACAGAGGGGAGTTTTATGGAGCCCTGGATCTGAAGGATCTGATCACAGCAAGACAGGACCACCCTATGGAAGAACTGATCGTAACTTCCTATCCATATGTGTATGGTACTGAGCAGATCGACGACTGTATGGAACGACTGAAGGATTATTCCGAAGATTCCATTCCTGTGCTGGACGATGACAATCGTTTCCTTGGAGTGATCACATCCGCAGGGATCATCGATCTGGTAGACGATGAGATGGGAGAGGATTATGCAAAGCTGGCTGGTCTGACTGCAGAGGAAGATCTGAAAGAACCTCTTTTTGAAAGCATGAAAAAAAGAATGCCCTGGCTGATCGTTCTTCTGGGCCTTGGTATGCTGGTATCTTCTGTTGTGGGAATGTTTGAAAAAGTAGTTACCTGTCTGCCGATCATCATGTGCTTTCAGTCTCTGATCCTGGATATGGCAGGAAATGTTGGAACCCAGTCCCTGGCTGTAACCATCCGTGTACTGATGGATGAAACGCTGACGGGCAGACAGAAAGCAGAGCTTGTGCTGAAGGAAATGCGGATCGGTCTTTGCAACGGTGGTCTGCTCGGCATTCTGTCTTTTGTACTGATCGGATTGTATATTTTCTTATTCAAAGGAAAAACACTCGTATTTGCCTATGCGGTATCCGGCTGTATCGGATTATCCCTGCTGGTGGCCATGCTGGTATCCAGTGCAGTGGGAACCTGCATACCGCTGTTTTTCAAAAAGGTTGGTGTGGACCCAGCAGTAGCCTCAGGTCCTTTGATCACTACGATGAATGACCTTGTAGCCGTGATAACATACTATGGAATGAGCTGGATATTCCTGATCGAGATGTTCCACCTGGCTGGCTGAGAGTAAAATGCAGCTATGCTCATAAAAACAGACAGATATCAGAAATCTGTCGAATAACAGAAAAGTTACCAATACAAAAAAATTCCGGATCGAAAGATTCGGGATTTTTCTTTACATACAAACAGAAAGCTATTATAATAAAAGATACACTTTGCCCGTTTAAAACGTTGCAGAAATAAATACAAACAACGGGCAGAAAAAGAGAACAAAACGATCACATGGGGTGATTGGGGAAAGGAAACAGTAACATGATAGTAACAATGATCGAAAAGGTCTATACATTTCTGTGGGGAGATCTGATAAGGATCCCGCTTCCGGGAGGAAGTACGCTGGGAATCTCACTTCTGATCCTGCTTCTGATTCCGACCGGTATCTATTTTACCATCAGGACAAAGCTTCTGCCGATCCGTCTTTTTCCGGATATGGTACGAGCCCTGTCAGAAAAGAAAAGTGACAAAAATAATCTTTCAGCATTTCAGACGCTGATCGTGTCTACAGCTACCCGTGTGGGAATGGGAAACCTGGTCGGTGTGGTAGCTGCGATCTCGGCAGGAGGTGCAGGAGCGGTATTCTGGATGTGGATCACGGCGCTGATCGGTTCCTCCACTGCTTTTATCGAAGCAACCCTGGCACAGCTCTATAAAGAAAAGGATCCTCTTTATGGTGGCTACAGGGGCGGTCCTGCCTACTATATCCACCGTTACTGGGAAGAAAAACAGGGCAGAAAACGAAAAAAGGTTCTGCTTTCCGTTCTGTTTGCCATTTCCGGCCTGATCTGTTGGTGTGGGATCAGTCAGGTTATCAGCAATTCCGTCACGGCATCTTTCAAAAATGCTTTTGATATTCCGCCGCTGTATACTACCATCGTGCTGGTAGTGATCGCAGCTGTGATCGTGCTTCGGAAGAATGCAACGGTTAAAGTTCTGGATCTTCTGGTGCCGGTGATGGCAGTGCTTTATTTTGTGATTACGCTGTTTATTATATTTACAAATCTCGGAAGTATGCCGGGAGTATTTAAGCGGATTTTTGAAGAAGCTTTCGGATTTCGTCAGGCTGTTGCCGGCGGATTTGGCGTCGTGCTGATGAACGGAGTAAAAAGAGGCCTTTTTTCCAATGAGGCGGGAAGCGGCTCCGCTCCCTGTGCAGCAGCGGCAGCAGAATGTGACAGTCCGGTAAAAGCCGGATTTGTCCAGGCTCTGGGTGTATTTGTGGATACGATCGTGATCTGCAGCTGTACAGCCATGATCATGCTTCTGGCCCCGGAAGATCTGGTACAGGGACTTTCCGGAATGGAACTTCTTCAGACTGCCATGCATTATCATATGGGACAGTTTGGAGTGATCTTTATTGCTGCAACACTGTTTATGTTCAGCTTTTCCACATTCCTGGGAATCCTGTTTTATGCAAGAGGCAATGTGTCCTATCTTTTTGGTGATAACTGGGGTTCACAGACAGGATATAAGGTGCTGGCACTGGTGATGCTGTTTATCGGTGGGATTGCAGCTTACACATTTGTATGGGATCTGGGAGATGTAGGAATTGGCCTGATGACGATCTTTAATATTTTCATGCTGTATCCTCTTGGGGAAAAAGCACTGAAAGAGCTGAAAATCTATGAATCGGAAAAGAAGAAAAAATAAAACTGTTTACAGACCTTGAGAGCATATGATAATATCAGGGTAAAGCGCTAAAAGAATAAAGAGTTCTGACAGCCGGAAGGAGTCAGACTCTGTGAAATATCAACGGCAAGTTGGATCAAGAGGAGGATATGAAAGATGTATATTACATGTCTGGACGTAGAAGGTGTACTGGTACCGGAAATCTGGATCGCATTTGCAGAGGCAAGCGGAATCCCAGAGCTTAAGAGAACAACCCGTGATGAGCCGGATTATGATAAGCTGATGAACTGGAGACTTGGAATTTTGAAGGAGCATGGTCTGGGACTGAAAGAGATCCAGGAGACTATTGCAAAGATCGATCCCCTTCCGGGAGCAAAAGAATTTCTGGATGAGCTGAGATCTTTTTCCCAGGTGATACTGATCAGTGATACCTTTACACAGTTTGCAACTCCACTGATGGAGAAGCTTGGACGACCGACACTTTTCTGTAATTCCCTGGAAGTAGCAGAGAATGGAGAGATCACAGGCTTTAAGATGCGCTGTGAGAAATCCAAGCTGACAACTGTGAAGGCACTGCAGTCCATGGGATTTGAGACTATCGCAAGCGGGGATTCCTACAATGATCTCGGAATGATCCAGGCAAGCAAAGCAGGCTTCCTTTTCCGCAGTACAGAGCAGATCCGTGCAGATCATCCGGAAATTCCGGCTTACGAAGAGTACGATGAACTTCTTGCAGCGATCAGAGAAGCAATGAAATGAAGAAGGGAAAGTCGGAATGATCAACGAAAGAATTGTGATCGAAGAAAAAACAAAGGACTATAATGAGGCATGGATAGAGACCTATTTCTGGCAGGAGTCGGAAGAACTCTATCCGGGACAGAAGCGTCCGGTCATAGTGATCTGTCCGGGCGGAGCTTATGGCATGACTTCTGACAGAGAGGCAGAAGCCATTGCTGTCCGGTTTATGGGAATGGGCTATCACACAGTGGTACTTCGTTATAGTGTGGCACCTGCCAGATATCCGGTGGCTCTCCGTCAGCTGGCAAAAACAGTAGCTCTTCTCAGAGAGAACAGCGATAAGTGGCATATTGAAAAGAATAAGATCATTGTATCCGGCTTTTCGGCAGGAGGCCATCTGGCAGCTTCTCTGGGAGTGTTCTGGAATACTGAGGAGCTTGCCGGGATCACGGGAATGGAAAACGAGCGGATTCGTCCCAATGGCATGATCCTGAATTATCCGGTGATCACTTCAGGGAAAGCTGGCCATGAAGAAAGCTTTCGAAATCTTCTGGGAGATCGTTATGAGGAGCTGAAAGATCGGATGTCTCTGGAATTTCAGGTTACGGAAGATACACCCAGAACCTTTATCTGGCATACCTTTGAGGATCAGACGGTGCTGCTGGATAATACACTTCTCTTTGTTCAGGCACTCTATAAAAAGGGCATTCCAGTGGAGTATCACGTTTTTCCGCAGGGTCCCCATGGAATCGGATTGGCAAATGAGCTGACTGCCAACGAAAACGGCAGAGGGATCGCAAGAGCCTGTGAACCATGGAGTGAGCTTGCAGGAAAATGGCTGAACCGTGAATTCCCATGGTGGAATGGGGCAAAGATCGAAAGATAATACGAGACTGCTATGTCGGATAAAATATCCTTTTTACCGGGAAACCGGTAGAGAGGGTATTTTTTATGATTGTGATGCTTGTGATGACTGCTGTATTTGTCGGCTGTTTTGTCTGGCTTATTTGATGATAAAAGCTTTGCAGGGCTTTGGTGTGGATCTGGATCAACATTCACATTGCAGAAAGAAAGGAATTTTGATAATTATGGATAAAAATCAGATTTTTATTACCAGTGGTACGGAATATAAAAGAATGACAAAGGAGCTTCTGGAAAAAGCGGATCTTCAGTCCCATATCGGGGACAGAAAGAAAAAGATCGGGATCAAGCCGAATCTGGTTTCTCCTTCAGAGGCTTCCTGGGGTGCAACGACTCATCCGGAAGTGGTTGCAGGAATTATCGAGTATCTGAAGGAGCATGGCTTCCGGGATATGGTGATGCTGGAGGGATCCTGGGTAGGAGATAAGACAAGGGAGGCTTTTGAGACCTGTGGCTTTGACAGGCTTGAGGAAGAGTATCAGGTGCCGTTCTGGGATATGCAGAAGGATAAGGGTATTTCTGTGGACTGCGGCGGAATGGAGCTGAATGTCTGTGAGCGGGTAAAGGAGCTTGATTTTCTGATCAATGTGCCGGTTCTGAAAGGCCATTGTCAGACAAAAATCACCTGTGCCCTTAAGAATATGAAGGGGTTGATTCCAAATAAGGAAAAGAGACGGTTTCATTCTCTGGGGCTTCATAAACCCATTGCTCATCTGAATATGGGGATACAGCAGGACTTTATTGTTGTGGATAATATCTGCGGGGATCTGGATTTTGAAGATGGCGGAAATCCTGTTGTGATGAACCGGGTGATTGCTGCCTGTGATCCGGTTCTTGTGGATGCATATGTGTGTCAGATGATGCATTATGAGGTAGCGGAGGTTCCTTATGTGAAGCTGGCAGGTGAGCTTGGAGTGGGCTGTTCAGATATTTCAAAAGCAGATGTCAGATTTCTGGAGGATGGTGCGGATCAGAGGATGCCGGTATCCAGAAAGGTTGTGGAGCTTGCAGATGCCGTGGAGGAGGTGGAATCCTGCAGTGCCTGCTACGGGTATCTGATCCCGGCATTGGAGATGCTGAAGGAAGAGGGGCTTTTTGAGAAGCTGGATGAAAAAATATGCATCGGGCAGGGGTATCGTGGTAAGACGGGAGTGCTTGGTGTGGGACATTGTACCTGTAAGTTTCAGAATTATGTGGAAGGGTGTCCGCCGCTGGAGAGGGATATATATGAGTTTTTGAAAGAGTATATTGGTGAACGGACGCCGGGGAAGTGACAGTCCTCCGGGCCGGACTCCGTCGGGGGATGCTGCTAAGGTTCCGTGAGCCGGCTAAAACCATTGCGGAAGGGCCCAGAACTCGCCTTCGGCTCAAACAGCTGGGCCCTTCCGCAATAACGCCGTCTCCCGCAACCTAACCATCATCACCCCTCTTCCGTAGCAGCCCGGAGGACTGTCACTTCCCCGGCTGACGTTTCAGACGGAGAGGTGGAAGCGGACGCGTGGTGTCTTGTCCTTACGTTTTGATGAGTTGAGCGTCCGCAGTTGGAGGTGTGGGAAGAATATGTTGCTTGTTGAAAAATTAATAGTTAATATTTCAGTGTTGTACAATGAGTTGGAAGTGTGGGAAGGATAGCGTCTGGTCAATAAATATTTTGGTGTTGCTCAATGAGTTTGAATAAATCGAGTTGCTTAAAAAAGCCAGTGTTTATGCGGGTTTCA
>JAHZFO010000033.1:0-6364 GCA_019421285.1 Clostridiales bacterium
AAATGAAAGGCAGGGAAAAAATATGAAAAGTAATACGATATATCCGCCGATGTCCAAACGTGAGATCAGCGGTGCTGCAATATCGAGAGAAGCGGCGACGCAGGGAATGGTACTTTTAAAAAACATAAATGGGGTTCTTCCGTTAAAGGGCAGGGGAAAGATTGCCTTGTTTGGAAACGGAGCTGCCAGAACAATCCGCGGCGGAACGGGATCGGGAGATCCTTTTAACGGCGGTCTTTCCGGCGGTGGTGATCAGGATGTGGATCAGTCTCTGCGTTATCATATTAATATTCTGAATGCTATGGAAACAGAAGGTTTTGAGATTGTGAACCGGGAACAGCAGATGGCGTGGGCCAGATGCTATGATCTGGCCAAAAGAGAGATGAAGGACCAGGTCATGAGTGTTTTTGCGTTTCCGGAGGAACCGCTGACAACAGAAAAACTGGAAGAATATGCAAAAGAAACAGAAACTGCTATTTGTGTCATTTCGAGAAATTCCGGTGAGGGAAATGATCGTTTCATGAAAAAAGAAGTATCCATTGGGGATAAAAGGTATGAAATTGGAGATTACAGGCTTTCTGCAGTGGAGATGGATAATCTTAAAAAGCTGCGGTCAGCTTTTTCTTCATTGATACTGGTGCTGAATGTTCCGGGCTCCATATCGGTGCAGGATCTGGAGGCGGCTTGTGCGGATGCTATTCTTCTCATGGGGCAGGCAGGACAGGAGGGAGGAGCCGCCGTTACCGATATTCTCACAGGTAAGGCAACACCGTCAGGAAAGCTGACCGCAACCTGGGCAAAAAAATATGAAGATTATCCTACGGCAGGCAATTTCCTTCAGGATTTTAATAAGGCAGTATATACGGAAGGAATTTATGTAGGTTATCGTTACTTTGATACATTTAATGTTGAGCCGGGTTATCCTTTTGGTTATGGACTCTCCTATACGACATTTGCACTGGGAAATCTGGAGGCATCGCTGGATGAGGATACACTGGTTCTTGGCGTAACAGTAGAAAATACAGGAGCGTTTGCTGGACGTGAAGTTGTGCAGATATATGTTTCTGCACCGGTATCGGAGATGGATATGCCGGAACAGGAGCTGAAAGGTTTCCAAAAAACGATGTTACTGGCACCGGGCGAAAAGGAAGATATCAAAATCCGCATACCGCTGCGTAATCTTGCATCTTATAGTGAAAATGCAGGAGGTTATATTCTGTCAAAAGGAGATTATGGAGTGCGTATCGGTACTTCTTCCAGAGATACAAAACCGGTGTGCAAGATTCGGCTGGAACAAACTGCTTTGACAGAACAGGTATTGGTGGAGCTTCCGTTAACGGAAACTTTGGAGGAAAAGAAGGGGTTAACTGACCGAAAGGATGAAACTATATGGAAGGATGTACCGGTTCTTCTGGCTGTGCAGATACCGGAAACGCTGGATTCGCGTTCAGCCTATAGCGATGAAAAGGTGGTTACATATGCGACAGATACCAGCTATCAGCCGGTTATGCCTTACGAAACAGTACGGTATGTGGAAAAGAAAGAATGGAAGCTGAATGATGTGGCTTCGGGCAGAGTGTCAATGGAAGAATTTGCCGCACAGCTTGATGCTGCACAATTGGCGGATCTTTGCTGTGGTACAGGCTGGGGTGTGCAGGATGAGAACAATCCTGTGATTGGAGCCAGTTCGGAATCTGTACCTGGAGCGGCAGGGGAAACAACACACGCACTGGAAAGTTATGGTGTTTCTTCTATTGTATTGGCAGACGGTCCGGGCGGTGTGCGTATCACACAGCAGTTTGAGGCAACCGATCTGGAATCGGGGGAAAAGAGGCAGGTATACCATTACTGTACGGCATGGCCGGTGGGTACGCTTCTTGCTCAGTCTTTTGATCCGGAAATTTTGGAACAGGTAGGATGCGGAATGGCAGCAGATATGCAGGCAATGCGGATTGATTTGCTTCTGGGACCAGGAATGAATATTCAGCGTGATCCTATGTGTGGACGAAATTTTGAATATTTTTCTGAAGATCCTCTCATATCTGGAAAGATGGCGTCAGCAATGGTACGCGGTCTTCAGAGCCTGCCAGGAGGAGGTGGATGCATTAAGCATTATGCAGCTAATAATCAGGAGACGAATCGGAATGCTGTGGATTCTGTGATTGGTCAGCGGGCACTGAGGGAGATTTATCTGGAACCCTATAAAATTGCTATTCAGGAATCTCAGCCGTTGTCTATCATGAGTTCCTACAATCTGATCAACGGTGTTCCTACAGCAGATAGTTATGACTTATGTACGGATCTTGCCCGCGGAGAATGGGGATTTGAAGGTCTGATCATGACTGATTGGAACGGAGGCAGCAGTACACCCTGGAAATCCATGCATGCCGGAAATGATTTGATTATGCCGGGAGGAAAAGGAAGGGCCATGAATATTCTTCAGGCTGTGAGAACAGTTATGCCGGAGTTTGATGAACGTGGGCAGGTAATTATGGTGCAGGAAGTACCATTTGCACCGGTTTTCGCAGCCCGCTGGAATTCCTTTACGGTTGATCCGGAAGGACCGGATACAGTCATGGCACCTCTGGGTGAAGGACATACTGCCGAGATGAAGGATGGAGAGATTTTGGTTGATGGGGAAAAAGTCTACATGCAGGCAAATGATATGAAAACATTTTTCAATGATCCGGCAAGCTTTGTGCCAAAGATATGCCCGGCCAATGAGGAAGTTGCTTTTATTTTAGATGATGGCAGAGCAATCGGGTACAAAGGACATTTAGATAAGAAACCTCGTCTGTGTCTCGGAGATGTGCAAAGATGTGCAGTCCATAATCTTCGGATCATTCTGAAATGTATGGGATTATAGTAGATGGGTATCAACAATTATTGCATAATGAGGTGAAAAAGTTTAGAAAATGAGAGGAT
The DNA here is from genome assembly GCA_019421285.1 of Clostridiales bacterium. Classification (GTDB taxonomy): domain Bacteria; phylum Bacillota; class Clostridia; order Lachnospirales; family Lachnospiraceae; genus Oliverpabstia; species Oliverpabstia tarda. The sequence goes on from JAHZFO010000033.1 coordinate 2,926, forward strand.
GACTGAAGTCGGAAAAGAGATTGGATATGAAAATACGGAAAACTTTTTTCGTGCGTTTAAAAAGCATTATCATATGACTCCCTCTCAGTATCGGGCTACAATACAGGAAGAGACCAATATGCAAACTGTATGTGGAGATAGAGATGTAATAAAACGGTAACAAAAAAATGACAAAATGGTAATGAAATAAGATATACATAAAATTACTAAAGAAAGGTGGAATACAAAATGGGAGATTGTTTTTACTGTAGTAAGGCAGAACCGGTAGTTCAGACTAAGGCGGGTAAGATACGGGGATTTAAGATGAATTCTACATACACTTTCCATGGCATCAAGTATGCTGATGCTGATCGCTTTCAAATGCCCAGAGAGGTAAAACCATGGAAAGGTATTAAAAATGCTCTGGCCTATGGTTATGTGTGCCCTATGCTGATGCAGGATCATCCGTTGATGGAGGTTATGATCCCACATCGTTACTGGCCAATGGATGAGAATTGCCAGTATCTGAATATTTGGACACAGAGTCTGGATCCGGAAGCAAAAAAACCGGTTATGGTATGGTTGCACGGAGGTGGATTCTTTGCAGGCTCATCCATTGAACAGGTGGCGTATGAAGGAGATCATCTGAGTGAGTACGGAGATGTGGTTGTCGTGTCATTGAACCATCGTCTGAATATTTTGGGATATCTTGATTTATCTGCTTATGGGGAAAAATACTACAATTCTGCTAATGTGGGAAATGCAGATATGGTCGCAGCCCTTCATTGGATTCAGGACAATATTGCTGGTTTTGGCGGAGATCCAGGTAATGTAACCCTGTTTGGTCAGTCCGGTGGTGGAATGAAAGTTTATTCCCTGATGAATACACCGGCTGCAGAAGGTTTATTCCATAAGGGGATTATCCAGAGCGGCGTAATAGAAGAAGGTAAAAAAGAGGCAGAGGATGACGGTACCGCAATTGTGGAGGCCCTTCTGACGGAATTGAAGTTGGAATCCGTTGAGGATTTGGAAACGATTCCTTACTATTTCCTTGCGGAAGCATATAATAAGGTGTCACCCAAGCTGCAGGAGAAAGGACTCTACGTGGGAGGAGAGCCGAGAGCAAATTCATGGTATGCCGGTGATCCGCGCAGAGTAGGATTTACCGATGGAGCAAAAAAGATTCCGGTGATAGTGGGTAGCGTTTTTGGAGAATTTGATTTCAAGCCGGTTCTGGAGAATAGGGATGAACTGACCCGTGAGGAAACGATGAAACTTCTGGAAAAATGCTTTCAGGAGGATGCAGAAGAGATTGCAGCAGAATTCGAAAAAGCATATCCGAATAATCGCCTTGTAGATGTTCTGTCGCTGGATTATATTTTCCGTTATGCATCAAAAGATTTCATTGCGAAGAAGTCAGTACATAAGGAAGCTCCCGTATATTCCTACATGTTTAATTATGAATTCCCATATGAGGGAGGAAAACTGGCATGGCATTGCTCTGAAATCCCGTTTGTTTTCCATAATATTGACCGAATTCCTATCTGCAATGTGCCGGGAGAAACAGACCGCCTGCAGGAGAGAATATGTGGTGCCTGGATAAACTTTGCGAGATACGGAAATCCTTCCGTTCCTTCTCTTCCGCAGTGGCCGGTATGTGAGCCAGGTAAAGAGGCAATTATGATTTTTGACAATATCTGCGAAGTTAAAGATAATTATGACCACAGGCTGATGGAGCTTCTTGTTAAACATGCTCCGGCATTTACGGTACCATTAAATGAGGATGCAGAAAATGTATTTATGCACTGATGCGGAAAGGATGGAATGGATATGGCAAAGCTGACTACATATCAGGTGATGGAGATTGCAAAAGACACCTGGGTTATCAATGAGGCTGGTATGACAGCCATGTTTTTGTTAAAAGGTACGGAACGTGCATTACTCATCGATACGGGTGTCGGAATGACAGACCTGAAAAAGCTGATTTCCTGGCTGACTCCGCTTCCCTATGATGTAGTGCTGACACATGGACATCCGGATCATATCGGAGGAGCTGCTCAGTTTGAAGAGGTATATATTCACGAAAAAGATGAGGATAGTCTTAAACCGATAAATTATGATAGCATCGCAGATTATGTGGAACTTTTGGGAAATATGGGAGCTTACGATGTGTATGACTGTAGCCCTGCGGATATCCAGCGGATACAAAAGATGCCAAAATGTCTTCCTTTGAAGGAGGGGATGGTGTTTGAGCTGGGGGGACGCAGTATCGAGGTAATTGAGACACCGGGTCATACATCGGGAGGCTGTTGTTTCCTTGATCGGAAAGAGCGAATCCTGTTTTCTGGAGATGCCTGCAATGGTAATCTGCTCTGCAGAGACAGTATTAATACACTATTGGGAGCTCTGGATAAAATCAAGTCCTATGAAAGTGAATTTGACCGCAATTTTAATGGCCATGTGGGATATGCGGGAATGCCTTTCGTTGGTTCCATGGATCATAGCATCATGAATACAGCGATACGCATCTGTGAGAATATCCTTTCAGGAACTGCGAAAATCGAGGATGGCGGTAAGAATGCGTTTGACGGAGATTGCAAGGTTGCGACAGACGGAAGAATCCGTATTGTATTTTCCCCAGACAGACTGATAGATGAAGGTGAAATTCCAGTAAGATAAACACAACAGACTCCGCTGGGGTTAACTTAAGCCTGAAAGCCTTGAAATCAAGACCTTTGGGCTTTTTATAAGTGTGCCATCAAGGCAGAATCTCCGGTTCTGGTGGCTTACAGTACCATAGACATGATGAGGTAATAAGAATGAAAAAATATTTTTTGTATTTTCTTGGTTTGAATTTAATAGCTTTTGCTGTTGTATTAAATGTTCGCTTTGATTTAGGAGTTGCTGCTTTTAGTTCTGTGATGTATTCAATATCACAAATCTATAACATTTCTTTAGGAACAGCTTCTATTATCTGTTACTTAATATTTGTTATTATTCAATGTATTTTATCCAAAAAGATCACAGTTACTTTTATTTTAGAAATTCCGTTATCGTTTGCTTTTGGTTGGTTGACTGATTTATATGATTTTATAATTCCTACATTATCGTTAAGTTTATACTTAAGGGTTATTTGTTTTATTATGACGATGTTCATTACTGCAATGGGCGTATTTTTAAGCGTGAAAACAAATCTTATTTTAACACCAACTGATGGTATTGTAAAAACTATTTCAGAAGTCTTCTCTTTTCCTTTTTCAATAGTGAAAAATACTTTTGATATTACACTTGTGTTTGTCACTATTATTTTATGTTTAATTAATCATACCCATTTTTATGGTCTTGGTATAGGAACCATACTGACAGCCTTATTTATAGGAAGAATTATTAATATTTATGAAAAAAAGATACAGTTATCTTTTTAAAGGTGGCAATTGGGTATTACGATGCTAAACTGTTG
>JAHZFO010000034.1:0-5956 GCA_019421285.1 Clostridiales bacterium
AGAATAGATGGCTTATGGATTCTGTCTGCTGTTTCCGGAAGTTCTTTTTCTTCTATGGCATCCCTGCTGTCTGTGTTGCTTCCTTCTCTGCCAATATCCTCATCTGCCATAATCGTCTCATTACCCTTTTCATCCATGTTCAGCAATGCATTTAACTCGGATAGCCGTTCCATCTTTTCATTCAGCTCTGTTTCTTTCGGAAATGGCTTCTTTACCTCTTCCTGTGCAGTAGCAAGCTGCTGTTGTACGGTTTCTAACTTCTGCTCACTTTCCGTCAGCTTCCTGTCAATGGAAGAAAGCGTGTTATGGATACGCTGCATATTTCCTACAGGGTCTTTTCCGATCTCCAGCTTATAAGAGCATTTTCCTTTGACCGTCAGTTCAAACGCATTGGAGAACATATTGTAGGAAGCAGATAACGTAAACCCATGATATTCCCCAACCTTTCCGCCGGTGCTGACGGTTTTTAAACCTGCACAGGCGGCGATCAACGCTTCGCCTGCTTCTTTCTTATCTTCATAAAGGACATTCCCTACCGTCATGGCAAACGTGTCATTATCCTGTAAATCCACGCTTTTTACTACCTGCAAATCCACCTGCATCCCGGCAATCCGCTCTTTCAATGCACTGATCTGTACCGGGAAATTCTTTGCAATATCGGATTCCAGACGGTAAATCTGACTGGTATGGTTTGCCTTTAGAAGTTTTAGCTTACTCACCTGCACATCCAGATCCATTTTTTCTTTAATGTACGGATTGCCTGTGGCAAGTGCCTTGATTTCCGCATAGGACAGTGCCGTATCATCCACATCTTCACAAGCCCTGACCGGGGATTTACTGGTCATGATCTGGCTGATGAACTTCTGCTTATTCTCCAAAATCTGCCACATATACGCATCAAAAGTGTTCTCCGTCACATACCGGAATATCTTTACTTTGTCATTCTGGTTTCCCTGTCTTAAAATACGTCCTTCCTGCTGTTCCAGATCAGACGGCTTCCATGGACAGTCAAGGTGATGGAGAGCAATCAGTCTGTCCTGTACGTTGGTACCTGCACCGAGTTTTGGAGTGGAACCCATCAGGATTCTCACCTGTCCAGCCCGTACCTTTGCAAACAGTTCCTCTTTCTTTGCCTCCGTGTTGTATTCATGGATAAAAGCAATCTCTTCTTTCGGGATTCCTTTTTCTGTCAGTTTGTTCCGGACATCATCATATACGTTGAAAGTCCCGTCTCCTTTTGGTGTGGACAAGTCACAGAAGATCAGCTGGGTTGTCCGGTCTGCTTTTCCTTCCTCCCATACCTGGAAAGCATTTTCCACACAGGTATTGACCTTGCTTTTTTCGGCATCCGGAAGGAGTTCATTCAAAAGCCTTTGGTCTAACGCACACTTTCTTCCATCGTTGGTGATCTTGAGCATGTTATCCTCTGTCGGATTTACCATTCCTGCTCTTACTGATTCTGCACGTTCTGAAAATGCTACTACCATTTCCTGCTGTTCTTCACTTGGCTTCAAGACTTCATTGATAAACTCTGCTTCCGGTACGGGAAGATTCAGCATATCCGAAGTCTGAATATCCGCGGCTTCCTTAAAAATGGAGATCAGCTCTGGAAGATTAAAAAAACGGGCAAACCGTGTTTTCGCACGATAGCCCGTTCCTTCCGGTGATAATTCGATTGCGGTTACTGTCTCCCCGAACGTTGCCGCCCAGGAATCAAAGTGTCCCATACCCATACGCATGAGTGTGTCATACTGGAGATAACGCATGATAGTGTAAAGCTCGGTCATACTGTTTGATACAGGAGTACCTGTAGCAAAGGTGATTCCTCTGCCGCCTGTCAGTTCATCCATGTACCGGCATTTCATAAACATATCCGAACTTTTCTGTGCATCCGTCTGTGAGATACCTGCTACATTTCTCATCTTTGTATATAGGAAAAGATTTTTGAATGAATGGCTTTCATCCACAAACAGTCGGTCTACACCTAATTGCTCAAAAGTTACTACATCATCCTTTCTGGTCTGGTCATTGAGTTTCTTCATCCTCGCCTGCAGACTCTTCTTTGTTTTTTCCAACTGCTTGATGGTATAATTCTGCCCTGCCTGATGTGCTGCTTCTTCAATGGAGAACGTAATATCTGCAATCTGATCTTCCAGCATGGCAATCTGCCGTTCTTTTGAAAGGGGGATTTTCTCAAACTGCGTATGTCCAATGATCACGGCATCATAATCCCCTGTCGCAATACGGGAACAGAACCGTTTTCGGTTTGCCGGCTCAAAGTCTTTCTTCGTTGCCACCAGGATATTTGCTCCCGGATAGAGACGTAGGAAATCACTGCCCCACTGCTCGGTCAGATGGTTTGGCACAACATAAAGATTCTTCTGTGAGAGTCCCAGCCGTTTTGATTCCATACCGGCTGCGATCATCTGGAACGTCTTTCCTGCTCCTACGCAATGAGCCAGTAACGTATTATTTCCATACAGCACATGAGCCACTGCGTTTTTCTGATGCGGCATCAAGGTGATCTCCGGGTTCATGCCGACAAACTGAATATGGCTTCCATCATATTCCCGTGGACGGATGCTGTTAAATCGTTCATTATAAATCTTACAGAGATCTTCCCGTCGGTGCAGGTCTTTAAATATCCACTCCTTAAATTCCTCTTTGATCAGCTCCTGCTTCTGCTGTGCCAGCATCGTTTCCTTCCGGTTTAATTCCCGGTGTTCCCCATCGGCATCCTGTACCGTGTCATAAATCTTGGTATCTCTAAGGTTTAAGGCATCTTCCAAAAGGCGGTAGGCATTGGCTCTCTGTGTTCCATATGTGGAAGTAACAAGGGCATTTCCGTAGCTGTCCACATTCTTTCCCATAACATTCCACTGTCCGGTCACTTCGGCATACTGGACTTTGACCTTGCTCCCTACATAATATCTTGGTGTATGGAATGTTTCTGCCATGAACCGTGTAATGTAATCCTCGGAGATCCAGGTTGCCCCAAGTCTTGCCTCAATCTCTGACGCATCCAGATCTTTTGGCTGTACCTGCTCCAAATACTGCACGTTCACCTGATATTCCGGGTGATCTTCTGCAAACTGTTTTGCGATCTGCAGTTTCTCCCTCACATTTCCAGAAAGATATTCGTCCGACGGCTCCCATTTTTCACCGATCGGATTCTTAAAGATTACCCCTGCCAGTTCTTCTGTAAGTTCTGCTTCTGTTTTCCCGGAAAGCTGTGCCATATAGGAAAGGTCAACGCCTGCCCTCTCACCAATGGAAACCGCAAGTGCTTCACTGGCAGTATCCACGGAAGTTACGGTTTCTGCCCTGCGGATCGTCCTTTTGGTAAAAATATCCGCTTTCCGTTTCAGTTCTCCCTTATCATCCAGAAATTCCAGAGAAGTCAAAAGACAATAACTGCTGTCCTGACTAAATGCCCGCTTATTGGCATTGCTGCTGATAAGACCATATTTTGCTGTAAAGGTATCGTATTCTTCATTGAGTTTTCCCTGCAGCTTTGTGATCTGTTCATCGCTTCCCTCTTCCATCTGACACCGGATCAGTTCATTCGTAACATCACGAATCTTCACCATCCCTTTGACACGTTCCGCTGTCATTGCCGGAAGCTCCATGCGGTTCATCACAGAATTTTCCCGGTAATAGACTTCCTCATTCACTACGGTAAAACTGAAATTCTTTACATCCGGGTCTGCCGGGATAGAGACAACATCCTCCTCCAGCTCTGTATCCGAAAGTTCCAGTTCCGTGATCGTGCCATGGATATTCTGGACGGCTTCCTTTAATTGTTCTTCTAAGGTAATGCCTTCTTTTGGTTTTACAGTCACTTCCTGCTTTCCGTACTGGGTACTTTCTGTAGTAAAATCACCAAGCACCATTTCCGGATGCTCTGCAAAATAAGCATTGACCGAATAGCCTTCCGGTGTTTCCTTTAAATTTAACCATTCCGGTTCCTCAATGGATGCCCTGTCCCTTTTCTGGAAAAACAGAATATCAGAAACAACGCTGGTATTGGCATTTCTCTGGAACGCATTATTCGGTAATCGGATGGCTCCAAGCAGTTCTGCCCGGTTTGCGATATACTGTCTCACTGCCGGATTCTGCTTATCCATCGTTCCACTGGAAGTTACCACTGCAACTACGCCGCCCGGACGCACCAGATCAAGGGATTTTGCAATAAAATAATCATGGATCATAAAATGATGCCGGTCATATCTGCGGTCACTGACCTGATACGCCCCAAATGGAACATTGCCTATCACACAGTCGAAAAAGCTGTCCGGATAACTGGTTTCCTCAAATCCCTGTACTGCAATCTTATTTTTCTGGTAAAGCTGTTTTGCGATCCTGCCCGAAACCGGGTCAAGTTCCACACCATACATATTGGCTTTGCCCATACTCTCCGGGATCAGTCCCATAAAGTTACCGACACCACAGGACGGTTCCAGAATATTTCCCTGTTTCAGTCCCATATTTTCCAGTGCTTCATACATACTTCGGATCACGGTCGGGGACGTATAAAAAGCATTTAAGGTCGATGCCCTTGCTGCACTGTATTCTTCTGGTGATAAGGTATTCTTTAATTCCAGATACTCATTCGCCCAGCTGCTGTTACTCTCCTCAAATGCCTGTGGGATACCACCCCAGCCAACATAACGGGATAAGATTTCCTGTTCTTCGGGTGTTGCCAGACGTTCTTCTTTCTCCAAAGTCTGTAACAAATGGATGGCTTCCATATTTGCCTTATACTTTGCTTTCGGACCGCCTGCACCAAGGTCATTATCCTGGATACGGAAGTTGTGTGGTTCTAACACAGCTTTTTCCTGTTCCTGACTTTCCGGAATATCTTCTTTGGCAGTAACCTCTTCCTCTTCTATTTCCTCCACATCTGACATATCTACTACGGTCGGTTCTGTCACTGCCTTCGTATCTAAGAAATCAAACATGGTCATCTGGTGCCCGGATGGTTCCACAAAAGACGGTTCTGCTTCCGGTGTCGGAAATATCATATAGGTTCCTTCTGCATACTGGTGGAGTTCTGAAAGAAGTTCTGTTTTCTGCTGATAGTTTGTCCCATACGCCTCAAAATCTAATGACAAAGCTGCCAATGCTGCATCCATCTTCTGTAACAGTTCCTCTGTCTGCTCTGTTCTTTCCAACACTGCCATCAATTCTGCTCTCGACACAGCCCCAAAAAAGTCATTGGTAAATGGTCTGTCTATTCCTTCCGGAAGACGAGCATAAAAACTAAGTATCTTATTCGCCATCTGTTCCCGTTCATATTCTGGCATATGAACATAATCTTCTGCCTGCAGGAACTGGTCATTCCTTATCAAATAGGATATTCTATTGGCAACTTTCTTCCAAGATAATGAAATTGAAGCATATGGGCTATTATCATCACCTCTTGCAAGAAGCAGTCCTTTCCTGTCATAATTTACATAAAAATCATCTACATCAGGCAGTGCATGAATCCTTTTATTAGCTCCATACTTTTCTTTAACAAAATCTGTTCTGGATTTTTCATTTTCATTTAACAGATAAAAAGAATACGTTTTGAGCCTATCTTTTGAATAAGGGCCACCCCTTGCGAGAAAAGAATCTATCTCATCCTGCGTAATAAACATCTGATGTTCTTTCCACACAAATCCGTCCCTTGCCTGATAAGGGATGACCTCATCCGCAAACTTCTGAAACTGCTTTGAGATATTTACAGGATTATAATGATGGAAACGCATAATGGAATGATTTTCTTCATAGGCTTCTGCCAGTGCATCCAGTCTTTCATCCAGTTCCGAAAGCCACTGGGGATCTTCCAATTTTTCTTCCAGATAATCCGTGATCTCTGGATAGATACTGCGAAGATGTGGTAAGTCCTCTTCGTCGAAAACAATCTCCGCTACTCCTTCTGCCATATCCCCTTTCATATAGGCAAGAGCCT
>JAHZFO010000035.1:0-4801 GCA_019421285.1 Clostridiales bacterium
AGCATAAACGAAGTTTGTGCGATGGGTGTATTTCGCTCTCAAACGCCGAGGGCTTTATAAGGTGCTATCTTCCTCTGTCATGTTCCGGCTTGGACTTTTTATTTTGGGCGTATCCGCCCTTTTTATTTGCCCGTATCCGGGCTTATTTTTTATCCCTGACACCAAACCGATTCTTTACTTTTCTGTCTGATTTATTCCGGTATCCTTGCCCGTACATACTCCAGATCACCGCAATAGGGCGTTCCCACCAGATACCATTCCCTCGCCAGATTCATTTCCATCCTGGTCTTTACCCACTGATCATCTACCAGAACTTCCATACACTCTCCGCAGTGAAATCCCGTATCAATCCATAAGTCCATTGACAGCAATCCATATCTTCCATTTTCACAGTTATAACCTAATCTTCCTTCTCTCATTGCATGATTCTCCTTTCCAGATTTCTCCTTGTCTATGCTTAACAGGGGCGTGCCACGCTCCTGTTCTTATCACCAAGGAAGAATTACCATCGGAAACTCTCCGGCACTCCACGTCTGTCCAGATACTCTTTTCTCGCCCGTTCCCGTTCTTCCTCTGTCGGAGCAGTTTTAAATTTTCCATACAGGTCACGCATGACCATTCTGTCCAGTTTTTTCTCCAATCCCTGCTTGATTTCTTTCTCACAGCTCCCATCTTCAACCAAGTGAAAGCGGAGCAACTGCATAAATAATTCCTGTGATATTTGCACATTTCCCATCTTATCCATCCTTTCCGTGACGGTATGTGACAGTCGTGACGGTTATTTTGATACCGCCCCGCTGTCAAAAATACCGTCACAACCGTCACGTACTGTCACGCATTCTCTGTATTGTCTTTCCAGAGCCTTAGTTTCCGTCCCTCATGGACACGCTCACTCCGAAAGAGAATCCCATGCTCTGCATACAACCTTCCTGCAAGAACATTCAGCTTTCTTGTAATAACATGAGGTTGAATGTCCACATTTATCAGTGCAACAAGTGCCGTTGGAGAACCCTCCCAATAAGGATTGTCTTTCATAACAAGCTCCGCAATCTCATCCAGTAACGGCTCTGGCGGTTCTTTCCATAATTCCGTTTCTGCCTTTTGCAAATCCCACAACAATGTTTCTGTATTGCGGATAAGATACAGCTTCTGGTCTTGCTGATCTCTGCCCGATACTTCCAGTGTTGCGGCATTGCCTGTCCGTTTTTCTTTCTGAAGAAGAAACGCTCCGTCTGCCGCCCCAAGCAGTCCGCTTGTCCCGGAAATCATGTCAAACTTATCATCCGCATTCTGCTTTCTCGTGTGGTGTACGAGCAGTAAGCAAAGTCCGTGAGCATCCGCAAAACTTTTCAGTCTTGCCATAATCTGATAATCATTTGCATAACTGTAATTATCGCCGCCAACCTCACGCACTTTCTGAAGCGTATCAATGATAATCAGCTTCGTGTCCTTATACTCTGCCACAAATCTTGCAAGCTGTTCATCCAGTCCATTTCCAAGCTGGCTGGCAGAAACAGAGAAGTAAAGATTATCGGTACTTTCTGTCCCGAACATCCGGTACAGACGCTCCTGCAAGCGGCGGTAATCGTCCTCAAGTGCCAGATACAGCACCGTTCCTTTTCGGGTGGTATAATTCCAAAGCGGTGTACCTGTGCTGACATGGTAGGCAAGCTGTGCCATCAGAAAGCTCTTCCCCAGTTTGGGCGAACCTGCAAAGATATAAGTGCCGGGGTAGAGCAGACCGTCAATCAACGGCTGCTTACTCCGATACTGTGTGTCAAACAGTTCATTCATGGAGATTGTCTGGAGATAGGACGGGTCTGATCGCAACTGCATTTCTCTCTGCAATTCCTCAAAACTCTTGATATTTCCACCATTCTCGGATATACTACTTGTAGTGTTTTTACGAATTGGCTGCTCCGTATCTGCGTCAACAGATACATCCGGGGCAGTCTTTTCTTTTTTATTTTCCATCCTCGTCCTCTCCTTTCAGACCGCCCATAATAACAGCGATCAGTTCAATGACATTCAGCAGTTCTTCATCCACACCGTTTCCTGCTTCAATCCGCTTTAATTCTGTGAGCACAGTGGCAAGTTCCGTTTTAAGTGCCTTGAATATTCTGGGATTGCCCTGTACCACTACATCCTGATTCAGACAGCGGCGGTAACAGTATTCCTGCTTTGGCAGTCCCGATAAGGCAACTGCCTTGTTAATGAGTTCATTTTCTTCGGGCGATACCCGAAACCCTACTGTGATGTTTCTCCAACGGTTTTTGTTATCTCTGTTCTTAGCTGACATTTTCAATCTCTCCTTTCCCTAAATCGTCTAATCTATCTGCCATTTCCGTTTGCTTTGACGGGAACAGATGAGCGTACTGGTAAGTGATGTCAATGCTTTCATGCCCTACACGGTCTGCAATCGCCACCGCTGAAAATCCCATATCAATCAACAGGCTGATGTGGCTGTGCCGTAAATCATGGATACGGATTCGTTTTACGCCTGCGGCTTTCGCACCTCTGTCCATCTCGTGATGAAGATAACTTTTTGTGACTGTAAAGATTCGGTCTTTCTTCTTCAATCCGTAAAGCATCTGCAAATATTCCTGCATTTCTTCACAGAGGAACTTCGGCATTTTGATCATACGATTACTTTTCTTTGTTTTCGGTGTGGTAATCACATCTTCGCCGTGTAATCGCTGATAGGACTTATTGATTCTGACCGTTTCTTTCTCAAAATCGAAATCAGCGGCGGTCAGTGCCAGCAGTTCTCCTTCACGGATGCCGCACCAGTAGAGCATTTCAAAAGCGTAAAAGGAAACAGGCTTGTCCATCATCTCAAATGAGAATTTCTTGTATTCTTCTTTCGTCCAGAACAGCATTTCCTTGTGTTCCTCACTTCCCATATTTCCCGCTTTAGCGGCTGGATTGGAACGCAGCTCATAATACCGCACCGCATGATTGAAGATAGCGGACAACTGATTGTGCAGCGTTTTCAGATAGGTCTGTGAGTATGGCTTTTTCTTTTCGTCCCGATAGGCAAGCATCTCATTCTGCCATGCGATAACCTCTTTTGTAGAAATCTCGCTGATTTTCAACTTGCCGAAATAAGGTAAAATCTTTGTGCGGATGATATGCTCCTTTGTCAGCCATGTATTCTCCTTCAGACGGCTTTTCATATCCCGGATATACAGTTCGGTAAAAGCTTCAAAACTCATATCCATATCAGAGGAGTTCTGCAACTGAAACATTCGCTCCCATTCCTGTGCTTCTTTCTTGGTAGAAAATCCACGCTTGCATTTCTGCTTACGCTCGCCTTTCCAGTTGACATATCTCGCCATCACATACCATGTTCCATTGCTCTCGTTTTTGAATACCGGCATTATTCATCCTCCTTTCCTGCTCCGTAGAGCCTTTCATAGAAATACTGGCGGTTTACCCGTCCTGAAATAGTAATAAAGCCTTTTTCTTTCAGTTCCTCATTCAACTGACGGATTAGCTTGTAAGCATACGGCTTTGATACGCTTAGTTCCTGTGCCACTTCTTCGGCACAAATAAATCTGTTTTTCATATAATCAGTCCTTTCTTTCGTTTTTGATTGCCGTTCTATCCGAATGAAGTTCCAGCAGGTATTCCCTGTTCGGCACTGTGCTGTCCCGATATACCGTAATAGATCAGGCGCTCGCTTGCCGTCTGGCAAGGTCTTGGCGGTTTATACTGTTCGGACGGTCATTTTGTTTTTATTAAACTTATTTGTTTAATTCGAACTTATTATACTAAGCATATTTGCTTGTGTCAAGTGGCTTTTCGGAAAATATTAAACTTTTTTGTTTTGTATTATCTTGACTTCTCCTAAACATATCTGCTATACTCATTGTAAAATACATACAAGGAGTGGACACATTATGGCGATTGGAGAGAGAATCCATTTTTTCCGCATTCTGCGTGGGATGACACAAAAATATCTTGGTACGATTGTCGGCTTTCCTGAGCGAAGTGCCGATGTACGTTTAGCACAATATGAAACAGGAACAAGAAAACCGAAAGCGGAACTTACTGCTGCACTGGCACAGGCTCTGGATGTTTCCCCTCATGCCCTCGATGTGCCTGACATTGACAGCTATATCGGACTGATGCACACTTTGTTTACCCTTGAAGATTTGTACGGTCTGACTGTTAGTGAATCAGCAGACGGAGAAATCTGTCTGAAAGTCGATACTTCCAAAGGCAAAGACGCTCACGAACTCCGGAAAATGCTGTATGCCTGGAAAGAGCAGGCTGACAAGCTATCTTCTGAAGAAATCAGTAAAGACAAATACGATGAGTGGCGTTACCACTACCCGGAGTTTGATACCACTCAAACATGGGCAAAAGTCCCATCACAGGCACTTAGCGACACTCTGGTCGAAATGTTCCAAGACAAACTCAAACCAGATAAATAAATACGACAAAAAAGCCCTTAGCTATGAGTTTTATACCCACAGCTAAGGGCTTTCTAAATAATATGGATTTTTTTGTTGCACAACCACCTGTCAATCATTCTCTAACCCGAAAACCACTGGATTACAAGAATAATGGCTCTTATGCAACCGTTATCAAATTGTTATCAAAAGACTTTTAAAAGTACCGCAAACCCGCATAAACGCTGGATTTACTAAGCATTTTTGTTTATTCAAACTCCTTTGCGGACTGCGTTTCATGACACGCAAAGGCTGTTATTAGAGGCTTATATTTCGAACGTGTGTTCTAATTTTGTGTTTTTCGCACCGCTTATGAAGAAATAAACTCCAAAATAACTCCATTT
>JAHZFO010000036.1:0-4291 GCA_019421285.1 Clostridiales bacterium
ATGAAAATACCGTCTGCTCGCCGATCAATCTGTATATCGCGTTTGCGATGCTGGCGGAAACTTCGGATGGAAATACGCGGCAGCAGATTCTGGATATGCTTGGTGCGCAGGACATGGACACCTTACGGGAAAATGTTTCTTCACTCTGGGAAAGCAATTATGCAGACACGCCCGCGCTGAAAAGTGTGCTGGCAAATTCGCTGTGGCTGGATGGTGAGGAAACATACAATGACACAACGCTGCAGCGGCTGGCGGAACAGTATTATGCATCGACCTTCCGTGGGACTCCTGGATCGGAAGAGATGAATCAGGCCCTGCGGACCTGGACGGATGATAATACCGGAGGGCTTTTAAAAGAATACACCGAAAATATGGCGATTGCCCCGGAAACGGTATTTGAACTGGTATCAACCATCTATTATAAGGCGATGTGGAGGGAAAATTTCTGGGAAGTGAATACAGAGAAGGAAACCTTCCACGGAGCTGCGGGAGATACCACTGTGGACATGATGAAGAAAACGGAATGGATGGATGTCTACCAGGGCGAACATTTCCGTGCAGTCAGCCTTAGCCTTCAGGACAGCGGCTCCATGTATTTCCTGCTTCCGGATGAAAATACCGATGTCAATGAACTGGTATCGGATCCGGATCTGATGAAGGTTATACGGCGGGATGAAAGCAGTGATAACTGGTATTCCCCTATGGTGAACCTGTCTGTTCCTAAATTTAAAGTATCGGAAAAAACAGACCTGATCGAAACGGTGCGCGCACTAGGTGTAACGGATGCGCTGGATGCAGATCTGGCAGATTTCAGCCCATTAACAGGGGACAAAGAGAATTTATACCTGAGCAAAGCAGACCACGCCGCCATGCTTGAAATCGACGAAAACGGAGTAACCGGAGCAGCGTATACAGAACTCGGCGTTTCAGAAGCCGCAGCAGAAATACCGGACGACGAAATCGACTTCGTACTGGATCGTCCATTCCTGTTTCTTGTCACGGGGCAGGACGGATCGATTCTGTTTTCGGGAGTTGTGAGAAATATTGCAGAGACATGAAAAAAAGGAGTCGGACTGTCCGGCTCCTGTGTCTGAGACACGTTACAGTATCTCTTCGGTGCTTATTTTTGCTCTGCGTTCCTTTGTCGGAGCAGAAAAACAGACAAAATCAGTACAGCAGGGAAAATGCAGCCGGCCAGCATACCTGCCTTCAGATCGTCGCCGGTGTTTTGTGTGACAAATCCAATAACAAATGGGCCAATGGAACCACCCATATCTCCGGCCATGGCGAGAAGTGCGAACAGTGCAGTTCCGCCGAGTGGAATTTTAGAGGATGAAATACTGATGGTTCCCGGCCACATAATTCCTACGGAGAAACCACACACAACGCAGCCTGTAAGATTTAAAAGAGGATATGGTGCGAGAGCTGCAGCCAGATAACAGATCAGGCAAAGTGTACCGGATGCGATCATAAATTTTGTTAAGTCAATTTTTTCCCCGTATTTACCATAGAAGGTTCTGCTGATGCCCATCATCACAGCAAACAGGCACGGTCCTGCAATGTCTCCAATGCTTTTTGAGAGACCTAATGCAGACTCGGCATAAGCGGAAGCCCATTGCGCCATCGAAATCTCGCTTGCTCCGGCGCAGACCATAAGAACAAGGGAAATCCAGAAAATGGGAAGACGGCACAGCTGACGAATGGTAAGTCCTTCTTCGCTTCCGGTGAGTGATTCAATCGGGCAGGAAAGGAAATTAAACGTATTGTACAGTGGAAGTACAGCCCAGATACATGCGAGGATCGGCCAGCGTTCCATACCAAAAACTGCCAGAAAAGCAGTGGAGAGTAGGATGACGCCTACAGACCCCCAGCAGTAAAAGGAGTGAAGCAGACTCATAACGCTGTCCTTATTGTCAAACGGACAAGCCTCTACGATTGGGCTGACAAGAACCTCAATCAGTCCGCTTCCGGCGGCATAGATCATGGCACTGAGCAAAATTCCTGCATAGGCATTTGGCAGAATATTGGGCAGAAAGGCAAGTCCAATCAGGCCGCAGGCGGAAAGAATCTCAGAAGCAACGACACACCTACGATAACCGATTTTATCGACATATCTGGCACAGAACAAATCGACAAGAAGTTGTGTGAAAAAGAATACTGTCGAGATAAACGCAATTTTTCCAAGAGAAATATGGTAAGTTCTGTGAAAGGTAAGAAATAGTAAAGGTGCAAAATTTGCAGAAATTGCCTGCGTGATAAATCCAAGATAACAGGCAATTAAGGTTTTGTGGTAGTTCTTTTTCATGATGATATACTCCGTTTTTTAAAATGGCAGAACTGCTGCGGCCGTAGTGTTCGTTTCGTTGCCGTTCACCGTGTTCCATGGAGCGACAACGATTCTTTTTGTATAATAACGTAAAATGGTGTCGCTTTCACTGGAATATATCGTCTGTTTATTGTATAATATCGCAAAATAGAGAGGGTCGTGCCTGAAAAACGGAGGCGGGGAAAGATGGAGTTTAATACATTTTATAACAAGATCCAAACGGATGAAACCATGATGGAAACGATACAGCATGGAAACAGTGAATATCCGTTTCAATTGTATTACGACGATCTTGCGTTGTTTGATTTTCATTGTGTAGAATGGCACTGGCATGTGGAGTTTGAGTTTGTTTTTGTACAGGAGGGAACAGCAACCTTCTGGGTTGGCGAAAAGCAGTTTTCACTGGGACAGGGAACGGGCATTTTTATTAACTCAAAGATTTTGCATCGCTATTTTTCTGAAGGCCATGCGATTGTGCCAAATTTCGTTCTGAAACCGACATTTCTTGCTCCGGCAGACAGCCTGATTTACAAAAAATACATTGCACCGATACAGGCGTGTAAGGTGGACTGCATTGTCTTTTGCAGGGAAATAAAATGGCAGGCAGAAGCACTGGAGCTCATGCAGAAAATTCTCAAAGCGCAGGAATCAGACAAAGACCGGGAACTGGTTACTTTATTTCTGACGCAGGAATTGTGGCACTTGCTTTATTTGCACATGGATTCGGAAGTGCTGCAGAAAAAAAGAGAAAATACGGCATCCTCACAGGGAAGAACACAGCTGATGATGCAATATATTCATCAAAATTTCCGACAGAATCTTACCTTGGAGGATATTGCCGGGCAGGCTATGGTGAGCAAGAGTACGGCATTGAATCTGTTCCGAAGATATCTTCACGATACGCCGGTGCATTATCTGGTGAAGTATCGTCTGCAGGAGGCTGCAAAGCTTCTGGCTACGACGGAGAAAAAGATAACTGTAATTTCCGGCGAGACGGGATTTGAAAATATGGATTATTTTTGCAAGACATTTAAGAAATATTATGGGAGGACACCGACGGAATATCGAAGAAAAAAACAAATGGATACGGATGACAGAGAAGGGATCGTTCAAGATGTAGTGTAAGAGAAAACGGAAAAATTACATTCTGAAAAAGGAGCGGAATCCGGTGTGGGTTCTGCTCCTTTTTGAATGGAAAATTATGGAACATACTTATTCGGCACAGCCAAAAACTCTTCTACATATTGCTCCAGTGCCGCAAGCAGCTCTTCAAGCGGAAAGACCTTCAGATCCTGCGCGGCTTCCGGCGGGACGGAGAGGAAGTGATGGAGGAGGTCAAGTACCTGTTGGACGTTCTCATACGGAATTTCTGTGATTCCAGGGTTCGTGACGTTGGAATCGAGATCGAGCGGGATGCAATAGCGGTTGACAAGATATGTATTCATTCGTGTATAATCCCCATAATAATACTCCTCCGTGAGATATCTGGAAAAAGGAATGGATGTCCGCGATTTTTGGATATAAACCGTTGCAATCTCATCTCTCATATCTGTAATTTCCCCATCCGCATTATAAAATTCCACAATCTGCGGAATGAAATCCTTAAAAAATTTCCGGTCAATATAAAGATGAAAATAATATCCCAGTGCGCTCGAATCTGGCAGAAGTGAACGGTATTTCGCTGTAAACCGTGTAAGATCCGGGAATACCATCATTTTTTCGCGGTAAAGCGGATCGCGGAAATGGGAGGATTCTTTCTGCTGCGTCGCATCCGGCAGAAGATTTCCGATTAGAAAATCATTTACCGATGAAATCGGATATGGAAAATCCGGGTGGGACGGGAGGTGCTTTAACAGCATTTGGGCTGCGGTGAGATGTAAAATAAAACCTGGCATGGGAATGAAGATGTCCTTTCGTATTTGCTTCTAATCTAAACAAAATGGCAGCGTTTGTCAAATTCTATTT